>NZ_JBEYIL010000003.1:83597-767659 GCF_040635845.1 Streptomyces sp. NPDC006872
AACGCCGGGGCAGTACGTCCGACGCAGGCGCGGACCTGAGCGGCGAAGGAGTCAGGGCCCAACGGTCGGCCCTCCCGTAGGAGGCTGCTGGCCAGGCTGGCAGGACTGGCTCGGAAGGCCGGTGCTGTGCGTCCGAGCACAGCGCGAAGCTGCGAGAGGAACCCTGAGCGAAGTGAGGGGTCTTGGTCGAGTTGGAACGCCGGGGCAGTACGTCCGACGCAGGCGCGGACCTGAGCGGCGAAGGAGTCAGGGCCCAACGGTCGGCCCTCCCGTAGGAGGCTGCTGGCCAGGGTCGGTAGCTTGAGGTAGCTGATAGTTGAGCCCATACCTGGAGATCTGCTCCAGAACCTTCACCGCGGCAACGCCGACCGATAGGAAGCCAACCGGCCCTGCGGCAAGGCCCGAAGCCCCGAATGCCGCACACAGGCCCACGCCTAAGCCCAGCCGGAGCACTACCGAGACCGCATAGGGTTTTGCAGGGAGCTGATCCCGTTTGCGCCACGGGAAATCCCGATATTTGCGGATCATGGCATAGAGATCCCACGCCTCGATCATTCCTGACCCAAGCAACCCCCACAGGCATGCCTGCCAGACCGGCATACGTACCTCCCCCCTGCACGCGGAACACGCAGCGTTCACGGCATGCGCTTAGCCCGAAACGTGGCCCGCTCAAGGTAGAGGCTGCCCCACGTCCCGGTCAGCCGAACCGAATGAGTGCCATAGGCCCCGCACTAGAGCGGCAGCCCTGAGTGTCTAACTGCGTGACATCGTCGACGAACAACGGCGGACGAGCCCGGACAGGTGCGGACCATCAGCGCACGTGAGCGGCTCTTCAGCCCAAGGCAGTGCCCCTGCCGGAGTTGCTTCGGGACGAAGAGGGCATCGCGCAGGCGCCAGGCATGCGCGCTTCCGCCGTCGGAACTTGCTGTGGTCGACGGCCTGCAGCGTGACTCAGGCTGGCCGGGATGCAGCGAGGTACACGCGCGCCTACTCGGTCGACTGACCCGCCATCGTGGCTGACTGTCGTCGGCTGAGGCTCAGGCACGCCGGGCCCAGCTCCGCCAAGATTCGAGGTGAACGGACCGTGCCATTCGCGTGCCAAATGCCGCGGGGAAGCACGGGGAACAGTTGGTACTCGCTACAGGCCCGGCCAGAGCTCCAACGCCGCCCCACCACAGGTCAGCGCAACAATCGCCGCCAAGAGACTCAAGCTTCCCAAGCTGAGGGCCTTGAGCTGGCGGACCCCGAGGCGTCCTACGGCCCGGCCGGCGTAGCTTGCTCACGGCGACGGCACGGCAGCGTGGCTGAGGCCGGTGGGGGTGCAGCGAGGCACACGCGTGCGTGGTCGGTAGGGCTGCCCGCCGTCGTGGCTGACTGTCGTCGGCTGAGGTGCGGACGGGCAACTTCGACTCCAAGTATGTCTTCGACCTGTACCACGGTGACGCGCTCAATCCTTGTGCTGCCGAGTGAACCAGCCGTGTCGGGACGACACGTGCGCAGGTCGAACGGGTCGCGGTCGACAAGGCTGTGCGGATCCGTCGTGCGCTCGGCCGGATCAGCCCGTTCCACCGCTCAGCCGGCCGCATTGGCGGATCGGACGACCTTGTCACGGACATCGTCGCCTTCGGTGGCCAGCGCCAGACCGTACAACGCACCGAACGCCATAGCCGACCTCACCTCGGCGACGTCGACGCAGAGCCTCCTCGACACTCTCCCGGCCGACTTCCGGAGGTAGGGGATGACGAAATACAGCGCGAGCAACTGGCTACGCTGAGCCAAGTTCGGCAGGTCACTATGGGCATCGCGGCCTACGCATCGCCACAGCGCGTCCCGAAGAGCAACGTCGGTGGCATCTCTCGCCGCCGCATCCTTCGCCTCCGAGAGCGTGAGGTGCTCACCCACCGAACACCTCTCCCCGGCGCATGTGGACAGACCAACTGTCCGCTGAGCAACTGCGAAACCTTTGGCTCGATCGACCTGAAGACGTCTGCCGAAGGCAGTAGGGACACGGCCCCTCCTCTTGTGGTCCCGCCGACGACAGGAGGCTCACCGCCTCGAAGGGCAACTATCCGCGCCAGCCGCTGCCTGCGCTGGCGGGAGCGAACGACACGGGGCAACCGAGTGAAACGACGTGGCCCAGCGATCAACGGTGGGGAAAACTCCGGGATCAACCATCCGCATCCTGAGCCTGACTGGTTCAGCGACCTGGTAAGGGCGCTTACACCAGGAGTATGGTCTCTTGTATGGCGACGAAAAAGGTCACGGTGACGATCCCCGAAGATCTCCTCGACGAGATCCGCGCCGAAGCGGCTGAGCGGGGACTTTCGGCATATGTCGCCGAAGCGCTGCGGTTCAAGCGCGATCGGGACCGGCTGCTGGAGCTGGTCGACTGGCTGCAGCAGGAGCACGGGCCGGTCACCGAGGACGAGCGCGGGGCAGCCCTCGCGGAACTGGACGATCTCGACGCCGAGCACGAGCGCCGCCGCACCGCCGCAGGACACGATGCCGGAGAAGCCGCGTGAAGAAGCGTGCCAGTGAGCACGGGCAGCGGCCACTGCGCGTCTTCGCGCTCGACTGCGAGGCCCTGTCCCTGGCCGTGCGCGGCGACCGGAAGATGATCGCCTGGCTCGACCTCGCGGCCGGGGGTGAGGCCGAGGTGGTGACGTCTCCCATGACCCTGGTCGAGGCGTACGACGGCAGAACGACCGAGCAGCGCTGGGACTGGGTGCTCTCCCGGCTCCAGGTCGCCGACGTCGGAAAGGACGAGGCCCGCCAGGCCCGGCGTCTCCTGACCGACGCCAAGCTGCACGGTCACAAGTACGCGATCGATGCCGTGCTCGCTGTCATCGCACGCCGGCAGAAGGGGCAGGTCACCGTCTTCACCTCGGACGTGGACGACCTGGAGAAGCTCCTCCCGGACACCATCGTCGTCAAGAAGGTATGACCCGGCGCCCTGGTCTCAGTTCTGGTCTCAGTTCTGGTCTCATTCATCCCTGTCCAGCACCGTGCACCACCCTCCCAATGCCCCACTCCGCCGCAGGTCAGAACACGGTTTCCGGCTGAGTTTCCGGCTGAGTCTCCGTCTCGGTTCGCCGATGCGGTGACATCCGGTTCAGCCGCCTGCAGTGCTGCGCTTCATGCTCATGATCGCCACCGCATCGGCCGCAGCCTCATCCGACCCGACAGGGGTCCTGATCCTCCCCTGAGGGGCCAGCGCACGGGCGACCTGAGCCTCGCGGACACCGAGAGCCTCGGCCCCGGTTTCTTCAAGTTCATGGGCAGCGTCATGGGCGTGGCAAGTTTTGCCCTCCTGGCCCTGAGCCTGATCCTCGCGACCGGCTGAGCCGAGACCCCGGGGCGTCAGCCTCTTTCGGTTAGTGTGCGCCTCGTGACCGACGACGCCCCTGCCTGCCCCGAGTGCAGCCGGCCCATGGAGTTCGGCGGCTTCGTCCTCTCCAGGCGGGGGGACGACGACCGGCGCGTCTGCCGTTCGTTGTGGAGATGCGCCGGCCGGCATTTCTGGTGGAACTGGGCCGATCGCCCAGATGCGCCGCTGGAAGCCTGCCCCGTGCCAGAGCTGTTTCGCTGACCTCCAACGCTGACGGATGCCGCGCAGGTCATCGCGCGAGGTGAGGGCCACCGTGCCCCATGGGCAGACCGACGACGCGGTGAGCACGCTGCTCATCAGCGCGTGTCCGGGGCCGCCAACGTGTGCTGCCGTTCACACGTATCTCTTCGTCGCTGGCCTCGACGTAGTCGCACGGAGCGACAGCAGAATGGCCGGGTCCGGCTCCGGGGCGAGACAGTCATCTGGTCCGACCTGATGTACCCGGGCCCCGACGGCAGGCCCATCGAGGAGGTTCGCTTCCGCCTGGAGCAATACCTGGGCGAGGTCGAGCGAGCGTACGCGGCGTCAGTGCGGCAACTGCCGCCCGAAGAGCCGAGCTTCCCAAGCTGATGGCACCCGTTGCCGTCCACGAGCCCCCGGGTCAGAGAAGGTGCCGCCAGAAGGGGACTGTCGCTCTCGGGTTCCAACTCTCGTCGACGTCGCCGCGTGCCTCGTCGAACTCCTGGTGCATGTAGTCGACCAGGTCCAGCCCGTAGTAGATGACGTCGGTCTGCCACATCGAGAGCACCGGATGCCCGAAGCTTCCCCGGCCGGCGGGGAGGTATCGGTGGGCATACACCGGTACGAGAACCGGCGCATCTGCAAGACGGAGCCGTGCGGTGGCCACAGCGGCCGCGTCGTCGGACGGCCGCTCACCCCAGGCCTCGCACCAGAACCCGTTGTGCTCGACGTCGAAGAGGACTCCCTCGACCGGCCGGTCGAGCCGCTGGCGCAGCCCGGCCGGATCCTCGCTGCGCCACTCGGGCCAGGGCTTGGACCAGGTCTGCCCCTCCTCAGGCGGAACATTGACCGGAAGGCCGGCCGCGAGGAACGCGCGGTGATCGTCCGCGAACTCGAAACCGTACTCGTGCTCGATGCGCGCGAACTCGGCGTCCGTCAGCCCCGGCTCGAACTCGTAGAGACCTGTCTGCGCCAGACGACGGGCGGCCTCCGCACCCAGACGCGTGCCCTCTTCACTGATCACCGGCGCACGCTAGCGCGAACGAGGCCACGTCAGCACCTTGAGAACCGCGTGGTGAGCCGGTCTGTACGCCACAGCCACCAGCCCGCCGCTCCGACGCCGCCGAGGATCAATGCTCCCGTGATGTACGGCCACACGTCCGACCAGGACATCGCCAGCAGAACCAGCACCAGGCCACCGCCGACCGCCATGGCCTTCAGCCGCACCGCCCGCCGCCTGCGAGCAGCCGCACCCCGGCCACGCGCACGTTGTTCGTTTCAGTTGGCGAGGTGGGCCTAGGCTCGGCGAATGACCTTGCAATGGGAACAGGTAATCGTTCACTCGGTGGATCCGGTGGCCCTGGGGCAGTGGTGGGCCACGGCTCTTGGTTGGGTTGTGGTGCACTCCTCCGACGACGAGTTCGAGATCCGCCCGGAGCCGGATCGCGTGCCGGGGTTGGACTTCGTCCGGATCGAGGAGAGCAAGAAGGCCAAGAGCCGGCTGCATCTCGACTTCAGGCCCGATGACCAGGCCGCCGAGGTGGCTCGCCTGGAGGCTCATGGCGCGAAGCGGGTCGACATCGGCCAGGGTGAGCAGTCGTGGATCGTCTTGGAAGACCCCGAGGGCAACGAGTTCTGTGTCCTCGGCCAGCGGAGTCAGTGAGCGCCCGCCCCGCGTCGAATCGCTGATCGCTGATCGCGAAGGGCCCCGCTGTTCGCAGCGGGGCCCTTCGTCATCGCCGGAGCGTGGTGGTGGCTGGGTGGGGATCAGGGGGTGAGGCGGGCGATCGACAGGGTCGTGGTCGTCGGGGAGGCGCCGGACATCGCGGAGTTGTAGGCGGGGGTGGCCGGTGCGAAGGCCCAGGTGAGGCTGCCGTCCGGGAGGGTCGCCAGATCGCCGGCGATGTGGGCGTCGACCACCTCCTCCGCGGAGACCGGCTTTCCGCTGGGGTCGATCACCTGGAGGTGGGTGCCGGTGAACCTGCCGGTGCAGGTGCCGTCCTTGCAGGTGGCGCCGGCGACGCTCTCCCAGGAGACCAGCAGGTTCTTGCCGTACGGAGCGATGTGGACGTTGACGTGGTCGGTGGTCGGGTCGTCGGTGAGGAGCACCGTGCTGCCGGGCGTCGAGGCGTCCTTCAGGAGCGCGACCGCCACCTGGTGGGTGTCCGTCTTCGGGGTGACGGTCCAGCCGCGGCCGCTGCTGTCCGCGGTGTTCTTGACCGCCGAGGCGGCTCCGCGGTCGGCGAAGGCGGTGGCGTACCCGCCGGTGGAGGTCTTCACCAGGTCACCGGAGGAGCTGGGGTACGCGCCGCCGCAGTAGCCCGCCCAGCACTGCTCGCGCTGTACGACGGGCGCGTCGTCCGGGGCGGAGATCCCGGTGCTGACGAACAGGCCGGACCGCCAGTCGTCGAAGCACAGGGACGGGAAGGCTCCGGAGGTCCCCGGAGCCAGGGCTATGCCCTCGTTGTGGCTGCATCCCCAGTCCCAGCCGCCGGACTGGACGGTCCCGGCGTCGCTGACATAGGCCAGCTTGTCGCCGTAGTGCCCGTCGGCGAAGCCGCCCGCGCCGTGCACGACGAAGTAGGCGCCGTACTGGCTGCCGTTCCACTTCAGGGCGCCGTCCAGCACGGGGGAGGTGTCGTTGCTCGCGGTGCCGGTCAGCTTCTTGTCGAAGAGGACGGAACCGTCCTGGTAGCGGATCAGCGCGGCTGCCGTGTCGCCCCACTTGTTGGTGTCCGCGACCCTGGTCAGCAGTGCGAAGCCGTCGTCGTGCGCCACCAGGCCGCTGACCTCCTCGGTGCCCGGGACGACCGTGTCCGCGCCCTGTCGCGCCAGCGCCGGCGACAGCGGGGTCACATGGACGCCGTCCGACGCCGGCCAGGCCACCCGCACCGAACCGTCGGGGGCCGCCTGGGTGTCGACCCTCGTCCACTGCGGGAGCCCGTTGTAGCCGGACTCCAGGTAGCCGAAGGCCGCGGGAAGCGTCACCTTGGAGGTCGTCAGCTTCTGGGCCAGGGAGGTTCCGGCAGCCGTCGTCGCCGACGGGCTCGCGGAGGCGGAAGCAGAGGTGGAAGCAGAGACGGAGGGTGAGACGGACGCCGAGGCCGACGCGGAAGGCGTCGCCGACGCCGTGCCGGGGACCACCGCCAGTTTCCACTGCTGGTTGGCGCCCCCGTTGTCCTTGTACTGGATGACCGCAGCGCCGTCCGCGGTGGACTTCCCGGCGACGTCCAGCACCTTGCCGCTCTTGCGGTTGACCACCTTGACGGCGCCGCCGTCCAACTCACCGATCTTCCACTGCTGGTGCGCGGCTCCCGTGTCGGCCGCCTGGTCGACCGCGGCCTTGTTCGCCGTCGAAGCGCCCTTGACCTCGAGCACCTTGCCGCTCTTGCGGTTGACCAGCTCGTAGTAGCCGTCGCCTGCGGTCTTCAACCGCCACTGCTGGTTGGCGCCGCCGTTGTCCTTGTACTGAATGACCGCAGCGCCGTCCGCGGTGGATTTCCCGGCGACGTCCAGCACCTTGCCGCCGGCGACCGACACCAGTCGGTAGTAGGCGGTCGTGTCGATCGTCGCGGCCTCGGACTCCGACTGGGAGAGCAGCAGATACGGGCCCAGCACGGCAGGCACACCGATCATGAGGCCGGTCGCCGTCCACCGTTTCCGATGACGTCCCGAGGGCCGTCGAGTCCCGCCGGGCGCCTGGTCCGTGGGACCGCGCTCGTTGAGGTCGCTCATGTGACTGATCTCCTTGGTGCAAGGCAACTGGCCGGGCTGAATCTGTTCTCAAGTGGTCGACGAGCCCAAGAAGGTTGCCGTGCTTGCGACTCAACAGATCGTCAGAACCCCTTCACCTCCCGGACCAGCACGCCGATCCTGACCGGCACGGACGGGTGGGCTCCGCAGGGCAGCTGAACACCTGAGCGAGTGAGCGAGTGAGCAAGTGAGTGCGGAGGGCCGCCGGGCAGTCGACCGGCGGCCCTCCCCTCGTTCGTCAGCCCCGGTCGGCCGGCCCCTCGGCGAGCAGGGTCAGCTCGTCCAGGAAGGCCTCCGCCAGCAGGGCGGCGTCCCGGCCGCCCGAGTTGGTGGCGACGCTCAGCGTGTGGCCCTGCGAGCAGCCGCCCAGCCCGAAGGTGGCCGTGTCGGCCGGGGGCACCATGGGAACGATGGTCAGCCGGCGCAGCGGTCGTCCGGCCAGGGTCCGGACCTGCTCGCGCAGATGGACGTAGGAGCAGGCCGCCGGCGCGTACGCGGGCGCGAAGATCCTGCCGCCAGCCAGTGCCATGGTCGCCCCGGGAACCGCCCCGAGCGTGCCCTCGACGAGCTTCTCGGAGGTGCTCCGGGGCCGGGTGACGGTGGTCAGCAGTCCGGTGCACGCGGTCAGCCGGGCCGCCGGGTCGGACAGGGTCACCGGCGCGGGGACCCGGACGTTGGCGAACGCGTTGCCGAGGAACTCGCCGCAGTCCTCAGGGCGTTCGTCGACCGGGACCGACAGCCACACCTGCTGCGTCGGCTCAGCGCCCTGGTCGGCTGCCGAGGCGGCCAGGCAGGAGCGCAGGACTCCGGAGACCGTCGCCAGGAACACCTCGTTGGTGGTCGCCGTCCGCACGCCGACGGCTTCCCGCGCGGCCCGCAGGACATCGGCGCGCAGCCGCACCACGGTGTACGCGGGCTCCCGCGGGCCCTGGTGCGGCAGGGGCACCGCACGTCCCGCGGTGAGCAGTCCGGGCGGATCGCCCGCCGTCGGAGCGGGGCGGGCCGTCCGGCGCCGGGGGCCGGGCACGGCCAGGGAGGCGGCGCCGTCCAGCGGCCGGCCGTCGTCGAAGAGGGCGCGCAGCAGGGTCGTCAGGGAGCGGCCGTCGAGCAGGCTGTGGTGCATCCGGAACAGGAGGGAGAACTCCCCCTCCGTCGTGCCCCGCAGGAGGTGGAGGCTCCACGGCGGGCGGTCGGCGGGGAACGGGGTGTGGAACCACTGGCGCACCGCGTCCCGCAGGGTGCTGTCCGCGCTGTCGACCTGTTGTGCGAGGTCGTGGCCGTCGCCGCGCGCCCAGCGGTGCCGGCCGGTCAGCCAGGCCAGGCCGGTCCGGGGGCCGCCGGGGGCGACGAGGGTCTGGGTGAGCCTCGGCAGCGCCTTCCAGCGTTCGTCCGCCAGGGCCCGCATTTCCTGCAGCGCGGGCGGATCGCCCGTGAAGTCCAGCGCGATCCCGGCGTTGGGCGGGCCGAACGGCCAGCGGGCCATCCCCTCTTCCATCAAGGGAAGATGCGATCCGGGCATGAGACTGCTCCTGTCGTGGGCCTGCTGGAGGACGACGTCCTGTACCCCCAACGGCGGATCGCACCGGCGGTCACGTCCAGGAGCCCCCGCAGGTGTCAACGCACGGCCGTGGAGGCTCCCTGATGGGGTGACACTGCAGCAGGTTTACGGTTCCGAACCGTGTCGGAGCGCCTTTAATCGGGACTCCGCGTCCACGGTCGGACGCCCCCGCCATCAGTCCCCCGGCCCCGGCTCCGCGCCGGACAGGAGTTGCGTGTCGTGCCTGGTACTCATCCGAATCCCGCGCACAGTCCCGCGCGCAATCCCGCGCACATCGCCGTGTTCAACGTTCCGATGCACGGGCACGTGAACCCGACGCTGGGCGTCGTCGAGGAACTCGTACGGCGGGGTCACCGGGTCACCTACGCCGTCACCGAGCCCTTCGTGCACCAGGTGAAGGCCGCCGGCGCGGAACCCGTGCTCTACCCGGACACGGCGGACGACTCGGAGGCGCCCGAGGAGATGGGCGAGGGGTTCGCCCGGGTCGTCCAGGGGGCGCTGGCCGCCCTGCCCGCCCTGAGCAGGGCGTACGGCAAGGACCGTCCGGACCTGGTGCTGTGCGACATCTACGCCTTCGCGGGGCTGCTGCTGGCGTCGCGGTGGGAGGTGCCGACGGTCGTGGCGTCGCCCACGCATCTCGCCTACGACGGCATCGTCCCCGAGTTCTTCGACGTGCCCGGCCTGCCGCAGATCCCGGGCTTCGGGGAACTGGTGGCGGCCTTCGCGGACCACGGGGTCGACAGCGCGCGGATCCACGAACTGGTGGCGCCGCAGCACGCCCTCGCGTTCTTCCCGCGCGTCTTCCAGCGCCGGGCGGACACCGTCGCGGCACGGCGCGTCGCCTATGTCGGTCCGGTGCTCGGGGACCGCTCCTACCAGGGGTCCTGGCAGCCCTCGCGCCCGGATCTGCCGGTCCTGCTGGTGTCGCTGGGCTCGCAGTTCACCCGGCGGCCGGAGTTCTACCGGTCCTGTGTGCAGGCCTTCGCGGAGCTGCCCTGGCAGGTGGTGATGTCCGTCGGCCACGCGGTCGCACGGGACGAGCTGGGGCCGCTCCCCGACACCGTCGAAGTGCATGCGCACGTGCCCCAACTGGCCGTTCTCGCCCATGCGGACGCGTTCGTCACCCACGCAGGCATGGGCGGCACGATGGAGGCGCTGCACTACGGCGTCCCGATGGTGGCGGTCCCGCAGATGGCCGAGCAGCGGGTCAACGCGGCGCAGATCGAACGGCTGCGGCTCGGGGTCCGGCTGCCGCGCGAGACGCTCACGCCCGAGGCGCTGCGCGAGGCCGTGCTGCGGGTGTCGTCCGACCGGGACATCCGCGCGGGCGTGTCCGCCGTGCGCCGGGAGATCACGCAGGCGGGAGGGGCGGGCGCCGCGGCCGACCTGATCGAGCAGGCCCTCTAGGCCGTGCCCGCACAGGACACGACCTGGCCCCGCAGTCCCCGTAGCCCCCGCAGCACATCCGAGGAGTGACCGTCTTGACCCAGGCCCTGGCGACCGACATCCGCCGCACGAGCACCGGGCGCACGCCCCGTGAGCTGCCGGAGAGCCGTCCGCACCTCTATCTCCGCCAGGTACGCATGAGCGACCTGGACGCCATGAACCATGTGAACAACGTCCGGCTGCTGGAGATGATCCAGGACGCCCACTTCGACATGTTCTATCTGCGCCCGGGCCTTCCCGGACAGCAGATCCGGCCCCGGTTCGTCTACGCACGCCACGAGCTCGACTACACGCAGCCGCTCGTCGTGCAGCCCGAGCCCGTCACCATCACCACCACGATCGGCGATGTGCGCCGCTCGTCCTTCCGGGTCACCAGCCGCGTCACCCTCGACACCCAGGTGTTCTGCACCTGTGTGAGCACGGCCGTCGCCTACGATCCGGACGCCCGGTGCTCACGCCGGCTCGAGGACGCGGAGCGCGCGCTGGCGGCGCGCCACGCCACTCCCGACCCGGCGGGACGCTGACGGGTCAGCGCACGATCCGCACCGGCTTCTCCACGCTCACCTGGTCGATGTCCGACACCCGCACGGTCACCTTCATCTCCCACTCGCCGGGGATGGGCAGGTTGACCGCGTCGGCGGCGAAGTAGCCGCCCCGGTCGGTGACCTTGGCGTCCAGGGGACCGACCTCCTGCTCGGGGAGGCTGAAGGAGACGCGCAGTTCGGGGATGCTGACGAAACCGCCGTCGGGGCCGTAGACCACGGCCTGCAGGTTGTTCTCGCCGACCCGGCCCGGATCGAGGGTCACCTGCACCTTGCCGCTGAAGTCGCCGGCCCTGCCGCCGACGGAGCTGATGGTGAAGGGGACGTCGGTCACGGAGGCCACGGGCAGCCCGGCGGACTGCTCCGCCGTCGCCGCCTCGGCCGCCGCCCTGCCGGGCAGGGTGCCCGTCAGCACGGTCGTCAGAACGAGCACGACGACCGAGACGACGACCTCGACCAGCACGGAACGGCGCAGCGCACGGCGTCGGGCGTCCTCGGCGGGGGTGAGAGCGGGCGAGGCCGGACCCTTCCCGGCCGACGGCTGCTGGGAAGACGGCACCTCGGAAGACGGCAGCTCGGAAGACCCTTGCTCGGGCGACTTCTCGGGCAACTTCTCGGCGACCGAAGTGCTCACCGAACCGCCCGCCGAACCGCTTGCCAAGGCACTCACCGGCTCCGGGACCCGCGCGTCCTGCTCCGCAGCCGTCTCGACCGTCTCAACCGTCTCGATCGTCTCAGCCGTCACGTTCCTCGCCGTCCTTTCCGTTGTGACCGTCCGCCGGGACCACGCGCCCGCGACCAGCAGCAGCGTCACCGCGGCCAGCTTGGCGAGCAGGATCCGGCCGTACGTGGTGTCCGTCAGCGCGGACGCGGAGCCGAGGCCACGCCAGGACTGGTAGACGCCCGTCACCACCAGGACGGTCACCGACCAGCCCGCCAGTCGGGAGAAGCGGCCGACCACCCGTGACGGGACGGACGCGCGGTACATCAGGGTGAGCAGGGCCGTCAGGCCGCCGAGCCAGGCCGCCATCGCGAGCAGATGCAGCACCGAGGACGTCATCGCCGCCGGCACCTGGATGCCGGCCGACGCGTGCTCGGCGGCCGCCCAGGTCAGGGTCAGGCCCACCGCCAGCGCGGCGCCGGTCAGGAAGGTCGCGCGGGACGGCCGCTCCCGCCGCTCGGCCGGCCCCCGCTGCCGCAGGAGGAGAACCGCGACCGCCGCCAGCAGCGCGAGACGCGCCAACAGGGCGAGGCCGGGGCGGGTGCCGAGGGTTCGGGTCAGACCCGAGGGGTCGAGGACCTCGGCCGGGCCGGTGCCGGTCTCGTAGGGGGCGCGGAGCAGCAGCAGGAACACCGTCGATCCGGCGAGCGCCCACCAGCCGGCCTTCAGCAGCCTGCGCAGCGGCCGGATGTCCGGCGGTCCGCAGACGGCGATGAAGCCGGCCGTGCCGATGAGCAGGGCCGCGGCGAGGTACGCGACATAGCGGCCGATGTTGAAGAGGCCGCTGGTGGCGGGGTTCTCCACGGAGGTGCTGGGCAGGACCGGCGGGGTCGCGGACGGTTCGCCCACGGAGAAGGTGAAGGCGCCGGCGATCGGGTGGCTGTCCGCCGACACGACCCGCCAGGCGACCGTGAAGGTGCCGGTGGCGAGCTTGCCGGGGAGGGTGACGCGCGCGGTGTCGGCACGGCCGTCCGCGTGCCCGGCCTTGCCCGTCTTCACCCGCTGGTTGTCGGGGTCGAAGACGCGGAAGGAGTCGTCGAGCAGGCCTACCGACTCGGTGAAGGTGAGGGTGATGGAGTCGGGTGCGGTCTTGACGATGCTTCCGTCGGCGGGGTCGGCGCTGCGGAGGGCCGCGTGCGCCGAGGCCGGTCCGCCGCCGAGGAGGAGCAGGACCAGCACGGTGCCCAGCAGCACCAGCCCTTGAAGTCGCCGGTGCCGGCCGCCGGGTCGACCGGGTCCCCGACCGCCGTGGCGCCGACCGCCGGTTGCCCCGCCGCCGTGCCGCTCACTGCCGTGTCGTCCGTCATCGCGCCCTTCGCCCACGTCACCGCTCCGCCTTGCCTGAGACTCGAGACTCGCGTGCTCGGAGATACGTACGCATGCATCGGGCATCCGGTTCACCAGGTCGGCCGGGCCGACACCCCGCCGTCCACCACCAGGTCGTGCCCGGTGATCCAGGACGCGAGCGGCGAGGCCAGGAAGACACAGGCGTCGCCGACGTCCTCCGGGCGGCCCAGTCGGCGCACCGCGACCGCCTGTCGCCAGCGCCGTACGCCCTCGGGCCAGGCCTCGGCCAGGCCCTCCCGATCGATGAGGCCGGGCGAGACCGTGTTCACGCGGATGCCGAACGCCCCGTACTCCTGCGCCGCCGCCCGCGCGTGCATCACGACCGCCGCCTTGGCCGCGGAGTAGTGGGCGTGGCCCGGCGCCGGGCTGCCCGCCTCCACGGAGGCGATGTGGGTGATGGTCCCGCCGTGCTCCCGCATCGCCTCCGCCGCCGCCTGTGTACAGGCGAACACGCTGGTCAGGTTGGTGTCCACCACCGCCCGCCAGTCCGCCGCGGTCATCTGAGGCAGCGGCTGGACCGGTTGTACGCCCGCGCTGTTGACCAGGGCGTCCAGCCGTCCGCCGCCCCACTCGGCGGCCTGTGTCACCACGTTCCGGCAGTCGTCCTCGACGGTGAGATCCGCGCCCGGCAGCACGACGGCCCGCTCACCGATCTCCCGCGCGAGCGCCCGGGCCGCGGCTTCGCCCGTGCGGCAGTGCAGCGCCACCGCCGCGCCTTCCTGGGCGAACCGCAGGGCGATGCCGCGGCCGATGCCGCCGCTCGCCCCCGTGATCAGGGCCACGCGGCCCGCCAGCAACGTCATGGACGGCACAGTTCCCTGATCAGGGGCGCCCGGTCCGGATAACGCGCCGTGAGATGTGCCGCGTCCCCGTGTTCGTAGTCCGCGTAGGTGAAGCCGGGGGCCATCGTGCAGCCGAGGAAGCTCCAGGCGGCCCCGGCGGCCACCCGCGCGCCCATCCAGGTGCGGGCGGGCACGGTGAGCTGCGGCTGGTGTCCGCCGAGGACGTCCGGGCCGAGCACCGCCGTGCGGGAGGTGCCGTCGGGAGCGAGGAGGAGCAGCTCCAGCGGGTCGCCGAGGTAGAAGTGCCAGATCTCGTCGGTGGGCAGGCGGTGCAGGGCCGAGTGGTCGCCCGCGGTGAGCAGCGCGACGATCGCGGAGCCGGCGGGGCGGCCGTCCGGCCCTTCGGGCCCCGCCCAGGTGCGGCGGAACAGGCCGCCCTCGCGAGGTATCGGCTCCAGGCCGTAGTGCGCGACGAGGTCTTCGGGGGTGAGGGGTGAGGTCACCCGGGGAACGCTACCTCCCGGCGCAGGAAGGCCAGTTGCGCCTTCTTCTCCGGCAGGTGCACGTCCGGCAGGACGATCTCCGGCAGGGTGACGACCGGCCCCTCCTCGAAGCCCTGCCGCAGGAAGCGGGCGACCGCCTTCTCGTTGCCCACATCGGGGTCCACCACGATCCGGCGCCGGTCGAGGCCGACCAGTACGTAGGCGGCGAGCTCGCCCATCAGCGCCGCCGACCAGCCGGGCCGCGTGCCCTGTCCGCCGGCGGGCGCGATGAACAGGTGGATGCCGATGTCTCCGGGCTCGACCCGGTAGACCTCGCCGACCCGGTCCTCGGTCGGCTCGTAGGTCTGGAGAAGGGCTACCGGGACTCCGTCCAGCTCGACCAGGAAGGCGTGATGGGTGTCGAGGCCGGCCATATGGGCGTAGATCTCGGCGACCTGGTCCCGCGTCAGTCCGTTCATGCCCCAGAACACGGCCCGCTCCTCACTCACCCAGGAGTGGACGACACCGGCGTCCGCCTCGGCGTCGAGGGGCCTCAGCCGGACGGCGCCGAACCCGTCGACGTGCCCTTCATGGACATACCGGTCAGACATCGCTCTCCTTCGTCAGCTGCGCCCAGTCGGTGACGACCGGGGCCAGCTCGCCCTTGAGCCACAGGGGCAGCTGGTCGTGGTGGTGGGGGTGGTCCGGGACGCCCGACGCGCCGTACGGGACGACCCACAGGCTGTCCTCGCGGCGGGCCAGGTCCCACACGTAACGGGCGGCCGGGCCGCGGGCGGCGAGGTCGGTCCAGCCGGGCACGGCCGAGGTGCAGAGCACGCAGTCGTGGTCGCCGGCGAGGGCCGGGGGCTCGTCCGAGGGGGCGTCCGAGGGGTCGTCCGAGGGGGCGGGCAGCGCCCGCCAGGGGGCGAGGCGGTGGGTGTCGCCCCAGTGGGCGGCCGGCTGCCCGGCGACCTCCTCGAGGGCCTCCCGGACGAGTTCCGGCCGGTCGATCCCGTACAGCTCCTCGGCGCGCAGAAGGTGTTGGAGGGCGAAGCCGATCCGCGGGACGAGGGCGAGCCAGGGGAGGAAGACCTCCGGGTAGGCGGGCGGGCCGGCCAGGGCCGCGAGGGCCGGGTGCGCGGCGAGGCGGCGGACGAGGGCGCTGCGCAGCGCCGCGAACCGGGCCGCTTCCTGGCTGTCGGCGTCCATCCGGCGGTTCCAGCGCAGCAGGCGGTCGCGGAGTTCGGCGGCCGGTCCGGTCAGTGCGTCCAGGGCTGCGACGTGCTCCAACAGGGGTTCCGCGGAGGCCAGATAGGTGTCCGTGTGGATCCCCGGCATGTCGGCGGCGGACCACTGCCGGCGTTCCGCCAGCAGCGCCCCGATCCGGTCGGCGCGGTACGGCGCGGCGAACTCGACGCCCAACTCCACCGCCGGACCTCGCTGGTTGGCCATCACGGCGACGCCGTCGGTCAGTCCCGCGTGGGGCATCTCGTGCCAGCCGGTCCACTCGTGGCCGGGTTCCCAGGCGGCGACCAGACGGGTGCCGTTGGCCTCGGCGCGCAGCGGCACCCGGCCGGCGACGCGGTGCAGCAGGCCGCCTGAAGTGTCGGCGGCCTGGACGACGTTGACCGGCTCGGCCCAGCGGTCGAAGGCGCGGTCCACGTCGGCGACCCGGCGGGCCCTCAGCAGCGGGAGGAGCGCGGAGAAGCCCAGGTCGGCGGTGACGCGGGGCGGGTAGCGCAGGCTCAGCGCGAGCGGGGCGCCGTCGTCGAGGCCCTCCGGGCCCCCGGCGATCACCGGCCCGCGCTCGGTCTCCAGGACCTCGACCTCGACGGTCTCCTCCCCTGCCACGCGCACGAGTTCGGTGTGCCGGGCGACGCGCTGCCAGGTCCCGTCCGGGCCCAGGGCCTCGACGCCCGCGCCGGTGCGGCGCAGCCGTTCGCGGTAGAGGTCCTGGTAGTCGGCCATGGCGTTGGTGATGGCCCAGGCGACGGTGCCGGTGTGGCCGAAGTGCGCGATGCCGGGGACTCCGGGGACGGCGAGGCCGACGACGTCGAACTCGTCGCAGGCGAGGCGGATCTGCTGGTAGACGCCGGGGTCCTCGATGAAGCGGTGCGGGTCGCCGGCGATGACGGCCTGTCCGGTGACCGTGCGGTCGCCGCTCACCAGCCAGCCGTTGCTGCCGGAGGTGCCGGGTCCGTCGGTGGCGAACAGTGCGACCGCGTCGGGGCCGAGGTGCCGGGCGGCCTCCTCGCGCCACAGCTTGGCGGGGAACCCGGCGAACAGGATGTGCGTGGCCAGCCAGACGGCGAGCGGGGTCCAGGGCTCCCAGCGGCCGGGGGCGAGGCCGACGCGGGCGAACTCGGGGGCGAGCGCGACGGCTTCGCCGGTGGTCAGCCCTGTGGTCAGCCCCTCGTTGACGCCGTCGACGTACGCCCGTAGCCAGTCGGCCGTCTCCGGGTCCTGTCTCTCCAGCTCGTCGAAGCAGCGTCTCGCCGTGTCGTCGAGGCGGGCGCGGCGCACGAATCTGTCCCAGGGGAGGGCCTCGGGGCCGAGGAAGGCGGCCGAGGTGCCCCGCGCGCGATGCCGTTCGACCTCCAGCTGCCAGGCCCGGTCGCGGGCGGTGACCAGCCCCTGGAGGCGGGCGAGCGCGTGGACGCTGTCGGCGCGCAGATGCGGGACGCCCCAGGCGTCACGGTAGATCTCGGCAGTCACCCTGTGGCCCCTCTTTGCTTTAGGTTAGGCTTGCCTAAGTTGGTTGTGCCGAAATCGTACGCGAGGGGTGAAGACGTCATGGCGCAGGGGCGGGGCTGGGAGGGCGCGGTCCTCAAATTGATGCGCGCGAAAGACTTCACCCTCACCGTCACGGGGGTGGCGGAGGTCACCGGTCACTACCGCCGACTGCACCTCTCGGACGGCGGACTGCTCGCCGCCACCGGCGTCCACCCGACGATCTGGGTCCGGCTCTGGTTCGAGAACGCCGGCCGGCCGCACCAGCGGGCCTACACCCTGGTCGACCCCGACCCGGCGGCCGGCGCCTTCAGCCTGGAGTTCGCCCTGCACGACGGCGCCGCCAGCGACTGGGCGCGGGCGGCGCAGCCCGGCGACACGATCGGCGCGACCGTCCAGGGCACCGGCTTCGAACCGCCCGCCCCGGCCCCCTCGCACGTCCTCGTGATCGGCGACCCGGCCTCCCTGCCCGCCATCAACTCCCTGCTCGGCGCGGGCGCGCTCGGCGGCGCACCGGCGACCGTCTGGTTCGAGGGCGCCCCGGAGCACACCGAGGACCTCCCCTTCCGCACCGACCCGGACCGCCACGAGATACGGCGCGTGCCCCGGCAGGACTCCGGCGCCCACCTCGTCGAACGGGTGAAGGCCGAGCTGCCCGACCTGCTCTCGGCCACCCCCGACCCGTACGTCTGGATCGCCTGCGACACCCGCACCACCAGGACGCTGTCGGCCTACGTCCGCAAGGAACTGGGCGTACCGAAGGACCGGCTGCACGCACTGGGGTACTGGCGCGCGAGCTAGGCGCTCCGCCGGAAGTGCGGCGATGCGCCGTCGGTCGTTCTGCCGCGGCGCCATCGTGGCCGGTCGCGCAGTTCCCCGCGCCCCTTCAGCGCGCAGGCGGGATCATCTACGCATGGACGTCACCCTTCACCTCTCCCAGGACCCCGAGGCCGACGAGCTCCTCGGGCGGTCCCCGCTCGCCGCGCTGGTCGGGATGCTGCTGGACCAGCAGGTTCCGATGGAGTGGGCGTTCAAGGGCCCCCGGACCATCGCCGACCGGCTCGGCGCCGACGACCTGGACGCCCACGACATCGCCGCCCAGGACCCGGAGGCCTTCGCCGCGCTGCTCTCCGACAAGCCGGCCGTGCACCGCTACCCCGGCTCCATGGCCAAGCGCATCCAACAGCTCTGCCAGTACCTCGTCGAGCACTACGACGGCGATGCCGGGGCCGTCTGGAAGGACGCCGGCAGCGGCAAGGAGCTGCTGAAGCGGCTCGAGGAACTGCCCGGCTTCGGCAAGCAGAAGGCGCAAATCTTCCTCGCCCTGCTGGGCAAGCAGCTCGGCGTACGGCCCACGGGCTGGCGGGAGGCGGCCGGCGCCTACGGCGAGGCGAAGTCCTTCCGGTCCGTCGCCGACATCACCGGCCCGGAGTCGCTGGCGAAGGTGCGCGCGCACAAGCAGGAGATGAAGGCGGCGGCGAAGGCCGCCAAGGCGGCAGCGAAGTAGGTCCGGCCGAGGGCGTACGCCCCCTGCTCCGAACAGGTGATTCTCCCGTCCTGCGTGCTGAACGCCGGGCGTGTCGCGGGGAGATCACCTCCCATGAGCACCGCACGCAGACTCTCCCGCAGCCGCGCCTGGCTACGGGTGCTCGCCGTGCTCCTCGCCCTGCTGGCGCCGGGTACGCCCGGCGCGATCTCGGCGGCGCCGGTCGCCGCCGCCGAGATCGCCGAGTACGACGTCCTCGACACGGCGCTGCGACCCGCCTCCGGCACCCACCGTCCGGCCGCGCCCCTGCGCCCGGCGCCGCTCCCGGCCCCCGCGCCCGGCGTCCCGGCGGACCGGCCGCGCCCCGCGCCGCCGAGGACCCCGTACGCCCTGCACGCCCTGCGCACCGTGGTCCTGCGCTGCTGACCGACGCCGTCCCCCAGGCCCGTCAGCACTCACGCAAGGAACATGCGAGGGAAAGAGCCATGCCCCAAGACCCGTACGCCGTCCTGCGCGCCCTGCTGCGCGCGGAGGCCGCCCGCAGCGCGCCGAAGCCGCAGGTGAAGGAGCAGCGTCCGCAGCAGCCCCGGGAGAATCGGGACCGCTGACCGGTCGGCGGAGGCGGGCTACCGCCTCCGCCGGGCCGTACCGAAGAGCGAACGGGTGATCTCGCGGCCGATCTGTGTGCCGACGGACCGGGCCAGCGACTTGAACATGCCGCTGCCGACGACCTGCTCGACCACGGAACGTTCCGCCTTGGGCTCCTTGGGCTCCTTGGCTGTGGCCCTCTTGGCCCCCTTGGGCTCCTTCGGCTCCGGCTGGGCGGCGGCCGCGCTCTCTTCCCGGGCCGCCAGCTTCTCGAACGCCGATTCTCTGTCCACAGCCTGTGCATACCGCTCGTGGAGGGAGGACGCCCGCACCGCCCGGTCGAGCTCCGGGCCGTCCACCGGGCCCATCAGCGACTCGGGCGCGCGCAGCCGGGTCGCGGCGACCGGGGTCGGGGCGCCCTTCTCGCTGAGGACGGTGACGACGGCCTCCCCGGTGCCGAGCCCGGTGAGCAGTTCCTCCAGGTCGTAGGCGGAGTCGGGAAACGTCTTCACCGTGGCCCTGAGGGCCTTCTGGTCGTCCGGGGTGAAGGCCCGCAGCGCGTGCTGGACCCGGTTGCCGAGCTGGGCGAGGACGTCGCCGGGCACGTCCTTCGGGGTCTGCGTGACGAAGAACACGCCCACCCCTTTCGAGCGAATCAGCCGGACGGTCTGTGTGATGGAGTCGAGGAACGCCTTGGATGCGTCGCTGAACAGCAGGTGCGCCTCGTCGAAGAAGAAGACGAGCCCCGGCTTGTCCGCGTCGCCGACCTCCGGAAGGTCGTGGAAGAGGTCGGCCAGCAGCCACATCAGGAACGTCGAGAAGAGCTGCGGCTTGTCCTGGACGGCGGGCAGTTCGAGCACCGAGACGATCCCGCGGCCGTCGGACGCCGTGCGCAGGAGGTCGGCCGTGTCGAACTCCGGCTCGCCGAAGAAGCTCGCCATGCCCTGGGCCTCGAAGGCGGTCAGGGAGCGCAGGATCACCCCGGCGGTGGCCGTCGACAGACCGCCGATGTTCTTCAGCTCCGTCCTGCCCTCGTCGGAGGTGAGGAAGGCGACGACGGACCTCAGGTCCTTGAGGTCGACGAGCTCCAGGCCCTTGGTGTCCGCGTAGTGGAAGACCAGGCCGAGGGACTGTTCCTGGGTCCGGTTGAGCTGGAGCACCTTGGCGAGGAGCACGGGGCCGAAGCTGGTGATCGTGGCCCGCAGCGGAATGCCGTGACCGAGGCCGCCGAGCGCGTAGAACTCGGCCGGGAAGCCCGTCGCCGTCCATTTCTGGCCGACTTCCGCGGCCCGCCCCTGGACCCTGTCGTTCGCCGCCCCGGGAGCCGACACCCCGGACAGATCGCCCTTGACGTCCGCGAGGAAGACCGGGACGCCCTGTGCCGAGAGCTGTTCGGCGATCAGCTGGAGCGTCTTGGTCTTTCCGGTGCCGGTGGCGCCGGCGACCAGGCCGTGCCTGTTCAGCATGGGGAGGGGGATGCGGACGGGGACGTCGGGCAGGCACTCGCCGTCCCACAACAGCGCGCCCAGGTCGAGGGCGGGGCCGGTGAAGGCGTACCCGGCGGCGATGTCAGCGGCGCCCGTCGACTCACTCATCGGCAGCCCCTCATTCCGTTTTACCCCCGTTCATCACGTCTTTTCCAGCGTCGCACTCCGTCTCCATGGCTGCGCCCGGAACGTCTGGACCGGTAGGCTTTCCGTGTGATCTTCAAGCGCATCGGAAACGGCCGGCCGTACCCCGACCACGGCCGGGAAAGCACCCGGCAGTGGGCGGACGTCGCGCCGCGCCCGGTCCGCCTCGATCAGCTGGTGACCACCAAGCAGCAGCTCGACCTGGAAACCCTGCTCGCGGAGGACTCCACGTTCTACGGCGACCTCTTCGCGCACGTCGTGAAGTGGCAGGGCGACCTGTACCTGGAGGACGGGCTGCACCGCGCGGTGCGGGCGGCGCTCCAGCAGCGACAGGTGCTGCACGCGCGCGTGCTCGAGCTGGACTGAGCCCCGCCGCGAACCCCGTCGCGAGCCCCGGCGCAGGCCCCTGATGAACCCTGGGGTTGACCCGTTCGGGTACTTTCTCGCGCCCCCGCGCAGTGTCGGATGATCCTTTATTAGTCACGGCCGCCCGGGCGCACTACGCTGCGCCCATGAGCATGCTGACTCCCCCCGGCATGGGCGGCAAGTACCGGATCACGGGGGACAAATACCCCCGCATGCGCCCCCACCGACGACGCGGCAGGCTGGCCGTCGTGGTCGTCGGCTGCGGTGCTGTGCTCGGCGTGGCCGGCTGGGGCACTCTGCAGCTCATCGACGTCTTCACGGGCGGCGGCGGGACGGCCTCGGCCGCCGGCGCCGGCTGCGCGAAGAACTCGACGAAGGCGAGCGCCGCACCCTCCGCCTCCGCTGCCGCGGGTGCCGCCGCGGCCACGGGCGCGGTGCCCAAGCCCGCCCAGATCACCGTGAACGTCTTCAACGCCACGACCCGCAGCGGTCTCGCCAAGACCACCGCGGACGAGTTGAAGAAACGCGGCTTCAAGATCGGCGAGGTGGGCAACGCCGGCAAGCAGTACGACAAGAAGGTCACCGGCACCGGGATACTGCTCGGCCCCGCGGCCTCGCTGAACACCTCGCTGCCGGTCCTCGCCACACAACTGGGCACCGCCGAGCGCCGCACCGACGCCGCCCGCACGGGCACGGCCGTCGACCTGATCATCGGCAACGGCTTCAAGACCCTGACCCCGCAGGCAGCCGCGGCCAAGGCCCTGACAGCCCTGTCCGAACCCCGCCCGACAGCATCCACGAAGCAGAGCTGCTAGCAGACCTGCCGGCAGCCTCTGACCGACTTCGTAACCCTCGAGCCGACCGGTCGGCTCGAGGGTTATTCGGCTGCGCCGTACAGGCGGTCGCCCGCGTCTCCCAGGCCCGGGACGATGTAGCCGTGCTCGTTGAGGTGGTCGTCGACGGCTGCCGTGACGACCGTGACCGGGGCGCCCGCGAGCTCGCGCTCCATGATCTTCACGCCCTCGGGGGCGGCGAGCAGCACCACGGCCGTGACGTCGTCGGCGCCGCGCCCGATCAGCTCGCGGATCGCGGCGACCAGCGTGCCGCCGGTGGCCAGCATCGGGTCCAGGACGTACACCTGGCGGCCGGAGAGGTCCTCCGGCATGCGCGTGGCGTACGTGGACGCCTCCAGCGTCTCCTCGTTGCGGATCATGCCCAGGAAGCCCACCTCGGCGGTCGGCAGCAGCCGCATCATGCCGTCCAGCATGCCCAGGCCCGCGCGCAGGATCGGCACGACCAGCGGGCGCGGGTAGGAGAGCTTGACGCCGGTGGTCGAGGCGACCGGCGTCTTGATGTCGACCTGCTCGGTGCGCACGTCACGCGTGGCCTCGTAGGCGAGCAGGGTGACCAGTTCGTCGGCCAGCCGGCGGAAGGTCGCGGAGTCCGTGCGCTGGTCGCGCAGCGTGGTGAGCTTGTGGGCGACCAGGGGGTGGTCGACGACGTGGAGACGCATGGCCACAACAGTAACCGGGCCGCACCCGCCCCGCCGTCCCCCGGGCCTGCTCCGTTCGCTCGCATCAAACCGCCCGTCGGAGGGAAAGCGGGGGAAAGGTGTGCAGACGGACCGGGGTGTCCGGGGTGGTGTGCTGATGCCTGACTTGCCTGACGACGAAGTGCCGGGGGCCGCAGGGCCCGCCGAGACCGACGCCGAGCGCCGTCGGCGGCGCGCCCGGTTCCTGCCCGAGCCGGCCGAGGCCCGCGCACTGCGCGACCGGGTCTCGCCGCGCCGCGCGAAGACGGCTCGCCTGCGCCACGCGATGCGCATGCGCACCTTCCGCTGGTAGCCGCAGCCGTACGGGACTTGGGGCATACGGGGAAGATCGCCACCGTCACGGGTGTCGCATGGGGTGGGCGTGCGTGGGCGCACGGGAAAGCCGCGTACGATCCGCTCGTGGCCGCAACGAGTGTGCTGGTGAGTCGCGCACGGACCTCGCCAAGGACGTGCGATCAAAACCACCGGACACAGGGAGCCGAAGACGTCCCCTGAACGCCTTGTTTCTGCCACGATTCCGAGTGGGTGGGGCTCGGAGCCTGAGCTCTCTCTCCGCCCGTAACCTCCGCCGGGGGGACCCCCAACCGGCACGCCTATGACCAGTGGGAGAGTCACGGTGTACTTCGCCGCACTGCTCGCGCGCACCGAAGACGGGTGGGAAGCGAGCGACACAGAGCTCGACGATGTGGAGACCCTGTCGGATCTGGCCGACCTGGCCCGGGAGGCCTCTCCCGACGACGACACGGTGCTCGTGCTGATCGAGCAGGAGGACTCCTGGTTCGGGGTCGTCCGCATCGACGGCGAGGAGGACCCTCGCATCTTCGTCTCCGACGCCGCAGCCGCCGCCCGCAGCTCGTACGGCGAGATCCTGCTCACCGACGAACTGCTCGGAAGGGATCCGGGTGACGACGACGACCTGGACGCCCTCGACCTCGACGGCACCGAGGACGGTGAGAACGACAACGACAACGACGATGAGGACTCCGGTGGCACCGAGGCTGCCGGCTCCGCCGAAGCCGTGCCGCACGGCCCGGTCGGCGACGCCCGCATCCTCGACGACCTCGGCGTCGGCGAGAAGGAACTGAGGTCGCTGTCCGAGGACGCCGTCACCGAGATCGCCGAGGCCCTGGGCGCCTCGGAGGTCCTGGAGACCGTCCGCTGACCGCACCCGACCGGGGTCGGACGCCCGACCCCGTACGCGACCGCTGGCGGGCCGCGATGCGGCTCGCCCTGGAAGAGGCCAGGCTGGCCGGCGACGGCGGAGACGTCCCGGTCGGCGCCGTCGTGCTGGGTCCGGACGGCACGACGGTCCTCGCCGCCGGCCACAACGAACGTGAGGCCGGCGGCGATCCGACGGCCCACGCGGAGGTGCTCGCCGTCCGGCGGGCGGCCGCCGCGCTCGGAGAGTGGCGGCTGTCCGGCTGCACGCTGGTGGTGACCCTCGAACCGTGCACGATGTGCGCGGGCGCGATCGTGCAGTCCCGGGTGGACCGGGTCGTCTACGGCGCCCGCGACGACAAGGCGGGCGCGGTCGGCTCCCTGTGGGACGTCGTCCGCGACCGGCGGCTCAACCACCGCCCGGAGGTCGTCGAGGGCGTCCTCGCAGAGAGTTGCGCGGACCTCCTCACGGAGTTCTTCCGCGACCGCTGAGCCCTCGCCCGACCCCCTCCGAATACCGATTTCAAACCGGGGCTCACCGTGCTGTAAGGTCTCTCTCGGTAGCGTGTCCGAGCGGCCGAAGGAGCTCGCCTCGAAAGCGAGTGTGGCGCAAGTCACCGAGGGTTCAAATCCCTCCGCTACCGCGCTTGAGCGAAGGGCTCGACCCCAGGGGTCGGGCCCTTCGCCGTGTTCGGTATCGGCTTCTTGCCCAGGTACAGCCAGACGAGGCCGCCGAGGACCGGGGCGTGCAGCAGGAAGAGCAGCCACAGCAGCTTCGGCACGTACCGGACCCGCTCTGCGGGGGTGCGGATGCAGTCGACGATCGCCGACAGGATCAGCAGGGCCGCGAGCAGCATCAGAGCGGCGAGCGGCAGGTCCGTCATTCCCAGCATTGTTCTTCCCTCTCGTTCGGCCTCGCGCCCTTCGCGTCGGGCGCGTTCTCCCCCTCATCGGATGACGGCACCCGATCGGTTCACGCATCGGTTCACGAACTCGCCGCACACGATCAAAAGCGGTGTGAAAATCGCACTTGCGGTTACACTCGCCGCCGTCAACAGGGGCCCAAGTGGGCACATACAGGGGAGGCCAGGTGGCGGTGAACGCCAAAAAGATCGCCGTCTACGTACTCGTGGTCTTCGTGCTCTACGTGATCATCACGGACCCGTCCAAGGCGGCGGACTACGTCCAGATAGGCTTCGAGGGCATATCGGACGCCGCCAAGGCCATCGGGGACTTCTTCACCTGGCTCGCCGACGGGGCGAAGTAGCACCTACGGGAGTGCCCATGATCCGCCACCTGGTCCTTTTCAAGCTCAACGAGGGCGTCGAGCGCGACGATCCCCGGGTCGTACAGGGCGAAGCGGCCTTCCGGGCCCTGGGCGGGCAGATCGACGAACTGCGCTTCTGGGAGCTGGGCTGGAACGTCAGCGACCGTCCCATCGCCTACGACTTCGCCATCAACTCGGCCGTCGAGGACGCGGACGCGCTGAAGCGGTACATCGAGCACCCGGCCCATCAGGCGGGCGTCGCGCTGTGGCGGGAGTTCGCCACCTGGGTGGTCGCCGACTACGAGTTCTGAGGCGTCCCCACCGCCGGAACACCGCCGGAACACCGGTGGACCGTCGCCGGAAATCCGTCGGCGCTTCGCCGGTACAGAGCCCTCCGCCGGAACGGCGGGGGGCTTTTGCGCGTCCGAACAGCGATGAATACCCCAACTTCTCCCTCAACACGGGGTAATGGGGTGCTTGCACACAGTGCACATGTCTTGTGATGCTATGACCGCTTTTGACGGATGAGTTGACCGATGTTGACCTGACGAAGAGGTGGCGTTGACCGTGTCGGCCAGTACTGCGCCGCCTCAGGAAGAGGCACCCCCGGCACCCGCCCCGGAGACCGTGCCGACGCCCGCCCCCGAAGCCGTCCTGACGCCCGAGCGGCGGCGCGGCGCCGACACCCGGGCACTGACCCAGGTGCTGTTCGCCGAGCTCAAGGAGCTCCAGCCGGGCACGCCGGAGCACCACCGGGTGCGCGGGGCGCTCATCGAGGCCAACCTCCCGCTCGTGCGCTACGCGGCCGCCCGCTTCCGCTCCCGCAACGAGCCAATGGAGGACGTCGTCCAGGTCGGCACCATCGGCCTGATCAACGCGATCGACCGCTTCGACCCGGACCGGGGCGTGCAGTTCCCGACGTTCGCCATGCCCACGGTCGTCGGCGAGATCAAACGGTACTTCCGGGACAACGTCCGCACGGTCCACGTGCCGCGCCGGCTGCACGAGTTGTGGGTGCAGGTCAACGGCGCGACCGAGGACCTGACCACCGCCTTCGGCCGCACTCCCACGACGGCCGAGATCGCCGAGCGGCTGCGCATCGCCGAGGACGAGGTCCTCTCCTGCATCGAGGCGGGCCGCTCGTACCACGCCACCTCGCTGGAGGCGGCCCAGGAGGGCGACGGCCTGCCGGGCCTGCTCGACCGCCTCGGCTACGAGGACCCGGCGCTGGACGGCGTGGAGCACCGCGACCTCGTCCGCCACCTTCTGGTCCAGCTCCCGGAGCGCGAGCAGCGCATCCTCCTCCTGCGCTACTACAGCAATCTGACGCAGTCCCAGATCAGCGCGGAGCTCGGCGTTTCCCAGATGCACGTGTCCCGGCTGCTCGCGCGCAGCTTCCAGCGACTGCGCTCCGCCAACCGCATCGAGGCGTGAGCCATCGATGCGCGAGCCGGGAGTCCGGCCCTGAGGACCTGAGGACCTGAGGACCTGATCCGGGGCTCGGGACACGTAGCTCGATCGGTGATCGCAAGCACGAGCGAGTCGTCACCGCTGGGAGCGAATCGGTCAACAAAGCAGTTCCCGGCCGAACTGGTCTGAAAAACCGTCACACCCCCTCTTTCCAGGGCTGTTTCGTTACTCACATGTCGACATGTCACTACAGCGTGTTGCCGACATGTGACATTCTGCCGGAAGCGCGTTTGCCGGGGCCTCGGCTCCGGTATTCAGGTGAAGGCTGACGTTCCTCAAGCAAGAGCGTTCGCCGCGACCGTCCCGCGACCCAAAGGGGGTGGCATGTCCGCAGATCAGGGCAGCTCGAAGGTGCTCACGCTCACGAAGAGCGAATCCGCGCCCGTCGTGCCTGTCGAGCCCGACGTGCTCGACGACGTCATGGCCCCCGAGGCCCCCGAAGCCCCGGCCCTCACGGCCACGGGGGCCATCGACACCCGCACCCTGTCCCGCTCTCTGTTCCTGCGACTGGCCACTCTCGCCGAGGACAGCCCCGAGCGCGTGTACGTCCGGGACACCCTCATCGAGCTCAACCTCCCGCTGGTGCGGTACGCGGCGGCCCGGTTCCGCTCGCGCAACGAGCCGATGGAGGACATCGTCCAGGTCGGCACCATCGGCCTGATCAAGGCGATCGACCGCTTCGACTGCGAACGGGGCGTGGAGTTCCCGACGTTCGCGATGCCGACGGTCGTGGGCGAGATCAAGCGCTTCTTCCGCGACACGTCGTGGTCGGTGCGCGTCCCGCGCCGCCTCCAGGAACTGCGCCTGGCCCTCACCAAGGCCAGCGACGAGCTCTCCCAGAAGCTGGACCGCTCCCCGACGGTCGCCGAACTCGCCGCGGTGCTGGGCGTTTCGGAGGAGGACGTCGTCGACGGCCTCGCGGTCGGCAACGCCTACACGGCCTCCTCGCTGGACTCCCCGGCCCCGGAGGACGACGGCGGCGAGGGCTCCCTGGCCGACCGCCTCGGCTACGAGGACACGGCCCTGGAGGGCGTGGAGTACCGCGAGTCGCTGAAGCCGCTGCTGGCCAAGCTCCCGCCTCGGGAGCGCCGGATCATCATGCTGCGCTTCTTCGCCAACATGACCCAGTCCCAGATCGGCGAGGAGGTCGGCATCTCCCAGATGCACGTCTCCCGCCTTCTCACCCGGACCCTGGCCCAGCTGCGCGAGGGCCTGATCTCCGACTGACCCGCCCGACTTCCCGCTCGGGCAGGGGACTTCCATCCTGACGGAGTGTCAGCGACACTGTCGCGATGCGAAGTCCGACACGGGCACGTGGCCGCCGGGGCGCCGTATGGGGCGCGTCGGCGGCCGCCGTCGTGGTGGGAGCGGCGGGACTGCTGGCCGGCTGCGGAGGCGGCGGCCATGGACGCGACTACGTCGCCATCGGCGCCGCGGGCGACCCGGCGCCGCCGGGCGCTCATGCGGGCGACTCCGCGGATCCGACAGGCGGGGTGCGGCTCGTCCCGCTGGACGGCGGCTCCCCTGACGGAAAGCCCGATCCCGGGACGACGGGAACGACGGGGACGACTGCGCAAGAGGCGGGGGACGGCACCTCGCGCCTCACGGAGCCCGGTTCCGGTTCACCGCAGGCCTCGACCGGCCAGGGCGGCGAGAGCGGCCAGGGCGGCCAAGGGGGCGGGGGCGGCCGTACGACCCCGAGCTCCCCCGTGCCGACGCCCACGGCCCCGTCACCGGCCCCTTCCGGCAGCGTGCCCGCCGGACCGGCCGCGCTCTCCGTGAGCGCGCCCGTCCGCGCGGGCACGGATCAGCGGTGGTGCGAGGACGTGACCCTCGCCTTCCACAACTCCGGCGGCACGGCGGTGGGTTCCGGCACGGTCACCTTCGGGACACACGTCGTCGACCTGCTCGGCTTCGACTGGGCCACCCGTGAGTCGACGGCCCCGCTTCCGACGCCGATCGCCGCCGGCGCGCGCGGAGAGCGGACCTGGCGGGTGTGCGTCGACGCATGGCGCGTCCCGCTGGGGATGCATGTCGAGACGCGGGACGTCTCCGTGCGGTGGGAGTGAGAAGGCCTTACCGAGAAGGACTGCTCACTTCGAGCACTGCCTACTTCTAGGACTGCCTACTTCTAGGACTGCCTACTTCAGCGCCAGCCAAGCGACCGCCGCGACGATCACGACCGCGGCGACGATGCCGACGATCAGGCCGATGCGGGGGCCGGCCGGCGCGGGAGCCGGCTGGGCGGCCCGAGGGGCGCCCTCGTCGACGAACGCGCGGAACATCTGGGTGCTGCCGGCGGGGTCGTGGTTGCCCTGGGGGCCCTGCGTGTTAGCCATGGGCCGAGACACTAGCGAAAACGGTGGGTGCGGCCCAAGTGGGGGTCGCCACAGGCACCGTGCGGTCGACCGGGCCGGCCGCTTCGACCAGCGGGTTCGCCGACCCCGGGGCCGCCGATCCGACCTGCGCGTTTACCCCCGCAATACTTGCCTTTGCCAACTTTTTGCGGCGCTCGCAACCGGTTTTATTTGCCTGCAGCAACCAACTGCTTCTATGGTTGCCCTAAGCAACGAACCGGGAGGTGTGATGGCCGCGCAGGCCCAGTACGAGGAGCTGGCACGACAGCTCAGCGCCGTCGGCGCCGTGAAGCGGGACCTCGGGCGGATCCTGCCGCAGGACTGCTCCGCGGGCTCGGCCGCCGTACTGGCGCTGCTCGGCCGCCACGGGGACATGCGCATGAGCAACCTCTCCGAGCTGCTCGCCGTCGACATGTCGGTGACCAGCAGGCAGGCCGCGCATCTCGCCGAGCGGGGCTGGCTCGAGCGCTCCCCGGACCCGGCGGACAAACGCTCCCGCATCCTGCGCCTCACCCCAGCGGGCCACGCGATGCTCGCCGAGCTGTCCCGGCGGAGCGCCGATCTGCTGGCGGAGCGGCTGGGCGACTGGACGGACGCCGAGGTCGGCCTGCTCATCGGGCTGCTGACCCGGCTGCGCACCAGCTTCGGCGACTGCCGGACGATCGCGCACCGACCGCCGCCCCCGCCTGCGCCCCCGCCCGTGCCCTCACCTCCCGTTCCCGTAAGCGAACGAACAGAGACCACCCGTACACCCGCAGAAGCAACGTAAGAGAAGGAAGCTCATGGCAACGACCACACCAGCCGGTGTGCGGGCTCATGCGAAGCACGGCGGAGGGTCCCACGGCTCCGCCGAGGCCGCTCCGATGACCCACCGGCAGATCATGGAGGCACTCTCCGGGCTGCTGCTCGGGATGTTCGTGGCGATCCTGTCGTCCACGATCGTCTCGAACGCCCTTCCGGAGATCATCGGCGACCTCGGCGGCGGGCAGTCCGCCTACACCTGGGTCGTGACCGCCACTCTGCTGGCGATGACGGCGACCACCCCGCTCTGGGGCAAGCTCGCCGACCTGTACGACAAGAAGGCGCTCGTCCAGATAGCGCTCGTCATCTACGTGCTGGGATCGGCGGCGGCCGGGCTGTCGCAGAACCCCGGGATGCTGATCGCCTGCCGGGTCGTGCAGGGCGTCGGCGTCGGCGGTCTGTCCGCCCTCGCGCAGATCGTCATGGCGGCGATGATCTCGCCGCGTGAGCGCGGCCGTTACTCCGGCTACCTCGGCGCGACCTTCGCCGTCGCCACCGTCGGCGGTCCGCTGCTCGGCGGTGTCATCACCGACACCAGCTGGCTCGGCTGGCGCTGGTGCTTCTACGTCGGCGTGCCGTTCGCCGTCATCGCGCTGATCGTGCTGCAGAAGACCCTGCACCTGCCGGTCGTGAAGCGGGACGTCAAGGTCGACTGGGCCGGCGCGTTCTTCATCTCGGCGGCGGTGTCGCTGCTGCTGGTCTGGGTCACCTTCGCCGGTGACAAGTACGACTGGCTGTCGTGGCAGACGTACACGATGATCGCCGGTTCGATCCTGCTCGGGCTCGTCTTCGTGTTCGTCGAGTCGCGGGCGGCCGAGCCGATCATCCCGCTGCGGCTGTTCCGCAACCGGACCATCACCCTCTCCTCCCTCGCCTCGATGTTCGTCGGCGTGGCGATGTTCTCCGGCACGGTGTTCTTCGCCCAGTACTTCCAGCTGGCCCGGGACAAGTCGCCGACCATGTCGGGCGTCATGACGATCCCGATGATCGGCGGCCTGTTCGTCTCCTCCACCGTCTCGGGGCAGTTCATCACCCGCACCGGCAAGTGGAAGGCCTGGCTGGTCGGCGGCGGTGTGCTCATCACGGCCGGCCTCGGACTGCTCGGCACGATCCGCTACGACACGGACTACTGGAAGACCGCCGTCTTCATGGCGCTGCTGGGTCTCGGCGTCGGCATGATGATGCAGAACCTGGTCCTGTCCACGCAGAACCAGGTCGACGCCAAGGACCTCGGCTCCGCCAGCTCCACCGTCACCTTCTTCCGGTCGCTCGGCGGTGCGATGGGCGTCTCGGCGCTGGGCGCCGTCATGGCCAACCGCATCACCGACTACGCCAAGGACGGCATCGCCGACCTCGACCCCAAGTACGCCTCCCTCGCCTCCGGTTCCTCCGGCCAGATCCCGGACATGGACAAGCTGCCCGCGCCGCTGCGCACGGTCATGGAGAGCGCGTACGGCCACGGCATCGCGGACGTCTTCATGATCGCGGCCGGCCTGGCGCTGCTCGCCCTTCTGATCACCCTGTTCATCAAGGAGGTCCCGCTGCGGACGAAGGGCGCGCCCGCCCAGGCGGCGGAGACTCCGGGCCAGACGGAGACCTCGGCCGCGCAGACCCCGGCCGCTGCCACTGCCACTGCCACTGGCGCTGCCGCGGTCGCGGTCGCCGCCGAGGAGAAGGTCCCCAGCTGGGCCGTCACCGAGTCGGCCGCGGATGCCGGTCCCACGGCCGGTCCGGAGGGCGCTCAGCGGCTCTCCGCCGTCGCCGTCGTCGAAGCGCCGCAGGCGCCCTCGGGCGGCATCCCGGTGCACGGCTTCGTGCGCGGCGCGGAGAGCGCGCCCGTCCCGCAGGCCGCCGTCACGTTGATCTCGCTCGCGGGACGGCAGCTCGGCCGGTCGGTCGCGCAGGCCGACGGTTCCTACGGGCTGGACGCGCCGGGTACGGGTTCGTACGTGCTGATCGCCGCCGCGGACGGGTTCCAGCCGCAGGCCTCCACGGTCGTCGTGAACGGCGAGCCGGTCGCGTACGACATCCTGCTCAGCGGGACCAGCGGGCTCAGCGGTGTCGTGCGGGCCGCCGAGTCGGGCGACGGCGTCAAGGACGCGATGGTGATCGTCACCGATGTGCGCGGCGATCTGCTGGCCACCGCGGCCACCGGTGAGCAGGGCGAGTTCGCCTTCACCGAGCTGGTGCCGGGCGCCGTGACCGTCGCGGTGAACGCCGTCGGGTTCCGGCCGCGCGCCCTGCCCGTCGAGGTCGGCGCCACGGGTGTGACCCGGGTGGAGGTCGTCCTCGACGCGGGCGCGCAGCTCCAGGGCGTCGTCCGGACGCCGTACGGTCTGTTGGCCGACGCGCGCGTGACGCTCGTGGACGCGGCGGGCAACGTGATCGGCACGGCCACCACCGGCGCGGACGGGGCGTACGCCTTCGCCGACCTCGACGGCGGCGAGTACACGGTCATCGCGACCGGCTACCCGCCGGTGGCCACCGCGCTGACCGTCGCGGGCGCCGGCGTCGACGGGCACGACATCGAACTCGCCCATCCCGGCGAGTAGTCCACCGGTCCACCAGTTGTCGGCTCCGGCCCGGTGCGGGGTTAGCCCCGCACCGGGCCGGTTCCAGTTGAGGAGTACGTGAGATGGGACTGACCGCGAAGATCCGCACGCGGGACGGGTGGGCCGTGTCGCACGCGGTCGTCACGGTGACCGATATGACGGGCGGCCAGGTGCTGCGCGCCGAGGCCGACGCGGAAGGCGCCGTGCGGGACGCGACCGAGCTCGCCCCGGGGGCGTACACGGTGATCGTCACGGCGGTCGGGTACGCGCCGACGGCGTCCAGCGCGATCGTCACGGCGAGCCGGCGGGCCGAGATCGGAACCGTGACGCTGTCCCGGCAGGGCGGCACCGAGCTGCCCCCGCCCGGCGCCTGGACCGTGGACCCGGCGCACTCGACGGTCGGCGCGGTCGCCCAGCACCTGGGCATCAGCAGTGTGCGCGGCCGGTTCACCGAGTTCTCGGCGGCGATCGAGGTCGCCCCGGACGACGTCGCCAAGTCGCGGGTGGAGGCGGTGATCCGGGCGGCCTCCATCGACACCGGCAACGCCCTGCGCGACACCCACCTGCGCTCGGCGGACTTCCTGGACGCCGAGACCCACCCGGAGATCGTCTACCGCTCGACCGGGCTGACGGTGGCCGGCCAGGACCGCTGGACCGTCCACGGCGAGCTCGCCCTGCGCGGTGTCGTACGGCCCGTCGACCTCGACCTCGCCTACCTCGGCACCGGCTCCGATCCCTGGGGCGGCACCCGTGCGGCCTTCCGGGCGACGACGGAGCTGCGGCGCGAGGACTTCGCCATGAACTACAACCAGGTCGTCCAGGCGGGCATCGCGGCCATCGGCACGGCCCTGAAGGTGGAGCTCGACGTCCAGGCGGTGCAGGGGGACACGCTGCCGCAGGCGTAGGACCGGCAGGATCACGTGCGCCCGGCCGTCCGCCGCCTAGGCTGGCCCCATGGCACCGAACATCGCGACGAACACCAAGGTCTCCCTGGACGAGCTGCTGGACTTCGTCCGTCCCCGGCACCGCGCGATCCTGCTGACCCGGCGGACCGACGGCAGCTCCCAGGCCTCGCCGCTGACCTGCGGGGTCGACGACTCCGGGCGGATCGTCGTCTCCACGTACCCCGAGCGGGCCAAGACCCGCAACGCCAAGCGGGACGACCGGGTCGGCGTCCTCGTGCTGAGCGACGACTGGAACGGGCCGTGGGTCCAGATCGACGGCACGGCCGAGGTCGTCGACGCGCCCGACTCCGTCGAGCCGCTCGTGGAGTACTACCGCAACATCGCGGGCGAGCACCCGGACTGGGACGAGTATCGGCAGGCCATGCTCAAGCAGGGCAAGTCGATCATCCGGATCACCCCGCAGCGGTGGGGACCGGTCGCGACGGGCGGCTTCCCGGCACGGCTCGTCGCCGACCAGTAGTCCGTCCTGCTGGTCCGTCCGGCTACTCCGTCCGTCCCGCTGGTCCGTTCGGTTCGTCGGGTCAACCCCGTTCGACCATCGCCTCGATGCCCGCGATCACCAGGTCGAGGGAGAAGTCGAAGTCCCGCTCCCACATCTCCTCGACCGTGCCGCCGCCCCGGGCCGCCATGATGTCCTCCGACTCCTTGACGATGTCGGCGGCCTGCGGGGCCTGCGTCACCGTGCTCATGGCGTGCCGGAAGTACTCGTCCGGGGTCATGCCCCCGGCTCTGGCGCGGGCGATGAAGTGGCCCTCGATCGTGCCGAAGCCGTACACGAACTGGAAGACGGAGGACGTGGCCGCCGCCAGACCGTGGACGGGCAGCCCGGTGCGGCGGATGAGGTGCTGGACGACCCGGGAGAAGGCCAGGTTGTTCGGGCCCAGGTTGAGGAAGGTGCCCGCCAGCGGCGACACCCAGGGGTGGCGGACGAGCAGGGTGCGGTACTCCCGGGCCAGCGTGCGCAGTTGGCCGCGCCAGTCCTCGCCGGAGTCCGGGTCGGGCAGGCTCATCTCGCCGAAGACCGCGTCCAGGGCGAGTTCGAGGAGGTCGTCCTTGGTGTCGACGTACCAGTACACGGACATCGCCGTCACGTTGAGCTCGGCCGCCAGCCGCCGCATGGAGAACCTGGCCAGCCCCTCGGCGTCCAGCAGCCGCACGGTGACCTCGGTGATCCGGTCCCGGTCGAGCCCGGACACCTGCCCCGCGCCCCGCCCACGCCGACGCGCGCTGCCCTCCACCCACACGCTGTGGTGCGCGGCTTCCCTGGCGGTCTCGGCCATGGCGAGGCACCTTCCTGAACTACTGGTCGCTGAGGAAGATGCTATGCGGCGTCCCGCCGGCGGGACGCGCGGGACCGCTCCGATCTGCGACTTCCCCAGGATCTGTCCTAGGACCTGGCCTAGGGGCCTGACCTAGGGACCTGTCCTAGGACCTGACCTAGGCGGCCAGCACCGACTTCTGCTCTGCGCGGTCCGCTCGCCGCAGCAGCCCGGCCGCGACGACACCGCCCAGCAGGACGGCCACCGCCCCCACCGCCTGCCCGACCCCGAGCGCGGTCGACAGCGACTTCCCCGATGCGACGGACGAACTGAGCACCGCTCCCAGCACCGCCACTCCCAACCCGTTCCCGAACTCCGCCAGCGTTCCGTTGATCCCCGCGCCCACCCCCGCCTTCGCCGGCGGTATCGCCTTCATGATCGCGTGGGCCATCGCCGGGTTGGCGACCGCGCAGCCGATGCCGATGAGGACCAGTCCGGCCGCGGTCCCGGCGTACGCCTCGCCGGTCGTCGCGATCGACACCAGCCCGCCCGACATCACGACCATGCTCGCCAGGACCGCCCTCGGCGCCCCCAGCCTCACCGTCAGCTTCGCCGCCACCCCGCTGAAGTTGAGCAGGACGACGGTCAGCGCGAGCGGCGCCGTCCGCAGGCCCGCCTCCAGGGGTCCGTATCCGAGGACGAACTGCAGATGCTGGGTGAGCAGGAACAGCGCGCCGCTCATCCCGAAGGTGATCAGGACCGCCCCGGCGACCGCGCCGGTGAACCCACGGTCACGGAAGAACCCCAGGTCGAGCATGGGGTACGGGATCCTGCTCTCCCAGTAGGCGAACAGCGCCAGGACGACGACCGCCACCGCCGCGCTCACCAGCACCCGCGACGAGGTCCAGCCGTGCGCCGGGCCGGAGATGATCGCGAAGACGAGCGAGGCCATGCCGACGGTGGAGAGGACCGCGCCGAGCAGGTCCGGACGGTCTCCTTGCGGGTTCTTGGACTCCGGGACCAGGGCTGCCACCGCCGCCAGGGCGAGGGCCGCGACCGGCAGGTTGATCAGGAAGATCGCGCCCCACCAGAAGTGGTTCAGCATGAACCCGCCGATCAGCGGGCCGGTGGCGAAGCCGAGCGCGTTCACCGCAGCCCAGATGCCGATCGCCCTCGGCTGCTCCTCGGGCGTGAAGATCTGCATCGCCACGGCGAGGGTGGTGGTGAGCAGCAGCGCGCCGCCGACCCCCATGCCCGCGCGCGCCGCGATCAGCTGGGTGGAGGTGGTGGCGAGTCCGGCCACCACTGAGCCGATGCCGAACAGCGCCAGGCCGGTGGCCAGCAGCTTCTTCCGGCCGTAGCGGTCGGCGGCGCTGCCCGCGGTGAGCAGCAGGCCGGACTGGACGAGCGAGTACGCGTTGATCATCCACTGGATGTCGGAGGTGGTCGCGCCCAGCTCACGGGTGAGCGAGGGGATCGCGACGTTCAGGATCGTGTTGTCGAGCAGCACGGTGAGCTGCGCGAGGCAGATCACGGCGAGGATCAGCCAGCGTCGGGGATGGCCCTGGGAGGACATAGACATGCTGTACACCGTAGAAGAGTTCCTATACGCCGTACAACAGAGATACGAGTAAGGGCGGTGGCAATGGGCCACCGCCCTTACTCAGAGCACTACGGTCAGCTGGTCGCCTTCTGCGTCAGGTCGTAGAAGGTGGCCGAACCGACCGTCACCTTCTTGAAGTTGGCCTCGACCCAGGTGCTGATCTGCGAGGACGTACCGCTGCTGCTGCCGCCCATACCGCCGCCGGAGCCACTGCTGATGAAGTAGTGGATCTTGCCGTCGGTCACGTACTGCTTGAACTGCGCCAGCGTCGGCGAGGGATCGGTGCCGTTGAAGCCGCCGATCGCCATCACCGCGTCACCCGTGGCGAGCTGGTAGCTCGCGGCGTTCTGGGCGCCGATCGCGGCCGCGGCCCAGGTGTACTTGCCGGAGTCGGCGTCCAGCAGCTTCTTGGCCTCGTCGGTGACCGAGGCGCCGTTCAGCAGACCGCCGACGCCACCGCCGCCGCCCATGCCGCCGCCCTCACCGGTCTGACCGCCGGGCATGCCGCCCTGCTGGTTCTGACCCTGGCCCTGGCCCTGGTTCTGACCCTGGCCCTGGTTCTGGGTGTTGCCGTTGGTGTTGCCGTTGCCGTTCTGCTGGTTCTGGCCGGGCATGCCGCCACCGGGGAAGCCGCCCATGCCGCCGCCCTGCTGGTTCTGCGTGTTGCCGTTGCCGTTCTGCTGGCTCTGGCCGCCGGGGCCGCCGCCGTTGCCGCCCCGGCCACCGCCGCCACCGCCCGGGCCGCCGCCGCCCATCATGCTCGCGCCGGCCGGACCGGCGGTCACGATGGAGCCGGTGTGGCCCTCCTGCAGCGTGCTGATGGTGTACGCCGTCGGACCGGCCAGCGCGGCCACCAGGCCCACGGAGGCCGCCGCGAGGGCGAGCTGACGGTTGATCCGGCCCGCGAAGACCAGGCCGAGAGCTGCGGCCAGGCCGCCGATGAGGACCAGCCACTTCAGCCAGGGCAGGTAGTCGGAGGTGCGGTTGAGCAGGACGTACGACCAGGCGGCCGCCGCGACGACCGAGGCCGCGAGGGTGAGCGAGGCCCACATCTCGGACCGCTTCTCCCACAGGATCCCGGCGCCCATGCCGATCACGGCCGCCATGTAGGGGGCGAGGGCGATCGTGTAGTACTGGTGGAAGATGCCCGCCATGTAGCTGAAGACGACCATGGTGATCAGCAGCGAGCCGCCCCAGACGAGGAACAGACCGCGGGTGGTCGACGTCCGCTTCAGCTTGCGCGTGGCGACCAGGCCGCCGACCAGCAGGACGAGCGCGGCCGGCAGCAGCCAGGAGATCTGGCCGCCGATCTCGGAGTTGAACATCCGGTCCCAGCCGGTCTCGCCCCACTGGCCGGTGGTGCCGCCGCCGCCGACGCTGCCGGTCTCCTCGCCGTTGAGGCGGCCGAGACCGTTGTAGCCGAAGGTCAGCTCCAGGAAGGAGTTGTTCTGCGAGCCGCCGATGTACGGGCGGGAGGAGGCGGGCCACAGCTCGACGATCGCGACCCACCAGCCGCCGGACACGATCAGCGCGCCGGTGGCGATGGCCAGCTGCCCGAACCGCTTCTTGACGCTCACCGGCGCGCAGACCGCGTAGACGATCGCGAGCGGCGGCAGGATCAGGAAGGCCTGGAGGGTCTTGGCGAGGAACGCGAAGCCGATCGCGACACCGGCCCACACCAGCCACTTCGTCCGGCCGTCCTCCACCGCGCGGGCCACGAAGTAGCAGGCCACGGCCATCAGCAGGGCCAGCATCGCGTCCGGGTTGTTGAACCGGAACATCAGCGCGGCGACCGGGGTCAGCGCCAGCACCGCGCCGGCGATCAGACCGGCGGGGGCGCTGAACCGGCGGCGCACGGAGGCGTAGACGACGGCGACCGTGCCGACGCCCATCAGCACCTCGGGGGCGAGGATCGCCCAGGAGTTCAGGCCGAAGATCCGCACCGACAGCGCCATCGGCCACAGCGAGGCCGGGGGCTTGTCGACGGTGATGGCGTTGCCCGCGTCCAGCGAGCCGAAGAAGAAGGCCTTCCAGGACTGGCTGCCGGCCTGGACGGCCGCGGAGTAGAAGGAGTTGGCGTAGCCGGAGGCGCTCAGGTTGTAGAGGTAGAGGACGAGGGTGACGGCCAGCAGTCCGAGGAAGGCCGGGCGCGCCCAGCGGGGGTCCTCGGGGCGGCCGCGCCACAGTCTGCGGTGCAGGGGCTGCTTCGGCTCACCCGACTCGGGGGCCGGGACGAGCGGTTCCTGCGGGGGCGCCGCGGACGACGGCCCCCAGTGGGCCGTCGGCTGATCGGCCGTCGGCTGGTCGATGTGCGTGGTCATCGGGCGTCCCCCGGGTCGGTGTCGTGGGGGCGCACCGGCTGCAGCTGCATGGTGGCGTCCCTCCAGGTGCCGTCCGCGGCTTCGCCGGCGCGGAACTGAGTCGTCGTGTCGGTGGCGCCGTGTGCGTGGGTGGCGCTGTGCGGGTGGTGCGGGTGGTGCGCGTGCTGGGGGTGGTGGGAGACCTGGCGCTGCGGCAGCGGCACGAAGGGGCCGCCGGCCTGCGAGGACGCGGTCGGGTACGTCGCCGGGGACGGGCCCGCGGGGTGGACCGGAGCGTGGGCCGGAGCGTGGACCGGGGGGTGAGCGGCGGCCGTGGCCGACGTCGTTGCCGGCTCCTCGCCGTCGTCCCGCCGGTCGGAGAACACCCAGACGCGGAAGAGGAGGAAGCGCAGCACCGTCGCCGCGAGGTTGGCGGCTATCAGGACCGCCAGCTCGGTGGAGTGCGCGGGGTCGGCGGACGCCGCGTTCAGCGCGACGAGCGAGCCGCTGGTCAGCGCGAGGCCGATGCCGAAGACGACCAGGCCCTGTGCCTGATGCTTGATGGCCCCGCCGCGGCCCCGCACCCCGAAGGTCAGGCGCCGGTTGGCCGCGGTGTTGGCGACGGCGGACACCAGCAGGGCGAGCGCGTTGGCGACCTGCGAGCCGCTGAACTGGCGGAAACCGCTGTAGAGAAGGAGGTAGAAGAGGGTGGAGAGGCCGCCTACGACACAGAAGCCGACGAGCTGCCTGGCCAGACCCCTGGGCACGTCCTGGATGTCCCGGTCGCGCGGGTCGTCGCCGAACGGTCGGGTCAGTCGGTCCAACGACAGCGAACCGGTGGCCAGGGCCTTGCCCACACGCCACACCCCCTTCAGGTCGTCGGTCGCCGTCTTCACGATGTGCACCGTGGAGTTCGGGTCGTCGACCCAGTCGACCGGCACCTCGTGGATACGGAGCCCGGCACGTTCGGCGAGCACCAGCATCTCAGTGTCGAAGAACCAGCCGGTGTCTTCCACCAGGGGGAGCAGAACTTGTGCGACGTCACGCCGGATCGCCTTGAACCCGCACTGCGCGTCCGAGAAACGCGCCTGGAGCGAGCCGCGCAGGATCAGGTTGTAGGCGCGGCTGATGAACTCCCGCTTCGGCCCGCGCACCACCCGGGAGCTACGGGCCAGCCGGGAGCCGATCGCCAGGTCGGAGTGACCGGAGATCAGCGGCGCCACCAGCGGCAGCAGCGCGTTGAGATCGGTGGACAGGTCCACGTCCATGTACGCGAGGATCGGGGCGTCCGAGGCGGACCAGACGGTCCGCAGCGCACGGCCGCGGCCCTTCTGCTCGAGCCGGAAGTTCTTCACCTCCGGGATCCGCGCCTCCAGCCGCTGCGCCACCTGCGGGGTGGTGTCCGTCGACGCGTTGTCCGCGATCGTGATGCGGAACGAGTACGGGAACGTCCGCGTCAGATGGTCGTGGAGTCTCTGGACACAGGGCTGGAGGTCCTTCTCCTCGTTGTAGACGGGGATCACTACGTCCAGGACAGGCGTACCGGCTGTGTCGGCCGGGAGGTGCTCCCGCGCCGGCAGGGTGCCGGGAGAAGAGTCGGTTCGCATGCCACCTACTTTCCTCAGGCGCCCTGTTGCACCCATGTGGTGGCACTGTGCTCGACCTGTGAGTCCAGTTGCCAGTTCGTTTCGGGAGCCGGCTGGGGCACAGCGGGGCCGAGTGCGGGCAGATGCACCGTGAACACGGTGTGTCCGGGCACGCTGTCGACGGTCACGGCGCCGCCGTGCGCGGTCGCGACGGCCTGCACGATGGCGAGGCCGAGACCGGTGGAGCCGGTGGCACGGGAGCGCGCGGAGTCGCCTCGCGCGAACCGTTCGAAGACATGCGGGAGCAGGTCGGACGGAATGCCCTGACCGTTGTCCTGGACGTCCACGCAGAGCCACGGCCCACGTCGCTGCACGCGCGCGGTGACGGTCGTGCCGGGCGGGGTGTGCGTACGGGCGTTGGCCAGGAGGTTGACCAGCACCTGCTGCAGCCGGGCCGCGTCCGCCGACACCAGGGCCGGCTCGTCGGGAAGTTCGAGGCGCCAGACGTGTTCGCGTCCGGCGGCGCGGGCGTCGCTGATGGTGTCGATGACGAGCGGGACGAGGTCGGTCTGCTCGAACTGCAGCGGCCGTCCGGCGTCGAGGCGGGCGAGCAGCAGGAGGTCCTCGACGAGGAGGGTCATCCGGCTGGCCTCGGACTCGATCCGGCCCAGCGCGTGCTTGGTGTCGGGTCCGACCTCCTCGCGTCCACGCCGGGTCAGCTCGGCGTAGCCGCGGATGGAGGCGAGGGGGGTGCGGAGCTCGTGACTGGCGTCCGCGACGAACTGGCGGACCCGCATCTCGCTCTCCTGGCGGGCGTGCAGCGCGCCGTGGACGTGGTTCAGCATCCGGTTGAGCGCGGCGCCGACCTGTCCGACCTCGGTGTGCGGATCGGTCTCGGACTCCGGCACCCGCTCGCTGAGGTTCACCTCGCCGGTGTGCAGGGGAAGCTCGGAGACCCGGGTGGCGGTGGCGGCGACCTTGCGGAGGGGGCGGGTGGCGACACTGACCATGACGGTGCCGGCAAGAGTGGCGGCGATCAGGCCGGAGACGGTGAGGCTGACCTCGACCAGGATCAAGGTACTGATGGTGCCGTCGACGTCGGAGGTGGGGAGCCCTACGTAGTAGGTGCCCTTGTTGCCGTCGACGTACTGGACCCGGTACGTGCCGAGACCGGGGATGTCGACGGTGTGCTGCTTCCCGTCCTGCGCGACCGAGCCGAGCGCCCTGATCGCGGCCTCGGAGAGGGGGTCCGCGTTCATCTGCGGGATGTTGTTGTCGTCGTTCTTCTTCTCGCCGACCACGGCGCTGGTGATGGAGCCGTTCTCGACCTTCGCTGCGAGCGTGCTGCCGCCGGGCTGCGGACCCTGGGTGACGAACTTGTCGATCTCGGTCGTCTGCTGGTCGAGTTCGTCGCTCTTGGGGTCGCTGCCGTCCTTGCCGCCGGGCCCTCCGACGGGCCCACCCGAAGCGCGCGCCGCGACCTCCTTCAGGGAGCCGTTCAGCTGCCCGTACAGGTGATCGCGCAGCACCAGGGTGGTCACCGTGCCGATCACCGCGCAGACCACGGCGATGAGGGTCACGGACACGACGACGAGTCGCGTCCGCAGGGTGCGCGGCTGTCCCGCTCGTCGCTTCTGCGGACGCGGCCGTCGTCGCCCGCTCATGACGCGGCGGGCTTGATCAGGTACCCGGCGCCACGCCGGGTGTGGATCATCGGCTCGCGACCGGCGTCTATCTTGCGACGCAGGTAGGAGATGTAGAGCTCGACGACGTTGGCCTGGCCGCCGAAGTCGTACGACCACACGCGGTCGAGTATCTGCGCCTTGCTCAGCACGCGCCGCGGGTTGCGCATCAGGAAGCGCAGCAGCTCGAACTCGGTGGCGGTCAGATGGATGTTGTCCCCGGCCCGCGAGACCTCGTGGCTGTCCTCGTCGAGGGTGAGGTCCCCGACGACGAGCACGGAGTCGGAGCGTCGGTCGGCGGCGCCGGAGCGCCGGATGAGCCCACGCAGCCGGGCCACGACCTCTTCGAGGCTGAACGGCTTGGTGACGTAGTCGTCGCCGCCGGCGGTGAGTCCGGCGATACGGTCCTCGACCGCGTCCTTGGCCGTCAGGAAGAGCACCGGCACGTCCGGCAGCTCACGGCGCATCCGCCCCAGGACGGTCAGCCCGTCCATGTCCGGCAGCATCATGTCGAGGACGACGGCGTCGGGACGGAACTCCCGCGCCGTCTGGATGGCACCCGTGCCGTCTCCGGCACTACGGATCTGCCATCCCTCATAGCGCAGGGCCATGGACAGCAGTTCGGTGATCGACAGCTCGTCGTCCACCACAAGCACTCGGACGGGGCTCCCGTCCGGCCTCAGCAGTTCGGTGCGCCCCTGGGGCGAGGTCGTGGTCATGGTGGACACCTTGTCGGGGTCCCCTGAGAACACCCTTTCCCTAATCTGTGATTTCCCTAAGAAACGCACAGGCGCCTCTCAGGCAACGCCTGGGTACTCCTTGCGCCGCCCCGACAACGCCGGGCGACATGCCCGAAGATTTCACCTTCTGCGCCCTCGCGGACGCCCCTGTCTGAAAACCACATGGGCCGACCGTTCGAACGACGCCTGTGATCCACCTGGGCGATGCACAGGAAGCGGCACCCGCCCGACCGCTCAGAACAGGCCGTCCTGCCGATGGTCGTCGCCTTTGAAACGGCGGACGGGAAGGCGGACGGCGCCTTCGTCGGCGTCCGCCGCCACCGGGCCCAGCTCCCACCCCCGCATCAGTCGCGTGTCCAGCACGAACACCCCTTCCGCGGTGGCCAGATGGAGATCGGGCCCGGCGGCCGCGACCAACCGCCCGCTCAACGAGCCGCCGGGGACGAGCTCGCGCACCTCCCCGAGGGCGGCCGGGGCTGCCGTGAGCCCGAACGCCCGCACATGATCGACGGATTGGAAGGGAGCACGCTCCAACGACTCCGGCCAGCCGCCCAGTTCCACGGCCCGTCCGTACACCTCACGTATCTCACCGGCCCGTTCCTCCTCCGTTCCCGGCAACGCGGCCCGCACCGCCCGCTTCTCGGCGTACGGAATCCGGTCCGGCACCCGCAGCGCGGCCCGCAGCAGCTCCTCGGTGCGCCGGGCGGCCATCAGCGGCCCCGCGCCGAGCCAGCTGAAAGAGACCGCGCCCTGCTCCAGCAGCCGCACCGACCCGCGCTCGACCCTCGTGATCCCGACCTTGACGAGTCCGGGCCCGAACCAGGCGAGATACACGCGGTACGGCCGCGGATCGTCGGCGATCCCGTCCGCCGCGACGGAGTGCGCCCGGTCCAGCCGCGCGCACTCCTCGCACCGGGCCCCGGTACTCCTCCCGGAGACCCCCGTCCCCCGGGGACAGGCATGCCCCCGGGCCCCGACGCAACTCCGCACACTCCCCACCGCCACCTGGAAGGAGACCTGCTTCCCCCAGGCCAGCGGGCTACGACGCCCCCCGTCCCACATCAGCACGGGGCTCTCCGCCGACCACCGCAGCCCCGCGCACTTCCATGCCTGTGCCATCACCCGCAACGGTAGGCCCCGGCACTGACAACGCGGTCCCGGCCGTCCGCCCGCGCCCCGCGAGTCGGCACGCCACGCACCCCGAATGCCCCGCCCGGGCCCCGGGATCCCGCACCCGCATGCCCCACTCCGCCCGCGGCCGCACCCCCGGCGGCTTGCCCCACCCGGCAAGATGCAGCCCCCAGGTGAGCAGCGCGCCCAGCGCGGCGACGACGCCCCCGCCGACCAGCGCGGGCACGGAGACGGCGCACACCCCCACGCCCATCAGGGAGACCCCGACGGTCGCGACGGCCACCCCGCTCCACCCGGCGATCGTGTGCCCTTCGTCGTACAGATGCCCAGCCACAGAATCTCTCACCACCTAAGAAGTTAGAGACAAAAACTTCTTACAAGGTAAGACAAGTGGAAAGCAGATAACAAGGACCCAGCACCAACGCACCGGAGAGGACCCGGCCCCGCGATGACCCCCGCCCCACCACCCTTCCCGCCCCGCCCCGCCGCCACCCCCGCACAAGCGCTCTCGGCGATGGACGACCTCATCGCGGCCAGCATGGTCGGCCAACAGGAGATGGCCCAGCGCCTGGGCCTGAACGTCACCGACCTGACCTGCTTCGCCTACGTCATCCAGGCCGGCGAGGACCTCCTCACCGCCGGCGACCTCGCGTCCCGCGTCCATGTCACGACGGGCGCGGTGACCGGCATCCTCAACCGTCTGGAACGCGCCGGCTATGTCTCCCGCCGCCCCGATCCCCAGGACCGCCGCCGAGTCCGTGTGGCGGCGGTCCCCTCCGCGGTGGCCCGGGTCTACGCCCTCTACGAGCCGCACTACGCCCGCCTCGACGCCCTCTTCGCCGACTACTCGCCGGACGAGATCGCCGTCCTCACGGACTGGTTCACCCGCGCGACGACACTCGCGAACGCCTACCGCGAGGAACTCCGGCTACGGGAGGACACGGCGGAATGAGCCGGGGAGACACCGTCCGGGATCGGTGACAGCAGAAGAACTCCATGCCGGCAGTCTTCAGCAAGGCCGACGCCGAGAGCTTGAAGATCGACGAGCGGAGCCTACGACGGTGCGACGGCCGGGCCCGCGTTGTGGGGGTTGAGGAACATGGCCTCCTGCGGCACGTTCGCCGGAAGGTCGGCGCGGGGGTCGGTGCGGGGGTCGGCAGGCCGGGGCACGAAGACGGGGACTTCCGACTGGTAGAAGATGTCGATGTCGGCCTCCTCACCGCTGACGATCAGGGTGTCCCACGCCCCGCTCTCCTGAAGCGTGCGCAGCGTCTCCGGCGCGAGCGTGGCGAGCTGGGCGCGCAGTTCGTCGTCGGTCGGCATGCCCGGGAGGCGGGACGACAGGCGCTCGCGGATGGCGCTCATACGGTCGAGCAGCAGGTCGAGATCGGAGCGGCGGGCCGCGGAGCCGTCGTCCGGATCCATGCTGCGGGCGACGATGTCCTTGATGGCGCGGGTGATGCCCTCGTCGTCGGTGGCCACCATCGCGTTCCAGGCCCGGGACTTGTGCCGGTACTGGAGCATCGACATCGCCGCCTCGTGCCGGATGAAGTCGGCGTCGCGCAGCGGTCGGCCCTGCCAGACGCGGCTGAGCGAGCGGGCGAGCGAAGTGGCCGACGCCAGACCGCTGTTGAGGCCTCGGCCGGGCCAGAAGTGGATGGCGTTCGCCGCATCGCCCAGCAGGAAGCCGAAGGTCCCCGGGGTCTTCGCGGTGGGCCGGCTGAGCTGGGCCGAGAAGCGCGGGCGCTGCACCATGTCCAGCCGGAACGAGGTGACCGCCGACAGGTCCTCCTCGGGCACCCCGAACAGCTTCAGCCCCTCCTGGATCCGCTTCCACAGCGGCGAGCCCTGCAGCAGGGCCGGCAGGAACAGCGTGCCGTGCGTGGGACAGACGAACTCGTTGTGCTCACCCCGGGTCATGACACAGGGGCGGGCGGCGATGCACTCCTCGAAGACCTTGCGGACCGGATCGATGCCGATCACGTCCTCGGCCTCCTCGCGGGTGAGCCGCATGTTCAAAAAGCCCTCGCCGCGCAGCGAGTTGAGCAGGAAACGGTTCTGGGACACGGTGAGCAGGACGCTCATCGGGTCCGACAGCGTCGACTTCACCCGCAGCCCCAGTACGACGTCCCGCAGGTGCTCGCCGTCGAGGGAGTAGATCGAGGCGTCGGCCGCCCCGAAGCGGTCGGCGTAGTGCTCGCGGGTGCGGGAACGTCCGCCCTCCGCGATGACGAGGACATGGTCCTGAGCGATCCGGTTCTGCTGCTCCTCCACGTCGAAACGCTTGGGGACGAGCCTGATGGCCGCACGCTTGTTGGCCAGTTCCAGCAGCTGGTCCTCGACACGCGCGATGCGGATGTTGCGCGGCGGACGGCCGTCCACGGAGTCCGGCCCGACGGGCCACATCTCCGAGTAGCCGTCCGCGTCGTCGAACAGCGCCGAGCGGACCTCCTCGGACAGCGCCAGGTACTGCCGGCTCTGAACGGTCACGACCTGCTGACGCCGCACGTTGCCGTGCCGCTCGTCCTTCCAGACGACGGCGGAGCCTTCCTTGCGCCACCGGGCGTCGTACACGGTGATCTGCGCACGTCCCGGGAGTTGCTCGTCCAGCGCCAGGGCGAAGGCGAGGCCGACCGGCCCGCCGCCGGTGACCGTGACGCGCAGGGTGCCGCGGTCGGCGTTCGGGTCGACGCGCGGCGAGTTGAGCAGGGAGAGGTCCATGACCGTCTCCATCGCTTCCTGCGCCTCGTAGAGGAAGGTCTCGTCGCCTATTCGGATGCAGTCGTTGGGGCGCAGCACGTGCCGCGTGATGCGTTCGTCGTTGACGTACGTGCCGTTGCGGCTGTCCCGGTCGTACAGGACGAACCCGGCGTCCTCCGTGACGATCTCGGCGTGCAGACGCGAGGCGTTGGCGCTCACGAGCACGATGCTGTTGTCGCCCTTGCGACCGAGCGTCAGCGGTGTGCCGTCCAGAACCACACTCTGACCAGTGAAGGGACCCGTACGTCCCACGATGACCGACGGCACCTGCGTTCTCCTTTTCAACGGCAACCGAAATTCCATGGCGATCGAAATCGACGAGGGGCTACTCGCACGTCACCGAGAAGGGCACGGTGTTCGAGGTCGTCCCCAGGGGGCCCTTGACCTCCACACCGATCTCACTGGTGAAGGTTCCGGCCTTGGAGTACGCCGTCAACCGCACGGTGTCCTGGCCCGTACGGTCCCCGCCACTCGGGAACGTGACGGAACGCCACTCGTGATCGACCACCGAACCGTCCTTGGACACCCATCGATAGGTGATCTTGGCCGGCGCCTCGTCCACGGCGAACGTCGCCGTGAAGGTGGGGGCCTGGTCGGCCGGCGGCGAACAGGCTCCGACGTAGGTCGTGTTGACGCCGGTCACGGTCACCCGGACCTTCTGCGTGGTGTCCTGCTGGGTCTGACTCGGCGACGAACTGCCCGCGCCCGCGGCCTTGTCGTCCCCTTCGTCGTCCTGGCCGCGGCTGACCAGCGCGTAGCTCAGCCCGGCGATGAGCAGGACACACGCGACCGCGCCCGCGATCACGGCCGCGGTGCGTCGACCACGGCGCGGGACGTCGGCAACCGGCGGCTCGAAACCGATGGGCGGCCCGAAGACGCCGACCGGGACGGCCACGGGGGGTGTGGGTACGGGTTGGGTGGGCTGAGAGGGCTGAGGGGAGTGGGCGGGCTGAGGGGAGTGGGCGGGCTGGGCGAGCGATGTCACGGTCAGGGCGTGCGCCGTCAGTGTCGGTGTCGCCGTCGGTGCCGATGTCGCCGTTGGTGTCGGTGTCGCCGTTGGTGTCGGTGTGTCATCGACGGTCGGTACGACGCCGACGGTCGGTACGTCACCGGCCGTGGGAGCGTCGCCGACCGTGAGGGGTTCGCCGACCGTGGGAGCGTCACCGGCCGTGGGGGCCTCCAGGGCGTCGACGGCCGTGGGCGCATCCAAGGCGGCGCTCGTGGGCGCATCCTCGGCGGCCGTCGGAGCCGTCGGGGGCTTCGAGACCGCCGTAGCTGCCGTAGCCGTCGCGGCCGTATCGCCTGCCGCGGCCGTATCGCCCGCCGCGATCGACCGCAGGTGCCGCTCGGCCTGCTCCGCGGTCATGCGCTCGGTGGGCACCTTGCGCAGAAGCCCCTCGATGACGGGAGCGAGCGGGCCGCACCGGCGCGGTGCCGGGGGCTCGTCGTCGACGATCGCGCGCAGGGTGCTGAGCGGAGTGTCCTGGCGGAAGGGGGAGAGGCCCTCCACGGCCGCGTACAGCAGAACGCCGAGCGACCACAGGTCGGACTCGGGACCGGGAGTGCGGCCGAGGGCCCGCTCCGGCGGAAGGTACTCGGGGGAGCCCACGACCTCGCCGGTCATGGTGAGTGAGGAGTCGCCCTCGACCATGGCGATGCCGAAGTCGGTGAGCACGACGCTGCCGTCCGTGCCGAGCAGCACGTTGGCGGGCTTCACATCGCGGTGCAGCACCCCCTCGGCGTGCGCGGCGCGGAGGGCGGACAGGACCTCGACGCCGATCTGCGCCGCCCGCCTCGGGTCCAGCGGTCCCTCGGCGCGCAGCAGGTCTCCCAGTGAGCGTCCGCGCACGAGTTCCATGACGATCCAGGGGCGGCCGTCGTCGGTGGCCACGTCGTAGACGGTCACCACGTTGCGGCTGGGGATGCGGGCGGCGGCCCAGGCCTCACGTTCGAGCCGGGTGTACATCCTCTCGATGTGCGCGGCAGACAGCCCGGCCGGGGCCCGCACCTCCTTGACGGCGACATCGCGGTGCAGTGTCTCGTCGCGCGCACTCCACACCGTTCCCATGCCGCCCTCGCCGAGGCGCGACAGCAGCCGATAGCGGCCCGCGACCCTACGCTCCTGGTCCGGTGGCACCTCTACGGCCTCCTTGTCATGCATCCGCGCGGCTCTCCCTCTCCTCGTGCGGCGGCAGGGGCGATCACCGATGGTGCCCCCGCGTAGCTGTCCCGTATCCCCATACCCCAGTGCCCCCGCACACAGCGCTCGACAGCGAGCCCGCCCGCCCCGGCACCGCTATCAGATACACGCAGAAGGCGACGGGATCGGTTCACATCCTGACGGATAACTTGCCGCAGTTCTCGCCCTGTTGGCCAGCGGCACCTCCTGCGGCTGCCCGAGGGCGCGGTACGGGATCGGGTCGGCTGGAGACCCCGCATCTATATAGGGATCGCGCCGGCATGCCGATCAGGCGATGATCTGTGGCGTGACAGAGATGGCAGGCTCGGGCGTCGACGACGACCACGGGTGGACCGAGCGTTTGGCGTGGGCGTACGGCTTGATAGCGCCGACCCCTGCCGAACGTGCCGCTGCCCTTGAGCGACTGACCAGTGCCCAAGGAGAGGTCGAGTCTGCTCTTCTCCGGATCAAGAAGGCTTGGCTGCCGACCCCTCGGCTGAGGTTCAAGGCACGGGACCGGGCAGCCGCCCAGAAGGCCTACGACGAGGCCGCGAGTCGCTGCCTGCCCGAAGCCCTGTGCGGCAGGCCTGCCTCCGGGGAGATCAACACATGGGCGGGGCTGCCCTTCGCCCTGCTGTTCCTGGAATGGGAGGCCCGGTATCCACAGGAGTGGACACAGCACGCGAAGGCGTGGGGTACGAAGCAGTACCTGATCAGGCAGCTGGCCACGGCCGACCACGACGACCAGGTGAGAACCAAACTCGTCGATCTGGTCGACCTCGCCGTCCAACGCCCCTATCGGTGCAAGGACCGTGAGTACGTACGTGTGGCCCGGGCGATAGACGGAGACGAACTGCGCGGCAGGCTCCACAGGGCCCATGACTCGGGGAACTCATGGGCACAGCTCCACGCGGGCCATGTTCTCTGGCTCCTGGACCACCCGGAGGTCCCGAACACCCGACACGTCTGGAGAACGCGGCTTGCCGCCACTCGCACCAGCTGACCGTCTACGGGCATGGCAGGTCGTGGGGCAGGTCGCAGACGTCGTCCCGCATATGCAGCCTGCGGAGGTCCTGGACCAGTCCGAAGGGGTACGGATGCATCGCCCACTTGGCGCGATAGCCGGCCTCGCCATGCTCCCTGAGTACGGTGTCGGCGGCATCCCACACAGCGTGAGCGAACACCGGACGCGGATGGGTCGACTGCCACATGACCGTGCCGTCGGAGTCCGGACAGTCGGGGCTGACGGCGACGTCGGGAAACTCGTAGAGAGTCACGTTGATCGCGTCATCCGTCGTGCGGAGCACCCAGCGAAACTCCTGGGGCTCGGCGTCGAAGAAGAACCGGGCCGAGCGCTGCTGCCCGTACAGCTCCCCCGTGCCTGCCACGAGATCCGCCAACGCGTCAGTGCAGTAACTGGCGGTCACTGAAGCCGTCCGAGAGTCATCGACCAGCCGGCATGTCGCCCAACCATGCCCCACGAGTTCCCACTTCACCTGAAGGGCCCCGGCTGCCCCTTGATCCATCACCACAGGCCCAGGCTAGTGGCAGCGCTTGCCCCGCCGTTGGCCCTGAGCTCGGGAAGCCAAGCGCATCTGCGGCTTGCTCCGTGGCTGACCTGCGACGGAGCAGTGTCGGTGTAACAAGTGGCACGCCCAAGCCAAACGGCTGTCCGGGGCCATGCCGTCAATGACCCGGCCGAAGTAGCCGATAGCGACTGACGGTGGCGACGCGTGCCCTGTCGCCGTGGCAGGGTCAGTCAGCCGTTGTCGAGGGAGGCCTGGGGGACGCGGGCTCGGCGGCGGGCATGGTGTCTTTCCGTCCGGCCGGGAGCGCGACTCGATGCTTCGAGCCGGGTACGCCGCCGGGCCCGCCTTGCGCAGGTACGGCTCCGGGGCCTGCCGCTGCTCCGGGCGCCGGCCGTCCGCTGTCCGTCCGCTGCGCCGCTCGTCGGCAGAGATGAGGCAGGAAGGTGTAGAAGCGGTCGGGAAGGAACACGGCGTCCGCGACGATCATCGCGCCGGAGAAGAGGGGCAGCCCCATCAGCACGGCGATGCCGATGTGCATACCCAGCAGCATGGCGAGGACGGGGTACTTGAGCCTGCCGAAGAGCACGAACGGGAAGGCCACCTGCAAGAGCACGGTCATGTAGCCGACGACGGCGACCACGATCGTGTGCTCGTCCACGAAGTGGGAGAGGGCGGGCCAGGGCTGGAACAGTTCGAGGTTCAGGACGTAGTGGAGCGCGGTGCCGCCGCCCCAGAAAGCTCCCTGCACCTTGTACAGGCCGGCTGATCCGTAGAGAAGACAGACCTGCACCGCGATCACGAACATGCCGCAGTTGTGCGCCACCGTGATCAAAGTGGTCCGGGCATCAAGGAGTTGCCGCGTGAGACTCCCGGCCGGCTGCGACGCGGTGCCCGCATCGACCGCCTTCAGCCTGTTTCTGCGCGCGTCCAGGGACCAGCGTCGGCCGCACGCGGTGAGGGCGAGGTAGAGGGACATCAGCAGGACCAGGTTGTCGCCCCCGTCCGTCATGAAGATCGCCCGGCCGTGGAACGAGGTCACCACGACGGCGAAGAGGACCGACAGGACACGGGTCCGCCAGCCCAGCATGAACAGTGCGGCCGTGACCAGCGCCAGCACATAGCAGAGCTCGAAGTAGGCGCGGCTGTCGGACAGGGCCAGGACGCTCAACCAGCCCGTCTGCTCGAAGAGCTGGTGTGCCAGGGCGGGCGTCCACGCGGAACCCGGACCCCAGATCTCGTCACGGTGTGGGAACTCGCGCAGCAGAAAGATCAGGTAGAGCAGTCCGTAGCCGATGCGCAGCACCGACGCCGCGTACAAAGACACCGGGCGGCCGGTCAGGAGGTCCCACACGGCGGTGATCCGGTCGGCGATCCACCGGCCGGCGCCGGCGAACGCGGTCCTCTGCGTCTCAGTTTCCATGGCGGGTCACCTTCCACCAGGGCAGGAGCCGGTTGTCGACCGGCGTCGGCGGGCGATCGCCGGCGGCGGGGCCGGGCGCGGGGACGGGCAGTGTGACGACGCGGAGCTGGATGAAGTCGAAGGTGCCGCCGTTGCGGGCGGCGGCGCGGTCCGCGGCGATGTTGCGCAGGTACTTCTGCATCATCAGGGCGCGTTCGGTGCGCGCCTTGTCGTCCCCTCCGTGCGAGTCGACGTAACCGGCCCAGGCGCGGCGCAACATGTTCTGTGCCGTGTGGCTCGGGAACGGATCATGCACGACTGCGGAACGGTCCACGGAGGTCAGGTCGAACCAGGGACTCACCTGAACCGATCCGTCGGAACCGGTGTGCGCGGTTCTCGCCAGAATCTGCCGGTTGACGGATTCGGGGTCCGGAGCGAAAAGCCGCCAATTCTGCTCGAAGAAGGGGTACACCCAGGCATTGATCAGCGGGCTGTATCGCTTGGAGACGGTGTTGGCCGGTGCCACGTGGAGAAACATCAGAATCACGTGGACGACACTCACCGCCAGGCACAGGACAACGGTGGTGCACAGTCCGGATTTCAGCGCACGGGCACCTCGCGGCAACTTGGGCGGCGCGACCGTGGCGTCAGGACATTCCTGCCCGACCGGGCCTGATTCGGAGTGCTGAACTTCCTTCGCATCCGCTGAGTCAATTCCGCTCGACACCGCGTACCCTGTCTTTCTCATTTCAGCTGCTCGCATCTGCTTTCTGCGTCGGCTGCCACCGACGGCGCGCGGCGGACTCGATGAGAGTTCCGCCGCGCGCCGTCATCCGGTGAGCGGGCTGATCACAGTGCGCTGCCTAGCCCTCGTAGTCCTTGGCGTGGTCGTCGCCCTCGTGGCCCTCGTGGCCCTTGGGCACGTCGTCGTAGCCGAAGTTCTCGTCGGACTGCTTGCCGTGATCATCCTGGCCGTGGTCGTACTTGCCGTGATCGTCCTGACCGTGCTCGTACTTGCCGTGGTCTTCCCGGCCCTGGTCGTACTTGCCGTGGTCGGGCTGACCGGGGTGGATGTACTGCCCGAGGTCGAGCTTGCCGCCGTGATCCGGCCTTCCGTTGCCACCGTTGCCACCGTGGCCCGGTCCGCCCGGTCCGCCCGGCGCGTGGTCGTTCCCGCCGGGGCCGTTTCCGCCGGGGCCGTTTCCGCCGGTGGTGTTCCCGGCGCTGTTGCCCGCGTTGTTCCCGCCGGTGGTGTTCCCGGCGGTGTTGCCCGCGTTGTTCCCGGCGGTGTTGCCCGCGGTGTTTCCAGACGAGTTACCGGCGGTGATGCCCGAGGTGCCGCCGGTTCCGACAATGGGTCCGCCCAGGACGCCACCCGTGACGAGGCCGCCGCCGAGGAGGCCCCCACTGGTGGTCGTACCGGTGGTCGTACCGGTGGTCGTACCGGTGGTCGTACCGGTGGTGGTGCCGGTGGTCGCTCCCGCCGTCGCTCCACCAGCGGTGGAGGCCGCGCACGGACCGAGGAAGATCCTGTTGTTGTTGAGGGTCACAGAAGCCACTGAGGCCAGCAACCGGCCCTCGACGTTCGTTCCCTGGTTCACGGTGATCGCGTTCTCGGCCATGAGGGTGCCCACGAAGCTGGTGGTGACGCCGAGCGACGCGTCTTCGCCGATCTGCCAGAACACGTTGCACGCCGAAGCGCCGTTGGTGAGGAGAATCCGGCTGGAGGTCGCCGTTGTCAGGGATTCAGGAATCTGGAACACCCAGACCGCGTCGGAGCTGCCCTGACCGTCCAGGACCAGGTCGCCGGTGATGCCGACACCCGCTGTGGCGTGGTAAACGCCGGGAAGCAGCGCCGGTCCTCCGCCGATTCCCGCCGGAAGCGCGAAGTCCACGGCCTGGCCGGCGGCGTTGTTGTACGCCACGAGCAGGTCGGCCTTGGCCTGGAGGGCCGCAGCGTCCGCAGGGTGGATGGCGCCTCCCACCAGGCCGGGTGGGAATCCGGTGATCGCCCCATTCGGGTGCGTCCCGAGGTCGTGGGCGAGCACCGAGTTACCGGTATTGGTGACTCCCTGACCCGCCAGAACGGAGTAACTGGCGGCTGTGCCCAGAGGTACGGGCAATGCGATGGCCGACGCCGTCGTCGGCGTCAGGAAGACCATCGCAGCGGAAACCGTCGCCGCGAGGGCGGAGGCCAGCACGCCGAACAGAGTGCGGCGGGCAGCTCCTTGAGGGATTTTCAGCTTCATAAAAAGGCCATTTCCTGTGGGGGGCCGTGGCATACCGGGCCCTACCGATCACCCGGGAAGCCTTTTCACTGCTGCCGCATATTAAGCAGAAATATCCTTGCTCCGGCATCAACGAGACAGGGGGAAATTACCGCTCACACAAACAGCGCACAATGCTGCGTAAATACTTTTATTCGCATTTCCTACTACGCGCCATACCCTCGAACGGGCTGAGTCGCCGGCAACGCGATGACCTGTCTACGGACCTTGCCCCTCACCGCGCTGAGAGCCACTCGGTTATCAGCGGGCCGCAGGGGTGCGCCTGAACCGGTACCCGAGAGTCGGGCCGGAGCCCGGAGTAACCCATGGCGCGCAACACAGTTGTCAGGTTGATCAGGTCGGGCGGACGTCGCCCGCAACCTGTAACAACGTGGAGGAAAGATGACCATCCCCACCGTCGCTCGGCGGACCGCGGTACGCACAACGACAGTCGCCGTTCTTACAGCGGGACTCCTGATCGTCGGCGTCGCCGGCGCCCAAGCTGCCGAGGCTCCGGCCCTTGGGAGCCTGATCCCGCAGGTCAACAACATCCTGTCGGGCATCTTGAGCGGTAACGCCCTCGGCACGCTTTTGCCCAACGGCATCCTCGGCGGCTGAACAGTCCTTCCGGGGCCTCTTCCGGAGGCGTTGACATCACCGTTGACGTCAGAGGCCCCGCCGGATTCACCGGCGGGGCCTCTGGTCTGCTGTGCACTCGGCAGGATTCGAACCTGCAACCTTCTGATCCGTAGTCAGATGCTCTATCCGTTAAGCTACGAGTGCTTGTTTATTCGGTTTTTCTGTCTTCGCTCCCGGCCCTTCTGGCCCGCTCGCGGCGACAGGAAGAACATTACATGACTGCCGCCGTCATGTGAAATCCGTTTGCCGTACCCGTTGTGACCTGCGGAAACGGCTCCGGGAGGCCTCGTGGAGGGGTGGGGGAAACGACGAAGCCCCGGTCGGTCGGACCGGGGCTTCGGTGATCGCGCGGAGGCGGAGGGATTTGAACCCTCGATGGGATTGAAGTCCCAAACCGCATTAGCAGTGCGGCGCCATAGACCGGACTAGGCGACGCCTCCAGCACAGCCACTCACGTGTGTGCGAGTGGTGCGTGCAGATGATGACACAGCCAAGCGTCGTGTCACCAATCGGCGTCCACGGTACTAGGGAGTCGGGCCGCAGGGCAAAGGCGTTCTTCGGGCGCAACGTCGTCGGCGGCGCGGCGTTAGTCCGGTCATGTTCCAGGTCACCCCGCTTCGACGGCTCGCCGTCACCGCCTCCGCCGTCTGCGCCGCCGTGGTCGCCTCGTGCGCCGCGGGCCCCGTAACCGTCGCGTACGCCGGGACCACCGGCGTCCTCACCGACGGCGTCTCGCTCGCGCCGCCGCCCGTCCGGGACGAGGACCGGGTCGTCGGCGATCACCTCACGGTCACCGTGCGGCACGCCGGCGGGCGGGCGGACGGGACGTTCGAGGTGTACTGCCACCCGGGCCGTGGCAGTCACCCGGACGTGGGAAGCGCCTGTCGGGCCGTTGACCGGAACACCCGGTGGGGCCGGGACGCCTTCGCGCCCGTGCCGGGCGGCGGGGTCTGCACGATGCGGTACGGCGGGCCGGCCACCGCCCATGTCACCGGACGCTGGGCCGGACGGCCGGTCGACGCCACGTACTACCGCAGCAACGGCTGTGAGATCGAGCGGTGGGACCGGCTCGTGCCACTGCTGCCCGATCTGCGCCCGGCCGCCCGCTGACACAGCCCCCGCAGGCCCCGCAGGCCCCGCAGCCTCCATGTGACTCCACATGCCTCATATGGCTCCATGTCTCGCATGGCTCGCATTCAGCGCACCCCCGACCTTCCACCGTCCTCATCCACGACTCTTAGCGGAAGCACCGGTTCCGTAAAGGTCGGGCGGAGGTCCCGCGGAGTCGGAGGGGCATGGGGGTCGGTGTCGGTGCAGGCCAGCGGGTGTGGGGGCGGGCGAGGACATACGTTCTGTGTCACTTCGTCGTGCGAGCTCCCTCTCATCCGGCTCCGTCGGCGGGACCCCAGCCCTTAGACTCCCTCGCGTGACACGTTGCGGGCCGGTTGGCAAGATGGCCTGAGCGGTGGGCAAGGTGCGGTAACAGGGAGGAAGCGACTCGTGAGCAGCAGGCCATCCCGAGGCGCTGCTCGCCTCGCAGCCATACTCGACGCGCTTCCCGACGCGTTGGTACTGGTCAACGCCAACGGGACCGTCGTCAACGCGAACACCATCGCGCTCGAGGCCTTCGAGACGCCGGGGACGGCCCTGGTCGGACGGGGGCTGCTCGATCTGCTGCCGCAGTTCGACTCCAAGCTCATCCCCGGGTCCATGCGGCGCCCCGATCACATGGACCCGCGCGGGCAGACCAAGCCGACGCGGATGGTCGCCCGGCGGACCGACGGGTCCGAGTTCCCCGTCGAGGTCACCAGCGCGAACCTGGAGAACGGCCAGCAGGCCTATGACGGCTACGGCTACACCTCCGCCTCCGACGAGCTGCTGATGCTCGTCGTCCGCGATCTCTCCGGCACCGTCGACACCGAGGCCGAGCTGGCGCGTTCGCAGCGGCAGACCGAGATGATCCTGCGGGCCGCCGCCGAGGGCGTCGTCGGCACCGACACCGACGGGCGGATCGTGCTCGTCAATCCGGCCGCCGCGCAGATACTGGGTTACCGGGCGAGCGATCTCGGCGGCAAGGAGCTGCACACCCTCGTGGTGCACTCGCGCGCCGACGGCTCGCCGTTCCCCTACGACGAGTCGCCGCTCGCCGACACGCTGCGCTCCGGGCGCAAGCACCGGGTGCGGGGGCAGGTGTTGTGGTCGAAGGGCGGCGAGAAGGTCTCCGTCGACCTGACCACCGCGCCCGTGCGCGACGGCGACCAACTCGTCGGCGCTGTCATGACCTTCACCGACCGGCGGTCCTACGACGCCCTCGCCGAGGAGAAGGACGCCGTCGAGAAGCGGCACACGGAGGAGCTGGAGAAGCTCTCCGAGGAGCACGCCTCCGACCTCACCGCGCTGCGCCAGCAGCACGTCACCGCGCTCGAGGAGCTGCAGGAGCGGCACGAGGAGGAGCTCGCGGGCGGCGAGGAGCGCTACGCCGCGCTGGGCGAGCGGGAGAAGGACCGGTACGAGGCGCTCGCCGGGCGGCACGAGCAGCTGCTCACGCTGCTCGGGGACTCCCTGCGCGGCCCGCTGGACGAGCTGCGCCGCGAGCTGGCCGCGCTCGCCGCCGACGACGCCGGTCAGCTCTGGCCCGAGGCCAACCAGGTGCTTCATCACCTGTCGGCCGGCTACTCCCGGATCACCACGCTCATCGACAACGTCCTCGGCTATCAGCGGCTCGACACCGGCGTGGAGACCGTCGCCCGTACGAAGGTGATGCTCGACGCCGTCGTCGCCGCCGGTGTCGACGGCGCGGTGGAGCTCATCGGGCCGGGGCGGGTCCAGTTCGCCGTGCACGCGCCGCCCATCGAGGCGGAGGTCGATCCGCGGCTCCTCGCGACCGCGCTCGCGCATCTCGTGGCCGACGTCGCGGGCGTCGACGCCACCGGCAACGCGCCCGTCTCGGCGGGCGGTTACATGGACAACACGGTCGTCGTCGCGGCTGCGCAGCGGGGAGAGGTCGTGCGCATCGAGGTGCGCGGGCCGTACGCCGGCGGCGACCCCGTGCACGAGCCGATCGTGCGGGGGATCGTCCGGGCGCACGGGGGTGTGCTGCAGACGCACGAGGTGCCGGGCATGAGCGGCAGCGCGTATGTGCTGGAGGTGCCGTTGGGCGGTGGCGCGGGGGCCGTGCCGGCTCCGGCCGCGGCCGCCCTGCCCGCCCTCGCGGCCGGCACGGGCACCGGTACGGGTGCGGCCTCGCAGGAGGAGGCCGTCGGTGGGCGTCGGCGGGCCCGACGGTCCTCCGTGGACGCCTTCCTGGAGAGCGACGTCCCCGGCGCCGAGGGCGGTGCCGAGGTGGAAGCCGCGGTTCCGACCGGGCGTCGGCGCAGGCGTGCCGGGGCCGCGGCGGTGGAGGAGACGCCGGCCGAGGCGTCGCTTCCGATGGCGGCCGAGGTGGAGAGTGCGGGAGGCGCGGGGGGCTCGGGGCGGCGGCGTGGGCGGTCTGCCGAGGTCGCCATCGCCGGGGCCGGGGCTGTCGCGGGGGCCGACGCGGGGGTGAGCGAGGGCGCCGTCGTCACGGCCGCGGAGCACGCCGCGGGGACCGCCGCCTCGGGTACGGGGCTCGGCGGCACCGTTCCGCCCCAGGGCGTACCGGTGGTGCCGGGCGGACGCCGGGCCCAGCGCGAGCCGGACGGCCCTCAGCAGCTGCAGAACGCCTTGCCGCCCGCGCCGCTGCCGGCGCTCGCGAGCGCCCCGTCCGAGACCTCGATCACGGACGGGGATGCGGAGAACGGGCAGCCGAGCGGACGCCGTCGGCGTGCCCTCGCCGCCGCGAACGAGCGCGCCGCCGCGCAGGAGGCGGGGCCGCGTGCGGTGTTCGCCCTGCCGCCCGCCGAGGCGGACCGCGTGCCGGAGGGCTCCGGCGGTACGAGTGCGGCCGAGCAGGCCCGAGCGGCGGGGCCGGTGCCGACCTCGGGCCCCGTTCCGGCTATGGGTCCCGTACCGGTCGCTGTTCCCATCCCCGCTCCCGCCCCCATGCCCGCTCCCGCTCCCGTGCCCGTGCCGAGCCCCGCTCCGGTGCCGGTTCAGGTTCCGATTCCGGCTCAGGCCCAGCCGCCCGGCGCGGGGTCCGTCGAGGACTCCGCGATCGACCACGGACGTCACGACGCCGTCCCGCTCGACCAGGCCGACGACCACACCCCGCCGCAACCGCACCCCACCAGCGCGCCCACGGGCCGCCGCCGACGGGCCGCCACGCACCCCGCGGAGGCCGCGGAGGTCGTCGGCGCGCCCGGGCAGGGTGTTCCCGCGGTGGCCCAGGCCGCCGTCCCGGCACAGGCACAGGCCCAGGCACAGCTCCAGTCACAACCCCAGGCACAGCCTCACCCGCAACCCCAGCCGCAACTTCAGCCCCTGCCTCAGCCCCAATTGCAGCCCCAATTGCAGGCACAAGCGCAGGCACAGGTGCAGGTGCAGGACGGCGTCGGGCAGCCGCTTCCGGCCGAGGCGGTGCCGAGTCCTGCCCAGAACTCCCCCGCCGCCGCGCAGGCCGCGCCCGCCGTCCCGGCGGCGTCGACTCCCGGTGGAGGCACCCCGCTGCCGCCCGAGGCCGTCGTCGGGCCGCCGCGGGCGGCTCAGCCGTTGCCCGCCGAGGCCGCCGCGCCCATGGACCCCCACTCGACGCAGGGGCGGGCGATCAGCGTGCGGACGCTGGGGCAGGGCGTGCCCTTCACCCGCCAGGCCGCGCAGGTGCAGCAACTGCAGCAGACACAGCAGGCCCAACACCCACAGCACACCCAGCACGCCCAGCCGACGCCGGTGCAGCAGGCCCAGGCGGCCCAGGCCACGGCCACCCCCGCCCCGCACGGACCCGGTGGCTCCGGACGCCGCCGCAAGCTGGGGACCCCGCCCGATCCGGCGACGCGCCCGGAGCAGACGGCCCGTCCGCACCCGTCGGCCGAGCAGCCCGTCGTCCCGCAGGTCCCGAGGGCCCCGCAGCCCCCGGCAGCCGCGCAGCCGCCGCAGGCCGCCGTCGCGGCGGCACCGGCGGCTCAGCCCCCGGTCGCACCCGCCGCGCCCACCCCCACTCCGGCCGTGCCGCAGCCCTCCCTCGCCGGGCAGGTGCGGCTCGTGCCCGGTGGAACGAACACCGAGGGGGCCGGGCGGTCGTACGCCATAGGGGCCCCGGACGAGAACGCCGCCGAGGGACCCGAGCCGTTGGACGGGCCCGGCGGGGCCGTCGAGGTGGCGGATCCGCCGCGCCCGCAGCCGCTGGACGACGAGCTGCCGCCGGAGCCGCTGGACAATCCGCGTCGGCTGCTGGTGTGGCCGGCGCCGGACGTCAGCACGCAGGCGGCGCTCAGCGACCGTGGCTACCGTCCGGTGATCGTGAACTCGCGCGAGGAGGTCGACGCGCAGATCGCCGCCTTCCCGGCCGCGCTGTTCGTGGACCCGCTGACCGGACCGATCACCCGCACCGCGCTGCAGTCGCTGCGTACGGCCGCCGTCGCCGCCGAGGTGCCGGTGCTGGTCACGGCCGGGCTCGGGCAGGCGACGCGCGAGGCCGCGTACGGCGCCGACCCCGCCGTCCTGTTGAAGGCGCTCGCGCCGCGCGACAGCGAGCAGCATCCGCCGCGGGTGCTGCTCATCGAGGAGCACGCCGAGATCGCCCTCGCGCTGACCTCGACGCTGGAGCGGCGCGGGATGCAGGTGGCGCGGGCGGCGAGCGACGCGGACGCCGTCACGCTCGCCGGGCAGCTGCGGCCGAACCTGGTGGTGATGGACCTGATGCAGGTGCACCGTCGCCAGTCCGGGATCCTGGACTGGCTGCGGGCGAACGGGCAGCTCAACCGCACTCCGCTGGTCGTCTACACGGCCGCCGTCGACCAGGCGGACCTGCCGCGGCTGGCGTCGGGGGAGACGGTCCTCTTCCTCGCCGAGCGGTCCACCAGTGCCGAGGTGCAGGGCAGGATCGTGGATCTGCTGGCCCGCATCGGCACCAACTGAGGTACGACTGACGCCGCACCCCAGGCAGACAGAGGTACGCCGGACAGAGGTACGCCGGACAGGTGCCGCGAGGTGACCTGCCCGGCGTACGGACCGGGGGGGGTGGGACGGGGAGCGGGACAGCGGGCGGGACCGGGGGCCGGTCGTCAGAGCCGGGTGACGTCCAGCTCGCCCTCGGCGTACTGCCTGCGCAGCACCTTCTTGTCGAACTTGCCGACGCTGGTCTTCGGGACGGCCTCGATGATCGTCCAGCGCTCCGGGAGCTGCCACTTGGCGATCCCGCCCTCGGCGGCGAGGAAGGCGCGCAGGGACTCGAAGTCGGCGGTCGTGCCCTCCTTGAGGACGACCGTGGCCAGCGGACGCTCGCCCCACTTCTCGTCCGGGACGGCGACCACGGCGGCCTCGGCGACGGCCGGGTGGGACATCAGCGCGTTCTCCAGGTCCACCGACGAGATCCACTCGCCGCCGGACTTGATGACGTCCTTGGCGCGGTCGGTGAGGGTGAGGAAGCCGTCGGGGGAGATGGTGCCGACGTCGCCCGTCTTGAGCCAGCCGTCCTCGCTGAACTTGTCGGCGGGGCGCAGGGGTTCGGCGTCGGGCCCGTTGTAGTAGGCGCCCGCGATCCACGCGCCGCGCACCTCCAGCTCGCCCGCGGACTCGCCGTCCCAGGGGAGGCGTTCGCCGCCGGGGCCGCTCAGGCGGGCCTCGACGCCGGCCGGGAAGCGGCCCTGGGTGAGGCGGTAGCCGAACTCCGCGTCGGTGCCGACCGCGTGGGCCGGCGGGCGGGCGATCGTGCCGAGCGGGGAGGTCTCCGTCATGCCCCAGGCGTGACAGACCCGCATGCCGAGGTCGTCGAAGGCCGCCATCAGGGCCGGCGGACAGGCCGAGCCGCCGATGGTGACCTGGGTGAGGGTGGAGACGTCCCGCGGCCGGGCGGTGAGCTCGGCGAGCAGGCCCTGCCAGATGGTGGGGACGGCCGCCGCGTAGGTGGGCTTCTCTGCCTCGATCATCTCGGCGAGGGGCGCGGGCTGCAGGAAGCGGTCCGGCATCAGCAGGTTCACGCCGGTCATGAAGGTGGCGTGCGGCAGTCCCCAGGCGTTGACATGGAACTGCGGGACCACGATCAGCGCGGTGTCCTCGTCGGTCACGCCCATCGACTGGGCCATGTTGACCTGCATGGAGTGCAGATAGATCGACCGGTGGCTGTAGACCACGCCCTTGGGGTCGCCGGTGGTGCCGGAGGTGTAACACATGGCGGCGGCCGCGCGTTCGTCCAGCTCGGGCCAGTCGTAGCCGGTGGGCTTGCCGGCGATCAGGTCCTCGTACTCGTGGACCTGCGGGCGGACGTCCGCGAGGAGCGAGCGGTCACCCGGGCCGGAGACGACCACGTGCTCGACCGTCTTGAGGTGCGGGAGCAGCGGGGCGAGCAGCGGCAGCAGGGAGCCGTTGACTATGACGGCCTTGTCGGCGGCGTGGTTGACGATCCACGCCAACTGCTCGGGGGGCAGCCGCAGGTTGAGGGTGTGCAGCACGGCGCCCATGGCGGGGATCGCGAAGTAGGCCTCGACGTGCTCTGCGTTGTTCCACATGAGCGTGGCCACGCGGTCGTCGCCGGTCACCCCGAGGTCGTCGCGCAGGGCGTGCGCCAGTTGGGCGGCGCGGTCGCCGATCTCGGCGAAGGAGCGGCGCTGCGGCTCGCCCTCGCCCGTCCAGGTGGTCACCTGTGATGTGCCGTGGATCTTCGCCCCGTGGGTCAGAATCCTCGAGATCAGCAGTGGTACGTCCTGCATGGTGCTCAGCACGGCGTCCTCCCAGGGCGGCGACATTGCCTACGCGGTGGTAACGGTTGTGCTGATTCTGCGCACATACCACTCGGTATGTCACTAGGTGGCGATGATCGATCAGGTCACGTTAAAGCCCGGGTCAAAACACCACGTCGGCGCGGCGTCCGCTGATCGGACGAGCGCATATCGCACGAGCGCTTATCGGACGAGCGCCTATCGGACGAGTACCAGCTCGGGGTCCTCGCGGAGCTTGCTCAGGGCCCTGGAGACCGCCGACTTCACCGTGCCGACCGAGACCCCGAGCACTTCGGCCGTCTGGGCCTCACTGAGATCCTCGTAGTACCTGAGGACTACCATCGCGCGCTGTCGCGCGGGCAGCTTCGTGATCGCCCGCCACATCGCGTCGTGCAGCGCCTGCTGCTCGGCCGGGTCGTTCCCGTCCGGCACCGGATCCGGCTCCGGCAGCTCGTCGCACATGTACTCGTCGACCTTGCGCTTGCGCCACTGCGACGTGCGGGTGTTCACCAGCGCCCGGCGGACATAGCCGTCGAGCGCCCGATGGTCCTCTATCCGCTCCCACGCGACATACGTCTTGGTGAGCGCGGTCTGCAGCAGATCCTCCGCGTCGCTCGGGTTCGCGGTCAGCGACCGGGCGGTGCGCAGCAGCACCGGCTGACGGGCTCTGACGTACGACGCGAAGGACGGGTACGGCGAAGGCCGCGTCCTGCCGTTCGAAGCGCTGGTGCAGACGAGTGTGGTCATGGCTCCACGCTAGGTTCGGATCCCGCTCGGGCGGATCGGCCGCAGGTCCCGAAGCCGACTCCGTCTCAGGTTGTAGGGGTGGTGCCTGCCCCACCTCCTGAAGGTGGACGAGAACACGCCGACTACTACGGGATGACCCCTGGGGGCTCATCCCCGCCTATACATCGGCGGTCAGGACCAGGCCCGAGGTCGGCACTCCGGTGCCCGCCGTCACCAGGGTGCGGGCGGCCCCCGGTATCTGGTTCACGGACGTGCCGCGCAGCTGCCGTACGGCTTCGGCGATGCCGTTCATGCCGTGCAGATAGGCCTCCCCGAGCTGGCCGCCGTGGGTGTTGAGCGGCAGCCGGTCCTCCGTCACGTACGCCGCGGCCTCGCCGGGGGCGCAGAAGCCGAACTCCTCCAACTGCATCAGCACGAACGGCGTGAAGTGGTCGTAGAGGATCCCCACGTCGATGTCGGCCGGCGCCAGCCCGGAGCCGCGCCACAGCTGGCGGGCGACCACGGACATCTCCGGCAGGCCCGTCAGGTCGTCGCGGTAGAAGCTGGTCATCTGCTCCTGCGCCCGGCCGGCGCCCTGGGCGGCCGCGGCGACCACGGCGGGCGGCTGCGGCAGGTCGCGGGCCCGCTCCACCGAGGTGACGACCAGGGCCTGGCCGCCGTCCGTCTCCTGGCAGCAGTCGAGCAGCCGCAGCGGCTCCGCGATCCAGCGGGAGGCCGCATGGTCGGCGAGGGTGATCGGCCGGCCGTGGAAGTAGGCGGCCGGGTTGCCCGCCGCGTGCCGACGGGCCGTGACGGCGACCGGCCCGAACGCGTCCTGCGCGGTCAGCCCGTACGTGTACAGGTACCGCTGCGCCGCCATCGCCACCCAGGAGGCGGGGGTGAGCAGCCCGAACGGCAGCGTCCAGCCGAGCGCCGTCCCCTCCGCCGAGGGCTCGCGATGCCGTACGCCCGAGCCGAACCGACGCCCCGACCTCTCGTTGAAGGCGCGATAGCAGACGACGACCTCGGCCACGCCGGTCGCGACGGCGAGCGCCGCCTGCTGGACGGTCGCACAGGCCGCCCCGCCCCCGTAGTGGACCCGGGAGAAGAAGGACAGCTCGCCCATTCCACAGGCCTGGGCCACGGTGATCTCGGGGCTGGTGTCCATCGTGAACGTCACCAGGCCGTCCACGTCGGCGGGCGTCAGCCCCGCGTCGGCGAGGGCCGCCCGCACCGCCTCCGCCGCCAGCCGCAGTTCGCTGCGTCCCGAGTCCTTGGAGAACTCGGTGGCGCCGATGCCGACGATCGCGGCGCGCCCGCCGAGGTCGTCCCGCGTGCGTACGCTCACGCCGGGCCTCCGTCCTGGACCGTGACCGTCACCGTGCCGATGCCGTGCCGTTCGCCCTTCGCCTGCGCGCCCCACCCCGGCACGGCGAACGTCACCGTGCCGCTCACATGCCGGCCGATGCCGTTGTCGCCGGTGATGCGCACCACGAACGTGTCCCCGTCCCGGACTTCCTCGACCGTGCCCCTCAACACCAGGCTGTCCCCGGGGTAGTTGGGCACCCCCAGCCGGATGGCGACCTTGCGGAAGACCACCTGCGGGCCGAACTGGTCGGTGATGTAGCGGCCGACCAGCCCGTTGGTGGTGAGGATGTTCATGAAGATGTCGGGGGACCCCTTCCGCCGGGCCGCCTCGGGATCGTGGTGGACGTCCTGGTAGTCACGCGAGGCGAGGGCTCCGGCGACGATCAGCGTGCGGGTGACCTCGATCTCCAGCGGCGGCAGCACGTCACCGGCGTTCACCCGGTCACCCCCTGGAACACGGGCAGCGTCAACTCGTCGTCGTACTCCCGGAATTCGAGCCGCACCGGCATCCCGATCCGCACCTTGTCGTACGGCGTCCCGACCACGTTGCTGACCATCCGCACGCCCTCGGCCAGCTCGACCAGCCCGATCGCGTACGGCGGATCGAACGCCGGGAACGGCGGATGGTGCATGACGACGTACGAGAACACGGTCCCCTCGCCGCACGCCTCGACGGTGTCCCACTCCGGGGACCCGCAGGACTGGCAGCCGGGCAGCCACGGAAAGCGGAGGACGGCGCAGGCGGCGCAGCTCTGGAGCAGCAGCCGGTGGTCGCGCACGCCCTTCCAGAAACCGGCGTTGTCGCGATTGACGACGGGGCGGGGGCGGAGGGCCCGAGGTGGCTCCGTCGGCTGCGTCTGCTGGGGTTTCTGGTGTTCCTGGGGTTTCCGCGAACGGTCGCGGGCCTGGGCGGGGGCGTACTTGAGGATGCGGAAGCGTTGCGTGCCGACGAGACTCTCGCCGACGCGTACGTCCGTCCGGGTCGTGACGAAGTACCCGGTGCCCAGCTTGGTCGTCTTGCGCTGCGAGACCGACTCGATGACCGTGTCGAAGGCGACCTCGTCCCCGGGCCGCAGCGGGCGCGCGTACTCCTGCTCGCAGTCGGTGGCGACGACCGAGGTGCAGCCCGCCTCGTCGAGCAGGCGGAGCAGTTCGTCATAGGCCTGCGCACGCCCTTCGTGACCGCTCAGGCCGCCCATGATCCACGCCTGGAGCATGGTGGGCGGGGCGATCGCGTCGGGCCCGGTGTACGCCGGGTTGAGGTCGCCCATCGCCTCGCACCAGTGCCGGATCATGGGCGCGTTGACGGGGTCCCGGCCGGTGCCGGCGACCGCGGCGGGCAGCCCCTCGTAGGCCTTGAGCAGCGGGTGGAGATCGCCGTCGTCCACGACAGCACTCCTTCCAGGACCGATACGGGAGAGAGTTTCTGACTGTCCGTCAGATACGGGGGCCTGTCAAGGTCGCGGCAGGACATCGCGGCAGGACGCGAAAACGTCTGCGCGGCGGAGCCGAAGCCCCGCCGCGCAGACGCGTTACCACCCCACAAAGCACACCCAGTACGGCACTCCCCGAGGGGGCCGGCCCCGAGCGCCGGCCCCCTCAGATCACCACCACAGCGGGGTGAAGGAGACCGCCACGTTGCTGTTGCCCTGGTTGATCGCGGTGAACGCCGAGCCGTTGACCTGCGCGGTGTTGCTCTGGTTCGAGGCGCCCGATCCCACGGCGTTCTGCTGCGTCGTGGCCGAGTTGCCGTTGTTGTCGTCCCCGACACCGCTGCCGACGATGCTCGCGACGCCGGCATTCGATCCGTCGTCCGCGAATCCGCCGTTGTCCGCCACCGCGACGCCGCTGAAGAGGGCGGCGGCCAGCGGAAGGGCGGCGACGGCGGCGATGACGCGGGCGGTACGGATGCTTGCCATGTTTTTTCCTCCAGAAGAGAAGTGCGTGAGTACCCGCAGTACCGGAAGTACCTGAAGTACGGCTTCCACCAGGACAGTTGGCCGACCGTCCCGGCGCTGTGTGACGACGTCGCAGGACCAGAGTTGCCCACCGAATCCCCGGCGAACCACCCCGCAAGCCATGATTAGCACTCAAGCGTGATGACAAGTCGATAAACCCCTAGCACCACTTTTCCTGCCCGTGCCCACACAACCCCCGGCAAGTCGGACACGCGCCCCTCAGGCCCCACAAGGGGCGAAGCGTTACGGCACTCGCCCGCCATTTCCCGGGTCACCGGACGGCCCCCGGGCGCGTCGCACCGCACCCTCTTCCTTTCTTCGAACACGCGTACGATACTGAATACATGGCCACCACCGACCGGTACCCCCGGCAGGCCACCACGCTGGCCCTCGCCCACGCCCTGTCGGCCGCCGAACGCGGCCTGGCCGTCATCCCCCTGTCCCGAACGAAGCTCCCGGCCCTGCGCTCCCCGCACCGCGACGCCCCGGAACCCGTCCCGGGCCCGCCCTGCCACGGCGAGTGCGGCCGCCCCGGCCACGGTGTGTACGACGCCTCCACCGACCCGGCCCGCATCCGCGCGCTGTTCGCCGCCGCGCCCTGGGCCACCGGCTACGGCATCGCCTGCGGCCTGCCCCCGTACCACCTCATCGGCGTCGACCTGGACACCAAGTCGGACACGGATTCCACCTCCGCCCTGCGCGAACTGGCCCTGCGCCACCTCTTCACGATCCCGCCGACGATCGTCGTCCTCACCCCGTCCGGCGGCCGGCACCTCTGGCTCACCGGCCCACCGGACGTCGTCGTCCCCAACTCGGCGGGCCGTCTCGCCCCCGGGATCGACATCCGGGGCGCCGGCGGCTACCTGGTCGGCCCCGGCTCCCGCACCGCGCACGGTGTCTACGCCACCGCCCCCGGCACGACCCACCTCACCCCGGCCCCCTGCCCGCGCTCCCTCCTGCGCCTGCTGCTCCCGCCCCCGCGCTCCCCCCACGCCGGCCAGGCACAGGCCTCGACGGCGGGCGGCGCACACGGCCGAGGCCTGGTCCAGTTCGTCCTGGCCGCCCACGAGGGCCAACGCAACACCCGCCTGTTCTGGGCGGCCTGCCGGGCCTACGAGGACGGCATCGGCCCGGACCTGACCGAGGACCTGGTCTCCGCGGCCGTACGAACGGGCCTGACGGCCAGGGAGGCAAGGGGGACGATCGCCTCGGCGGCCCGGATGACAACACACCGCCCGGACCTGCACTGAGCTACGCGTACGTCAGCGCGCGATCCGCCGATCCGCCCGACGACGCAACCCGAGGACGATGCCGCCGCCGACCACGACGAGCGCCCCGGCGACACCGGCGATGACGGCGGTACCGCTGCTCGCCCCGGTCTCGGCGAGATTGCCACTACCGCCGAGGGCAGACGGAACGCTGCTGGGCGACGCAGAAGCCGAGGCATAGGCCGAGTCCGAGTCCGAGTCCGACGAGGAGGAGGGCTGTGCCGACGTGGCCGAAGCCTGACCGGACGGCGTGCCGACGGCCGAGGCCGACGCCGATGCCGATCCCGAAGCCGAAGCCGAAGCCGAAGGACTGGCGGAAGCGCAGTTCTCGTCCTCCACGACGACCAGCGGCTGGATGTCGTCGTCGACGAGGTCACCCGCCTTGACGTGGACCCGGAACGTCGTCCCTGCATGCCATTCGAGGGGGTTGAGATCGACGGTGACGCCCTGAGCGGTCGGGTGCGCGATGGTCTTGGTGTCGACGAGCCGCTGGTTGTTGATCGGCTGATCCAACTGCAGGTACAGCGAGACGGTGGCCGGAGTGCCGGAGGCGTCCTTGTCGGTGACTCGGATGACACCGTTGCCGCCTGCATCGCAGACGGCGGCGGCGGAGAAGTCACCGATGGTGCACGCGAGCGCCGTGTCGGCGGTGCCGACGGCGAGTGCGGCCGAAGCCGCGAGAGTTCCAATGACGCGGGCCGCCACGGCGGCGCGAGATGAACGAGACACGCTTGTCCTTCACGATCGATCAGGATGCGACGAGAAGGCCCCCAGGGCCGCTGAGCGAGCCCCGGAGAGCCCCCCGTCAAAGACACATCACAGCCGTTCAAGGCACGCCTAACAGGCGGTCATGATCGAACGCAGGACCGGTCAAGAAACCGTCATCACCAGAACCGATCGATCACCCCAGCGCCGGCCAACCACGCCCACGCTGCTGTTCGACGAGATCGACACCGTCTTCGCTCCCGCACCTTGCCAGAGTTGCACCGCTGCGCTGCTGAGAGACGATGGGAGATGGTCGGGCCCGGCCGTCACGACCGAATTCTGCGGCAGGAGGCACACCCATGGCTATTTCTTCGTTGCTCCCGACGCCAGTTCTGGAGCCTGCGGCCCAGGAACTGGCGGATGCCACGAAGCCGCACCCGCGCCTCTACGAAGTCCCACCGGAGAACGGCCGAGAGATCCTTGATGATCTGCAGGCGGGGCAGGGGGTGGTCAAGCCCGCGGTGGACGAGGAGTGGGCGAGCGTCGACGCAGGCCAATACGGCCAGGTCCGGGCCCGAATCATCCGTCCCCAGGGGGCGACGAAAACCCTCCCGGTGGTTTTGTACATTCATGGTGCCGGATGGGTGTTCGGCGATGAGAACACCCACGACCGACTGGTCCGGGAACTGGCGACCGGAACGGATGCCGCGGTGGTCTTCCCGGTCTACGACCTGGCCCCTGAGGCGAAATATCCCACTCAGATCGAGCAGAACTACGCGGTCGGCAAGTGGATCGTCCAGAACGCCGAGGAGCGGAACCTCGATGCCTCCCGGATGGCGGTCTGCGGCGATTCGGTCGGCGGCAACATGTCCGCCGTGTTCGCGCTGATGGCCAAGGAACGCGGCGATGTTCGCCTGGCGGCCCAGGTGCTGCTGTACCCGGTCACCGACGCCAACTTCGACACCCCTTCGTACCAGCAGTTCGCCGACGGCTACTACCTCACTCGCGACGGGATGAAGTGGTTCTGGGACGCCTACACCACCGACCCCGAGCAGCGCGCCGAAATCTATGCCTCACCACTGCGCGCCGACATCGAGCAACTCCGCGGTCTTCCCCCCACCTTGGTCATCACCGATGAGGCCGATGTGCTGCGTGACGAAGGCGAGGCGTACGCATCCAAGCTGCGCGAGGCGGGAGTGGACGTCACGGCGGTACGAGTGCTGGGGATGGTCCACGACTTCCTCATGCTCGACAGCCTCCGCGACTCCAAAGCGACCGTTGTCGCACGCACGATGGCCATCGAAGCGCTGCGCCAAGCACTCCACGAGTAGCCCGCGCCTGGGCTTGGAGACCGCAGGTGTACTGCCCGGATCCAGTGGCAGCGACCGAGCCGCTGCCACCGCGATCACGCCGACCCCTCCTCCGGTCCCGTGCCGTCCACGCCATCTCCGTATGTCGGGAGGTCACCCGGACCGACTCCTGGGAACGCTAGAACAGCGCCACGCAGGAACTCTTGTCACCGACCAAGCAGACGTACAGCTTCACCTCGTCGACCTTGGACCCGGACCCCTCGGCGTAGCCAGGGTCGTAGTTGTTGCCGTTGCTGTCGGAACCGAGCTTGGTGTAATCGTGGAACCACCACCCTCCGTTCTCCCACTTCCAGTACGTGGTGTAGAGCCCCGCACCCTTGCCGTCGGTGCACCTGTCAAAGATGGTGAAATTCCAGCTCGTGTTGTAGAGCGGGTGGCCGCTGACCGTCCCGGTCCGGTAGTAGTCGTAGGCGCCACCGACCCAGGCGCACTTGTCTTTCGTCGTCGCCTCGTAGTCCGCAGCCTGAGCCTGGCCGGAGAAGGCTATGACCAGCCCTGCGGCGGCGGCCGCGACCGCGAGCTTCTTCCGGGTGCCTCTGAACGAAATTCCTCGTGCCATGGCCATCTCCTGAGGGTGAAAGCGCGACGGGAACGTCCCCATGCACCGCGTTCGGGCATCGGTCACGATCGCCTGCCCGATGAGCCTGTCCCACCCGGCTGCGTTGGAGCCCGCCCGGGGCGATGTTCCCCGAGTGCATGGAAAAGCTAGCTGCAGGGGCCGTTCCTTCTCGTCCACCCAAGGGTTCAACTGCGCCTGCAACCAGGGTGGTCGTCGGCGTACAACCTGGGGTGCAGTTGTAGCGGGAAGCCGGGTGGGGCGATCACTGCGGACCTAGGCAAGAGGTCGTGGGGCATGGAGAGTTCGAGAGTTCACCCGCCGGCCGCTGAGCAAGCCACCTTGAGAGCCTGTGGGACGGCCCCTCAGCGCGGACGTGCTGGAAGCCCAGCCGTTCGTGGTACGCGTGCAGCCCTGAGTTCGTGCGCCAGGGCGGGTGACTGGCCCGCGTTGGCCCGCAGATGGCCCATACGCACTGGTCAAGGCTGGGATATGGGCGAGACAGAGTGAGACACGCTGAACGCAGAAGGGGTGCCCCTCGACCGAGGGGCACCCCTTCTGACCTGCATAGCGTCTGACCTGCGCGGTGGGTGTGGGATTTGAACCCACGGTGACATCGCTGCCACGACGGTTTTCAAGACCGTTCCCTTAGGCCGCTCGGGCAACCCACCTGCGCCCCGGCCCACCAGGGGCGGAGCGGGTACAGAGTACCGGCCGCGGGCGTTTCGCGGGGGCCGTGGTCCACATGGGGTCCGCCGACGCCGGTGGGTACGCGCGCGTGGGCGTCAGCTGTCGCCCTTGCGGGAGCCCAGGGTGAGTTCGACGGTGTTGGACTTGCCGTCGCGCTCGTAGGTGATCTTGACCTTGTCGCCGGGCTGGTGGGTCCAGATCTCGCCGATCAGGGTCGGGCCGCTGTCGATCACCATGCTGTCGAGCTTGGTGATGACGTCGCCGGGCTTGAGGCCGGCCTGGTCCGCCGGGCCGCCGGACTCGACCGCGGAAGCGCCGCCCGCGCCCGTGTCGGTGATCTTCGCGCCGCCCGTGGAGTCCTCCAGGGAGACCGACGCGCCGATCTTGGCGTACACCGGCTCGCCCGTCTTGATCAGCTGCTGGGCGACGTACTTGGCCTGGTTGATCGGGATGGCGAAGCCGAGGCCGATCGAGCCGGACTGGGTGGTGCCGCCCAGGCCGCCGCTGCCGGTGGACTGGATCGCGGAGTTGATGCCGATGACGTTGCCGGAGGCGTCCAGCAGCGGGCCGCCGGAGTTGCCCGGGTTGATCGAGGCGTCCGTCTGCAGGGCGCTCATGTAGGAGGAGGAGCTGCCGGTGCCGTCCGAGGAGGCGACCGGGCGGTTCTTCGCGCTGATGATGCCGGTCGTGACCGTGTTGGACAGGCCGAAGGGGGCGCCGATCGCGATCGTGGAGTCGCCGACCGCCACCTTGTCGGAGTCACCGAGGGCCAGCGGCTTCAGGTCCGTGGGGGCGTTCTTCAGCTTGATGACGGCGACGTCGTAGCCCTGCGCGTGCCCGACGACCTCGGCGTCGTACTTCTTGCCGTCCGGGAAGGTGGCCGTCACCTTGCCGCCGTCGACCGCGTCCGCGACGACGTGGTTGTTGGTGACGATGTGCCCCTGGGTGTCGAAGACGAAGCCCGTGCCGGTGCCGCCCTCGCCACTGCTGGACTCGGCCTCGATGGTCACCGTGCTGGGCAGGGCGCTCGCCGCGACCCCGGCGACCGTGCCCGGCTCGCGCTTGACGTCGCCGCCGTTGGTGGAGGCGGAGACGGTGGTCGAGCCTCTGTCGTCGTCGTTCTTGGCCAGCGTGTAGCCGAGGCCGCCGCCCAGGCCGCCCGCGACCAGCGCGGCCACCAGGACCGCGGCGACCAGGCCGCCGCGGCCACGGGAGGGCTTGGGCGCGGGCTGCTGGTACGCGGCGCCCCAGACGGTCCCGTCGGCACCCCCCGCGCCGCCTGCGCCGGCGGCTGAGGGGGCGCCCTCGCCGTACGCGTGCGTGGCCGCGCCGACGCCCACGCCGGCCTCGGCGTACAGCGGCGTGGCCGGGGGCGGGTTCTGCCAGTCGCCCCCGGAGGCGACCGGAGAGCCCTGCGGGGCCGTGGAGGTCTGCGGAGCGGTCGGCGGCGGCCAGTCGCCGTCGACCGGGGCCGGGGCCGCCTGAGGCACGGTGGGCGGCGGCCAGCCGCCCTCCGGCGCGCCTCCCACGGGGGCAGGCGCGGCTTCCGGCGCCTGCTCGGGCGTCACCGGCAGCGGGGTCGTGGGTGCGCCGGAGTCCGGCGCGGCCGACTGCGGTGAGGCCGAGGGAGAATCCACCGGCACGGGGGGTGCGGACGGGGCCGGGGGTACCTGGGTGCCCTCGTTGGTGCCCTCGTTCTCGGTGCTCACAGCTCTTCTCCTCGATCCACGGCTGTCGTCGGTCGCACTAGGTCGCACTCAGCTGGCGCACGTCCGCGCTGTCGCGCTTCGTCGCACGCTTTGTCCTCGACCCGGCGCGCTGAAGCTGTGCAGGTGCTTTTGCATGTCCCAGCTTTTCCCACGGGCCGTCAGAGCACCATAAGCGGTGGCTGTGGGTCCGTGACCATCCTTTATATGGCCCATTACGCACAATAAGTGCGCATCCTCGAAACATCTCAGAGGGTTCTCAGACGACCGCACCCCGGTGGCACCATGACGCGGTGACCCACGCACGGCAGCACCACATTCAAGTCGTCGCTCACCGAGGGGCTTCCGAGGAGGCCCCCGAGCACACCCTGGCCGCGTACAAGAAGGCGATCGAGGACGGTGCGGACGCCCTCGAGTGCGATGTACGGCTGACCGCGGACGGCCATCTCGTCTGCGTACACGACCGCCGCGTCAACCGTACGTCCAACGGCCGCGGCGCGGTCTCCGCCCTGGAACTCGCCGACCTCGCGGCGCTGGACTTCGGCTCCTGGAAGACGGGTTCCTGGAAGACGAGAGAGGCACGCGAGGCCTGGCACGCGCGCGAGGAGGATCCCGACTGGGAGGTCCGCCCGGAGGACCGCGAGGAGACGTCCGTCCTGACCCTGGAGCGACTGCTGGAGCTCGTCTCCGACGCGGGGCGCCGGGTGGAGCTGGCCATCGAGACCAAGCATCCGACGCGCTGGGCCGGACAGGTGGAGGAGCGGCTGCTGGTGCTCCTGAAGCGGTTCGGGCTGGACGCGCCGGCCTCGGCGGCCGACTCCCCGGTGCGGATCATGAGTTTCTCGGCCCGCTCGCTGCACCGCGTGCGTGCCGCCGCGCCCACGATGCCGACGGTCTACCTGATGCAGTTCGTCTCGCCCCGGCTGCGCGACGGGCGGCTGCCCGCGGGGGTCGGGATCGCCGGCCCCTCGATCCGGATCGTGCGCAACCACCCGGCGTACATCGAGCGCCTGAAGCGGGCCGGCCACCAGGTGCACGTGTGGACCGTGAACGAACCGGAAGACGTCGATCTCTGCGCCGAACTGGGCATCGACGCCATCATCACCAACCGCCCGCGCGCGGTACTGCAACGACTGGGCCGCTGAGGAAACCGACAGCCGCGGAAGCGGCGGCCGAGGGAACGGAGCGACGGCCGAGGAAGTAACAGAAGCCTCACAGAAGTCCCAGAAGCCCCATCCACACCATCCACACCTCTTGACCCGGCCCGCACCACTACAGCATTCTCCGTTCTCAGCCATACCGTCCAAATCCAGCCACTCGCTGACAGGTCCATCACAGGGAGTGCTCCGGCGCGTTCGGTCCGTGTTCGGTCATTCCGAATGCGTCGCCGGACCCGCATTGGCCGGTTTCCGGTACAGGCCAATGGGGCATCCAAACCGTGGCGTGGGGCGAAGGAGGTCTCGGGGGTGGCGTTGGTGGTGGCACAGGAGGTGCCCGCGTCGTCGAGCATGGCCGTACCCCATGGCCCTGCGGGCGTGGGGAATGCAAGACACCGCATGCGTGATCAACTACGCAGGGGCGGGGTGTCGGAGTCGGTCATCGACGACGCCGTACTGATCCTTTCCGAACTCTTGAGCAACGCCTGCAAGCACGGCAGGCCGCTGGGCGAGGCCCTGGTCGGGGACGGCGACGTCCGGGCCGCATGGCGTGTCGAACCGGGCGGCCGGCTGGTGGTCGAGGTGACCGACGGCGGCGGCCCGACCCGTCCGTCCCCGGCCACTCCCTCCGTGACCGCGCACGGCGGCCGCGGGCTCAACATCATCACGGCACTGGCCGACGACTGGGGCGTCCGGGACGACGCCCGCGGCGAGGTCACGGTGTGGGTCGTCGTCCACGCGGACGTGTACGACCCCGACGCCGGCTGTCGACGCGACGACTTCGCGTCCCGGGTCGCAGCCCCTTCGGTGGCGTCGATGCCCGGCCTCGACTTCGCGGACGCGTTCGACGACCTGGACTAGCCGGACCTGGCGGAGACCTGCCGGGACCAGCCGGGTCTGCCGGAGACCTACCGGGCCTGCCGGACCTGCCGGACCTGCCGGGCCTGCCGGACGGGACACGGGACGCGCCGGACAGGCCGGACCGGGACAGAAGAAACTCCGGCCGTACGAAGCGGACAACAAGGTCCGCGCCGGTTTTCCACAGGCCATGGGTTGTCCACAGGTTCCCGTGACGGAGCGTACGAGCGGCTAGGCTCCCGCCGTACCAGACGAGCCGTACCCGGGAGACACCCAGATGGCCAAGAAGCGACCCCAGACGACGGCCAAGCGGCCGCAGCTCAACGACGCGGACATCCCGGTCGTCGGCGCGCGGGAGCCCTGCCCTTGCGGCAGTGGCCGCCGCTACAAGGCCTGTCACGGCCGGGCCGCCGCGCATGCCGTGACCGAGCTGGTGCAGCGCCCGTTCGACGGCCTGCCGGGCGAGTGCGACTGGGTGGCACTGCGCGAGCTGGTCCCGGCCGCCACCGTCGAGCTGGCGCTGAAGGACGGCCTGCCCGAGGGCGTCCCGTCGGTCACGCTCGCCACCGTGCTGCCGATGGCCTGGCCCGCCCTGCGCCGCGACGACGGCTCGGTACTGCTCGGCCTGCAGAACGACACGCCGTCGGGCGACATCAGCCGCGACCTGGCCGACACCCTGCAGCGGGCCCTGGCCGCGGACCCCGGCACTCCGGTGCAGGCCCGCCGCGCCCCGGCGGACGGCCCGCGGATGCAGGACCTGCTCGACCCCGAAGGCGCCTTCGAGCCAGTTGTGCACAGCGGCTTCGAGTTCTGGGTGCCGGACCCGGAGAACGCCGCTCCGGAGGTGGCCGCCTCCCTGGAGCGGGCCAACGCCGCCGCGATCCCGACCGTGAAGCTGACGGGTGTGGACGCCGCGTACTGGTGCGAGACGCCGGACAAGAACCACCTGCGCTGGGTCATGCCGCACCCGGAGGAGCAGCTTCTGGACGCCCTCGCGCGGCTGCACGCGGCCGGCGGCGCCGGCCTCGGGGAAGGCACCCGGTTGGTGGGCTCCTTCCGGGCGCACGGTCTGACGGTGCCGGTCTGGGACCTGCCCAGCGCGCTCACCGCGGACGACGTGGAGAAGCCCGCCGCCGAGTTCGCCGAGCGACTCGCGACCGCTCTGGCCTCGGACGCACCGCTCACGGCCGACGAGCGTCGCGCGCGCGGCGGCCTGACCAACCGACAGGTGACGCTCAGCTGACGCACACGGACGGAACCCGGCCGCACTGACCGACCGGTCAGCAGCCCCGATGCCTGCGGTTGGCGTGAGCCTGCTCACAACTGCCGTCCGCACAAGGCGAGTCGACGCCAGAAGCGCCGATTCGCCGGTGTCCGGAAAGCCGATGAAAACAAGAGATCGAATTTGCGTAGCGCCGATCTCTTGTTAACGTTCGAGGAGCCCGGTTGCTGGTGCATCCCCCGTCGCCAGCAACCGGGTTTTTCTCTGCCCTGACCCCGGCCCCGCTCCGTGCCCGACTCCGTTTACAGGGTGTCGGCACACGTCAACTCCCCGTGCTCTCCTGCGAGTTGGCCGATCGGGAGTTGATCGACCGGGAGTTGCTCCCGGCGCGCAGCAGCAGTGGCCCGCCATCGCCCGCTCGGGCGAACTCCGCGACCGCCGTGTACGCCGCCAGGTCCCCCCGAGTCCGCTCATGGGGCGTCTCGCAGGATTCCGGCTCGTCCTCGGCGCCCACGGCGCAGTGCGTCTGCATCGTGCGGCCCGCGGGCCCCATGAGGCTCAGAAACGCGTCCAGTGCGCGTCCGGTGGCGTTGCGGTAGTAGGTGCGCGCCCAGGTGTCCTGGCCCTGGGACAGCACGCAGGTCTGCGCCTCCACGCCGTCGGGGGAGGTGAGTTCGGGGCCGCAGCGGGCGGCGGTGGCCAGCCCCAGCCCGAGCGTCAGCGGGGACCGGGAGGGCTCGGCGGGCGGCGCCTTGGGATCCGTACGCCCGGCCCGCCCTGTCTGTCCGCCCTGCCCGGCGGCGCGTGTATCGGCCACGTCAGCCGCGCGCCTGCCGGACGCAAACGTGCCGGCCGCGCGCCCTTCGTCGCCCACGGGCCCCGCGGACGCCATGGCCAGGGGCAGCACGATCGCGCATGCCACGGCGCCCCCGAGGGCGAGGAGACGAAGGTTCATATAGCGGAAGATAGAGGGCGAACCCGGGCGTGCCGTCCGCCGCACGCCCGACACCCTTACAACTCGGGGGCGCTCACACCCGTACGAGTGAGGGCGTCCACCACTGCGTCCACCACGGCCTCGACGTCGGGCACCCAGGGCGAGGCCGAGCCGGGCAAAGGCGCGCGCTCCCACCAGATGTCGCCGCGGCCCGTCTCGGACGGGGGCAGGGCGATGTAGCCACCCTCGCCGTGGAAGCGCAGGGAGCCGGGCACGAAGTCCTTGGCGTAGAGCAGTTCACCCAACTGCTCCATCGTGTACGGCCGGACAAGGATGAACCAGCGGGTCGGCGAGGCGGCCACCGGGCCGAGCCGCATGCCCTGCCGGTCGAGCGCCACGAGCGCGCGCGACGCCGCGAGGGCGGGGAGGCTGACCGCGCAGGGAGCCGTGCCCCCGGTGGCCAGGACGATCGGTGCGGCCGGCCGGTTTGTCCACCACCAGCGCACCATGCGCGCATCGGTGCTGGCCGCGAGGAGGCCTGGGTCGAAGGGGTGAGCACCGGGGACCGTGCACTCGGGGTCGGGGCAGGTACAGCGGGAGGCACTCCGCTGATCCGCCGTCGCCCCCGGGAGGACGGGCCACTGCCATTCCGTCGCGAAGGTGAGGGCCGAGTCGATCAACTCAGGCCCCCCGTCGCTGCGCTGGGACAGGAGCCTGCGTCGCTTTCCGAGGATCTCGCGCATGAGCGCTCGTTCCTTTCCGTTGCACCGCTGGCAACACCGTGGGTCACATCACACCATGTGTCGATCACTTCACTGTGCGTACCTGTTGGCGCATCACACCCCTGTCCTGGACAAGGGGAACCCCTCAGGGTCGAGCGGTGGCTGCTTGCGCGGCCACTCCGTTCGACTTGCGTCCGTCTAATGCCTGGGCGTGGCGTGGGGTGGCGAAGTCTGGCGTTTAACGTCGCACGTATTTCTCTTCGCCTCCGCCACGGGAGGATGGGGCACGGTCGTCGATGGCTATGACGCCCGGGCCGGTCACCAGGTTCCGGAAGGCTCCCTACGAGCTCCCAACGATCCCTGGCCCTTACCGAGTACGTACCCATCACGACCGCTGTGACGCTCCGTGGAGCAAACCCAGTCGACCGCAATCACCCGTTACCCGAGGCAGTTTTAAGCCAACTTTACGATTCCGCAAGGGAGCCGTCAGAGGCGTGCGCGATTCCCCCGAAGACCCCACGGACACCAGCAATCCCAGCAGGACAATGCTGGACATCCCCTCACGAGTGCGTGTACATGTGGAGACACCGCTAGCGGCGCAGAATGACATGGGGGTTTGCGATGCTTTTGAGCAATACGCTCCGGTCCGAGAGCCGGACGCCATGAACGCCCCTCACCCTCCGAAAGTGGCTGGAATCGATTCAACGGTTCCCTCGCCCGCACACACTGTCCCGCCCGCGCCCGCTTCCCCGGGCGTCTCGACGGTCCCCGTGGCCTCCCCCGGCTCCTCCGGCCCGGGCGCCCTGCTGACGGACCGGCTCGCCGGCTGGGTGTCGGATCTCACAACCCTCCACGAACTCACCGAACGTCTGGCCCGCACGGACGCACTGCCGGAAGCCCTCCAGGAACTGCTGCACGCCGGAGCCGCCCTCGTGGGCGCCCGGCGCGGTCTTGTCGTCCTCGAACCCGCCGACCGTCTCGGGCCCGACACCACGATCGGGCTGGGCCTCGGCCGCGCCGATCTCGGCCACATCGAGACCGTGCCGCGCAGCGCCCTGTCCTACGGCCGGATCCTCGACGGGCTGCCCGGCGGCGAGGGGGAGATCGCCGAGCCCGACCTGTTCGCCGGGGACGGCCTGGACCCCCGCCACCGCGAGGTGGCCGCCCGGCTCGGCTACGCCGCCAGTTACGCGCTGCCGCTGGAGTCGGACGGCGCGTCGGGGGGCGCGGCAGGGAGCCGTCTGGGCGCGGCCGTATGGCTCTACGACGAGCCCGCCGAGCCCGGCGAGCGCCAGCGCCACCTGGTCGGCCTGTACGTCCGGTACGCCGCCGAGCACCTGGCCCGGCTGGTGGAGCTCGAGCGCACACGCGTGTGCATGAAGACGATGACCGAGGAACTGCTGCCGTCCCGGCTGCCGCGCGTGCCCGGCGTCCAGCTCGCCGCCCGGCATCGCACCGGCCCGCGCGGGGGCGGCGACTGGTACGACGCACTGCCGCTGCCGGAAGCCGCGCTGGGCCTCGCCGTCGGGTCCGTCACCGGGTCCGGGCCGAGCGCCGTCGCCGCGATGGGCCGGCTGCGCGCCTCCCTGCGGGCGTACGCGGTGATGGAGGGCGAGGATCCCGTCGCCGTCCTGTCGGACCTGGAGCTGCTGCTGCGGCTGACCGAGCCCGCCCGGTCCGCCACCGCCCTGTTCGCCTACTGCGAACCCGCCCTGCGCAAGATCACCCTGGCCGGCGCCGGGCACTGCCCGCCGCTGCTGGTCGGCGAGCGGCGCACGGAGTTCGCCGAGACGTCCGTCTCCGCGCCGCTGGGCATGCTGGCCTGCTGGGAGGCGCCGAGCGTGGAACTGGAGGCCGAGCCCGGCGAGACGGTTCTGCTCTACACCGACGGCCTGCTGCACCGCACCGGCGACCCCGTGGACCGCGCCTTCGCCCGGCTGCACGCCGCCGCCGCCGGGGTGCCCAAGCCGCTGCGGAACGACCCGGGCGCGATCGCCGACCACGTGCTGCGCACGGTCCTGCCGGACGGCCTGGACGAGCAGGACAGCGACGAGGACGTGGTGCTCCTGGCGGCCCGCTTCGAGTAACCGGCCCTGACAGGTCTTCCCCTCCTGGGCCCCCTCACGTACGACCGTACGATGGAGGGGGTCCAGTGCCGTATCGAGGAGGATGACCGTGGCGGAGGAGCTTCCGGAGACCCCGGAGACTGCCGAAGACGAGCCCATCAAGCAGCGGAAGAACGGTCTGTACCCGGGCGTGTCCGACGAGCTGGCCGAGAACATGAAGTCCGGCTGGGCCGACACGGAGCTGCACGACCTGCAGCCGATCGCCCAGGCCGCCGAGACCGCCGCCCGCCGCGCCGCGCTCTCCGCCCGCTTCCCGGGCGAGCGCCTGGTGATCCCCGCGGGCAATCTGAAGACCCGCTCGAACGACACGGAGTACGCCTTCCGCGCCTCCGTCGAGTACGCGTACCTCACCGGCAACCAGACGGAGGACGGCGTCCTCGTCCTGGAGCCGGTCGCCGACGGCCACAAGGCCACCATCTACCTGCTGCCGCGCTCCGACCGCGAGAACGGCGAGTTCTGGCTGTCCGGCCAGGGCGAGCTGTGGGTCGGCCGTCGGCACTCGCTCACCGAGGCCGCGCAGGTGTACGGCATCCCCGCCTCCGACGTGCGCGAGCTGGCCGACAAGCTGCGCGAGGCCACCGGCCCGGTGCGGGTCGTGCGCGGCCACGACGCGGGCATCGAGGCCGCCCTGACCGACAAGGTCACCGGCGAACGCGACGAGGAGCTGCGCGTCTTCCTCTCCGAGGCCCGGCTGGTCAAGGACGACTTCGAGGTCGGCGAGCTGCAGAAGGCCGTCGACTCGACGGTGCGCGGCTTCGAGGACGTCGTGAAGGTCCTCGACAAGGCGGAGGCCACCAGCGAGCGCTACATCGAGGGAACGTTCTTCCTCCGCGCGCGCGTGGAGGGCAACGACGTCGGCTACGGCACCATTGCCGCCGCCGGCCCGCACGCCTGCACGCTGCACTGGGTGCGCAACGACGGCCCGGTCCGCTCCGGCGACCTGCTGCTGCTCGACGCGGGCGTCGAGACGCACACGTACTACACCGCCGACGTCACGCGCACGCTGCCGGTCAACGGCCGCTTCAGCGAGATCCAGAAGAAGATCTACGACGCCGTGTACGACGCCCAGGAGGCCGGTATCGAGGCCGTCCGGCCGGGCGGCAAGTACCGCGACTTCCACGATGCCGCACAGCGCGTGCTGGCCGAGCGGCTCGTCGAGTGGGGCCTGGTCGAGGGCCCGGTGGAGCGGGTCCTGGAGCTCGGTCTGCAGCGCCGCTGGACGCTGCACGGCACCGGTCACATGCTCGGCCTGGACGTCCACGACTGCGCCGCCGCGCGCGTGGAGTCGTACGTCGACGGCACGCTGGAGCCGGGCATGGTGCTGACCGTCGAGCCCGGGCTGTACTTCCAGGCCGACGACCTGACGGTGCCCGAGGAGTACCGCGGGATCGGCGTCCGCATCGAGGACGACATCCTCGTCACCGAGGACGGCAACCGGAACCTGTCGGACGGGCTGCCGCGCCGCTCCGACGCGGTCGAGGCGTGGATGGCGGCGCTCAAGGGTCCCCAGGGGGACAAGAGCTGATCCGCCGCTCAGATCACAGCCCCGCGCCCCTTGGGGTGCGGGGCTGTGCCGTGCGTCCGCAAGGCAGCGCGCGGGACGGCGGCCTCAAGCGGCGCGGGCGAGCGCGGTGACCGGGAGGGCGTCCACGAACAGGGCTCCTGCCAGGAGGCCCGCGCTGCCCCGGGGGCTCCACGCGCGCGCGTGGAGGTCGGTGTCGAACTCGGCGAGGGCCTTGCGGCCTGCCGGGGTCGTGGTGCCGCCCGCTTCCAGGACCCCGCGCGCGCCGGCCTGCACATGGCGCAGGCCCAGCGGGCCCGCGGTGTGCAGGAGTTCGGTGTCCTGGAGGGTGGACATCACGGTGAGCAGGGCGTCGAGCCGGGCCGCGGGCTCGTCCGCACCGGCCTTGCGGGCCGCGGCGAGCGCGTCCAGGGCCCGCCGGACGTGCGGGAACCCGGCGCGTGCCTCGCCGCGGGCGCCGGCCGCGCCGTACTTCGCCGAGACCGTCGCGCCCCGGGACGGCCGCCGTGGGGCGCCCTTGTCGGGGTGCGCGGCGATCCGCTTGGCGGTCGCGGCGACCTCGACGCCCCGCGCGCGGGGCTCGAGCGCGGCTGCCGCGACCAGCAGGCCGAGCGTCCACAGCGCGCCCCGGTGCCCGCCGCCGGCGAGGCCCACCGAGTGCTCGGTGCACCTCCCGATCGCGCCCAGCTCCGCCCGGAGCCGGAGCGTGGGTTCGCCGGTGCGGCGGGCCGCCGCGGCCATCGCCGCGAGGCCGGGTGCGAGTGCCTTGGCCGACCAGCGCAGCCCGCAGTGGTCCTTGCGGGTGATGCGGGCGGCCAGGTCACGAGGGTCGGGCAGGCCCGGCTTGGGAGCCAGGGCCAGCTGACCGGTCAGCGCGGCCACCGCGGCCTGCGCGAGCGCATCGTCCTCACGGCTTGTCATGGCCCGGCCTCAGGAGGACGCGGAGGCCGACGGGGCGTCACTCGGCGGGGTGCCCGTGGGGGCGTCGCCGCTCGGGGGCGTGCCGCCGCCACCGCCGCCACCCGCGCCGGTGTTCTCCGCGTCGGGGTCGACGCCCAGGGTGATGGACCCCTTGTAGCCCTTGGACGGGTCCGCCTTGTGCACGGCCTTCAGCGTCAGCAGGCCGCTGGAGGTGCCGCCGCCGTCGTAGACCATGTCGTTGTCGAGGGTGGTGTAGCTGCCGGAGTGCTGGGAGTAGGGCTCCAGCGTGAAGATCTCCTGGGCGGCGTCGTCGGGGAAGAACAGCTGTCCGGTGTAGTTGACCTTGCCGCCCTCGTAGGTGCCGTCCTCCTTCTGGCCGCCCGTGTGCACCTTGAGGTGGATGTGGCAGGTGCGGGGCGTGTACCAGCCGGGAAAGATCGTCTCGAACTTGACGACCCCGTTGGCGTTGGCGACCTGGTAGCCGCGCAGGTAGGTGTTGTCGTTGGCGGTGGAGCCGTCCTCGCTCTCCGCCGGGGCCGAGCCGCCGGGGTTGGCGGTCGTGTAGCCGGAGTAGTAGCCCCAGGCGTCGCAGTGCCAGATCTCGACGGCGGCGCCGGCGACCGGCGTGCAGCCGTCGGTGGCGTCGACGACGGTGAGCCGCAGGGTCAGCGGCACACCGCTCTTGCCCTCGGTGATGTCCTTGCGCACCAGGGCACCGTCGAGGTAGTAGGGCCCTTCCGTGACGCTCGTCATCAGCGTCATGCAGCTGCTGCTCGTGGAGGTGGCCGACGCCGACGCGCTCGCCTCGGCCTCCGTGGACGTGTCGGCGAAGGCCGACTGGTAACCGGCGACGGCGAGCCCGCCCGCCGCGACCGTGCCGCCGGTCACCACGAGGGCGCGGCGCCGGGTGATGGTGGTGTCTTTGCGATTTCCCGTCATGAGCATGAACGTAGGAACGCCACCAGTCAGCTACATGGGCGAACGCTGAGAGGAACCTGTGAGTGCTGGGAAACCTGAAATCCCCCGCCGCGCGAAAGGGATCCGGCGTCGACCGACGCTGACCGAGACCGACTGACGCCTGGTCAGACGGCCATGAGGGGTGCGTCCTTGCGCCACTTGAGCATCTTGTCGAAGCTCACCACCGCGCCGCCGCGCCCCGGCTTGTTGCCGATGTGGACGTGGTCGGCGAGTTCCCGGATGAGGAAGAGGCCCCGGCCCTGCTCTGCGTCGGTGCTCATGCGCACCGGCCCCGGCGCGGGCGCGGAACGCCCGCCGGTGAACCCCGGCCCCGAGTCGGCGACCTCGATACGGCACTTCTCGCCGTCGAGGTAGGCGGTGACGCGGTACGCCTCCGAACAGCCGCCGTGCGCGGTGTCCCCACCGTGCTCGACGGCGTTGGCACAGGCCTCGCTCAGGGCCACCGAGAGGTCGTAACTGACGTCTGGATCGACGCCCGCCGTCTCCATGGTGCCGAGCAACAGGCGGCGGGCGAGCGGAACGCTCGCGGCTTCGCGCCGCAGATGGAGTGACCACCAGATGCTCATGCTCCAGCCTCCTGGCCGCGGCTCGACATACCGATACGTATTGCCGCGCGCGGGCGTATGTAAGCGCGAATTCCACGTGATGCCGCCCATATGGGGGATGCACTCGGGCCTGGAATCGGTGTATGTAGGGACTCAACAGACATCAGTAGCATCAGTCGTAACAGAAGCTGATCTTCCGCATCGTAGGGAACCTTGTGGACCTGCCGTATGACGGCGGTAAGGCCAGTGCGATGATGAGCCCGCCATGTCTGCCCCCCACAGCGAGCGCTCCGGTCGCGATCTACGGCTGCTGCGGGCCGCGGTGTTCGCCGCGGTCTGCGTCGTGCTGGCCGCTGCCGGGCACACGTTGGCCTCCTGCGCCACCGTCCCGCCGTGGACGCTGGGCGCGGGATTCCTGGGGGTCCTCGCGGTCGTGGCGCCGCTCGCCGGACGCGAGCGCTCGCTGCCGGGCATCGCGGCGCTGCTCGCCGTCGGACAGACCGTGCTGCACACGCTGTTCGGACTCGGCCAGCACACCGCCTCCGCTTCGGCTTCCGCTTCGACGTCGGCCTCGGCCGCGCTGTCCGCGTCCGACGCCACGCTCGTCGCCCGCGCGGCCCGGCTGGTGTGCGGGGCCGCCGCGGGCGCGATCAGCCCGGCCCGCGCCCAGCAGATCCTCGTCGACGCACGGCTCTACCCCGATGCCACCGGCACCGGGACCGGAACCGGCGGCGCCACGAGTGCCATGAGCGGCATGGCCGGGATGAGCGACTCCATGCACCATCCCGCCGACGCCCTGTCCACCGCCGGCACATCGATGGCCCTGCTGCCGTCCCTGCCGATGCTGCTCGGTCACGTCCTCGCGGCCGTCGCCGCCGGCTGGCTGCTGCGGCGCGGCGACACGGCCCTGCTGCGGCTGCTCGCCCTGTCGGCCCACGGCGTCGCCGAGGGGGCGCTCGTACGGTCCCTGCGCGGGGCGCTCGCGCTGGTGCGCGCCCTGCTCGCGGGGCTGCCCGCCACGCCCGGGGCGGGACCGCGCGTCCCGCCCACCGCGCTGTTCCCGTCGGCGGCGCCCCGGACGACCGCACTGCAGCACTCGGTGATCAGACGAGGCCCACCGGACGTATCCGCTCTCGTCCTCGCTGCCTGACGCGACACGACCAGCACTCCACCGCACCTGGGGGGGACGGCCGCTGTCGTGCGGCACGCGCGCGTGCGTACGTCTGTGCTCACGCCTCCTCACCCACAGACTCACTCAGAGTGGAGTGCTCGCTGTCATGAAGGCCTCTCGTATCGCCTCCCGCGTCGCCGCCGCCGCTGCCGTCGCCGGTTCCGCCGTTCTCGCCCTGTCCGCGCCCGCCTTCGCGCACGTCAGCGTCGCCGCCGAGGGCTCCGCCGCCAAGGGCGGTTACGCGGTCGTCGACTTCAAGGTCCCCAACGAGCGGGACAACGCCTCGACGACCAAGCTCGAGGTCACCTTCCCGACCGACCACCCGCTGGCCTCCGCGCTGCCGGAGCCGATCAACGGCTGGACGATCGTCGTCACCAAGGCCAAGCTCGCCAAGCCGCTCACGGTGCACGGCAAGCAGATCTCCGAGGCCGTCTCCAAGATCACCTGGACCGCGACCGGCAAGGGCATCGAGGCCGGCTTCTTCCAGAAGTTCCCGGTCTCCGTCGGCGCGCTCCCCGAGGACGCCGACGAACTCGTCTTCAAGGCGATCCAGACGTACTCCAACAAGGAGGTCGTGCGCTGGATCGAGGTCCAGGAGGACGGCGCCGAGGAGCCGGAGAACCCCGCCCCGGTGCTGGCCCTGACCGCCGCCACCGAGGACGGCCACCACGGCACGAGCGCCGAGGCGGCCTCCGACGAGTCCGAAGACGCCAAGGAGGCCGCCGCGACGACCGTGGCGGCCTCCGACTCCGACAGCAGCGACACCACCGCCCGGGTCCTCGGCGTGGTCGGCATCGTCGTCGGCGCCGCGGGTGTGGCGTACGGCGTGCTCGCCGGCCGCCGCCGGACCACGACGACCGAGGCCTGAGCCCCACGCCGGCATCGGGCGGCCGCGGTCGCCCGACGCCGGATTTCACACATATGGGATATTTTTCTATGCGCAAGAAGACGTTCGCCGTGGCCGCGCTGCTCGCCGCCGCCACCCTCACCCTCTCCGCCTGCGGCAACGGCGGCGACGACAGCAGCAGCCCGGTCGCCGTCGTCTCCGAGGACTCCTCGCAGCAGGCCGCGACCGTGCTGGACCAGCCCTTCACCAAGCCCGACCTGGTGCTCACCGACACCCAGGGCAAGAGTTACGACCTGCGCAAGGAGACCGCGGGCCACCCGACGCTGATCTACTTCGGCTACACCAACTGCCCGGACGTCTGCCCGTTGACGATGAACAACATCGCCATCGCCAAGAAGCAGCTGCCCCAGGCCGAACAGGACGAACTGCGCGTCGTGTTCGTCACCACCGACCCGGACCGCGACACCTCGGCCGCGCTCGGCAAGTGGCTCAAGGGCATCGACTCCCAGGTCATCGGTCTGACCGGGAAGTTCGCGACCATCCAGGCCGCCGCCCGTACCGTCGGCATCTCCGTCGAGGCGCCGCACAAGGACAAGAACGGCAAGATCGTCTCCACCCACGGCACCCAGGTCGTCGCCTTCTCCCCGAAGACGAACGGCGGATACCTCCTGTACGGCGAGGACGCCACGGTCGACGACTACACCAAGGACCTCCCCAAGATCGTCAAGGGCGAGAACCCGTGAGGTCTGTGAGTTCTGCGAGGTCTGTGAGGCTCCTCGTGGCGCCGTCCGCGGTGGTCGCCGGGGCGCTGCTGCTGGCGGGGTGCGGCTCGGGCTCGGGCGGCCAGGACTCGGGCGGCAAGGCGGAGTTGTCGGTCCGGGCCGCCTACATTCCGCAGCCCGTCTCCGACACGATGGCCGCCGGTTTCCTGACCATCGTCAACGAGGGCGGGACGAAGGACGAGTTGACCTCCGTCACCAGTGCCGCGGCGGGCAGCGTCACCCTCCACGAGACCGTCGGGTCCTCGATGGAGGAGGTCACGTCCCTCGACGTCCCCGCACACGGTCAACTCGTGTTCAAGAGCGGTGGGAACCACCTGATGTTCGAGAAGCTGAAGAGCAAGCCGGTGCAGGGCGAGACGGTGACCGTCGAGCTGCACTTCGCCGCGTCCGACCCCGTGAAGGTCGAGATTCCGGTGAAGTCCGCCGTGTACAACCCGAAGACCGGCCACTGAGGGAGGGACCACCTTGACGCAGACCATCGCCCCCCGCGTCCGGATGCTCGTGCTGCTGTTCCTGGCGGTCGCCGGCGCGCTCCTCGTCGGCGCCGGACCCGCGTCCGCGCACGCCGCGCTGACCGGCAGCGACCCCGCGCAGGGGGTGGTGGTCGACAAGGCGCCCACTCAGGTGTCGCTGACCTTCTCCGAGACGGTCTCGCTGAGCGACGACTCGCTGCGCGTCCTCGACCCCAAGGGCACCCGGGTCGACACCGGCAAGCCGAGCAACCTCAGCGGCACCACCTACGCCGTGCAACTGCACTCCGGGCTGCCCGACGGCACGTACACCGTGACCTACCAGGTCGTGTCCGCCGACAGCCATCCCGTCGCCGGCGCCTACACCTTCTCCATCGGCTCCCCCTCCAAGACCAGCGTCTCGGTGTCCGACCAGACGGCCGGCGGCGGAGTCGTCGGCTGGCTCTACGGCTTCGGCCGGTATGTGTCGTACGCCGGGTTCATCGTGATGGTCGGCGGGGCCGCCTTCGTGCTGGCCTGCTGGCAGCGCGGCACCGGGGTACGGGCGCTGCAGCGGTTCGTCGTCTCCGGCTGGCTGGCGATGACCGCGGCCACCCTGTTCCTGCTGCTCCTGCGCGGCGCCTACACCAGCTCGGGGAAGCTCGGCGACGTCTTCGACCTCGAACTCCTCGGCCAGGTCCTGCAGACCAAGACCGGCGCGGCCCTGGTCTCCCGGCTGCTGCTGCTCGCCGCGGCCGCGCTGTTCATCGCCGTGCTCTTCGGCGCCTACGACAAGCGCGAGGGCGAGGAGAAGCGGGATCTGACCTTCGGGCTCGCCATCGGCGGAACGGTCGTGGCAGCCGGGCTCGCGGCGAGCTGGGCCATGGCCGAGCACGCGTCGACCGGATTGCAGCCGGGCATCGCGATGCCGGTCGACGTGCTGCACCTCGTGGCGGTCGCGACCTGGCTCGGCGGGCTCACCGCGCTCCTCGTCGCGCTGTACCGGGCACCCGCCGACCGGCCCGTCGAGGCCACCGCCGTGCGCCGTTTCTCCCAGGTCGCCTTCGGCAGCGTCCTCGCCGTGGTCGCCACCGGCGTCTACCAGTCCTGGCGCCAGCTCGGCTCCTGGTCCGCCTTCACCGACACCCGCTACGGCCAACTGCTGCTCATCAAGATCTGTCTCGTGGCGCTGCTCGTCGGCATCGCGTGGATCTCGCGACGGTGGACGGCGCGGCTGGCGGATACGACGGCGGACACCGCGACGGATACCGCGGCGGCCACTGCAGGGGACACCGCGGGGGCCACTACGGGGGATATGACGACCGAGGCAGCGGTGGTCTCCGTGGCATCCGGCTCCGAAGCGTCCGCATCGGAGAAGGAGCCCGTCGCCGCCTCGGCCGGGACGAGCGACACCGCCGCCTCGAAGGCGGCCTCCGAGGGCGCCAAGACCGGCTCCGGGGGCTCGGGCTCCGCGCGGGCCACGCAGCTCGCCCGGCAGCAGGCCGCCGTCGACGCCACGCGGCAGAAGCGGCTGCGGGAGTCCGACGCCGACCGTTTCGGCCTGCGCCGCTCGGTGCTCGCCGAGGCCGGCGTCGCCGTCGTACTGCTCGCCGTCACCACCGTCCTGACCTCGACCGAACCGGGCCGTACGGAGCAGGACGCCGCGAAGGCCACCCGCTCCTCCTCGTCCTCTTCCACGGACCCGTCCGCGGACTCCTCGGACTCCACCTCGGGCGCCCTGACGCTGGACATGTCGTTCGACACCGGCGGCGCCGACGGCAAGGGCGTGGTCAGCGTGGATCTCGACCCCGCACGCGCCGGCGCCAACGAGATGCACGTCTATGTGACCCGGCCCAACGGCCGCGCGTTCGACGTGCCCGAGGTCAAGGTCGCCTTCACCCTCGAAGCCCAGGACATCGGGCCGCTGCCCGTCGTCCCCGACCACATCACGACCGGCCACTGGTCGGCGAACGGAGTGCAGATCCCCATGGCCGGCGAGTGGAAGATCGCCGTGACCGTACGGACCTCCGACATCGACCAGGTGACCGTCTCCAAGAACGCGCAGATCGGCTGACCGCACCATGCCCGACCAGTCCATTCCAGAGGTCCGCACACCCGAGACCCCCACACGCACCGATTCGGGTGTTTTGTCGGAGTCCTCTTCCCCCGAGCGGCTGACGCGGCGCAAGCTGCTCGGCACGGCCGGAGCCACCGGGCTCGTCCTCGGCGCGGCGGGCGCGGCCGCGGGCTATGCGGCGGCGCCCGCACAGGCGACCCCGCTCTCCTCGATCGGGGCCGGGCAGGCGATGTTCCACGTGAAACATCAGCCCGGGATCACCCAGGGCCTCCAGGCCCGCGGCCATCTGGTCGCCTTCGACCTCGCGGCCGGCTCGGGCCGCAAGGAGGCCGCCGCACTGCTGCGCCGCTGGTCGGAGACGGCCCGGCGGCTGATGGCGGGCGAGGCGACCGCGAACGACGACACCGACGTGGCCCGGGACGCCGGCCCCTCCTCGCTCACGGTCACCTTCGGCTTCGGCAACAGCTTCTTCGCCCGCACCGGGCTGGAGAAGCAGCGCCCGGTCGCGCTGGACCCGCTCCCCGACTTCTCCTCCGACCACCTCGACAAGACCCGCAGCAACGGCGACCTGTGGGTGCAGATCGGTGCGGACGACGCTCTGGTCGCCTTCCACGCCCTGCGCGCGATCCAGAAGGACGCGGGCAGCGCGGCGAAGGTCCGCTGGCAGATGAACGGCTTCAACCGGACCCCGGGGGCCACGGCCCACCCCATGACGGCCCGCAACCTCATGGGCCAGATGGACGGCACCCGCAATCCCAAGCCGACCGACTCCGACTTCGACGAGCGCATCTTCGTCCCGGCGTCCGGCACCAAGGACCCGGCGTGGATGGCCGACGGCTCCTACGCCGTCGTCCGCCGTATCCGCATGCTCCTCGACGACTGGGAGAAGCTGACGCTCAAGGCGCAGGAGCAGGTCGTCGGGCGGCGGAAGTCCGACGGGGCGGCGCTGTCCGGGGGCAGCGAGACGACCGAGATGGACCTCGAGAAGACCGATGCGAAGGGCGATCTGGTCGTCCCGATCAACGCGCACGCCCGTATCACCCGGCCCGACCAGAACGGCGGCGCGGCCATGCTGCGGCGGCCCTTCTCCTACCACGACGGCATCGACCCGGACGGCACTCCGGACGCGGGCCTGCTGTTCGTCTGCTGGCAGGCGGACCCGCTGCGCGCCTTCGTCACCGTGCAGCGCAAGCTGGACCGCGGCGACGCCCTGTCGAAGTACATCCGCCACGAGGCGAGCGGCCTGTTCGCGGTGCCCGGCGGCGCGGCGGAGGGGGAGTACGTGGGGCAGCGCCTGCTGGAGGCGTGAGCCGAGCGGGCGTGAGCCGAGGTGGTGTGAAGCCACGGCCCTACGGACAGCCACGGCCCACCGGAAGTCACGGCTCTCGCGAAGTTACGGCCCCTCGGGCGGATTCATTCCTTCCAGGGGCTGCCGTGAGATGCGTACGTCTGTCTCCGCAAGGGCCATTAGGGTGAGGTCATGCCAGCGAGCTATGCGTATCTCGGCCCCGAGGGCACCTTCACGGAGGTCGCCCTGCGCACGCTTCCGGAGGCGGCCACCCGGCAGCTGATCCCGTATGTGTCGGTGCAGTCCGCGCTCGACGCGGTGCGCGGCGGCGAGGCCGAGGCCGCGTTCGTGCCCATCGAGAACTCCGTCGAGGGCGGGATCACGACCACCCTGGACGAGCTGGTCGCGGGCGCGCCGCTGATGATCTACCGCGAGGTGCTGCTGTCGATCACCTTCGCGCTGCTGGTGCGGCCCGGCACGAAGCTGGCCGACATCAAGACGGTCTCCGCGCATCCTGCCGCGCAGCCGCAGGTGCGCAACTGGCTGAAGGCGAACCTCCCGGACGCCCTCTGGGAGTCGGCCGCCTCGAACGCGGACGCCGCCCGGCTGGTCCAGGAGGGCCGTTACGACGCGGCCTTCGCCGGCGAGTTCGCGGCCGCGCGGTACGGGCTGACCGCCCTGGAGACCGGGATCCACGACGCCGAGAACGCCCAGACCCGGTTCGTGCTGGTGGGCCGGCCCGCCCGACCGGCGGCGCCGACCGGCGCGGACAAGACGTCCGTGGTGCTGTGGCAGAGCGACGACCATCCCGGCGGCCTGCGCGACCTGCTGGGCGAGTTCGCCACCCGGGGCGTCAACCTGATGCTGCTGCAGTCCCGTCCGACGGGCGCCGGCATCGGCAACTACTGCTTCTGCATCGACGCCGAGGGACACATCTCCGACCGTCGGATGGCCGAGGCGCTCATGGGACTGAAGCGGATCTGCCGCGAGGTGCGCTTCCTCGGCTCGTACCCGCGTGCGGAGGTCAGCGTGGCGGACGTCGCCGCTCCGCTGCCCGGGACCTCGGACGGGGAGTTCGTGGCGGCGTCGGACTGGGTCGCGCGCTGCCAGGACGGCCGGTTCTAGCCCGGTTCCAGCCCAGTCCTATCTGCACATCTTCGTTATCCACAGAAGTTATCCACAGGACTGCTTCTCGACCTGGGGACAAGTCGACAACGAAGCGCCATCCAGTCGACAAATCGCCCTACCGCCTCCACCCGGGACCCCCACCCCGCGGGTCACCCTTCGTCCACCTGTTTCCTTGGATCAATCCTTTGGGGCGACCCATTTCCACCCGAAAGTGGGTCCGGGGCGGGTTTGGGCAAGGAATCGACGACGCCGTACAGCGGTATCGGAATGATCGATTCCGATGTCCACAGATCTTTCGCACACCCTGTGGATAACCATTCCGAGCGGGTGGACGCCTGTGGACAACGCCGCCTCCAAGTCCCGCTTTCCACAAGGGAATCGAGTCAACACGACGCCCGCCGCATGCCCCGTCCCAGGGAGTGAGACACTTTTTATTGACACGCTCGGCAATTACCCCATAGCTGAACGTAAGGCATCATTCAGGACAAAGGCCGGAACGGCGAGCAGGCGCGCGTCGGAATGGAGTCGTGAGCCGCAAGCCCGCACGGGTAGCCTTGGCCGCGTGATTGACCTTCGCCTGCTCCGTGAGGACCCCGACCGTGTGCGCGCGTCCCAGCGCGCCCGTGGAGAGGACGTCGCGCTCGTCGACGCTCTCCTGTCTGCCGACCAGCGGCGCAGGTCGTCCGGCGTCCGCTTCGACGAGCTGCGCGCCGAGCAGCGGTCGCTCGGCAAGCTCATCCCCAAGGCCTCCCCGGACGAGAAGGCCGAGCTGCTGAAGCAGGCGAGCCAGCTGGCCGCCGACGTCAAGGTCGCCGACGCCGAGCGCGACGCCGCCGACACCGAGACCCAGGAGCTCCTGCAGAGGCTCGGCAACCTCGTGCACCCCGACGTGCCCGTCGGCGGCGAGGAGGACTTCGTCACGCTGGAGACGCACGGCGAGATCCGCGACTTCGGCGCCGAGGGCTTCGAGCCCAAGGACCACCTGGAGCTCGGCCAGATCCTCGGCGCGATCGACGTCGAGCGCGGCGCGAAGGTCTCCGGCTCCCGCTTCTACTTCCTCACCGGCGTCGGCGCGCTCCTGGAGCTCGCCCTCGTCAACGCGGCGATCGCCCAGGCCACGGCGGCCGGCTTCACCCCGATGCTGACGCCCGCCCTGGTCCGCCCCCAGTCGATGGCGGGCACCGGCTTCCTCGGCCAGGCGGCCCAGGACGTCTACCACCTCGACAAGGACGACCTCTACCTGGTCGGCACCTCCGAGGTCCCCCTCGCCGCGTACCACATGGACGAGATCATCGACGCGGACAAGCTGCCGCTGCGCTACGCGGGCTTCTCGCCCTGCTTCCGCCGCGAGGCGGGCTCGCACGGCAAGGACACCAAGGGCATCTTCCGCGTCCACCAGTTCGACAAGGTCGAGATGTTCTCGTACGTCACGCCCGAGGACTCGGCGGCCGAGCACCAGCGGCTGCTGGCGTGGGAGAAGCAGTGGCTGTCCTCGCTGGAGCTGCCGTTCCGCGTCATCGACGTCGCCTCCGGTGACCTCGGCTCCTCGGCCGCCCGCAAGTTCGACTGCGAGGCCTGGATCCCGACGCAGGGCAAGTACCGCGAGCTGACCTCGACCTCGGACTGCACCGAGTTCCAGTCCCGCCGGCTGTCGATCCGCGTGCGTGAGGGCAAGCAGGTCCGCCCGCTGGCCACGCTCAACGGCACGCTGTGCGCGGTCCCGCGCACGATCGTCGCGATCCTGGAGAACCACCAGCAGGCCGACGGCTCCGTGTACGTGCCCGAGGTGCTGCGCCCCTACCTCGGCGGGCGGGAGATCCTGGAGCCGGTGGCCAAGTGACCGCCGCGTTCCCCTACCGCCTGATCGCGACCGACCTCGACGGAACGCTGCTGCGCTCCGACCAGTCGGTCTCGCAACGCACCCGTGACGCCCTCGCCGCGGCCACCGCGGCGGGCGCGGCGCACATCGTCGTGACGGGCCGTGCGGTCCCCTGGACCAAGCACATCCTCGAGGACCTCGGCTACCAGGGCCTCGCGGTCTGTGGCCAGGGCGCACAGGTGTACGACGCCGGCGAGGACCGGCTGCTGACATCGGTGACCCTGGACCGGCAGCTGGCCGGCGTGGCGCTGGCCAAGATCGAGGCGGAGGTCGGCCCGCTGTACCTGGCGGCAAGCCGGGACGGCCTGGACGGAGACGTGCTGGTGGGACCGGGTTACGCGGTCACCGGCGCGCTCCCCTCGACCCCCTTCACGGACGTGTCCGACCTGTGGTCCGCGCCGCTGAACAAGATCTACATACAGCATCCCGAGCTGTCGGACGACGCGCTGGCCGAGGCCGCCCGGCAGGCCGCGGGCGGTTTCGTCACGGTCGCGATGGCCGGCGAGGGCATCGTGGAGCTGCTCCCCCTGGGCCTCTCCAAGGCCACGGGCCTCTCCCTGGCGGCCCGCCGGCTGGGTCTGAAGGCCGCCGACACGATCGCCTTCGGCGACATGCCCAACGACATCCCGATGTTCGGCTGGTCGTCGCACGGTGTGGCCATGGCCAACGCCCACGAGGAACTGAAGGCTGTGGCGAACGAGACGACGTCGTCCAACGAGGACGACGGCATCGCGGTCGTCCTGGAACGCCTGCTGAGCTGAACCCGAGCGGTCGGAGCCCGACGGTCGGCCCCCGGCGGTCGCCCGATCGCCGCAGGCGATCGGGGGCGCGGGGAACTGCGCGACCAGTCACGACGCTCCCGCACCTGTGCGACTGCCGGGAGGGAGGGCGGCCCACGCGAGAGCGACATCGCGTGCTCGAAGCGGCCGCCCCGGGCAGCTCCCCTGTGCGGGGCGGATTCGACGGAGGAGTAACTACTCCGGAACCCGAACCCGCCACTGGCTGCCCTCGAGGTGACTCGACGCGATGCCGTGCATGGACATCGTCGAGCTTCCCTCTCCCGGTCTGTCCCCGGTCTGTGGCGCCGGATCCCTTCCCGGCCCCGCGGGTACAACCACTGTGCCCGGGGGACGAGTTGGACGCCACCGAATAAAACAACCGTGCGACGAGCAGGACCGGGCACGGATTTACAGCGGCTCTACCGATGGACCCACAGCGGCTCTACCGGCGGCGCCACCTGCGTCGACGCGCCTTGCTGAAGAACCAGCCCGCGGGCGGATCGTCGGAGCGCCAGGGCTGCGGCTCGGGCTCCTCCGCCCGCCACCGTGCGGCCAGCATCCGGGCCCGGGCGGACGGCTCGGACGTCTCGGCGGCCCGTATGAAGTCCTCGTCCAGGACGAGGTCGTCCCAGACCTCGCCCTCGGACGGCCCGCGACCGCCGCTCACCGCATTGTCGTCCGCCATCCCCGTCCTCCCAGCAATGTCCGCGCACCGTCCGCGCGGTGGCCGCTTCGCCCAGTGTGCAGAAGCGCGGGTGAAGCCGCCGTCAAGAACGAACGGCCCGCCCGGCAGGGCCCCTCACTCCTCGCCCGCGAGCGTGAGCGCCCGCAGCTTCTGGCCCGCGTACCAGGTGGCCAGCACGGTCACCGCGACCAGCAGCACCGTCGCCGTGGTCAGGCCGACGTCCGAGGTGACGAGGTCTCCGCCGGCCACCTTGTGGGCGACGGCCAGCGACCACTGCTGGACGCTGAGCGTGCGCGCACCCGGCACCAGGGAGCCGAACAGCGCCTCCCAGACGAGGGCGTAGACGAGGCCGAAGACCACCGCGTGCCGGGACACCGTGCCCAGCAGCAGGAACAGCGCCGCGTAGGCGATCGACGAGACCAGGGCGGCCACCGTGTAGGCCACGGCGATCTGCTGGCCGTTGCCGTTGAGGATGAACCCGGCGATCAGCGTCGGCAGGGCCGAGAAGACCATCGTCACCGCGATCGCCACGATCAGCTTGGTGAAGATGATCGTCGGCCGCTTCAGCGGTTTGGACAGCAGATAGACGACGGAGCCGTCGTCGATCTCCGGGCCGATCGCGCCCGTGCCGGCGATGACGCCGATGATCGGGACCATCGTGGCGAGCGCGAGCCCGCCGAGCAGGTCGGACGCCGTCTGATCGTCGGCGCCGGCCAGGCCGCGCACGACCACGGAGATCGCGATCAGCAGCAGGGGCAGGGCGCCCAGGATGAGGGCCCGGCGACGGCCGAGCAGGGCCCGGTAGGTGAGTCGGGCGACTGTGGGGTCGTACATCTTTGGGCCTCCTACGCCGCGACCAGGTACGAGAACACGGACTCGAGGGACTCGTCGGAAGGCGAGACCGTGAGCAGCCGGATGCCGTGGTCCCTGGCGACCTTCGGCAGCAGCGCGGTGAAGCGGCCGAAGTCGACGGCCTGGATGCGCAACGCGCCCTCCGCCAGGTCGACTTCGATGCCGGAGGTCGACGGGTCGGCGATCAGCGCGGCCGCGAGGGCGCGGTCGTCGCTGGAGCGCACCAGGTAGCGGTGCGGGCGGTCGGTCATCAGGCGGCGGATCTTGCGGAAGTCGCCGCTGGCCGCGTGCCTCCCGGCGACGACCACCTCGATGTGCCAGGCGAGTTGCTCGACCTCTTCGAGGATGTGGGACGAGAACAGCACGGTGCGGCCCTCGTCGCCCATGCGCCGCAGCAGGTCCATGAGCTGCATGCGCTGGCGGGGGTCCATCCCGTTGAACGGCTCGTCGAGCAGGAGCAGCGACGGGTCGTGGACCAGGGCGGACGCCATCTTCACACGCTGGCGCATGCCCTTGGAGTACGTGGAGATCTTGCGGTCCTGCGCGTACTCCATCTCGACCGTGGCCAGTGCCCTTTGGGCGGCCTTGGCGCCCAGGCCGTGCAGTTCGGCGTTGGCGACGACGAATTCGCGGCCGGTGAGGAAGTCGTACATCGCCTCGCGCTCGGGGACGATGCCGATGTGCTTGTAGATGTCCTCGTTGCGCCAGACCTGCTGGCCGTCGAGGGTGACCGTGCCGGTGGAGGGGGCCAGGAAGCCGCCCATCATGTTGATGAGGGTGGACTTTCCGGCGCCGTTGGGGCCGAGCAGGCCGGTGACGCCGGGGCCGATGGTCATGGTGATGTCGTTGACGGCGACCACGTTGCCGAACCAGCGGGAGACATGGTCGATGTTGAGCGTGGTCACAGGCCCACCTTCTGGTAGCGGCGGATCAGAAGGCCGTAGCTCGCGGCGATCAGGCCGAGGACGACGAGGACGTAGACCACGCCCTCTCCGGTGGACGGGCCGACTCCGCCGGGGAAGGCGGAGGAGGCGCCCAGGAAGGCCGACTGCACGCCGTCGATCAGCGTGACCGGCGAGAACAGACCGATCCAGGGGATGGAGCTGCTGCTGTTCTGGGCCTCGGCGATGGCCTGGAGCGTGGAGACGGCGCCGTAGGAGATGGTCAGGACGGCGATGACGGCGGCGATGCCGAAGCCGCGCCGCGGGGTCGCCGAGGCGATGACCAGGCCGATGCCGGCGAAGAGCAGCGAGAGCAGTGCCACGGAGACGAGTCCTTGAGCGAATCCCTTGGTCTGGTCGGTGAAGTCCAGCTTGGCCAGCAGCGCGCCCACGTAGAGCACCAGCAGCGGGGCGGCGGTGAGGACGAAGAGCGCCGAGGCCAGCGCGGCGAACTTCGCGCGTACGTAGTCCGCGGTCTCGATGGGCCGCGAGAAGTACAGCGGCACGGTCTTGAAGCGCAGGTCGCGCGAGACGGACTGGGGCGCCTGGGAGGCGATGTACAGGCTGAGCACGGCCTGCATGACGATCGCGTAGCGCGTGTAGTCCACCGGGAGTTCGTTGGCCTTCGTGGCGACGGCGACGGCGACCATGATGGCCGCGGGCACGCACATCACGACGAACAGCAGCATCGGCAGCACCTTGGACTTCACCGAACGGCCGAGGCCGTAGGAGCCGCGCAGGGACTGCGAGTAGAGGGAGCGGCGGGCGTAGGCGCGGCCCAGCCGGGGGCCGTCGTAGCTGCGGTAGCCGATGTTGTGGATCCGGGTCTGGTCACCCGAGGGGGCGGTGACCGGGTGCTCAACTGCCATGGCCGACGGCCTCCTTTCGCTGCTGGTCGTTGCCGGTGCCGGTGCCGGTGGCGGCGTCGCTGTCCGTGAAGACCTCGGAGATGTGGTGCCTGCGCTGTTCCATGCGGACGAGGCCGAGGCCCAGGTCGGCGACCACGTCCCGAACGACGTCGTATGTCTCCTCGCCCTGCGCGGTCAGCAGCAGGATGTGCCCGGCGCCCGGCAGACCGCTGTTGGCGTCCAGGACGTCCACTCCGCGCGCGTGGAGCGCCTCGCGCACCGCGCGGGTGCCGTCCGGGTGGTCGTCGGTGTCGGTGACCTCGATCGCGAGGGTGGTCGTGGTCTGTGTGAAGTCGGTGGTGGAGCTGGAGCGCAGGAGCTTGCCGCCGTCCACGACGACGACGTGGTCGCAGGTGCGTTCCAGTTCGCCCAGCAGGTGGGAGGTGACCAGGACCGAGATGCCGAAGTCGGTGTAGATACGGCGGATGAGGCCGAGCATCTCGTCGCGGCCGACCGGGTCGAGGCCGTTGGTCGGCTCGTCCAGGAAGACCAGCTGCGGGTCGTGGACGAGGGCTTGGGCGAGCTTCACCCGCTGCTTCATGCCGGTCGAGTAGCCGCCGATGGGGCGGTAGCGCTCCTCGTACAGACCGACGTGGCGCAGGGTGTCCGCGGTGCGCTCGCGGGCGGCGGTGGGCGGGAGGCCGGACATCCGCGCCATGTGCACGACGAACTCGGTGGCCGAGACGTCGGGCGGCAGACAGTCGTGCTCCGGCATGTAGCCGACCCGCTCGCGGATGTCGGCGCCCTTGCTCGCGACGTCGAGACCGAGCACTTCGGCTCGGCCCTCCGTGGCGGGCGACAGACCCAGCAGGATCTTGATCAACGTGGACTTGCCGGCCCCGTTGGCTCCGACGAGCCCGGTCACACCGGGCCCGACGTCCACGGAGAGCCGGTCAAGAGCGGTCACCCGGGGGAACCGCTTGCTCAGGCTTTCGGTCGCGATCACAGTCACGGCACAAACGGTAGTGACCTGGACCACTCCGGGCGTCACCCCGGAGAGCCGTCTTCGCATCACACCTCAGATGTACGGGGCCCTAGGGGATCCCCACCCTGAGAGCTACCTGTCCCTGACTTGTCCACAGCTGCGCTCACCCCCTGTTGACGCCGCCTCTAACAACTGTCACATTCACCGGTGTCACGTTACGGACACGTACCGCAGTCGATGGGGACGGGGCGGCATGGCGACGGCAGTGAACAGCGAACTCGCCGCGGAACTAGGCGGGTTCAGGCAGGTCCAGCGGCTCGCGTACGAGTGCGCGGAGGCGGTCGCGGCCGAACTGCGACCGGGGGTGACGGAGCGCGAAGCGGCTCGGATGCAGCGGGAGTGGCTGCGCGAGCGCGGGGTCCGGGACTGGTTCCATCTCCCCTTCGCCTGGTTCGGCGACCGCACGGCGTTCGTGGACTTCCGCATCCCGCTCCAGTTCTTCCCGACCGGCCGCCGGCTGGAGCCCGGGATGCCGTTCATCCTCGACCTGGCCCCGGTGTACCGGGGCTACACGGCGGACATCGGCTACTCGGGCGCGCTCGGCCGCCACCCGGTGCAGGAGCAGCTGATGGCCGACCTGGAGGCACACCGCGAGCTGATCCTGCGCGAGGTGCGCGAGCGCCGGTCGCTGCGGGAGATCTACGAGGACGTGGACCGCCTCATGGCCCGCCAGGGCTACGCCAACCGGCACCGCGCGTACCCCTTCGGCGTGATCGCGCACAAGGTGGACCGGGTCGCACCGCGCCGCTGGTCCCCGCGTCTCTTCGGGTTCGGGACGCAGTCCCTGAAGGGCCTCGCCGCCGACGCGCTGCACGGCCACCGTGAGGGCTGGTCCCCGCTGTGGTCGCCGTACCGCTTCTCCGACCATCCGCCCCGGCCGGGCCTGTGGGCGGTCGAGCCCCACCTGGGCTTCCGGCGCACGGGCGCGAAGTTCGAGGAGATCCTCGTCGTCACGGACTCGAAGGATCTCGAGGAGAGCGCCTTCTGGCTGGACGACGATCTGCCGCACACGCGGCGCTGGGCGGAGGAGAGGTGACGGCAGCGGTGTCGTTCGAAGGTGCGCGCGAGCGCCGGGTGCGGACCGGCGGGATCGAGCTGTGCGTCGCCGAGCTGGGGGACCCCTCGGATCCGACGGTCGTCCTGGTGCACGGCTATCCGGACAGCAAGGAGGTGTGGTCCGAGGTCGCGCCCCGGCTGGCCGAGCGCTTCCATGTAGTCCTCTACGACGTCCGGGGCCACGGCCGTTCCAGCGCGCCGAAGCCGCTGCGGGGCGGCTTCACCCTGGAGAAACTGACGGACGACTTCCTGGCGGTCGTGGACGCGGTCAGCCCGGACCGGCCGGTGCACCTGGTGGGGCACGACTGGGGATCGGTGCAGGCCTGGGAGTTCGTCACCGTGCGCCGCGCCGAGGGCAGGATCGCGTCCTTCACGTCGATGTCCGGACCGTCCCTCGACCACTTCGGCCACTGGATCAACAAGCGTCTGGCCAGGCCGACTCCGCGCCGGGTCGGTCAACTCCTCGGTCAGGGAGCCAAGTCCTGGTACGTGTACCTGCTGCACACGCCCGCGCTGCCCGAACTCGCCTGGCGCGGGCCGCTCGGCAAGCTCTGGCCGGGCATCCTGCGACGCGTCGAGAAGGTCCGGGGCGACGCGTATCCGACGCCGTCGCTGCCGTCGGACGCGGCACACGGCGCCTGGCTGTACCGGGACAACGTTCGGACCCGGCTGCGCCGCCCGCGCCCCGACGCGTACGCGCACGCGCCCGTGCAGCTCATCACGCCGCTGGGGGACAGGTTCCTGTCGGAGCGGCTGTACGACGAACTGGAGGAGTGGGTGCCGCGGTTGACCCGGCGCGCCCTCCCCGCCGGGCACTGGATCCCGCGCACCCGCCCCGACCAGCTCGCCTCCTGGATCGACGACTTCGTCACGGCGATCGAGCGGGAACGGGCAGGGGAGGACCGGGAGGACAGCGGCGCAGGGCCGGTGCGCAAGGCCGCGGCCGGCGAGTACGCCGAGCGTTTCGGCGGGCGGCTGGTGCTGGTCACCGGCGCGGCCAGCGGCATCGGGCGGGCCACGGCGTTCGCGTTCGCCGAGGCCGGGGCCCGGGTGATCGCCGTCGACCGGGACGCGGAGGGCGCGGCCCGCACCGCCGAGCTGTCCCGTCTGATCGGCGCGTCCGGGGCCTGGGCGGAGGCGGTGGACGTCTCCGACGAGCAGGCGATGGAGAAGCTCGCGGCGAAGGTCCATGCCGACCACGGTGTGCTGGACGTGCTGGTGAACAACGCGGGCATCGGTCTTTCGGGTTCCTTCTTCGACACGTCGTCGGACGACTGGCGCAGGGTGCTGGACGTCAACCTGTGGGGCGTCATCCACGGTTGCCGTCTCTTCGGCCGGCGGATGGCCGAGCGCGGACAGGGCGGCCACATCGTCAACATCGCCTCCGCGGCCGCCTACCAGCCCTCCAAGGCACTGCCCGCGTACAGCACCTCCAAGGCGGCGGTCCTGATGCTGAGCGAGTGCCTGCGCGCGGAACTGGCCGGCCGGGACATCGGCGTCACGGCGATCTGCCCCGGCCTGGTGAACACCAACATCACCTCCACGGCCGTCTTCGTGGGTGTGGACGCGCAGGAGGAGCAGCGCCGCCAGGAACGCTCCACGCGCGTGTACGGGCTGCGCAACTTCCCGCCGGAGAAGGTCGCGGACGCGATCCTGCGGGCGGTCACCCGCAACGAGGCGGTGGTTCCGGTCACGGTGGAGGCCAAGGGCGCGTACGCGCTGTCGCGGTTCCTGCCGCGGGCGTTGAGGGCGCTGGCGCGCATGGAACCGCCCCTGTGAGCCGCCGCGTCGATCGAGCGCGCGCGGGAGCCGGTTCGGCCCGGGCCGCGACAACGCCGGTCCGGGGAGCGGCACTTTGACCGCCGCCCCCTCGGCGGCCCGGCCCGCGTACCGCATCGAGGCCCTCGCCCAGCTCTCCGGGGCGACCGTCCGGACCATCCGCGCCTACCAGGACCGCGGTCTGCTCCCCCGCCCCGAGCGCCGTGGGCGGGCCAACCACTACTCCGACGTCCATCTCACCCGGCTCCACCGGATCGCCGACCTCCTCGACCGCGGCTACACCCTCGCCTCCATCAAGGAACTCCTCGACGCCCACGACACCGGCCGCGGCCTGGGCGGCGTCCTGGGGCTGGTCGCCGAGGTCGACGGCCCGTGGACCGACGAAGAGCCCTCCCGGGTCTCCCGCACCGACCTCGCCGCCCGCTTCGCCGGCACCACCGACGCCACGGCGATCGCCGACGCCGTGGCGCTGGGCGTGCTGGAGCCGGTGCCCGGCGACGACGACGCCTTCCTCGTGCCCAGCCCCCAGGAGCTGGCCGTGGCAGTGGAGTTGCACGCGGCCGGGGTTCCGCTCGGGGCGATCACCGCGCATCTGCGGGAGTTGAGGGTCCAGGTCGAGCACATCGCCTCCCGTTTCCTGGAGTTCACCACCGAGCACGTCTTCGCGCGGTACCTCGAAGGTCCGCACCGGCCGACCGACGCGGACGCGGCCGAGGCCGCCTCGCTGGTACGACGGTTGCGCCCGCTCGCCCAGCAGACCGTGGACGCCGAACTGGCCCGTGCCATGCGCCTGTTCGCCGCCCGTCAGCTGCGCCGGCACCTTGGCGGAGACGGTCCCCCGCCCGGTTCCGCCGATTCCGCCGAGCAGCGCTCCGTGCCGATCCCGGCTGCGACAATACGGGCCGTGGAGGCGCTGGTCGGCGCGGAGCGTGCCGCGGAGTTCCTCGTGCTCGCGGCCGAACGTGAGGTGCGGGCCCGCGCCTTGGACCGCCTTGCCTCAAGTCACCGTCCGTCAGATGATCTTGATGAAGCCCGTTGAATCGTCCTCCAGTTGTCCACAGAATCGCCAATTGGCCTGTGGATAACTACAGTTGGCTGTGGATCAAACCTCCGCCCAAAACAAAATGCGTGATCCGCGTCTCTCACGTCATGCTGAGCGGATGAACGAAAAGGACATGCAGAAAGCGGGCATGGACGAGAGACGCACCGTGAAGGTGTCGAAGTACCTCTCGAAGCATCTGCGGCACCAGCCCGAGCGCATCGGCCTCACCCTCGACGAGGCCGGCTGGGTCGAGATCGACGAGCTCATCGCGGCGTGCGCCGCGCACGGCTTCCACTTCACCCGGGACGAACTGGACCACGTCATCGACGCCAACGACAAGAAGCGCTTCGCGATCGACGGCACCCGGATCCGCGCCAGCCAGGGCCACAGCGTCGAGGTCGACCTCGGGCTGCCCCCGGCGACCCCACCGCCGTACCTGTACCACGGGACCGTGGCCCGCTCCCTGGACGCGATCCGGGCCGAGGGGCTGCGGCCCATGAACCGGCACGACGTGCACCTCTCGGCCGACCGGGAGACCGCGAACCGCGTCGGCGCCCGCCGGGGCCGCCCGGTGGTGCTCTCCGTCGACGCGGGCGCCATGCACCGTGACGGCCATGTCTTCCACGTCAGCGCGAACGGAGTGTGGCTGACACAGGCCGTACCGGCGCGCTATCTGCGCTTTCCCAAGCAGCACTGAGTGCACAAGGAAGTCATCCCGGTCGGCCTCAGCCCGTGGCGGGTCGGCCGCGTGCGGTGACCGTTTCACGTGAAACACGGTCGGCCGCATACGCTCGATGACATGAGTCTGCGTCTGAGCACCGTGATCCTCCCGTATCTCCGTTGGAACGAGGGAGGCCGTTCCACATGGACACGGGCCGAGCAGCTCGGCTTCCACACCGCGTACACCTACGACCACCTGTCCTGGCGCAGCTTCCGCGACGGTCCGTGGTTCGGCGCGATCCCGACGCTGACCGCCGCCGCGTCCGCCACCGAGCGCCTCCGCCTGGGCACGCTGGTGACCTCGCCGAACTTCCGGCACCCGGTGACCCTCGCCAAGGAACTGATCTCCCTGGACGACATCTCCGGCGGCCGGGTGACCCTGGGGATCGGCGCGGGCGGCACCGGCTTCGACGCCACCGCTCTGGGCCAGGACCCATGGACCCCGCGCGAGCGGGCCGACCGGCTGGCCGAGTTCGTACCGCTGCTGGACCGGCTCCTCACCGAGGACTCCGTGTCCTACGAGGGCAACTACTACTCGGCGCACGAGGCACGCAACATCCCCGGCTGCGTCCAGCGCCCCCGGCTGCCGTTCGCGGTCGCCGCGACCGGACCGCGTGGGCTGCAGCTCGCGGCTCGGTACGGACGGGCGTGGGTGACCACGGGCGACCCCAAGCTGTACGAGAACGGCACCCCCGAGCAGTCGGTTCAGGCCCTTCGCGGCCAGGTCGAGCGGTTGGCCGACGCCTGTGCCGTGCGCGGGCGGAACGTGCAGGAGCTGGACAAGATCCTGCTCACCGGGTTCACGCCGGACCGCGGCCGTCCGTTGGAGTCCCTGGACGCCTTCGTCGACTTCGCCGGCCGACACCAGGAGCTCGGCTTCACGGAGATCGTGGTCCACTGGCCCATCCCGGACTCCGACTTCGCCGTGGACGAGAAGATCTTCGAGCAGATCGCCATGGAGGCCCCGGCTCAGCTGCGCTGACCTGGGCAGCAGGCCATCGGTGCCGCTCTGTGCCTCATGTGTGCGGGCTCCCGCACGGCCGTGCGGGCATATGCGCGAGAATGGCCCGGTGACCTCAGCGACTCGACAGCCCGAGACCCCGGCCGCCGCCCTTCCGCCGCGGCTGATCGCCACCGATCTCGACGGCACTCTGCTGCGCGACGACAAGTCGGTGTCGCCTCGCACCGTCGCCGCCCTCGCCGCCGCCGAGGAGGCGGGCATCGAGGTCTTCTTCGTCACCGGCCGCCCGGCCCGTTGGATGGACGTCGTCAGCGACCACGTCCACGGGCACGGCCTGGCGATCTGCGGCAACGGCGCCGCCGTGGTCGACCTGCACGGCGGCCCCGGCGCCCACCGGTTCGTGAAGGTGCGCGAGCTGGCGCGGGAGAACGCGCTGGACGCCGTACGGCTGCTGCGTGAGGCGGCGCCGGGCACCATGTACGCCATCGAGCAGACGTACGGCTTCAACCAGGAGCCGGAGTATCCCAAGATGCACATGGAGATCCCCGACCATCTCGCGCCGGCCGAGCGGCTGCTGGCGCCGGACGGCCCTGGGGCCGGCGAGCCGGTGCTGAAGATCCTCGCCTTCCACCCCACGCTCGACCCCGACGCCTTCCTCACGCTCGCCCGACTGGCCATCGGCGACCGCGCCAACGTCACCCGCTCCAGCCCCAGCGCCCTGCTGGAGATCAGCGGCCCCGGCGTCTCCAAGGCCAGCACGCTGGCCCTGTGCTGTGCGGAGCGCGGCATCTCCCACGAGGAGGTCGTCGCGTTCGGGGACATGCCCAACGACGTCGAGATGCTCACCTGGGCCGGCCGGTCGTACGCGATGGGCAACGCACACCCGGACGTGCTCGCGGCGGCCTCCGGTCACACGGTCGCCAACAACGAGGACGGCGTGGCCGTCGTCATCGAGCAACTGCTCGCCGAGCTGTAGTCACCGCTGTCCGGACTCGAAGTGCAGGTGCGCGCCGGTCACCGCGCGCCCGCCAGCAGCTCCGAGGCCTCCTCCCGCTCGGCCATCCTCCGCAGCGGCCCCTCCTCGGCGGCCAGCGCCAGATAAGGACCGCGCTGCACCACCCGGCCCTCGTCCAGCACGACCACCTCGTCGACCGCCTCGAGACCGGCCAGCCGGTGCGTGATGAGCAGCGTCGTGCGGCCCTGGGTCGCGGCCAGCAGGTCCCGGGTGAGCGCGTCGGCGGTCGGCAGGTCCAGATGCTCGGCGGGCTCGTCGAGCACCAGGACCGGGAAGTCCGCGAGCAGCGCCCGGGCCAGCGCCAGCCGCTGCCGCTGCCCGCCGGACAGCCGGGCACCGTGCTCGCCCACGAGGGTGTCGAGCCCGTCGGGCAGCCCGTCGGCCCACTCCAGCAGCCGGGCCCGCGCCAGCGCGTCCCGCAGCTCCTCCTCGCTCGCCCCCTTCCTGGCGAGCAGCAGGTTCTCTCGCACCGAGCTGTCGAAGAGGTGTGCGTCCTGCGCGCACAGCCCGACGAGTCGGCGTACGTCGTCGCCGTCCAGGGAGCGGGCGTCCACCCCACCGAGCGTGTACGAGCCCGCGCCCGCGTCCAGGAACCGCAGCAGCACCTGCGCGAGCGTGGTCTTCCCGGAGCCGGAGGGTCCGACGACCGCGATCCGGCGCCCGCGCGTCAGGGTGAGGCCGACTCCGGTGAGCGCGTCCCGGTCCTGTCCGGCGTGGCGCGCGGCCAGCCCGTCGACGACGAGCGGGAACGGCGACGCGGGGCTCTGGCGGGGCCGCTCCGGCTCGCGCACCGGCTCGGGGGAGTCCAGCACCTCGAACACCCGCTCCGCGCTTCTCCGGACCCGCTGGCGGTACTGCACGGCCTGCGGCAGTCCCAGGACGGCCTCGAAGGCGGCCAGCGGGGTGAGGACGACGACGGCCATGGTCACGCCGCCCAGTCGACCGTCGGCGACCGCCTGGGCGCCCACCAGGGCGGCCGCCGCGACGGTCAGCCCGGAAAGCAGCGCGATCAGTCCGTCGCCGAGCGCGGTGGCGGTCGCGGCGCGCGAGGCGATCCGGGTGAGCACGGAGTCCGCCGCACGCACCTCGGCGCTGCGCGCGGGCAGGGCGCCCGCGACGGTCAGTTCGGCGGTGCCGGTGAGCAGGTCGGCCGTGCGGGTGGCGAGCACCCCTCGGGCGGGCGCGAGCCGACGCTCGGCCCTGCGCGCCACGGCGCCGGTGACCAGCGGGACGCCCACCCCGGCCATGAGCAGCCCGGCGGCGAGCACGGCCCCGGCCGCGGGCAGCAGCCAGGCCGTGAAGGCGATGGACCCGGCCGCCACGACCACGGCGGCCCCGGCGGGCAGCAGCCAGCGCAGCCAATAGTCCTGCAGGGCGTCCACGTCGGCGACCAGCCGGCTGAGCAGATCGCCCCGGCGGGTCGTACGCAGCCCCGCGGGCGCCAGTCGCTCCAGTCGCCGGTAGACGGCGACCCGGGTGTCGGCCAGCATCCGCAGCACGGCGTCGTGCGACACGAGCCGCTCCGCGTACCGGAACACCGCCCGTCCGATCCCGAAGGCCCGGGTCGCCGTCACGGCTACCATCAGGTAGAGCACCGGCGGCTGCTGCGAGGCCCGCGAGATGAGCCAACCGGAGGTGGCCATGAGTCCCACGGCACTGCCGAGGGCGAGGCTCCCCAACAGCAGCGCCAGGCCGAGCCGGCCGCGCCGGGCTCCGGCCATGGCACGGACCCGGGCGAGGACGCTGCCCCGGGGCGCGGCGGGGCCCGTCTCGGCCTCACTGGTGACGGATGCCGTCGCCGCCTCTTCCAGCGGCGCGGGAGCGTGCCTGGGGGTGGCTTCCACGGGCCCGCACGTCTCGGCGTCGGCCAGCCGCACGACGCGGTCCGCCACCGCCAGCAGTGCCGGCCGGTGCACGACCAGCAGGACCGTCCGCCCGGCCGCGAGCCGCCGTACGGCGGCCACGACCTCCGCCTCGGTCTCCCCGTCGAGCGCGGCCGTCGGCTCGTCCAGGAGCAGGACGGGCCGGTCCGCGAGGAACGCCCGGGCCAGCGCGAGCCGTTGCCGCTGCCCGGCGGACAGCCCGGTCCCGTCCTCGCCGAGCACGGTGTCGGCCCCGGCGGGCAGCGCGTCGACGAACTCCAGCGCCCCCGCGTCCGCCAGCGCACTGCGGACGGCCGCGTCGTCGGCGTCGGGACGGGCCAGCCGGACGTTCTCGGCGATCGTCCCGGCGTAGAGGTGCGGGCGCTGCGGCACCCATGCGATCCGGGACCGCCACTGCTCGAGGTCGGCCACCGCGAGGTCGACTCCCCCGGCCAGCACCCGGCCCTCGGCCGGCCGCACGAAGCCCAGCAGTGCGTTCAGGAGGGTCGACTTGCCCGTGCCGCTCGGTCCGACGAGCGCGACCGTCTCGCCGGCGTCGACGGTGAAGGAGACGTCGGAGACGGCATCGGCGGAGCGTCCGGGGTAGCGGACGGTAACGCCTTCGAAGGCGACCCCGCCCTCGACCACCGCGACCGTTCCCGATACCGGCGCCGGCGTCTGCAGCACCTCGAAGATCTCCTCGGCGGCCGCCAGTCCCTCGGCCGCCGCGTGATACTGCGCCCCGACCTGCCGCAGCGGGAGGTACGCCTCGGGCGCGAGCACCAGGATCACCAGGCCGATGTACAGGTCCATCTCCCCGTGCACGAGCCGCATGCCGATCGTCACGGCGACCAGGGCCACCGAGAGCGTCGACAGCAGTTCCAGCGCGAACGACGAGATGAACGCGATCCGCAGGGTCCGCATGGTCGCCTGCCGGTACTCACCGGTGATGTGCCGGATCGAGTCGGCCTGTGCCTTGGCCCGCCCGAACACCTTCAGGGTGGGCAGCCCGGCGACGACGTCCAGAAAGTGCCCGGACAGCCGGGACAGCAGCTGCCACTGACGGTCCATCCGCGACTGGGTGGCCCAGCCGATGAGCATCATGAAGACCGGGATCAGGGGCAGGGTGCCGACGATGATCGCGGCGGACACCCAGTCCTCCGTCACGATCCGCGCGAGCACCGCGACCGGGACGACCACCGCCAGCCCCAACTGCGGCAGGTAGCGCGAGAAGTAGTCGTCGAGAGCGTCCACGCCCCGCGTGGCGAGGGCGACCAGCGATCCGGTGCGCTGCCCGCTCAGCCAGCCGGGCCCCAAGGTGGTGGCCCGCTCCAGCAACCGCCCCCGAAGCTCCGACTTCACCGCCGCGCTCGCGCGGTGTGCGGCGAGTTCGGTGAGCCAGGCGACCAGCGCACGGCCGAGTGCGACCGCCGCCAACAGCAGCAGGGGAGTGCGCAGCTCGGCGACCGACATGCCGTGCTGGAAGGCGCCGACCACCGCCTCGGCGATGAGCATCGCCTGAGCGATGACCAGCGCCGCTCCGACGACACCCAGGCCGACGACCGCCACCAGGAAGAGGCGAGTGGCGCGGGCGTACCGAAGCAGACGCGGGTCGATCGGTTTCACGTGAAACACCCTCTTCTCAAAGAGCATGTTTCACGTGAAACACGCTCTCTCCTCATGGGGTGTGTTTCACGTGAAACACACCCCAACCGGGATTCAGTGCGCTGGCTCGGCGATGTGCTGCGTACCGATCCGCTTGCGGAACACCCAGTACGTCCACCCCTGGTAGAGCATCACGAGCGGTGTGGCGATCGCCGCGCACCAGGTCATGATCTTCAGGGTGTACGGGCTCGACGAGGCGTTGGTCACCGTGAGGCTCCAGTCCTCGTTCAGCGAGGACGGCATGACGTTCGGGAAGAGCGTCAGGAAGAGCATCGCCATGGCGGCCACGATGGTGACGCCGGAGAAGGCGAACGACCAGCCCTCACGCCCCGCCTGGTTCGCCACCAGCGCCGCGACCAGAGCGGCGACCGCCACGACCAGCGCGACCAGACTCTTGGCATCTCCGCCGTCGACCTGCGTCCACGACAGGAAGACCAGCGCGGCCACAGCGGTCGCCAGACCGACCTGGGACGCCAGCTTCCGCGCCCGCTCCCGGATCTCACCGACGGTCTTGAGGGCCGTGAACACCGCACCGTGGAAGGTGAACAGCGTCAGCGTCACCAGGCCGCCGAGCAGCGCGTACGGGTTGAGCAGGTCCCAGAAGCCGCCGACGTACTCGAAGTTCCGGTCGATCTTCACGCCGTGCACGATGTTGCCGAAGGCCACGCCCCACAGGAACGCGGGGAGCAGCGAGGTCCAGAAGATCGCGGTCTCCCAGTTGCGCTGCCAGTTCTCCTCGGGCCGCTTCGCCCGGTACTCGAAGGCGACGCCCCGCACGATCAGACAGACCAGGATGAACAGCAGAGGCAGGTAGAAGCCGGAGAAGAGCGTGGCGTACCACTCCGGGAAGGCGGCGAAGGTCGCGCCGCCCGCCGAGAGCAGCCACACCTCGTTGCCGTCCCAGACGGGTCCGATGGTGTTGATGAGCACGCGCCGCTCGGGCCGGTTGCGGGCGAGCAGCTTGGTGAGGATGCCGACCCCGAAGTCGAAGCCCTCCAGGAAGAAGTAGCCGGTCCACAGGACGGCGATCAGGACGAACCAGACGTCGTGCAGTTCCATGACTGTGCAGCTCCCTCGGCCTAGTACGAGAAGGCCATCGGCTTGTCGGCGTCACGGGGGTCGCCGCCGATCTTCGTGGGCGGGTTCAGATCGGCCTCGGTCAGCTCGGGCGGGCCGGCCTTCACGTACTTCGCCAGCAGCTTGACCTCGACGACGGCGAGGATCGCGTACAGCGTCGTGAAGACGATCATCGAGGTGATGACCTCGCCCTGGGAGACCCCGGGGGAGACCGCGTCGCGGGTCTGCAGGACGCCGTAGACGACCCAGGGCTGGCGGCCCATCTCGGTGAAGATCCAGCCCCAGGAACTGGCGATCAGCGGGAAGCCCAGGGTCCAGATCGCCGTCAGCCAGTAGAGCTTGGTGAGCTTCGGGTTGAGCGCCTTGTTCCTGAACAGCACCACATGCGGCACCTCGTCCTCGCCGACCCTCAGGTGCTGGGGCAGCAGGAACTTCTTACGGGTCAGCCAGAGTCCGGCCAGGCCGATCGCGAAGGACGTCATGCCGAAGCCGATCATCCAGCGGAAGCCCCAGTAGGCGACGGGGATGTTGGGCCGGTAGTCGCCGGGCCCGAACTTCTCCTGCTCGGCCTTGTTGACGTCGTTGATGCCGGGGACGTACGAGGTGAAGTCGTCGTTCGCGAGGAAGGACAGCAGGCCGGGGATCTCTATGGCGACCGTGTTGTGCCCCTTCTCGACGTCGCCGTAGGCGAAGACCGAGAAGGGCGCGGGCGCCTCGCCGTCCCACAGCGCCTCGGCGGCTGCCATCTTCATCGGCTGCTGCTTGAACATCACCTTGCCGAGGAGGTCGCCGCTGACGGCGGTGAGCAGACCGGCGATGACCACGGTGATGAGACCCAGTCGCAGCGAGGTCTTCATCACCGGGATGTGCTTCTTGCGGTACAGGTGGAAGGCGGCGATGCCGACCATGAAGGCGCCGCCGGTGAGGAAGGCCGCGGTCAGGGTGTGGAAGACCTGGGTGAGCGCGGTGTTCTGGGTCAGTACGGCCCAGAAGTCGGTGAGCTCGGCCCGCCCCTTCTCCTCGTTGATCCGGTAGCCGACCGGGTGCTGCATCCACGAGTTGGCCGCGAGGATGAAGTAGGCGGACAGGATCGTGCCGATCGAGACCATCCAGATGCAGGCCAGGTGGATCTTCTTCGGCAGCTTGTCCCAGCCGAAGATCCACAGGCCGATGAAGGTGGACTCGAAGAAGAAGGCGATCAGGGCCTCGAAGGCGAGCGGGGCGCCGAAGACATCGCCGACGAAGCGCGAGTAGTCGGACCAGTTCATGCCGAACTGGAACTCCTGCACGATGCCGGTGACGACACCCATCGCGATGTTGATCAGGAAGAGCTTGCCCCAGAACTTCGTCGCCCTCAGGTACTTCTCGTTCTCCGTGCGCACCCAGGCGGTCTGCAACCCGGCGGTGAGGGCCGCGAGGGAGATCGTCAGGGGCACGAAGAGGAAGTGGTAGACGGTGGTGATGCCGAACTGCCAGCGCGCCAGTGTCTCCGGCGCCAGAGCCAGGTCCACGTCGTCACTCCTTACCTCAGCCGCTTGCGAGAGAGCCGCTTGTGAAAGCGTTCACATTCACAAGCTAGTATGCAGCACTGATTTTCGACAGGGGAAGGGGGGTCCCGCTTACCCGCGGAAACCCCCCAGTGCAGCGCCGGCTACAGCTCCTTGAGGAACCCTTCCGCCACCTTCAGGAAGATGTCGTTCGCCTCGTTCTCCCCGACCGTCACCCGCACGCCCTCGCCCGGGAACGGCCGCACTACGACGCCCGCCTGCTCACACGCCGCCGCGAAGGCGACCGTCTGCTCGCCCAGCCGCAGCCACACGAAGTTGGCCTGCGTCTCGGGCACCGTCCAGCCCTGCGCCCGCAGCCCCTCGACCACCCGCAGGCGCTCGCACACCAGGGAGCCCACCCGGCCGAGCAGCGCGTCCTCGGCGCGCAGCGAGGCGACCGCGGCCTCCTGTGCGAGCTGGCTCACGCCGAACGGCACCGCCGTCTTGCGCAGCGCCTCCGCCACCGGCTCGTGGGCGATGGCGAAGCCCACGCGCAGACCCGCGAGGCCGTAGGCCTTGGAGAAGGTCCGCAGCACGCAGACGTTGGGCCGCTTCCGGTACAGCTCGACGCCGTCCGGCACCTCGGGGTCGCGAATGAACTCCCGGTAGGCCTCGTCGAGCACGACCAGCACATCACTGGGCACCCGGTCGAGGAACCGTTCCAGCTCGGCCCGCTTCACAACGGTGCCTGTGGGGTTGTTGGGGTTGCAGACGAAGATCAGCCGGGTCCGGTCGGTGATCGCGTCGGCCATCGCGTCCAGGTCGTGCACATCACCCGGCGTCAACGGCACCTGCACGGCCCGCGCGCCGCTGATCCGCGTGATGATCGGGTACGCCTCGAACGACCGCCAGGCGTAGATCACCTCGTCGCCGGGGCCCGCGGTCGCCTGGACGAGCTGCTGGGCCACGCCGACCGAGCCGGTGCCCGTGGCCAGGTGGGAGGTGGGGACGCCGAAGCGCTCGGAAAGCTCGTTCACCAGGACCGTGCAGGCCAGGTCCGGGTAGCGGTTGAAGGAGGCGGCCGCGGCCGTCACGCTCTCCAGCACGCCCGGCAGCGGCGGATAGGGGTTCTCGTTGGACGAAAGCTTGTAGGCCGCGGGACCACCGGACACGGCCGGCTTGCCCGGCTTGTAGGTGGGGATCCCCTCCAGCTCGGCGCGCAGCTTGGGGCTCGTCTCGCTCACCGCAGTCCTCCTCGTGACCACCACCGGACCACCACCGGCTTCAATACTGCTCACCTTATGAGGATTCGGCGCGGCTGCGTACAGCTTGCGTACCGCAGAGGAGAGACCTCGGCACGGATCGGAGGGACCTCCGCGACTTCTGAGGACGAAGGCGTACGAAGGCGTACGCCCCAGGGGGCGCGCTGCACATATATCTACGCGCCGGTAGCTCACGCCGTGGCGCGCATCCCTCGTGCAGGTGAGTTGAGACCTCTTCGAAACATCGGTGCCTTGGCAGGCTCATGCGTGTCGACACATCACGTCTTGGCATTGGAACGGCCAACTACCTTTGTTTCCAAGGAACTTGAGGCCGTTCAGCCTTGCAGAAACGTGCCTGTCAACGCGTGCATATGCGTCCGCCCTACCCCACCGAATGAGCCCTACTATCGGCTCGCCATGACAGCAGCAGGGAAGCACCAGGTGAGCCGCGCGGAAACCTCACGCCGAGGCAGCCGGCCGGGCCGGGCGGGCATCAGGGACGTGGCCGCCGCCGCCGGAGTCTCCATCACGACCGTCTCCGACGCCCTCAACGGCAAGGGCAGGCTCCCCGACGCCACCCGACGCCATGTCCGCGAGGTCGCCGACCGACTGGGCTACCGCCCCTCAGCGGCCGCCCGAACACTCCGTACCGGCAAGTCAGGACTCATCGGCCTGACCGTGACCACGTACGGGGATGAACCTTTCACCTTCACCGAGTTCGCGTACTTCGCGGAGATGGCGCGCGCCGCGACGTCGGCCGCGCTCGCCCGCGGCTACGCGCTCGTCATCCTCCCGGCGACCTCACGCCACGACGTGTGGTCGAACGTTGCCCTGGACGGCACGGTCGTCATCGACCCCTCCGACCAGGATCCGGTGGTCAGCGAGCTCGTCCGGCAGGGTTTACCGGTCGTCTCCGACGGCCGCCCGGCCGGCACGCTCCCGGTCACCGCATGGGTGGACAACGACCACGAGGCCGCCGTCCTCGACATCCTCGACCACCTGGCCGACGCCGGCGCCCGCCGCATCGGCCTGCTCACGGGCACCACGACGGACACGTACACGCATCTGTCCACCAGCGCCTACCTGCGGTGGTGCGAGCGGGTCGGCCAGGACCCGGTCTACGAGGCCTACCCCGCACACGACCCGTGCGCGGGCGCCGTGGCCGCCGACCGGCTGCTGGCCCGCCCCGACCGCCCGGACGCCGTCTACGGTCTGTTCGACCCCAACGGCACCGATCTGCTCGCCGCCGCCCGCCGCTACGGGCTGCGGGTCCCGGAGGACCTGCTGATCGTCTGCTGCAGCGAGTCCACGGTGTACGCCAACACCGAGCCGCCCGTGACCACCCTCTCGCTGAAACCGCGCCGGATCGGCACGGCGGTGGTCCAACTCCTCATCGACGCGATCGAGGGCGCGGAATCCGACCACCCGGTCGAGCAGGTGATACCGACCGAACTGATCGTGCGGACGTCTTCCCAACGACGCCCCCCTCGAACCACGGTCAGCCCCCCAAGGACCCCGGAAGAGAAGTAACCCCGCACCCAAGCCGTCCCCCGCCTCGTCCCCCACTCTGCCGTGGGGGTGGGGCAGGGGGCGGCTTGCGGGGTGCTGGAGGCTTGCGGGCAGCCGGAGCGGGCGATTCGCGTCAACGTAGATAGGCGGCACGCACGTACGGGCGTTTTCCGGCGGCGCTGGGGTGGGAGGCGCGCGCCCGGGGTGTCGGGAATCTCCGGGGCTCCTTACGGACCCGGCGGCGCTTGGCAGTGCGCCGCCGCGGCAAGGCAACGCTTGGCGGCACCTGGCTGGCACCTGGCGGCGCAAAACCGTCGCGCGGGACCACTCCGCCGCTGTCGGTCACTCTCGGCCACTCACGGTCATATCCGGCAAAATCGCCCTTCTAGGCGAGCCGACGAGCCACCGAGGCGCCTCTCCCCCAGCCACAGAACTCGCCCCCGCCCCAGCCGAAACAGGTCCCCGTCCACGCCGTCGGAACCGACCGTGCGGGTGTGGGCATGGTGTGCGCCGGGTGAGTGCGGGCTGCCGAAGCCCGGTCCAATCGGGGCGAAAGCCGCGATGAACTGGAGCCTTGCTCCGATTCACCACCCCTGGGTCATCACACGGCACGATCCGCATTCCTATGATGGGCGCACGGCACCACGGGCCGCTGCGACCAGGCGGCCCGAAGAGTGCAGATGCGGCGCGATGGTGGAGGGGTCTGATGACTCAGGGGGCCGGTCAGGGACCCGAGGTGGAGCGGACGGCGACGTTGCGCGACTTCCGGGTGCCCGCGTACGTCCACGAGACCGGTCCGTACGACCACGACACCCATCCGGGCAACGCCGCGCCGCCCGTCGACGATCCGCTGGAGCATCCGGACGGCTACACGCCCACCCAGCGCGATCTGCCCGTGATCAGCCGACGCGGCGACACCCTTCAGGTGGCCGTGGATCCGGCGGCCGTCCAGGCTCCGCTGCCCTCGACCGGCCCGGGCCCGCTGTTCGTCGTCGGCGACGTGCACGGATACCTCGACGAACTGATGGCCGCACTGCAGGAGAAGGGCCTGATCGACGCCGCCGGCAACTGGTCCGCGGGAACCGCCCGGCTGTGGTTCCTCGGCGACTTCACCGACCGCGGACCGGACGGCATCGGCGTCATCGACCTCGTCATGCGGCTGTCCGCCGAGGCCGCCGCGGCCGGCGGATACTGCAAGGCACTCATGGGCAACCACGAACTGCTGCTGCTCGGCGCCAAGCGCTTCGGCGACACCCCCGTCAACTCCGGCGCGGGCACCGCCACCTTCCAGGCGGCCTGGCTGCTCAACGGCGGCCAGAAGTACGACATGGACCGCCTCCAGGACCACCACCTGCAGTGGATGGCCCGCCTCGACGCCGTCGAGGAGGTCGACGGCCATCTGCTCGTCCACTCCGACACCACCGCCTACCTCGACTACGGCGACTCGATCGAGGCGGTCAACGACACCGTCCGCGAGACGATCACGCGCAACGACGCGGATGAGGTGTGGGACCTGTTCCGCAAGTTCACCAAGCGCTTCTCCTTCCGGGATGAAGGTGGAGCCGACGCCGTCCGTTCCCTGCTCGATACGTACGGCGGTACCCGAATCGTTCACGGCCACAGCCCGATTCCCTACCTGTTGGGCGAAGTCGGCTCGGATTCGGAGGAAGGCGAGGACAGCGGCGGTCCGCATGTCGAGGGACCGCACGTCTACGCCGAAGGACTGGCCATCGCGATGGACGGTGGCGTGACGATGGCCGGAAAACTGCTGGTCCAGCAACTGCCCCTGGATATCTGACCGTTTCCGGGGCATGCTGTGCCCCCCATTCGCCTCGCTGGTGACGCCGCAGGCCAGGGGCCAATTTCGGCAAACCCCCTGTCACCCCATGCCGTCGCCGCTCTACCATCGGTCTATCCGTAGCAGGCTCCCCTCCGTTTCTGCCCGACGGCTCGTTGGCATGCGAGCCCCAAGCCCTACGGAGCATCGGGGGATGCACATGAACAGCGTTCCGCAGCACCTGCACAGCGAGGACCGCCAGGAATACGAGCGGATCCTCGACGAGGCGCTGCGCTCCGCACCACACCACCCGGAACTGGCCGCTGTCGGACAGCGGCTCAACCCCGAACAACTGCGCACCATGGCGCTCAACGCCTCCGCACTCATCACCGTGGCCGCGGCGGCCGAGTACCAGCACTACGTGAAGGTCCGCGAGGAACTGCGCCATCCGGCGCCGTCCACCCCGTCGTCCACGTCCGAGACCGGCTCCGCCGAGCCGAACGCGGCGATGGGGCTCGCCACCACCATGGGGGAGGCGGCCCAGGCCGCCGAGGCCGCCGGGGCGGGCGCCGTCGCCGCCGTCCTCACCCCCGTTCTCGCCGGGACCGCCGCGGTGATCTTCCTGCTCGTCGGTTACATCCTCAGCGTGCTCGACCCCGAGCAGGCGTTCGCCCGGACCATGCTCACGGCCGGCTGGACGTTCGGGGCCGTGGCCGTGGCCGCGATCCTCGTCGCCACCGTCGCGCTGCTGCTCACCGCCCTGCGCAACCGGCCCTCCCTGGAGGCCGAACCGTACGGCGAACTGAGCGAGGAGGTCGCCCTGGCCAGGGAAGCCTGGCGAGAGGCCCTCCTGGAACGCGGCATCCTGCCGTTTCTCCGGGAGGCCCTGGCCAGTCCGGGCACGGCGACCGCCCTGCACACCGACCCGCCCCCGCCGGCTCCGACCGGCCGTCTGCCGAAGATCGGCTACGACCGCCCGGGCTTCAGCAGCCCCGACGACGGCCGCTCGGCCGGCCCGCGGCCGAGCTTCAGCAGTCCGGACTACACCAGCCCGGACTTCGGCGGCCCGGACCACCAGCCGGAATAGGCACTCGGCTTGCGCCCCCGCCGACCCCGCCGAGGGGAGCGCAAGCCGTACGCCGGGCGGCCCCTGGTGGCCGTCAGAGAATGCCTGCGCGGCCCGCTGCCGTGATCCAGCTGGGGAACTCGGACAGCAGCCGGTCGTAGAGCTCCTGGTCCGGGACGGTACTGATGTCGTCCACTGCGAAGAAGCCCACGTTGTCGACCCGGCGCCCGGGCAGCGTGTCGAACCGCTCGAGGACCCCGTAGTTGGACCGGCCGAGCCCCACGAACTGCCAGAAGATCGGCTCCTCCACCGCCGCCCGCAACTCCCGCTCGATCGCCGCGTCTCGGTAGACCCCTCCGTCGGAGAAGAACAGCACCAAGGTCGGGGCGGTCGCCGGATTCTCCCGCACATACGATCTGACCTGGGCGATCGCCTTCTGTTCCTCGTTCTGGATGCCGACCGCGCGCATGTCGACCTGCCCCGGCTCCATCCCCTTGCGGGGCTTCCTGTTGCGCCGGAACAGACTGATCTCGCCCACGCGCACATGCAGCCGCAGCCACTCGGGGAGTTCGCCCAGGCGAAGGTCGGGAAGCCGAGCTGACTCACTGGCGAACGTCCAGGCCTGCATCTCCCCGTCGTCGTCGAGTTGTGCCGCCACCGCCGCCATCCGCTCCACGACGTCCGCCACCACGCCCCGGGAGTACAGGAACGCCATGGAACCGGAGGCGTCCAGGACGAGCACGACCCGCGCGGTGATCCCCGCCGCTCCGCGCTTGCTCAGGCTGACGGCCACCTGCTCCTTGCGCAGCGACAGCCGCTTGCGCATGTCGACGGGCAGCCGCTCCTCCCCCTTGGTCAGCCGAGGACCTGGAGGTGGGGTCATCGCCCCTGAGTCCGGACGAGTGGGTCTCGGCGGAACCGGCGGAACCGGAGCCGAGCCCGGCCGGCTCGACGGGGCCGGCGGGTTCTGCGGCGTCGGCGGGCTCAGCGACGTCTGCGGGTTCTGTGGTGTCGGCGGGTTCTGTGGGCGTAGCCGGTTCTGCGGAGTCGACGGTTGCTGCGGACTCGGCGGAGCAGATGCCTCCGCATGATCCTCATCGACCGTGATCCCGAAGTCGGTGGCCACTCCCGCGAGTCCGGAGGCGTACCCCTGACCGACCGCCCGGAACTTCCAGCGCCCCTCGCGCAGGTACAGCTCGCCGCCGATGAACGCCGTCTCCGTGTCGGCCTGCATCTCGAAGCGTGCCACCTCGGACCGCCCGCCCGTGCCGAACAGCCGCAGCGTCAGACCGGTCACCTGCCCGAACGTGCCGCCGTCGGCCGACGCACACAGCACCACCCGCGTGATGGCGGCCTCCAGCGAGCGGAGGTCCACATGGACCGCGTCGGTCATGACGCCGGCGTCCCGCCGCTTGCCGACGTGTCTCACGGCGCCGGACGCATGAAGCGGCTGGTTGTAGAAGACGAAGTCCCCGTCGTCACGAACCCGCCCGTCGCTCGTCAACAGCAGCGCCGAGACGTCGATGTCCGGCCCACCGACCCCCTCGGCCCAGCTGAGTTCCACCCGGACGTCCGGTGCGTCGACCGGCAGATTGGCGCCCTTGCTCATGGATCGCGCTGTCATGGAGGCAAGTCTGCCGAGCCGACGGCCGACGGCAACCGAACGAGCACGATGTTCTCGTCCTGAGCGACCGCCAAGTGCGTGCCGTCCGGATGCAGCGCCGCGACCGGTGTCGGTATGTGGGTGACGCCGTACGCCCCCTCACGTCGGGGAACCGCCACCTCGGGCCATTCCTCCAGCACTTCCCCGGTCCTGACGTCGATCAGCCGGGGGTGTCCGTTCAACGAGACGACTCGACCGCCTCCCGCGATCAGCGTGCCGACCTCGAAGTCGACCGAGCTCCGGTGCACCCAGGCACGATCGGACAGTGACCACACACCGATCCGACGAGGTCCGAGCGCGGGAACCTCCTCGTCGTCGAGGAACTCCTCTCCGGTCGCCACCGCCAGGCGGTCGTCGTCGAGCCAGCACGCCGACACCACCTCGGCATCGATCCCCGGGTCCATCGGCAGCACCCCGTATCCGTCCAGCACGGCCGGGTCGGTCAGCGCGGCCTCCAGATCGAACACCTCTACGATTCCGTACGGGTGCCACACCCAGCCCGCAACCAGTAGATGTCTGCCGTCCCCGCTCACCGACAGACGGGAGTGGAACACGTCCTTCGCCTCGCGGGCTCCGGTCGTGAGCCGCTGTCCGGACGCCGCCTCCTCGACCTGGAGCACGTTGTACTCCTCCGGGCAGTGGACCAGGACCTCCCGGCCGTCCGGCAGAACCGCCAGCGCCACGGGGTAGTCGAAGTCCTCGTCGTGGTAGGAGCTGCGAGTCAGCTCACGGACGGGACTTGTTCCGTCGAGCAAGAGGGCTCTGGCACCGCGTTCGGTATGGACGACGCTGTAGCGGCCGGAGGGCGAGACGACGCATCTGTCGAACTGATCGAACCCCGAACCGCGATCGGCAGCCGTACGGCGCTCCGCACCGGCGCGGTTCCAGGCCCGGCCGCCCACGACATCGACCAGGTCACCGCCCTGCCAGACCAATGATCGGACCGGCTTCGTCGTCTTCAGATACTCCAAGGTCCATTCCCCCGTCACAGCCGCCTCTCATGGCGCTGCCTCCGGCCAGGCATTGAGCCCGGCGCCTGCCAGGCATCGAGCCTGATCGGGCAGCGCCAATCCAGGGGCGTCAGTCGGCCAGCGGCAGGTACACCCTGCTTCCGCTCGCCGCGAACTCCTTCGACTTCTCCAGCATCCCCTCGGCGATCTCCTCGGCCGAGGCCCCGTCGGCGACCCCTCCACCGAACCGCTCGTTGATGCTCTGACTGATCTTCATCGAACAGAACTTCGGCCCGCACATCGAGCAGAAGTGCGCCGTCTTCGCCGGCTCCGCCGGAAGTGTCTCGTCGTGGAACTCCCGTGCCGTGTCCGGGTCGAGGGCGAGGTTGAACTGGTCTTCCCAGCGGAACTCGAAGCGGGCGTCGGACAGCGCGTCATCCCATTCCTGCGCACCGGGGTGCCCCTTGGCGAGGTCGGCTGCGTGGGCGGCGATCTTGTAGGTGATGACGCCCGTCTTGACGTCGTCACGGTTGGGCAGGCCCAGGTGTTCCTTGGGCGTGACATAGCAGAGCATGGCCGTGCCCCACCAGGCGATCATCGCGGCACCGATGCCGGAAGTGATGTGGTCGTACGCCGGCGCGACGTCCGTCGTCAGCGGGCCGAGCGTATAGAACGGAGCTTCATCACAGATCTCCTGCTGAAGGTCGATGTTCTCCTTGATCTTGTGCATCGGGACATGGCCCGGGCCTTCGATCATCGTCTGAACATTGAAACGCTTCGCGATCCGGTTGAGTTCCCCGAGCGTCCTCAACTCCGCGAACTGCGCCTCGTCGTTGGCGTCCGCGATGGAACCCGGCCGCAGCCCGTCGCCCAGCGAGTACGTGACGTCGTAGGCGGCGAGGATCTCGCAGAGCTCCTCGAAGTTCTCGTAGAGGAACGACTCCTGGTGGTGCGCGAGGCACCAGGCCGCCATGATCGAGCCGCCACGCGACACGATGCCGGTCTTCCGGTTGGCGGTGAGCGGGACGTACGGCAGACGGACACCGGCATGGACCGTCATGTAGTCCACGCCCTGCTCGGCCTGCTCGATGACCGTGTCCTTGTAGATCTCCCAGGTCAGTTCCTCGGCGCGGCCGTCGACCTTCTCCAGCGCCTGGTACAGCGGCACCGTGCCGATGGGGACGGGGGAGTTGCGCAGGACCCACTCGCGGGTCGTGTGGATATTGCGGCCGGTGGACAGGTCCATGACCGTGTCGGCGCCCCAACGGGTCGCCCAGGTCATCTTCTCGACCTCCTCCTCGATGGAGGACGTCACCGCCGAGTTGCCGATGTTGGCGTTGACCTTCACCAGGAAGCGCTTGCCGATGATCATCGGCTCGATCTCCGGGTGGTTGACGTTGGCCGGCAACACCGCGCGGCCCGCCGCGATCTCCTCGCGGACCACCTCAGGAGAAACGTTCTCCCGGATGGCCACGAACTCCATCTCGGGTGTGATCTCCCCCCGGCGCGCATACGCGAGCTGAGTGACCGCCTTGCCGTCCCGGCCACGGCGCGGGAGCCGCGGCCGCCCCGGGAAGACCGCGTCGAGATTGCGCAGACCGCCGCGCGGCGAGGTGTGCTTGATGCCGTCGTCCTCGGGGCGGACGGGACGGCCCGCGTACTCCTCGGTGTCACCACGGGCGATGATCCAGTTGTCGCGCAGCGGCAGCAGCCCCCTGCGGACGTCGGTGTCGACGAGCGGATCGGTGTACGGACCAGAGGTGTCGTACAGCGTGACCGACTGCCCGTTGGTGAGATGCACCTGTCGGACCGGCACCCGTAGATCGGGGCGAGTGCCCTCGACGTATCCCTTGTGCCAGCCGATGGACTTCCCGGCCTCTTGGGACGTTTCATCCCGAACGGAGGCAGGCGTGCGTGCGTCCTTGTTGGTCATGAGACCTACTCCCTACGCCGGCATTACCCGGTAACAGGTTCGGCGGTCGACGCAGCGGCTACCGCCTGCCGACGTTTCATGTGAAACATCACTCGACTCAAGAGACGTTCCACGTGAAACATCGCGAAGACGGAGGTCAGCGCCCTCTCAGCCCGGTGCTCCGAGCTCCCGCGTGTGCAAAGGTGCCTCCACGCTAGCGTCAATTCGGGCGCGGTGAACAGAGGGCCCCTGTCGTTCTTGCGATGATCGGTCGGTGACCACGACACACCAGCCCCCGTACCCACCGCCCGAGCCGCCCCGTCGGCCCGGTGCCGGAAACGGCCCGAGCAGCGGCCCCGGTAACGGCAACGGCTCTGGAGGCGGCCCCGGTGAGGACCACGCTTTCAACGGTGGTCACGCTCCCGGCCACAACCACGGGCATGGCCTCGATCAGGGGCCGGGATACGCCGGTGGACTGGGTGGGCTGAGTGGGCTGGACGGACGGCCGCGCGGCGGCGCTCCCAGAGGTCAAGGGCCGGGACAGGGCCGAGGGCCAGACTCTGGCGGAGGGCCCGGTCAGAGGCCGCCCGCCAACGGGCACGGAAACGGCTACGAATACGGCAACGGCAACGGCAACGGCAACGGCAACGGGCGCAGCCAAGGGCATGGGTACGGCCCTGGCCCCGGCGACGAATACGGCCGTGACCACGAGCACGGTCATGGGCGGAACCCCGACCGCGGTCCTGGCAGCGGGCATGGCCGCGGGCATGGTGACGGTCTTCGGAGCGACCCGGGCGAAGGCCACGGCAGCGGCCACGGCGGCGGACACGACCATGGCCGCGGCGAAGGCAACGGAAACGGGCCGGGTTCCGGCGGCGGACACGGTCATGGCCCCGGTTCCGGCGGGGGGCACGGCTCGGGCCCGGGCGACGGGCACGGGCCGGGTTCCGGCGGGGGCCAGGGGCATTCCCACGGTCACAGCCACAGTCACGGCCCGGCCGCCCCTGTCTCCCAGCACCTGCGCAAGGTCATCGCGGCCATCCTCATCCCGTTCGGTGCGGCGGTGCTGGTCGGGCTCGTCGTGCTGTGGCCAGGCGGTGCTCCGGCGCATGAACGCACCGGAGTCGGCTTCGACCGGCAGACCCAGCAGGCCACGGTCACCAAGGTCGTGAAGGTGAGCTGCGCGTCGGTGAACGCCTCGGGCGACACCCCGACCGGCGACACCTCGACGGCCGAGGGCTCGTCCGCGCAGCAGCAGGCGAGCGGCTCCTGCAAGAGAGCCACGATCCGCGTGGACACCGGCAACGACAAGGGCCGTACGTTCACGGAGATCGTCCAGCCGGACCAGTCACGGCAGTTGGAGCAGGGCGAGAAGGTCGTGGTCGCCTACGAGCCGTCCGCGCCGAAGGACCTGCAGTACTCGGTGACCGACGTGAACCGGCGCATCCCCATGGGGGTGCTGGCCATCATCTTCGCGGTCGCCGTCGTGGTCGTCGGGCGGCTTCGGGGCGTCATGGCGCTGGTCGCGCTGGCCATCAGCTTCCTGGTGCTGAACTTCTTCGTGCTGCCCGCGATCCTGCAGGGCTCGAACCCGCTGGTCGTGGCGGTCGTGGGGGCGAGCGCGATAATGCTGATCGCGCTCTATCTGTGTCACGGCCTCTCGGCCCGCACATCCGTCGCGGTGCTCGGCACACTCATCTCACTGCTGCTCATCGGCGTCCTCGGTTCAGTGTTCATCGACTGGGCGGCGCTCACCGGCAACACGGACGACAACACCGGCCTGATCCACGGCCTGTACCCGTCGATCGACATGAGCGGTCTGCTGCTCGCCGGCATCATCATCGGTTCGCTCGGTGTCCTCGACGACGTGACGGTCACCCAGACCTCCGCTGTCTGGGAACTGCACGAGGCCAACCCGTCGATGGGCTGGCGCGGGCTGTACCGGGCCGGCATCCGCATCGGCCGGGACCACATCGCGTCCGTGGTCAACACGCTCGTCCTCGCCTACGCGGGTGCCGCGCTGCCGCTGTTGCTGCTCTTCTCGATCGCGCAGAGCAGCGTGGGCGGGGTCGCCAACAGTGAGTTGGTCGCCGAGGAGATCGTGCGCACCCTGGTGGGGTCGATCGGCCTGGTCGCCTCCGTGCCCGTCACGACGGCCCTGGCTGCCCTGGTGGTCGCCGCCGACCGGCCGGGGCCGGGAACGGCGTCCGTGCCGGCCCAGGAGACGACTCCGGTGCCTCCGACGGCTCCGGCCGCTGCTGTGGCAACGACGACGACTGGTCCTGCCCAGGGCCGGGGCGGCCGCGGCAGACGACGCAAGCGTTAGGGCGAGAGGGCGAGAGGGCGGGAGAGCGAGAGAGAGAGGGCGGGCGCGCGGGAGAGTGCCCGAGAGCCGGTTGCTCGGGCGCGCGGCCGGCTCTTCGTCAGGTCCCCGGCAGGGTCCGCCGGGGGGAGCACCCGATCAAGGGCCAAAGGGCACCCCGGCAGGACCGGAAAGAGCCCCCAGGAAGCCCGAGACGCCCCGAGACGGCCTGAGAAGGCCCCTTCGACCGAACACGGCCGCATCACCACAGGAGAAGCGTTCCTGCATGGCTTCACCAGTGGCGAAGCGTTCTGCCACCACTCGCCGCCGTCCCGTCAGCCGGCGCTCTGCTCCTCGGCGAGGATCCGGTCCAGTGCCTCGTCCAGATGCGCGTCGAAGTCGGCGAGTGCACCCTCCTGGCCCAGCGGGACCAGCTTGTCGGTGCGGTCGAGGAAGGCCACGAGCGGCGCCGCCGAGGAGCGGAACAGAGCCTGGTCGCCGCCGACCTGAAGCCGGATCAGGACCTCTCCCAGCACGTCGGGATCGACGGGCGAGACACGGACGTCACCCTCGCCGCACGGCCTGCCCACCCCGTCGATGAGCAGCTCGCGCCCGAAGGCCCAGGTCACCGGGGCATCGCCGGGCAGGTGGAAGGTGAGCCGCACGGCATAGGGATCGCACGACTCGTACCCGAGCTCCACCGGGATGCGGAACGAGAGCTCCTCGGACACGAGGAAGCTCATCATGACTTCTGCCTGTACTGCCTGCACGGACTCGCGCATCGCCTTACCCCGTCATTTGCCGTCGACTGGCCGGGAATGAACCTTTTGACACTGCAGGCATCTTGCTGAACGTACACAACAGATCACAAGGAGTGAGTTTTCAGATACTGATAGAGATCGCGAGCGACCCCAACAGTCGCCCGACCTCGTTCTGCAGTTGCCGGGCCGCCGGGAGCAGTCGGTCGGCGTGGTGGGAGGGGAGAGAGATCGCCATCGTCGCCGCTGTGGTGCCCACGGTGATCGGAATGGCGGCACATACGGTGCCCAGCGCGTACTCCTGTCGTTCCACGACCGGTTCCATGCGCCGCATGCGTTCCAGGCGGCGCAACAGGGTGTGGTTGTCACGCACGGTGTACGGGGTGATCGACTCCACCGGGTAGCGGTCCAGGTGGTCGCGTCGGGTGTCCTCGTCCAGTTGGGCGAGCAGGCACTGGCCGATGGCGTGCGCGTGTCCCGTCTCGCGGAAGTCCGCCCACTCCTCGACGGCCGGATTGCCCGGGGTGTCGGAGACGCACATGATCTCGATCTCGCCGTCGCGGTACTGGGCGTAGTACACGGGGACACCGATCGAATCGCGCCACTGCGCAAGGGTGTCGGCGACCGTGCTGCGACGTTTCTGCGCCGCCCCGCTGCTGCCGAGCCGTTCGGCGGCCTCGCCCAGGAAGAACAGCCCTTTGTCCCGGCGTAGATAGCCCTCGTGCACGAGGGTGCGCAGCAGGTGGTAGGCCGTGGGCAGCGCGAGGCCGGTCTCCCGGGCGAGTTGTTTCGCCGGGGCTCCGTACTCGTGCTCGGCGACGGATTCCAGCAGACGCATGGCGCGCTGGACGGAGCCGATCAGGGTGGCCGCGGGGTGCGGATGCTCGGGAACGGCCGTGCTCGGCGGGCGTTGGAGCGGGGGCGCGGAGGAACACGGTCGACTGGGAGGTGCGAACGGTTCTGCGGATGCGGTGTCAACCGTGGCCAAGGGTCACTCCCGAAGCGCGAGGGGGCGGTCCGTGCGGGGGAACACGGGAGGGGGGTGTACGCCGCTCGCGGGGGTCGTCCCCGCGTCGAGTTCCGGACTTTAACCGTCCACCACCGCTTGCAGACGGGCTGTCAGGAAAACTTCCCCCGGCCGAGGGAACCGGTGATTCCTGTTACCGATCACCGGCCTCCCGTACCGATCACCAGTCGCTGCGTGAGGACGAACTCGACATGAACTTCCGTACGACGTAGATCAGTCCGCCGACGAGCGCCACGAAGATCAGCAGCTTGAAGAGCAGGCCGATCACGAACCCGACGACGCTGGCTATCAGCCCGCCGAACACGACCAGCGCGATGACCGGCACCGCGACCCACTTCACCCACCACGGCAGTCCCGTGAAGATCTCTTGCATCGCCCTGGTTCCTCATCCTCTTCGGTCGATGTCCGGCACCCCTGTCGGGCCGGATCATTTCGATGTCCTGCCGTCGATGCTAGATCCGAAGAGGGGGCCGGCGGAGGCCTCGAACCCCTTGTCCTCCCCTGACCGATCCCCTAGGGAACCCCGAGGCCACGCATCGGCTGTGAGACGGAGACGCTCAGCCCTCGGCCGGCGAGAACATGACCAGGACCCGCAGGTCCTCGCTGATGTGATGGAACTTGTGGGCCACTCCGGCCGGGACGTACACCACGCTGCCGCGCGCCACTTGGGTGGTCTCCATGCCGACGGTGATCGAGGCGCGTCCGCTCACGACGAAGTACACCTCGTCCTGATTGTGCGGGTTCTGTGGATCATGCGTGCCCGCGTCGAGTGCGTACAGCCCGACCGACATGTTCCGTTCATGCAGAAACTGCAGGTAGGCACCGTCGTTGGCGGCTCGCTCCGCCTCCAGTTCATCCAACCGGAATGCCTTCATCGACCTTGTCCGCCCTCGTCCGGTGCTCGTTTGCGATCTCTCTGCCACGATCAGACACATGAAGAATTTCGTAGTCAAGACGATCGCCAACGCAGCTGCCCTGGCGGTCGCCGTCTGGGCGCTCGGCGACATCACCCTGAACGGTGACAGCACGGGCGAGAAGACCGTCACCCTCATAGTCGTCGCACTGCTCTTCGGCCTGGTGAATTTCCTGGTCAAGCCGATCGTGAAGCTGCTGACGTTCCCTCTGTTCATCCTCACGCTCGGTCTGATCACCCTGGTGGTCAACGCCTTGATGCTGCTGCTGACTTCATGGCTGGCCGACAGCCTCGACCTGAGCTTCCAAGTGGAGGGCTTCTGGACCGCGATCGTGGGCGGCCTGATCATCTCCGTCGTCTCCTGGGCGCTCAACGTCGTCCTGCCCGACGGGGACTGAGACCACGATGACCTACCGCGTCTGTTTCGTCTGCACAGGCAATATCTGCCGCTCGCCGATGGCCGAGTCGGTCTTTCGCGCGCGCGTGGCGGACGCGGGCCTCGAGAGGCTGGTCGAGGTCGACAGCGCGGGCACCGGCGACTGGCACGAGGGCGAGAACGCCGACCCGCGCACTCTCTCCGTCCTGGAAAGGCACGGATACGCCCTCGACCACACGGCCCGGCGCTTCGAGCCCTCGTGGTTCGCCCGCCTCGACCTCGTGATCGCTCTGGACTCCGGCCATCTCAAGGCCCTGCGCCTCCTGGCTCCCACGCGGGAGGACGCGGCGAAGGTACGGCTGCTGCGCTCCTACGACCCCGCGGCCGAGGGCGACCTGAACGTCCCCGACCCCTACTACGGGGGCCAGGGCGGCTTCGAGGAGTGCCTTGAGATGGTGGAGGAGGCGAGCGTCGGTCTGCTCGCCGCGGTACGACACGATGTGGAAGGACGACTGACATGAGCGGTTCCGCTGCGGCCGAAGTGCCTCCCGGAGGCGCCGGCGAGGGCACGCGCGCGGTGCGGGCCGGGCTGCCCGAGCCGGTGAAGTACGAGCCGATCCTGCCCGGTCCGGTGTTCGCGGCGCATTTCCATCTGCCGGGCGAGCCCACGGGCCCGTACACCTACGGCCGTGACGAGAACCCGACCTGGACCCACCTGGAGCACGCCATCGGCGAGCTGGAGGCACCGGGGCAGGACGACGTCGAGACGCTCGCCTTCGCCTCCGGCATGGCCGCGATCTCGTCGGTGCTCTTCTCCCAGCTGCGGGCCGGGGACACCGTCGTGCTGCCCGACGACGGCTACCAGGCGCTGCCGCTGGTGCGCGCACAGCTGGAGGCCTACGGCATCGAGGTGCGCACCGCGCCGACCCGTGACAACGCCCAGCTCGACGTCCTCGACGGCGCGAAGCTGCTGTGGATCGAGTCCCCCTCGAACCCCGGGCTCGACGTGTGCGACATCCGGCGGCTCGTCGAGGCGGCACACGCGCGTGGCGCCCTGGTGGCCGTGGACAACACGCTCGCCACCCCGCTCGGGCAGCGCCCGCTGGCACTCGGCGCGGACTTCTCCGTGGCCAGTGGCACCAAGCAGCTCACGGGCCACGGAGACATCCTCCTCGGCTATGTCACGGGGCGGGCCGGTGAGCCGATGATGGCCGTACGGCGTTGGCGCAAGATCGTCGGGGCGATTCCCGGGCCCATGGAGGCCTGGCTCGCGCACCGTTCGATCGCCACGCTCCAGCTGCGGGTCGACCGGCAGAACACCAGTGCCCTGGCTGTGGCGCAGGCGCTGCGGGGGAGGCCCGAGGTGAGCGGGTTGCGGTACCCGGGGCTGCCTGACGACCCCTCTCACAAGGTCGCCTCCCAGCAGATGCGGCGCTACGGGTGCGTGGTCTCCTTCACGCTGCCCACGCGCGCGCGTGCCGAGCGTTTCCTCGAGGCTCTGCGGCTCGTGGACGACGCGACGAGCTTCGGCAGCGTGCGGTCCACCGCGGAGCGGCGCGGGCGCTGGGGCGGGGACGCGGTGCCGGAGGGCTTCATCCGGCTGTCCGTCGGTGCCGAGGACCCCGAGGACCTGGTGGCGGATGTGCTGCGTGCGCTGGAGGAGTCGGCGCGGTGACCGCCTTAGGGACGCCCCGTCGCGGACCCGTTACGCACAGCGGACGGTCCGAGCCTCCCCCCTCGTGGCTCGGACCGTCCTCGGTTCTGCACACGAAGAACCGCGCGAACAAGGCTAGTTGACTCTGTGTCAGTGTCCAATCACTCTAGCGACAGAAACCTATCGACTTATTTATAGTTGGGCCCTGCCTCGGAGCCGGGAGAAAGGCAGGGACGGGGGAGGACGCTCGATGGATCTGGCCTTGCTCCGCACCTTCGTGACCGTGCACCGGGCCGGCTCCTTCACCCGCGCAGCTGCTCTGCTGGGCCTGTCCCAGCCGGCTGTCACCTCCCAGATCCGCACGCTGGAGCGCCAGCTCGGCCGGCCACTGTTCCTGCGCCAGGCTCGCGGCGTGACACCCACGAGCATCGGCGACGAGCTCGCCCACAAGGCCGCTCCCCATCTCGATGCCCTGGTGGAGATCGCCGAGACCGGCCTCGACGACGAGTCCGCAGTCCGGACACTGCACCTCGCCGGTCCCCCCGAGTTCACCGCCGAGCGGGCCCTTCCCGCGCTCGCAGAGCTGTCCGGCGACGACGGACAGGGATTCGCCCTGCGCGCCTCCTTCGGCACCGCCGAGGAGGTCCTGGAGGGCCTGGCCGCCGGTCACCACGACCTGGCCATCAGCACCGCCCGGCCGCGCGGAGCGCTGCTGACGGCCACCCCGCTGTGCGACGAGGAGCACATCCTGATCGCCGGCCCGCAGTGGGACGGCCGTATCGACGCCGGGAAGCTGCGCCGCGGGGGCGCGTCCGCCCTCGAGAACCTCCCCGTCGTCGAAGTGCACGAGTCTCTGCCCCTGGTCTCCCGCTACTGGGCCTCCGTCTTCGACTCCCGCCCCGCCGCCTCCGGCACCGTCATCGTTCCCGACCTGCGCGCGGTGCTCGCCTGCGCGATCGCGGGCGCCGGTCTGGCGGTCCTGCCCCGCTATCTGTGCGCGACCGCTCTCGAGCGCGGTGACGTCGTAGCGCTGTACGAACCCGCGGTACCGCCGCTGCGGACGTACCTCCTCGTGGTGCGCACCGGGACGCTGGCGATGCCGCATGTGGCGCGGGCCCACGAGTGGCTGCTGAGGGCGGCCGCCGAGTGGTGCTGACCCCGTTCCCGCGGGGTGTCACGGTATGAGCTCGCCCGGTGACGTTTCGCGATGTTTCACGTGGAACCAGCCGGGCCACATTTCTTCCATGACCGTCCGACCCGTGGTCAAGCGCACCGCACGAGCCGTTCTACTGGACGGCGACAACCTGATCCTGATCAAGCGCACCAAACCCGGTGTGGATCCGTACTGGCTCACGCCCGGTGGCGGGGTCGAGCCGGACGACGCAACCGTCGTGGACGCCCTGCACCGCGAGGTGCACGAGGAACTCGGCGCCAAGATCACCGATGTCGTCCCCTGCTTCGTCGACACCGTCGAGCACATCGGCGAGGACGGCGGCGCGACCGGTGTGAAAGTGCAGCACTTCTTCGTCTGCCGCCTGGAGTCCATGGACCCGGCCCTGCGGCACGGCCCCGAGATCGAGGAGCCCGCCGGCGAATACGAGATCGTCCGCGTGCCGTTCACCCGGGTCGGGATCGCCTCGGTCCACCTGGTCCCGTTGTCGCTGCGGCACTACTTGGACGGGAACATCGAGGGCGTCCGCGCCATGCACGCTCCTGACCTCGGCTGACGGTCCTGACCTCGGCTGACGCCCCGGGTCCTGGGCCGACCCGGCCTGTCCGCGACGTGGAGTCAGCTTCCCGCGGCGACGAGTTCCTCGACCGAGTCATGGCGTATGCGCTCCGAGGGGATGCCGACCCCGCGCAGGGCGTCCACGCCGCTGCGTATCATGCCGGGCGGACCGGAGACATAGGCGTCGTACTCGGTCCAGGGCCCGAAGGTGCGTATGGCGTCGGGCAGCTGGAGCAGACCGTGCCGGTCCACCACCGGGCGGACCTGCAGCCATGGGTGGGACTGCTGAAGCCTGAGCATCGTGTCGATGTCGTACAGGTCGTGGTCGCTACGGGCGCCGTAGAACACCTCGACCGGGCGCCGCGCTCCATGCTCGGCGACATCCTCGACCAGCGCCTTGATGGGCGCTATGCCGGTGCCGCCCCCGAGACAGAGCAGTCCGCTGTTCCTGGTGTGGTCGACGGTCATCGAACCGGCCGGCGGACCCAACCGGATGACATCGCCCGGCCTTGCGCGGTGCACCAGGGAGTTGGAGACCCAGCCCGCGGGGATGGCCTTCACATGGAAGGTCAGCAGACCGTCGGAGCGGGGCGCGGAGGCGAAGGAGTAGTGCCGCCAGATCCGCGGCCACCACGGCGTCTCCAGGCTCGCGTACTGCCCGGCGAGAAAGGGATAGGGCTGGTTCGGGCGGACGGTGAGGATCGCGACGTCCGGTGTTCGGAGGTCGTGCGAGACGACCTCCGCCTGCCACCAGGCCGGGGCACGCAGTTCGTCGACGGCCGCCGCATCGATCATGACCTGAGAGATCGTCGTGTACGTCCGGACCCAGGCCGCCTCCGTCTCGGCGTCCCACACGGCGTCCGCATACTTGCTCAGCGCGCCGATCAGACACTCGCCGACGGCCGGATAGTGGTCGGCCTGCGTGCCGTACTTGCGGTGACCGCGGCCGAGGTTCTGCAGGTACTCGACGAGGACCGGGGTGTTGTCGATGTGCTCGGCGGCCGTGAGCAAGGCCTTGAGAAGCCGGTCCCGCTGGGCGTCCATCGCAGGCGGGAAGAGCGAGCGCAGCTCGGGGTGGCGGACGAAGAGCATCGCGTAGAAGTACGACGTGACCTTGTCGGCCACCGGGCCCACCTCGGCCATGGTGCGCCGGACGAGCACGGCGTCCGGGGACGCGGCCTTCACCTGCGCGGACCGCTGAGCGGGCACGAGAGATTCGGCGGGTGGGACAGTGGGCTGCTGCCACTCGGGCGGACGAGGCTCGGCGAGTGCGGTGCGCTGCTGCGTGGGTAGACGCGATTCGGCGGGCCCATGAGGGGCGGTGAGGGCTTGAGGAGGAGCAGCCGGTGCCTGAGCCGGGATGGGGGCCTGAGCCTGGACGGGGGCTTCGACCGGGGACTGCGGCCCGGCTGGCGACGGGGGCGGTGCGCTCGAAGGGGGAGCTGTCGTGGCGGGGTACGGCGTGGTGGCCGACGGGGCGGGGGCCGACGGGTTCGGCTGTATTCGGGAGCCGGCGTCCGTGGTGCGGTCCTGGGGCTCGTTACCGCCGTGCGGATCGGCCGTGTTCCTGCCCACGGGACGCAGGCCGGCGAGGCGACGGCCGTCTGTAGACCCCTGCTCGCCCCCTGCTGCAGGCTCCGGCTGCTTGCGCGGTGTGAACCATCCGTCCCCGCCGCCGGACGTGCCGTTGTCGGCCGACCTGGTGGTCGGAGCGTCCATGGTGTGCCTCGCCTCGAACATCTTTAGGTCGGTCTGCGCACTTCCTGGATCGGAAGGTGCCTGCTTCCCCCGCAGACGGCTTGCTTCTCCGTTCGGTTCCGCGCCCGAAACGGCCGCGGTCCACCCGTATTTCTGCTCCGCACGAACGCGTAGGGCGAGAGTGCGGTAAGGGGCACAGCCCTCTCATCGCAGCATCGCATCCTGTGCGAACGCCTCGGTCGCATCACCGGAATTGCGGGTCTTCGATCTCTCCGTCCCGTTAGGCTGCATTGCCCTGTTCTCGGCTCGCACGGAATGTGTGCACCTTGTCTCGCGCACCTCGTACCGGAAGCGAACCGGAGTCGACCATACCGGCCGTCGCTCGCCACACAAGTCCCCCCTTCCCCCCGGGACACACTCGGGGTGCGAACCGTCGATTCCTTCAATTGCCGGACGTGAGGCACCAGTTCATAGGCATCCCATAGGTCCTTACCCTCGTGCTTCGCATACTCCGGCGGCCCGATCAACCCGGCAGAGATCGACTGCTCGAGAACCACCGTCTCGGCCTCCAGGCCCGCTGCTCTGCCTTCCACTGCACGTGTTTCACGTGAAACACTCGCGCGCTGTCGACGCACTGTGCAGTTGGCCATGACATGGCCAAAAGCACGTACGTCCATGGGGAAACGGGTGGACGTCGACGGCGCCGGTCGGAAAGCCTGACCTGCGTGCCGACTCCTTCCTCCATCGCTCTGCCCATCCGCCGCCTGACGCACCGCGATCTCACCGCCTGCGCCGACTTGTCCGAGGATCGGGGGTGGCCGCGTGAGGAACACAAGTGGGGCCTTCTCCTCTCGGCCGGAAAGGGATACGGCATCGACGACCCCGACGGGGGCCTCGTCAGCGCCTGCGTGGTCACCGAGTACGGTCCGTACGGCCACCCGGCTCTCGGCGCCATCGGCATGATGCTGGTCGCCGAGCGGCACGCCCGGCAGGGCATCGGCCGGCAGGTGATGCGGCACATCGTCTCCCTCATGGGAACCACCCCGCTCACCCTGCATGCAACGCCGAACGGCCGTCCGCTCTACGAGGAGCTGGGCTTCAAGACCACCGGCCAGGCGGAAATGGTGCGGGGGCACTTCACGCCGGGCGAACCGGCTTCAGGCATCGCCACCCGTGCGGCCACGGCCGAGGACCTCACCGCGATCCTCCGGCTCGACGAGGAGGTCTTCGGCGCCGATCGCACGCACGTGATCATCCGTCTGCCCGCCTTCGCCGACCAGTTGCGGGTCGCCGAGGACGCAGGCCGGATCGTCGGCTACGCGGCGGCATGGCCCAGCATGGACACTCACGTCGTGGGTCCGCTGATCGCCCGGGACACGGAGACGGCGAAGGCCCTTCTCGCCTCCCTCGCCGCCGGGACAGATCGTCCGCTGCGCACCGACATCGACGTACGCCACGAAGGTCTGCTGGCGTGGGTGAAGGCGCGGGGCATGGAATCCGTCGCGTTCAACGCCGTCATGACCTACGGGGCCCCGGAATTGCCGGGCGACTGGCGCCGTCGGTTCGCTCCACTGACGGTGGCGGCCGGCTGACGGCACGGAGAGATGAAAGAACGCCGGTTCCCCTGATGGTCGGGGAGCCGGCGTTCTGTGTGAGCGTCCGCCGTCAGGCGAGCGCCGCCACGGCCGTCGTGGCAAAGCCGTGGTCCTGCTCCGGGGCGCCTCCCCCGACCCCGATCGCGCCGATCAGGCGGCCGTCGCGATGGACCGGCACACCGCCCGCGATGAACAGCAGCGGTCGGTCGAGCGCGGTGGGCAGGGTGTGGAAGGGACCTCCGGGCTGAACGGCGTCGACGAGGTCGGCGGTGGGAGCGTTCAGCTGGAGCGCCGTGTACGCCTTGCGCGTGCTCGTCTCCCCGGAGATCAGTACGGCCCGGTCGTCCCGCCGGAAGGCCAGCAGATGGCCGCCTGCGTCCAGGACGGTGACGCTGACCGTCACTCCAGCGGCCTCAGCGGCGCTGCGAGCCGCCGAGACGAGGGCTTCGGCATCGTGAATGGTCAGGGGCGCGAAAGTGGTGGTGCTCATGGGGGGAAGTTCTCCTTGCGGTGTTGCTGCGGTTTCGGTGCGAACGGACGGCATTCGGCGCTGGACGACGTTCAGCGCTGGACGGCTTGCACCGCTTGGGTGCCCACTGTCTGTCGCTCGGCAGTGGTGCTGCCCGCGACGATCTGGCCCGGGTGGCCGCCAGCGCTGTCGCGGCGTTCCAGCGCGGCCGACACGAAGGCGAGGATCAGCGCGCCCGCGGCGAGGGCGGCGCCGACCCAGTTCGGCGCGGTGTAGCCGAGGCCGGCGGCGATGACGACGCCGCCGAGCCAGGCCGACAGCGCGTTGCCAAGGTTGAAGGCGCCGATGTTCACGGCCGACGCCAGCGTCGGGGCTCCGTGTGCCTGGTCCAGGACCCGCTTCTGCAGCGGCGGGACGGTCGCGAAGCCAAGGGCGCCGATCAGAGTGATCGTGACGGCCGCGAGGGCCTTGTTGTGGGCGGTGAGAGTGAAGAGCGCCAGGACGACCGTGAGGGCGCCCAGCGAGACGTACAGCATGGGCATCAGGGCTCGGTCCGCGTACTTGCCGCCGACGAGGTTGCCGCCGACCATTCCGAGCCCGAAGAGAACGAGCAGCCAGGTGACGGAGCCGTCGGCGAATCCGGCGACGTGCGTCATCATCGGCGCGATGTAGGTGATGGCCGCGAAGACACCGCCGAAGCCGAGGACGGTCATCGCCATGGCGAGCAGGACCTGGGCGTTCTTGAAGACGGCCAGTTCGTGCCGTAGACGCACGCCCTCCGCCCGCGGCATCTCGGGCACGAGCTTGGCGATGCCGACCAGCCCGACGACACCGAGCGCCGCGACGACGGCGAAGGTGACGCGCCAGCCGATGTGCTGTCCGACAAGAGTGCCCAACGGGACGCCGACGACGTTGGCGACGGTGAGCCCGGTGAACATCATCGCGATGGCCCCGGCCTTCTTGTCGGGGGCGACCAGGTCGGCCGCGACCACGGAGCCGATCCCGAAGAACGCGCCATGGGCGAGCGAGGCGACCACACGTCCGATCAACATCACGGCGAAGACCGGGGCGACGGCCGAGAGCAGGTTGCCCACGATGAACAGGCCCATCAGCAGCATCAGCATCCGCTTGCGCGGAATCTTGGTACCGAGGACGGTCATGAGCGGGGCGCCGAACACGACACCGAGCGCGTAGCCGGTCACGAGCAGGCCGGCCGTGGGGATGGAGACCCCGAAATCGCCGGCGACCTCGGGCAGCAGCCCCATGATCACGAACTCGGTCGTTCCGATTCCGAAGGCCCCGATCGCGAGGGCCAGAAGCGCGAGAGGCATAGAGACTAGAACCTTCCCAAACGATTGCAGGAGCGCTTTACGTTCGCCCACAATAGTTGCACACGCGGGCAATATGCAACCGCAGACTATTGCGGAAGTGCTCTATCCTGGTGTCAGCCGCTCCGGGACCGAGGAGAAACGCCCATGACTGCGACGGACCCCGCGCTCACCGCCCTCGCCCAGGGCTGGTGCGCCCTCTCCCTGCTGCACGGGAGGATCGAGGCCCACATCGAGCGCGCACTACAGGCACAGCACGACCTGAGCGTGCGCGAGTACTCCCTGCTCGACGTGCTCAGCCGGCAGCACGACGGCGACGGCGGGCATCTGCAGATGAAGCAGGTGGCCGACGCCGTCGTCCTCAGCCAGAGCGCGACCACCCGGCTGGTGACCCGGCTCGAGGACCGCGGCCTGCTCGAGCGTTACCTGTGCCCCACCGACCGCCGCGGCATCTACACCAACGTCACCGACGCCGGCCTGAAGCTCCTCGCCGAAGCGCGCCCGACCAACGACCGCGCCCTGCGCGAGGCGCTCGACACAGCCGCCGAGAACCCGGAACTGGCCCCGCTGGTACGGGTCGTGGAGTCGCTGAAGACGCCTGCCGCCGCCCTGGGTGCATAGGGTTGCGGTCATGGGAGATCTTGAAATACGAGCCGCTGTCTCCGAGGACATCCCCGCGATCGTCGGCATGCTCGCGGACGACCCCCTGGGCGCACAGCGCGAGTCGCCGGACGACCTCGGCCCGTATCTGACCGCGCTGGAGCGGCTCACCGCCGACCCGAACCAACGCCTGGTCGTGGCCGTCCGCGAGGGCCGCGTCGTCGGCACCCTTCAGCTGACGATCGTCCCGGGTCTGTCCCGGCGCGGCTCGACCAGGTCGATCATCGAGGGTGTGCGCGTGCACGCCGACGAGCGCGGAAGCGGTCTGGGCACACGGTTCATCGAGTGGGCGATCGAGGAGTCCCGCCGGGAGAACTGCCAGCTGGTGCAGCTGACCTCGGACAACGCACGCACCGACGCCCACCGCTTCTACGAGCGGTTGGGCTTCGTCGCCTCACATGTGGGCTTCAAGCTGCAGCTCTGAGAATTCCGCTCTCCGGGAGAGCAGGCCTTACGAGAAGGAAGCGCCGAAGGAAGCGCCCTGTTTCACGTGAAACAGGGCGCTTCCTTCTCATGAGGCTAAGAGCCGATCCCCCGCCATCCCTCCGGGTCGACACCACCAGGCACTGCGGCCCGCTCGTCGTACGGCTCACGGGTGAACACGAACGACCCCAGGTCCAGGTGGTCCACGCTCCCGTCCGGCCGCTGCACGGCCCGCAGGAGCTCCCCCGCGTAGTAGCCCTCCAGGCCGGTCCATGTGCCGTCCCCGTTCGGCCTGAACCGGGAGCGCCGGCCGCCGCCGGACAGCGGCCCCAAGGAGACGAGCCCGTCGGCCGTCACTCGCAGGGCAAAGGGGCTGGCCCCCCAGTACCACTGGCCGGCCAGCTCCAGGACGGAACCGTCGACTTCCCGCAAGGGACGCCAGGGCTCGGGAATCCGTGGCTCGGCCTCGGCGACGATACGTACGAGATCAGCTGCCACCTGGGACGTCAGCAGGCCCGAGGTGCAGTTGGCGAGCACCACTGCGGCCACGTCGTCCGCCATGCCGATGGTGAGGGTCGCCAGGAAACCGGGCACCGAGCCGGAGTGGCCCACGAGGATCCGTCCGTCCCGGTGCTGGATCTGCAGCCCCAGGCCGTATGTGGCGCCGTCCACCACATCCGCCAGCCCGACCGGGGCCGCGGGCGTCCACATCTCGCACAGGGTTTCGGCGCTCAGCACCCGGTCGTCGCCGCGCGCCAGGAAGGCGGCGAAACGCGCGAGGTCGCCGGTCGTGGACCAGAGCTGGCCCGCCGGGGCCATCCGTCCGAAGTCCTCGGCGGGCTCGGGCAGCAGGACGTCGGCCCAGGGATGCACAGCCCAGCCGCCTGCGGCCGGGGCCTGCGGTCGGACGGTCGTACGGTCGAGGCCCAGAGGTTCGAGCACTTCACGCCGCAGTACGTCTTCCCAGGGCATCCCGCGGAGCTCTTCCACGAGGGCGCCCAGGAGCGCGTAGCCGGGGTTCGAGTAGTGGTGGCGTCGGCCGGCCGGATGCGGGGCCGCCTGGTCGCCGAGGACGTCGGCGAGCTCGGGCCGCAGTGAGCCGGGGGTTCGCTCCCACCACGGTCCGGGCGACTCGGCCGCCAACCCGCCGGTGTGGGCGAGCAGTTCGGCCACTGTGGCCTCCCCCGCACCGGTGCCGGGCAGGTGTTTCTCCAGCGGGTCCTCGAGGTCGAGCACTCCTTCGTCGCGCAGCCTCAGCACGAGAACGGCGGTGAAGGTCTTGGTGATCGAGCCGATCCGGTACTGCACGTTCTCGTCCGGCGCGTGCCCGTCGACCGAGGTCCGCGCCCCGTGCCACACAGCCCGCCCGTCCCGTACGACCGCTGCGACGAGCGACGGCGCCCGCCCTTCGGCCTGGGCCACGGCGATCCGGTGCAGCAGCGCACGCCGGGTGCCGGGGAGCAGCTCTTCCTGAGGTGTCGTCATGCCCTCAGTCCACCCGCCCACACGGCCGGCGTCGAGCTCATTTCGCCGTATGGGCCGCCCTGGGTCGCGCGGGATCAGGTCTGCGCCATGTCCACGAAGCGTGAGTAGTGGCCCTGGAAGGCGACGGTGATGGTGGCCGTCGGACCGTTACGGTGCTTGCCGACGATGATGTCCGCCTCGCCCGCGCGCGGGGACTCCTTCTCGTACGCGTCCTCACGGTGCAGCAGGATCACCATGTCGGCGTCCTGCTCGATGGAGCCGGACTCACGCAGGTCGGACACCATCGGCTTCTTGTCCGTGCGCTGCTCAGGACCACGGTTGAGCTGCGAGAGCGCGATCACCGGGACCTCCAGCTCCTTGGCCAGCAGCTTGAGGTTTCGGGACATGTCCGAGACCTCCTGCTGACGGCTCTCGGAGCGCTTGGAACCACCGGCCTGCATCAGCTGCAGATAGTCGATGATCACGAGCTTGATGTCGTTGCGCTGCTTCAGCCGACGGCACTTCGCGCGGATCTCCATCATCGACAGGTTCGGGGAGTCGTCGATGTAGAGCGGTGCGGAGGACACCTCGGGCATCCGGCGAGCCAGGCGCGTCCAGTCCTCGTCCGTCATGGTGCCGGACCGCATGTGGTGCAGGGCGACCCGGGCCTCGGCGGACAGCAGACGCATCGCGATCTCGTTGCGCCCCATTTCCAGGGAGAAGATGACGCTCGGCAGATTGTGCTTGATCGACGCCGCACGCGCGAAGTCCAGCGCCAGCGTCGACTTGCCCATGGCGGGACGGGCCGCGATGACGATCATCTGGCCCGGGTGCAGACCGTTCGTGAGCGAGTCGAGGTCCGTGAAGCCGGTGGGCACACCCGTCATCTCGCCGCTGCGCGAGCCGATCGCCTCGATCTCGTCGAGCGCGCCCTCCATGATGTCGCCGAGCGGGAGGTAGTCCTCGCTGGTGCGCTGCTCGGTGACCGCGTAGATCTCCGCCTGGGCGCGGTTGACGATCTCGTCGACGTCGTCGTCGGCCGCGTATCCCATCTGCGTGATACGGGTGCCGGCCTCGACCAGGCGGCGCAGTACCGCTCGCTCGTGGACGATCTCCGCGTAGTACTCGGCGTTGGCGGCGGTCGGCACCGTCTGGACGAGGGTGTGCAGATACGCCGCGCCGCCGACCTTGTTGATCTCGCCGCGCTTGGTGAGTTCGGCCGCGATCGTGATCGGGTCGGCCGGTTCGCCCTTGGCGTAGACGTCGAGAATCGCCTGGTAGATCGTCTCGTGCGCGGGCTTGTAGAAGTCGTGGCCCTTGAGCACCTCGACGACGTCGGCGATGGCGTCCTTCGACAGGAGCATGCCGCCGAGGACCGACTGCTCCGCGTCGAGGTCCTGCGGCGGTACCCGCTCGAAAGCGGTGCCACCGCCCTCCCATTCACCGCTGTCCCGGCCGCGATCATGCTGTTCGTCACGGCCTCGGCCCCCGTCCCCACGTCGGCGGGAAGCGGGCAGACGATCACTGGGTCCGCTCTCGGCCCACGGGTCGTCCAAGGGCTCGGAAATGCTCACCGAGCAGCCTCCTCCCGTCCGCCGAGCGGACCTCGCCGTGCCTCAAGTTCTACGGCACGGCACTGACAATCGAGAGCCCCAACTCCGTTTGTGGCGCGTCGGTATTGTGAGGGTTTCATCGGCCGACGGACGCAGCAGGTGCCGGACCACCGTAGGCCCGCGGGCACCTTCAGCCAATCTGGTTATCCACAGGCCATGTGGACGACGACCCCGATGCTGTGGAGAACTCCGCAAAACCTGTGCATGACCCGGTGGACAGTGCTGTGAACAAGCCCTCTCCTTTTCTTTTCGACCGCCTCTGACCTGCACGTTCCCCATCCACTGGCTGTGCAGAAGAAAAAGTTTCCCGGTCTGGCCAAGATCCCTTCGAACGACGCGCGAGTGGATGCCCGACGCGAGAGGAGGTAAGGGTCACAGACCGATTGCATCTCTTACCTGTGGACGATTAGATTGGTGCTCATGACACAGGCTCCCGCGCCCCCCAGAGCCATCCGGCGACAGCACGATCGGGAGATCGTCGCACTTGCCGTCCCGGCCTTCGGCGCACTCGTCGCCGAGCCGCTCTTCGTCATGGCCGACAGTGCGATCGTGGGCCATCTGGGCACCGCCCAACTCGCCGGGCTCGGAGTCGCCTCCGCACTTCTCATGACAGCCGTCAGCGTCTTCGTCTTCCTCGCCTACGCCACCACCGCCGCCGTCGCGCGCCGCGTGGGCTCCGGTGACCTTCCGGCCGCCATCCGCCAGGGCATGGACGGAATCTGGCTGGCCCTTCTGCTCGGCGCCGCCGTGATCGTGACCGTCCTGCCCGCCGCCCCGACACTCGTCGACGTGTTCGGGGCCTCGGACACCGCCGCTCCGTACGCGACCACCTATCTGCGCATCTCGGCACTCGGCATCCCGGCCATGCTCGTCGTTCTGGCCGCGACCGGCGTCCTACGAGGACTCCAGGACACCAGGACCCCGCTGTACGTCGCCGTCGGGGGCTTCGTCGCCAACGGGGCCCTGAACGTCGGCCTCGTCTACGGCGCGGACCTCGGCATCGCCGGCTCCGCCTGGGGCACCGTCATCGCCCAGTGCGGTATGGCCGTGGCCTACCTCGCGGTGGTGGTGCGGGGAGCTCGCCGCCACGGCGCGTCTCTGCGGCCCGACGCCGCCGGCATCAGAGCCTCCGCCCAGGCCGGGGTACCGCTACTGGTCCGCACGCTCTCCCTGCGGGCCATTCTGATGATCGCCACCGCTGTGGCCGCCCGTCTCGGGGACGACGACATCGCGGCACACCAGATCGCGCTGGCCCTGTGGAGCCTGCTCGCCTTCGCCCTCGACGCCATAGCCATAGCCGGACAGGCCATCATCGGACGCTACCTCGGGGCCGGCGACGCTCAGGGCGCCCGTGACGTCTGCCGCCGCATGGTCGAGTGGGGCATCGCCGTGGGTGTCGCCCTCGGCCTGCTCGTCGTGATCGCCCGGCCGCTGTTCCTGCCGCTGTTCACCAGCGACCCTGCGGTGAAGGACGCCGCGCTGCCGGCTCTACTCGTGGTGGCGCTCTCCCAGCCGATCTGCGGCATCGTCTTCGTCCTGGACGGTGTGCTGATGGGTGCGGGAGACGGACCGTATCTCGCCTGGGCGATGGTGCTCACGCTGGCCGTCTTCACCCCGGTGGCCCTGCTGGTGCCGGTTCTCGGTGGCGGTCTCACCGCGGTGTGGGGAGCGATGACCCTGATGATGGCGGTCCGGATGCTGACGCTCTGGCTACGCGCCCGCTCCGGCCGCTGGCTCATCACCGGCGCAACCCGCTGACCGTTTCACGTGAAACCGGCGGTCGCGCGAAACAGCGAAACAGAAGGTCGAGCAGAACGAGCCCTCGCGTGAAGCGGGTGTTTCACGTGAAACAAGCAAGCGGAAGGGGCCGCACCCAGTGGGTGCGGCCCCTTCTCGGCACTTCAAGCCGAGCGCAGCGATCAGGCCGCGATGACCTCGATGTTGACCTTGGCGGCAACCTCGGGGTGCAGACGCACGGACGTCTGGTGGGCGCCCAGGGTCTTGATCGGCGAGCCGAGCTCGATGCGGCGCTTGTCGACCTCGGGGCCACCGGAAGCCTTGATCGCCGAAGCGATGTCGGCCGGGGTGACGGAACCGAAGAGACGACCGGCGTCGCCGGAGCGGACGGCCAGACGGACCTTCACGCCCTCGAGCTGGGCCTTCACAGCGTTGGCCTGCTCGATGGTCTGGATCTCGTGGATCTTGCGAGCACGACGGATCTGCTCGACGTCCTTCTCGCCACCCTTGGTCCAGCGGATCGCAAAGTTCCGCGGGATCAGGTAGTTGCGAGCGTAACCGTCCTTGACGTCGACGACGTCGCCGGCGGCACCGAGGCCAGAGACCTCGTGGGTGAGGATGATCTTCATTTGTCGGTCACCCTTCCCTTATCGCGCCTGGGCGGTGTACGGCAGCAGCGCCATCTCACGGCTGTTCTTGACGGCCGTGGCGACGTCACGCTGGTGCTGCGTGCAGTTGCCGGTCACGCGACGGGCACGGATCTTGCCGCGGTCGGAAATGAACTTCCGCAGCATGTTCGTGTCCTTGTAGTCCACGTACGTGACCTTGTCCTTGCAGAATGCGCAGACCTTCTTCTTAGGCTTGCGCACAGGCGGCTTCGCCATGGTGTTTCTCCTGTGTGATCAAGAAGTTGGGATACGACCCACCCTCGACCCGAGCCGGCCCGGATGCCCGGGCCCGACGGGCTAGAAGGGGGGTTCGTCCGAGTAGCCGCCGCTCTGCTGGCCGCCGCCGGAGCTTCCGCCCCAACCGCCGCCGCTGCCGCTGCCGCCGCCCTGGGCGCCACCGGCGGGAGCGCCCGTGGCCCACGGGTCCTCAGCGGGAGCGCCGCCGCCCTGCTGGCCGCCGCCGGAGTTTCCACCCCAGCCGCCGCCACCCTGGCCGCCACCGCCACCGCCGCCGTAACCACCCTGGCCGCCCTGGCCACCGCGGCCCGAGGCCTTGGTGACCTTTGCCGTGGCACTGCGCAGGCTGGCGCCGACTTCCTCGACGTCCAGCTCGTAGACCGTGCGCTTGACGCCCTCACGGTCCTCGTAGGACCGCTGCTTCAGCCGGCCCTGCACGATGACGCGCATGCCTCGCTGGAGCGACTCCGCGACGTTCTCCGCCGCCTGACGCCAGACCGAGCAGGTCAGGAACAGGCTTTCGCCGTCCTTCCACTCGTTCGTCTGACGGTCGAAGGTGCGGGGAGTGGACGCGACACGGAACTTCGCGACCGCCGCACCGGAGGGGGTGAAGCGCAGCTCGGGGTCGTCGACAAGATTGCCGACGACCGTGATGACGGTCTCGCCTGCCATGGGGGAACCTCTCGGCGGGTTTGCTGCTGGCTGCTTGTGCTGCTACTCGAAATCCCGAGATCAGCTGAGCGTGAGCTCAGTGGGTCTCGGGGCGGAGGACCTTGGTCCGGAGGACCGACTCGTTCAGGTTCATCTGGCGGTCGAGCTCCTTGACGACCGCAGGCTCGGCCTGCAGGTCGATGACCGAGTAGATGCCCTCGGGCTTCTTCTTGATCTCGTACGAGAGACGACGACGGCCCCAGGTGTCGACCTTCTCGACCTTTCCGTTGCCCTCACGGACGACGGAGAGGAAGTTCTCGATCAGCGGGGAGACAGCGCGCTCCTCGAGATCGGGGTCGAGGATGACCATCACTTCGTAGTGACGCATGTGGAACCCACCTCCTTTGGACTCAGCGGCCACGGTCGATCCGTGGCAGGAGGGTTGTGATGCGTACGCAACGGTATCGGCCGCCACTGACAATCGGGGGCCGGCGAGCGACATCCACGGTCTGAGCTGGGCAGACGCCCTGGCTCTGGTTGGGCAGACACCGGTGCAGAGGGTACAGACTACCTGCACACCCGCTTCCGGTTGAAATCCGGCGTGGTTGCCCGTCAATCTGTACACGTCGGGTGTGTATGGCGCTACGATGCGCCGCCTTCCGCAGGAGGTGCCACATGGCACAGGCATTGCGACCCAATACCGCCGGATCTCTCTTCGCCACCGACGGCAAATCCCATCCGCTCCAGGACACTCTGCTCGCCGTGACGCTGGTGCTCGGCCTGACGGCCTTCATCACGTCGTTCTTCCACAGCCTGCATCTGCTGAGCTCCTGGACCGGTCTGGTGGGAATCCTGACCGGCGCGTACGGACAGTGGATCTCCGAGACCACCCGTGAGCGCTTCGGCCTGATCCTGGGTCTCGGTGCCGCGGCCGTGGGCTTCTTCATCGGGATGGCGCACGGCGGTCTCTTCGGCGGAGTCTGGTGAACGGACCGGCGCCGATCCCGGCACCCCGGACACCACCCTCACCGCAGGACGCGTAGGACACCTACGAACCATGACGGAACGCCCCGGCCGCGCTCGGGCCGGGGCGCAGGTTCCATACGCCCAGTCAGGGCGCTCGCAAGGCGCAGTAGGCTTCGGCGCGAGAGCCGGAGCCCCCGTACCCATGGGGCCACACCAGCCCGAGGAGCGCCCCGAATGAGCCTGACCCTGAGGACGATCAGCCGAGAGCAGCATCTGGCATACATCCAGAGCCTGCCGTCGGCGAGCCACATGCAGGTTCCGGCCTGGGCCGATGTCAAGGCCGAGTGGCGCTCGGAGAGCCTCGGCTGGTTCGACGGACGAACCGGTGAACTGGTCGGCGCGGGTCTGGTCCTCTACCGCCAACTGCCCAAGATCAAGCGCTATCTGGCCTATCTGCCCGAGGGCCCGGTCATCAACTGGTACGCGCCGAATCTGACCGAGTGGCTGGAACCGATGCTCGCGCACCTCAAGCAGCAGGGCGCGTTCTCGGTGAAGATGGGCCCGCCGGTGATCATCCGCCGCTGGGAGGCCACCTCCATCAAGGCGGGCATCCAGAACCCGGACGTGAAGCGACTGCGCGACATCGAGGCCGACTTCATCGAACCGCGCGCCTTCGAGGTGGCCGACAAGCTGCGCCGCATGGGCTGGCAGCAGGGCGAGGACGGCGGCGCCGGCTTCGGCGACGTCCAGCCGCGCTACGTGTACCAGGTGCCGCTGGCGAACCGTTCCCTTGAAGAGGTCCACAAGAACTTCAACCAGCTGTGGCGCCGCAACATCAAGAAGGCCGAGAAGGCCGGCGTCGAGGTCGTCCAGGGCGGCTACCACGACCTCGAGGAATGGCAGCGGCTGTACGAGATCACGGCCGTGCGCGACCACTTCCGGCCGCGCCCCCTGTCGTACTTCCAGCGCATGTGGACAGCCCTCAACACCGAGGACCCGAACCGCATGCGGCTGTACTTCGCCCGCCACAACGGGGTGAACCTGTCGGCGGCGACGATGCTGATCGTCGGCGGGCACGTCTGGTACTCCTACGGCGCCTCCGACAACATCGGCCGTGAGTTCCGTCCCTCGAACGCGATGCAGTGGCGCATGCTGCGCGACGCCTACGCGCTCGGCGCCACCGTCTACGACCTGCGCGGCATCTCCGACTCGCTGGACGAGACCGACCACCTCTTCGGCCTGATCCAGTTCAAGGTCGGCACGGGCGGTCAGGCCGCGGAGTACCTCGGCGAGTGGGACTTCCCGCTGAACAAGCTGCTCCACAAGGCGCTCGACATCTACATGTCGCGCCGCTGACGTCACGTTCGGTGATTCCATACCTCTGACGCCTCTGACACCTCTGACGCGTTTCCCCACACCGCAGCCACCAGAAAGGTCCCAGGTCCGGCCATGGCGCTCACCCTCTACGTCGACACCGCGCGCTGGCGGGCGCATCACAAGCACGTGCAGGAGCAGTTCCCGGGACTCGTCCCGGTCTGCAAGGGCAACGGCTACGGCTTCGGGCACGAGCGGCTGGCGGAGGAGGCCACCCGGCTGGGCTCGGACATCCTCGCCGTCGGAACGACGTACGAAGCCGCGCGCATCAAGGACTTCTTCGGCGGTGACCTGCTGGTGCTGACGCCGTACCGGCGCGGCGAGGAGCCCGTGCCGCTGCCGGACCGGGTCGTGCGCTCGGTGTCCTCGATCGACGGCGTGTACGGCCTTGTCGGGGCCCGTGTGGTCATCGAGGTGATGTCCTCGATGAAGCGGCACGGCATCAGTGAGCAGGACCTGGCCCAGCTGCACGCCGCCATCGAGAACGTCCGGCTCGAGGGTTTCGCGATCCACCTGCCGCTGGACCGCACCGACGGCTCCGACGCCGTCGAGGAGGTCATCGGCTGGATGGACCGGCTGCGCGCGGCCCGGCTGCCGCTGCACACGATGTTCGTCAGCCACCTCAAGGCCGACGAACTCGCCCGGCTGCAGCAGCAGTTCCCGCAGACCCGGTTCCGTGCCCGGATCGGCACGCGGCTGTGGCTGGGGGACCACGACGCCACCGAGTACCGCGGGGCGGTCCTGGACGTCACCCGGGTCGCCAAGGGCGACCGCTTCGGCTACCGGCAGCAGAAGGCGGCCTCCGACGGCTTCCTGGTGGTCGTGGCGGGCGGTACGTCGCACGGGGTGGGTCTGGAGGCACCCAAGGCCCTCCACGGCGTCATGCCGCGTGCCAAGGGCGTCGCCCGGGCCGGCCTCGCCACCGTGAACCGGAACCTCTCGCCGTTCGTCTGGGGCGGCAAGCAGCGCTGGTTCGCCGAGCCGCCGCACATGCAGGTGTCCATCCTGTTCGTGCCCTCGGACGCGCCGGAGCCACAGGTCGGCGACGAGCTGGTGGCCCATCTGCGGCACACCACCACGCAGTTCGACCGGCTCGTGGACCGCTGAGCCCCAGAGGCAACACAGGCAGCAGAGACAGCAGAGACAGCAGAGACAGCAGAGAGGCCGTACACGGATTCCGTGTACGGCCTCTTCCGGCAACTGGCTGTTCGCTCACGGCGAACTGTCGACGGCGTCCGCCTTGCCCCAGTCCACCTGCGGGCCGTCGAAGTGGGATGCGTGCCGGGGCGGATGCGCCGCGGCGCCGAGGACGAAGACGTCCTCCGCCCCGTCGAGCACTCCTCCCGAGGGATCGTCGTCACCGGCCTGCCGCACCACGTCCCGCTCCGGCATCAGGATGTCCCGTACGACCACGGCACACAGGTACAGCGTCCCCAGCAGGTGCACGGCGATGGCCCAGTGGTAGCCGTCGGTCGGCAGGCCCTTGTGGGCGTCTCCGCTCATCGTGTAGGCGAGGTACATCCAGATGCCCAGGAAGTAGACGACCTCGCACGCCTGCCAGATCAGGAAGTCCCGCCACTTCGGCCGGGCCAGCACCGCCAGCGGCACCAGCCACAGGACGTACTGCGGCGAGTAGACCTTGTTGGTGAGGATGAAGGCCGCCACGATCAGGAAGGCCAGCTGAGCGAAGCGGGGGCGACGAGGCGCGGTCAGCGCCAGCGCCGCGATGCCCACAGCGCACAGCACGACGAGAAGCGTGGCGAGGGTGTTGACGCTGTCGGTGGTGAGCGGGTCGCTGGAGTTCTGGGCCATGATCAGCCAGAAGGAGCCGAAGTCGACGCCCCGCTCCTGACTGAACCGGTAGAACTTCGACCACCCCTCGAAGGCGAAGAGCATCACCGGCAGGTTCACCACCAGCCAGGCGACGACCGCACCCGCCAGCGCCTTGCCGAAGTCCCGCCACTTCCCCGCGCGCCAGCACAGCACGAACAGGGGGCCGAGCAGGAACACGGGATAGAGCTTGGCGGCCGTTGCAAGCCCCAGCAGGACGCCGAAGGCCAGGGACCGGCCCCGAGACCACATGAGCATCGCCGCGGCCGTCAGAGCGACCGCCAGCAGGTCCCAGTTGATGGTCGCGGTCAGCGCGAAGGCCGGCGCCAGGGCGACCAGCAGGCCGTCCCAGGGACGCCGCGCGTGCGTCCGGGCCACGCAGACGGCGATGACGGCCGCACAGGCCATCAGCATCCCGGCGTTGACCATCCAGTACCACTGCTCTTGGTCCTGGATGCTGCCGCTGCCCGGCGTCAACCAGTTGGCGACCTCCATGAACACGCCGGTCAGCACCGGGTACTCGAGGTAGTCCATGTCGCCGGGGAGCTTGTCGAAGTACGGCACGAGCCCGTCGGCGAAGCCGCGCCCCTGGTAGAGGTGCGGAATGTCCGAGTAGCAGGCGTGCGTGTACTGGGAGGTGGCGCCGAAGAACCAGCCTCCGTTGTAGCAGGGCGCCTTCTGGATCAGTCCTAGGGCGAACATCCCGATCGCCACGAGCGCGACGATCCGTACGGGAGTCCACCAGGAAGTCCCCAGCAGGGCCCGTCGGCCGAGGGGACCGCCGATCAGCTCACTGCCGGCCGCGGCCACCGGGTCGTCACTGGTGGGCCTTACCGGATCCGGCTCGTGTACGCGCGCCGGCGTCGATTCTGGACTGGGCATGGGCGACATCCTGCCGTACGGACCTAGGAAAACGCCGAGGACCGCCCCACCTGGTCCGGTGGAGCGGCCCTCGTTTCACGTGAAACATGCACATGTTTCACGTGAAACACCCAAGCTGGGCGATTGCGCGACTAGCCACCGCCTCCGAAGAAGCCGTTGCTGGTATTGCCTCTGCTGTTGCCCTCTGTCTCCGTGGCAGTCGGCGAGGCGCTTGTCTCCCCGCTGCTGCCCTCCGAGGTTCCGCTGGTCGTTCCCTCGCTGTCCTCGTCACAGCCGAAGAAGGTGGTGCACGTCGAGGTCGCCGAAGGCGAAGGCTGGACCTGCGACCGGCTCGGAGAGGGCGACGGGGACGACTCCTCCTCCTCGGTCTCGGTGACCGAAGGAGACGGCGTCGGAGACGGCTCGGCGTTGACGATCTCACCGATGGACTCAGGCTCCGGGAAGTCCTTCGCCGGCGTGCCCTTCAGCGCCTCTTCCATGTAGTCGTGCCAGATCTGCGCCGGGAACGAGGCACCGTGGATCTTCTTCTGGCCACCCGTTCCGAACATCTCCAGGAACGTACGGTTCTTGTTCGACTCGTCGTCGTCGTAGCGGAACATGGTGACCGCAGTCGACAGCTGCGGGGTGTAGCCCACGAACCAGGCCGACTTGTTGCCGTCGGTGGTACCGGTCTTGCCCGCGACCTCGCGGCCCGTCAGCTGGGCGTTGGTACCGGTGCCCTTCTCGACCACGGTCTTCAGGACGTCCGTCACGTTGTCGGCGACCTTGGAGGTGAACGCCTGCTTCGACTCGGTCTCGTGCGTGAAGATCTGGCCCTTCTCGCTCGTGACCTTCTCCACGGAGTACGGATCGCGCTGCTTGCCGCTGGAGGCGAAGGTCGCGTACGCACCCGCCATCCGGATCGCGCTCGGGTCGGAGATACCGATCGAGAACGACGGGAATCCGCTGTTGGTGAGGCTGGACTCCTTCAGGCCCGCGCTGACCGCGGCTTCCTTGACCTTGTCCAGACCGACATCCATGCCGAGCTGCACGAAGGCGGAGTTCACCGACTCGCGCATCGCCTCACGCAGGTCGATCTTGAAGTCGGGAGGGCTGCCGAGGGAGACGCCGCCGTCGTTGGTCTGCAGCCACTCCTCGCCCTTCTCGTTCTTCCAGACCGTCTGGTCGTAATTCTGGATCTTGAGCTTGTTCTTGCCGCTGAACAGACTCTTGGGCGAGACGATGGTGCGCTCGTCCTGCGCCTGCGACGACCCAAGCTCCGGATCGCGCACACCCCAGGTCATCGCGGCCGCCAGCACGAACGGCTTGAACGTCGAACCGACCTGGGCACCGGTCTGGTCGGCGTTGTCGGTGAAGTGCTTGGTCGCGTCCTCACCGCCGTAGACGGCCCGGATGGCACCGGTGTCCGGTTCCACGGACGCGCCGCCGAACTGGACGTGCGTGTCGGTCTCCGGCCGTTCCTCCGGCTTGATGTTGGCCTTCTGGACCTTGGTGACCGACTCCTCGAGCTCCTTGACCTTGTTCTTGTCGAAGGTCGTGTAGATCGAGTAGCCGCCCTGCTGCAGCAGGTCCTGGGTGATCCCGGTCTTCTTGCTGTTGGTGACCAGGTAACCGTTGGCGAGGTCGACGAGGTAGCCGACCTGCCCCTTCAGGTCGGTGTTCGACCGGGGGTTCTGCCACTTGGGGAGCGTCGTGTACTTGGCCCGCACCGAGGCATCGAGGTGCCCGTACTCGACCATCTTGTCGAGGGTGTCCTGCATCTGGACCAGGGCCCGCTTGCTGTTGGCCTGGGGCGTGGCTCCGGTCGGGTCGACCGAGGTCGCACCGGCGGGGTCGTAGTACGTGGCGCCCTTCAGCATGGCGGCCAGGAAGGCGCACTCGCCCGGGTTGAGCTTGATCGCGTCCTTGTTGAAGTACGCGCGGGCGGCGGCCTGGATTCCGTAGGCGTTGCGCCCGTAGTACGCGGAGTTCAGGTAGCCGGCCATGATCTGGTCCTTGTCGACCTCCGCGCCCACCTTTATCGACACGAAGATCTCCTTGAACTTCCGGGAGATCGTCTGGCTCTGGTCGTTCAGCATCGCGTTCTTGACGTACTGCTGGGTGATCGTCGATCCACCCTGCGTCTGTCCGCCCCTGGCCATGTTGAACACGGCTCGGGCGATGCCCTTGGGGTCGATGCCGCTGTCGTCGTAGAAGGTCTTGTTCTCCTGCGAGATCACCGCCCAGCGCATCTCCTCGGGGATCTGCGAGAGGTCGATGTTCTGACGGTTCGTCTCACCACCGGTGGCAACCATCTGGCTGCCGTCCTTCCAGTAGTAGACGTTGTTCTGCGCCGTGGCCGTCTTGGCGACGTCCGGGATGCCCACCATGGCGTACCCGATGCCGGCCACGGCCACCAGGCTGCCGACAAAGCCGACGAACAGGCCCGTGACGAGCTTCCAGGACGGCACCCAGCGCTGCCAGCCGTACTTTCCGGCGCGCGGGTAGTCGACCAGGCGCTTCCGGTCGGGCGCCGAGCGCCCTCTGCCCCGTCCGGGGCCGGTGGGTTCGGCCACTCTGCGCCGCCCGCCCGAGTTTCTCTGGGGCGCGCGTCGGGCGTCGGTGCGGCTGCTGTGCGGCTGCTCCTCGCCTCCGGACCCGTGACCCAACCCGTAGTCGGCAGGAGATCCGGTGGCGCCTCGCGGTGCCGCGCGGCGGCCGGAGGACGGACCGGACTGGCCGCGTCGGGCCGCGGCACGTCCGCCTCCCTGCGGCTGCGGCGGTTTGCGACGGTGCTCGCTCATCGAACGATTACTCCTCGGGCAGGCGCATCCGTGCGCGCCTGGAAAGGGCGGCTGGTTTCCTGTCCCCCCGAAGTACGGATGCGGTCGGTCGCGCATTCATCCGTACTGCACCGAGGACCTCGACGCCCCCCGGCGTCTCATGGGTCCCGGTGGTGTGCATGGCGCACAGACTACGCACCGTCAAAACCTGCCTAGCCCCGAAGTTCACCTCAAATCAGGCAACTCGCCTGCAACGAATCGGTGATGTGATCCCGTTCACCGTCCCCCCTCTTGTCGCATCCGGAAGGCCGTTCTATCGTCTTGATGTATCGAGTCGATACATCAGCGCGACATAAGACCGAGGGAGGCGACGATGAGCCGGCGTTCCGGGATCCTCGAGTTCGCCGTCCTGGGTCTTCTCCGCGAGTCCCCGATGCACGGCTATGAGCTGCGCAAACGACTCAATACGTCACTGGGTGTGTTCCGTGCGTTCAGCTACGGCACGCTGTATCCCTGCCTCAAGACGCTGGTCGCCAACGGCTGGTTGATCGAAGAGCCGGGGAGCACACCCGAGGACGCCCTCGCCGCTCCGCTCACCGGGCGACGCGCCAAGATCGTCTACCGGTTGACGGCGGAGGGTAAGGAGCACTTCGAGGAGCTGCTCTCGCAGACGGGCCCCGACGCGTACGAGGACGAACACTTCGCCGCACGTTTCGCCTTTTTCGGGCAGACGTCACGCGATGTTCGTATGCGCGTCCTGGAGGGCCGCCGCAGCCGGCTGGAGGAGCGTCTGGAGAAGATGCGCGCCTCCCTGGCTCGTACCCGAGAGCGCCTCGACGACTACACGCTCGAGCTCCAGCGCCACGGAATGGAGTCCGTGGAGCGCGAAGTGCGCTGGCTGAACGAGCTCATCGAGAGCGAGCGGGCCGGACGGGACCTGACAGGTTCCGCCTCCGGGGGGTCCGCTCAGCAGAACACCACATCTGGATCGACGGGCGGCCTGCCCCGTCCCGGGGGCGACCCCGGGACGGATCTGCCCGACGAAACCACCCCGTGAGCGCCCAACCAGGGCCTCACTCGCACACACAGGGAGCAACCGGAATGGGTTCGGTTCGCGTAGCCATCGTCGGCGTGGGCAACTGCGCGGCATCGCTGGTACAGGGCGTCGAGTACTACAAGGACGCCGACCCGGCGTCCAGGGTCCCGGGCCTGATGCACGTGCAGTTCGGCGAGTACCACGTCAGCGACGTCGAGTTCGTCGCCGCGTTCGACGTGGACGCCAAGAAGGTCGGCCTCGACCTGTCGGACGCCATCGGCGCGTCCGAGAACAACACCATCAAGATCTGCGACGTGCCGAACACGGGCGTGACCGTCCAGCGCGGCCACACCCTCGACGGCCTCGGCAAGTACTACCGCGAGACCATCGAGGAGTCCGCCGAGGCCCCGGTCGACATCGTCCAGATCCTCAAGGACAAGCAGGTCGACGTCCTCGTCTGCTACCTGCCCGTCGGTTCCGAGGCCGCGGCGAAGTTCTACGCCCAGGCCGCCATCGACGCCAAGGTCGCCTTCGTCAACGCTCTCCCGGTCTTCATCGCCGGCACCAAGGAGTGGGCGGACAAGTTCACCGAGGCGGGCGTCCCGATCGTCGGCGACGACATCAAGTCCCAGGTCGGCGCCACCATCACGCACCGCGTCATGGCGAAGCTGTTCGAGGACCGCGGCGTCGTGCTGGACCGCACGATGCAGCTGAACGTCGGCGGCAACATGGACTTCAAGAACATGCTCGAGCGCGAGCGCCTGGAGTCCAAGAAGATCTCCAAGACGCAGGCCGTCACCTCGCAGATCCCCGACCGGGAGCTCGGCGCGAAGAACGTCCACATCGGCCCGTCGGACTACGTGCAGTGGCTCGACGACCGCAAGTGGGCCTACGTCCGCCTCGAGGGTCGCGCCTTCGGCGACGTCCCGCTGAGCCTGGAGTACAAGCTCGAGGTCTGGGACTCCCCGAACTCCGCGGGCGTCATCATCGACGCGGTGCGCGCCGCGAAGATCGCCAAGGACCGCGGCATCGGCGGCCCGATCCTGTCGGCGTCGAGCTACTTCATGAAGTCCCCGCCGGTCCAGTACTTCGACGACGAGGCCCGCGAGAACGTCGAGAAGTTCATCCGCGGCGACGTCGAGCGCTGAGCCCGACGCAACGCTCGTAGCAGCACCGGCGCTGTTCCGGCAGCGCTGAAAATTCGCTCCTGCCAGGGCTGAGAAGGGTCCCCGGGTCACTGACCCGGGGACCCTCCCCGTGTGTGAGGCTGTGACCATGGCCGTCGTCCGTGATCTGCGCGTCCTGCTGCGCTTCGGGAACTTCCGGCGTCTGCTCGGCATACGGCTGCTCTCCCAGTGCGCGGACGGCGTCTACCAGGTCGCACTCGCCGCCTATGTCGTGTTCTCTCCGGAGAACCAGGCCTCGGCCACCGCGATCGCCTCCGCCATGGCGGTCCTGCTCCTGCCCTACTCGCTGGTCGGCCCCTTTGCCGGCGTCCTGCTGGACCGCTGGCGCCGCCGCCAGGTCTTTCTCTACGGCAACCTGCTGCGCGCCCTGCTGGCCTCGGCCACGGCCGTCCTGATGATCAGCCAGGTCCCCGACTGGCTCTTCTACGCCTCCGCGCTGTGCGTCACCGCGGTCAACCGCTTCGTCCTCGCCGGTCTGTCGGCGGCGCTGCCGCGGGTGGTCGACGGCGAGCGCCTCGTGATGGCCAACTCCCTCTCCCCGACCGCCGGAACGCTGGCCGCGGTCGCGGGCGGCGGTCTCGCCTTCGTCGTCCGGCTGGTGGTGGACTCCGACGCGGCGGTGGTGCTGCTGGGAAGCATGTTGTACCTGTGCGCCGCGCTCGTCTCCCTGTCCATGGCCGCGGATCTGCTCGGGCCCGACCGTGACCTGGTCCGACTTCGGCTGTCGGCCGCGCTCAGGGGCACCGCACACGGCCTTTCGGCCGGCGTGCGCCACCTGGCCGAGCCGATCCGCCGGGCGGCCGCCTGGGCGCTCTGCTCGATCGCGCTGATGCGGTTCTGCTACGGCGCCCTGACCGTCATGGTGTTGATGCTGTGCCGGTACGCCTGGTCGTCCGACACGGACGAGGGACTGGCCCTGCTGGGACTGGCGGTGGGCGTCTCCGGCGTCGGTTTCTTCCTCGCTGCGGTGGTGACCCCGTCGGCGGCAGGGCGCTTGGGCCCGGTCCGCTGGATCGTCGTCTGCGCCGCGGCGGCCTCGGTCCTGGAGCTCGTCCTCATGCTCCCGTTCACCCAAGTCACGACGTTCGTCGCCGCGTTCGTGCTGGGGCTGGTCACCCAGGGCGCGAAGATCGCCACCGACACCATCGTCCAGTCCTCCGTGGCGGACGGCTTCCGCGGCCGGATCTTCTCCCTCTACGACGTCCTGTTCAACGTCGCCTTCGTCGGCGCCGCCGGTGTCGCCGCGCTGATGCTGCCGCCCGACGGACGTTCGACAGCGCTGGTGGTCACGGTCGCCGTTATATACGGAGCAATTGCTGGCGCTATGTTCCGCTTTGAGCGCCAGTATGTGTCACATCAATGACACAGACTCCCTCGGAGCTACAGGGTTGTCAGTGGGGCCCGGTAACTTACGTGCGTCTTACTTCGCGACAGATTTCGCGCCACACGTCTAAGTTCCTAGGGGGAACCCAAGTGTCGACTCCGCCGCCCCAGGGCCAGAACCCGTTTGCGCAGCAGGGCCAGCAGCCCTACGGCCAGCCCGAGGGCCAGGCCCCGTACCCGCCGCAGGCCGGCTACCCGCAGCCGGGCGCCGCTCCGTACGGTGCGGTTCCCCCGGAGCAGCCCCGCCGCAAGGTCAGCTTCAAGCTGATCAAGAACATCGTCGTCGTGATCGCCGTCATCGGTGTCGCCATCGGCGCCTACATATCGAGCCAGGACGACGCCAACACGGCGGCCGTCGGCGACTGCATGCACCGCGGCAGCAGCGACGACAACAACCCCGACCTCGAGGTCGTCAAGTGCGACTCCTCGCAGGCGCAGTACATCGTGCTGGCGAAGATCGAGGGCACGTACAGCCAGCTGACGGCCGACACCAAGTGCTCGGAGAAGGCCAAGGACTTCCAGTACTCGTACACCGAGAGCGGTGACGGCAGTAACTTCCTGCTCTGCCTGAAGGACTACACGAAGTAAGGCAGTTGTGGAGAGGGGCGGTGTTTCACGTGAAACACCGCCCCTTCGCATGTCCGCCTGCCGCATCGGCGGGGTCATGTTTCACGTGAAACACGACCCCCTTTCACGGCCTCAGTCCTGCTGCGCCCACCACTCCTTGAGGGCCGCCACCGCCGCGTCGTACGCCATCGGCCCGTTCTCCAGACGCAGTTCCAGCAGGTGCTTGTACGCCTGACCGATGGCAGGACCGGGGCCGACGCCCAGGATCTCCATGATCTGGTTGCCGTCGAGGTCGGGACGGATCGCGTCCAGCTCCTCCTGCTCCTTCAGCTGGGAGATGCGCTCCTCCAGCCCGTCGTACGCCCGCGAGAGCGCGACCGCCTTGCGCTTGTTCCGCGTCGTGCAGTCCGAGCGGGTCAGCTTGTGGAGGCGTTCGAGGAGCGGTCCCGCGTCACGGACATAGCGACGCACCGCGGAGTCCGTCCACTCGCCCGTGCCGTACCCGTGGAAGCGCAGGTGGAGTTCGACGAGGCGGGAGACGTCCTTCACCAGCTCGTTGGAGTACTTCAGAGCCGTCATCCGCTTCTTCGTCATCTTCGCGCCCACCACCTCGTGATGGTGGAACGAGACGCGGCCGTCCTTCTCGAACCGACGGGTGCGCGGCTTGCCGATGTCGTGCAGCAGCGCGGCGAGCCGCAGGGTGAGATCGGGGCCGTTCTCCTCCAGGGCGATGGCCTGCTCGAGGACGATCAGCGTGTGCTCGTAGACGTCCTTGTGCCGGTGGTGCTCGTCGCTCTCCAGCCGCAGGGCGGGCAGCTCGGCCAGCACCCGGTCGGCGATCCCGGTGTCGACCAGCAGCGACAGGCCCTTGCGCGGGTGCGTGGAAAGGATCAGCTTGTTCAGCTCGTCCCGTACCCGCTCGGCCGAGACGATCTCGATGCGGCCGGCCATGTCCTTCATCGCCGTGACGACCTCGGACGCGACCTCGAAGTCCAGCTGGGAGGCGAAGCGGGCGGCACGCATCATGCGCAGCGGGTCGTCCGAGAAGGACTCCTCCGGCGTCCCCGGGGTGCGCAGCACGCGCGCCGCGAGGTCGTCGAGGCCCCCGTGGGGGTCGATGAACTCCTTCTCGGGAAGCGCCACGGCCATGGCGTTCACGGTGAAGTCACGCCGCACGAGGTCCTGCTCGATGGAGTCGCCGTACGACACCTCGGGCTTGCGCGAGGTGCGGTCGTAGGCCTCCGACCGGTAGGTGGTGACCTCGATCTGGTAACCGTCCTTCTGCGCCCCGACGGTGCCGAAGGCGATCCCGACCTCCCACAGGGCGTCCGCCCACGGCCGGACGATCTTCAGGACGTCCTCGGGGCGGGCGTCCGTGGTGAAATCCAAATCGTTGCCGAGCCGGCCGAGCAGCGCGTCCCGGACCGAGCCGCCGACCAGGGCGAGTGAGAACCCGGCTTCCTGGAAGCGGCGTGCGAGATCGTCGGCGACAGGCGCTACCCGCAGCAGTTCGGTCACCGCACGGTGCTGCACCTGGCTCAGGACGCTGAGGTTGTCTTCGTTGGCGTTCGGCACAACAGAAGAGGGTACGTGGCCCGGCGAGCCGGGCGTCCATCTTTATACGCGCACATAGCGGACCACCCGACCGTCTCCCACGATCTTGTGCACCAGTCCGCGGCACTTCCCCTCAGCGCGCATCGTTACCATGCGTGGACGCACATTCCGACGACCACTGACGACGACGAGGGACGGGCGAGCGCGTGGCCGAGGCGGCAGACTTTCCGGGGATGAGTCCCTCACCTGCCCGCCGGTGGCTGCGGCGCACCGGCACACTGCTCGCCGGGGCACCCCTGCTGGCCGGTCTCCTCCAGCTGCCCGCCGGCGCCCCCGCGCAGGCCGCCGCCCAGGCTTCGGTCAAGGCGGCCTCCGACGCGGGCACGGTGGCCGTCGCCGTCGACTCTCTCAGCCCCGGGGCGCCCACCGAGGGGGACACCGTGACCGTCTCCGGCACGGTCACCAACAACGGCAAGCAGGCGGTCACCGACGCCCATGTGGGCCTGAGCGTGGGCGCCGCGCTCACCACCCGCTCGGCGATCGACAGCATCGCCAAGCACGCGGACTCCCTCTCCACCACCTACGGCTCCGAAGTGGGCGGCAAGTACGTCGCCGAGTTCGCCAAGCTCACACCCGGCGTGTCCGAGCACTTCAGCATCTCCGTCCCGGTCGACAAGCTCGACCTCGACGAGGACGGCGTCTACCCGCTCGGCGTCTCCCTCTCGGGCGAGACGTCCTCCCAGCAGTGGGAGCAGGTGCTGGGCGTCCAGCGCACTTTCCTGCCCTGGCAGCCCGACGAGGCGGACACCCGGACCCGGACGACCGTGCTGTGGCCGCTGATGTCCACCGTCCACATGACGGCGGAGACGGGTTCGAACGAGCAGCAGACGCCGGTCTTCCTCAACGACGACCTGGCCGAGGAGATCGCACCCGGCGGCCGCCTCGACCAGCTCCTGACCCTGGGCAAGGACCTCGACGTCACCTGGGTGATCGATCCGGACCTGCTGGCGTCCGTCGACGCCATGACCGGCAGCTACCGGGTCCGGGGCGAGGGCGACACCACCACGGCCGGCACCCACCAGGCGATCGCCAAGCAGTGGCTCGACGATCTCCAGGACGCGGTGCTCGGCAAGGAGGTCGTCGCGCTGCCCTTCGCCGACCCCGACCTGGCCTCCCTCGCCCACAACGGCACCGGCGTCACCGGCTCGCTGAGCCAGCTCAAGGAGGCCACCGACGTCGCCGCCACCACGGTGGAGACGGTGCTCCACGTGACCCCGAGCACCGACTTCGCCTGGCCGGTGGACGGCGCCGTCGACCCGTCGATCGTCAAGGTCGCCACCTCCGCAGGCGCCGACAAGGTGATCGCGCGCAGCGACAGCCTGACCGAGACCGGCGACCTCACCTACACCCCCTCCGCCGCCCGGCCCATCGGCGGCGGCACCACCGCGGTGGTCGCCGATTCGCGGCTCTCGAAGGCGTTCTACGGCGACCTGACGAGGGCTTCCGCGTCCACGCTCGCCGTGCAGGAGTTCCTCGCGCAGAGCCTGTCGCTGAACCTTCAGACGGACAAGCAGCGCAGCATCGTCGTCGCCCCGCAGCGCATGCCGACCGCGAGCCAGGCCCGGTCGCTGGCGGAGGCCGTCACAACGCTCCAGGGCGGCACCTGGTCGCAGTCCCAGCAGCTCGCGGCGACCGCCAAGGCCAAACCGGACCCGGACGCCACCACGAAGGTGCCGTCCAAGTCGGCGTACCCCTCCTCGCTGCGCAAGCAGGAGCTGCCGCGCTCGGCCTTCGAGCAGATCGCGGACACCCAGGACAAGCTCGACAACTTCAAGGTGATCCTCGCCAACGAGGCCCGGGTGGTGACCCCCTTCGGGCGGGCCATAAACCGTGAGATGTCCACGTCGTGGCGGGGTCGGAGCACGGCCGCGAGCACCTTCCGCCAGAGCGTGCGGGACTACCTGGACACCCTCACCGGGCAGGTCAAGCTGATCGACAAGTCGGAGACCAAGCTCTCCGGGCGCAGCGCCACGATCCCGGTGACCGTGCAGAACAACCTGGTGCAGGGCGTCGACCACCTGGTGCTGCGGCTCACCTCGACGAACCCGACCCGCCTGGAGATCTCCGGCGAGGCCTATGCCGAAGAGCCGATCACGGTGTCCGGCGGGCACACCACGACGGTGAAGTTCACCACGTCCGCCAAGGTGAACGGCCAGACGACGGTGATCGCCCAGCTGTACACCGAGGACGGCCAGAAGTACGGTGCGCCCGTCACCTTCGACGTGAAGGTCACCGAGATCACGGCCACCGTGATGCTGGTCATCGGCGGCGGCGTCCTGCTGCTCGTGCTGGCCGGCTTCCGGATGTACACCCAGCGCAAGCGTGCCGCGGCCCGGGAGAACGGCGAGGACGGCGAGGACGGTCCCGACCCGGCCGACGAGCCCGCCGACGCCTCACAGAACCCTGAGGGCCCGGAAGACCGTCCCAAGGGAGAGTCCGGCGCCGGTGCCGGGGCAGACGACCCGGAGCAGCCGAGTGACGAGACGCCGGACACCGCAGCGGAAAGCGCCGACCCGTCCGGCACGGGTGAGAGAGTGGACCGTTGAGGATGTCGTGGCCGGTGGGCCCGGGACGATGAGGTGGGGTAACCATGAACGCGCCGTACGACGGTGAGCGCGGCCAGGCCGCGGGCGGCTCCGGCCACCCGGAGGGCCCGCCGCCCGAGCACGGCCAAGTGCCGCCGCAGCACCCCGCGGACATGTACCTCCAGGACGCCTACGACCAGGACCCCTACCGGGCGCAGGACCTCACCGCCCAGGACCCGGTCGCCGAGGCGCTCTACGACCGCGCCGCGCACCCCCCGCCGCCCCCGGGCATGTACCAGCCGCAGCAGCCGCTGTACGGCCGGCCCGCGCAGTCCCCGTACGCCCCCGACCCGCATGTGTGGGCCCAGACCCCGGCGCCCGAGCCCGAGGGTCCCACCCAGTACCTGCCGTACGGCGACGACCCGCGCACGACGCAGTTCGTGGGCGTGGACGACCTGGTGACGCACTCCGGCGAGGAGCAGCACCAGCCCGACGCCTTCGCCCACCTCTTCCGGGACCAGCAGCAGAGCGGCTCCCGCCCGCCGACCGGCCCCCCTGCGGTGCCGGGCCCGGCTCACGCCCCGGGCGGGCCCGGGACGCCGCCGCAGTACCAGGCTCCCGTCGCCGCGTCGCCCGCGGCCGACCAGACCATGAACCTGACCGCCACGCCGGCTGCGGCCGCCACCTCCGCTCCCGGACCGGCCGCGTCCGCCGCCTCTGCCGCGTCCGCCGCGTCCGCCGCGAAGAAGAGCGGACGCGCGGCGGGCCTGCTGAAGTCCAGCGCCGTCATGGCGGCCGGCACGATGGTCTCCCGCCTCACCGGCTTCGTCCGCTCCGCACTGATCGTCTCGGCGCTCGGCGTCGGCCTGCTCGGCGACACCTTCCAGGTCGCCTACCAGCTCCCGACGATGATCTACATCCTGACCGTCGGCGGCGGCCTCAACTCCGTCTTCGTGCCCCAGCTCGTGCGGGCCATGAAGGAGGACGAGGACGGCGGCGAGGCCTTCGCCAACCGCCTCCTCACGCTGGTCATGGTGGCGCTCGGCGTGCTCACCGCCGCCTCGATCGCAGCGGCGCCCGTCCTGATCCGCCTCCTGTCCGACTCGGTCGCCAGCGATCCCGCGGCCAACGAGGTCGGCGTCACGTTCGTCCGCTACTTCCTGCCCTCGATCTTCTTCATGGGCGTCCACGTGGTGATGGGCCAGATCCTCAACGCGCGCGGGAAGTTCGGCGCGATGATGTGGACGCCGGTCCTCAACAACATCGTCATCATCGTGACGCTGGGCATGTTCATCTGGGTCTACGGCACCGCCGCCGACTCCGGCATGAAGGTCACGACGATTCCGCCGGAGGGCGAGCGGCTCCTCGGCATCGGCGTCCTGCTCGGCCTGGTCGTACAGGCCCTCGCGATGATCCCGTACCTGCGCGAGACCGGGTTCCGGCTGCGGCTGCGCTTCGACTGGAAGGGCCACGGCCTCGGCAAGGCGGCCACCCTCGCCAAGTGGACCGTCCTGTTCGTCCTGGCCAACCAGGCCGGCGCGCTCGTCGTCACCCAGCTGTCCACGTCGGCAGGCACGGACTCGCCGGTCGACGGCACCGGCTTCGCCGCCTACGCCAACGCCCAGCTGATCTGGGGCCTGCCGCAGGCCATCATCACCGTCTCTCTGATGGCCGCCCTGCTGCCGCGTATCTCCCGCTCGGCGGCCGAGGGCGACGGCGGCGCGGTCCGCGACGACATCTCCCAGGGTCTGCGCACCACGGCCGTCGCGATCGTGCCGATCGCCTTCGGCTTCCTCGCGCTCGGCATCCCGATGTGCACGCTGATCTTCGGTTCCTCCGGCACCAGCGAGGCCACCAACATGGGCTTCATGCTGATGGCCTTCGGCCTCGGCCTGATCCCCTACTCCGTGCAGTACGTCGTCCTGCGCGCCTTCTACGCCTACGAAGACACCCGCACGCCCTTCTACAACACCGTCATCGTGGCCGCGGTCAACGCAAGCGCCTCGGCGGTCTGCTTCTTCGTCCTTCCCGCGCGCTGGGCCGTGGTCGGCATGGCCGCCTCCTACGGTCTGGCGTACGCGATCGGCGTCGGCGTCGCCTGGAACCGGCTGCGCAAGCGGCTCGGCGGCGACCTCGACGGCTCCCACGTCCTGCGCACCTACGCACGGCTGTGCATCGCCTCCGTACCGGCCGCCCTGATCAGCGGCGCGGCCTGCTACGGCATCGGCCACACCCTGGGCCAGGGCGTCCTCGGCTCCTTCGCCGCGCTGCTGGCCGGCGGGGCCCTGTTGTTCGGCATCTTCTTCGTCGCCGCCCGCCGTATGCGCATCGAGGAGCTCAACTCGCTCGTCGGCATGGTCCGCGGACGTCTGGGGCGCTAGGGGCGCCCCACAGCCGGGCGAAGGAAAGGGGAGCGGCAGCCGGTGAGCCAGAGTCAGTCGGCGCAAGGGGCGCACTTCCTCCGGGGCAGTGCACGCCGCACCCCGCGTATGCGGCATGATCCGCTGCACAGGTCCTAGAACGGGGTAGGCGCACAACCATCGTCCGCCGCCGCGTGTCGTGCATAGCGACGGACTATGGGCACAATTGGGTTCGGCGTCGGACGGCGCGCACGAGGTCGGACGGCGCGCACTGGATGGGGAGGCAGGAACGACGGTGGCGGAACGGAGCACAGCTGCCGTCGACGTGGCAGACAACAGCGGTGACAAGCCGCTGACCGCACAAGCGGACCAGTCCACGGCCGACGGGGTGGTCAAGAACCGGGAGCAGGACACGGACAGCGACGAGGCACAGGGGAGCGGCGGGGCGGAGCGTCCCGGAAAGGCCTCACCGCCGGAACTGCACAGTGGTCACAAGCTCGCCAGACGCTATCGCCTCGAAGAGTGCGTCACCCGTCTGGACGGTTTCAGCAGTTGGCGTGCGGTCGACGAGAAACTCCGTCGTGCCGTGGGCGTTCACATCCTGCCCGCGGACCACACACGGGCCCGTTCGGTGCTGGCCGCGGCCCGCTCCTCGGCCCTGCTCGGCGATCCCCGCTTCGTCCAAGTGCTGGACGCCGTCGAGGAGAACGACCTCGTCTACGTCGTCCACGAGTGGCTGCCCGATGCCACCGAGCTGACCGCGCTGCTCGCGGCCGGCCCGCTGGAGCCGCACGACGCCTACCAGATGGTCAGTCAGATCGCCTCCGCCATGGCCGCCGCGCACCGCGAGGGCCTGTCGCATCTGCGGCTGAACCCCAACGCCGTGCTGCGCACCTCCTCGGGCCAGTGGCGCATCCGCGGCCTCGCCGTGAACGCCGCCCTGCGCGGCATCACCACCGACACCCCGCAGCGCACCGACACCGAGGCGATCGGCGCCTTGCTGTACTCGGCGCTCACTCAGCGCTGGCCGTACGAGAACGACGCGTACGGCCTGTCCGGGCTGCCCAAGGACGTCGGATTGATCGCCCCCGACCAGGTGCGGGCCGGCGTCCACCGGGGCCTGTCGGAGCTGTCCATGCGCGCCCTCGTCAACGACGGCGCGACCGCCTCCCGGCACGAGGCCGCCTGCACCACGCCGGAGGAGCTGGTGAAGGCGATCGGCGAGATGCCCCGCATCCGCCCGCCGGAGCCCGCGTTCACCGCGCCGCCCGAGTACCAGCGCACGACGTACCAGCAGGGCACCTACGGCCGTCCGGCACCGCACCCGGGCGTCACCCAGGCTGTGCCGACTCCGCTGCCTCCGCTGCAGAGCCGCACCGGCAAGGCCCTGAAGTGGGCGGTCTCCGCACTCCTCATCGCCGCCCTCGGCCTCGGCAGCTGGCAGCTCGCGGACGCCTTGATGGACCAGAGCAAGTCCGAGGACACCAACCAGACGCAGACGACGGACGACGGCGACAAGAACAGCGCCTCGCCCAAGGCGCCCCAACAGCTGAAGATCCAGGGCGCGGCGGAGTACGTCGTGAGCGGCGACGCCCAGCACCCCAACGACGTCGGCGACACCTACGACGGCGACAGCTCTACGTATTGGCGGACCTCCAGCTTCCGCGGCGGGCCGGTGCTGGCGCCGTACAAGCCGGGCGTGGGCATCGTCTACGACCTCGGCTCGGCGCAGGAGATCTCCACGGCGACGATAGGGCTCTACTACGGTGGCAGTCACACGACCGTGAACTTGTACGCTGCCGACTCGCTGACTCCGTCCGCCAGTGCCCTCAAGTCGATGCAGAAGATCGGCACGCTCACCACGACCGGAACCACCGCCGCGGTGAAGGCCACCAAGGCGGTCAAGACTCGGTACGTGCTCGTCTGGCTCACTGCTCTGCCATACGCTGCTGGCGATCAGTACAGCGACAGCGGCTACAAGCAGGCCATCACCGACGTGAAGTTCACGGGCTGACGTCTCACCGAAGGGGGAGGGGGTCCGATGGCGGAAGGCGCCGGCTATGACGGAGTGAGCGACCAGGACCTCCTCACTCACCATGTCGAGGGCGACCCCGACGCCTTCGGTGAGCTCGTACGGCGTCACCGCGACCGGCTCTGGGCGGTGGCCCTGCGAACGCTGGGAGACCGCGAGGAGGCCGCTGACGCCGTCCAGGACGCCCTCGTGTCCGCCTACCGGGCCGCCCACACCTTCCGCGGCCAGTCCGCCGTCACGACCTGGCTGCACCGCATCACGGTGAACGCGTGCCTGGACCGGGCCCGCAAGGCCGCCTCCCGCAAGACCTCACCGGTCGACGACACCGAGCGGCTGGAGCAGCTGCTCGAGCCGCACGAGTCGGCCTCCGCCCCCGCTGAACGCAACGACCTCCACCGCCAGCTCCTCGAAGCGCTCGGCACCCTCCCGCCCGACCAGCGGGCCGCCCTGGTCCTCGTGGACATGCAGGGCTACCCGGTCGCCGAGGCCGCCCGCATGCTCGACGTGCCGACCGGAACGGTCAAGAGCCGCTGCGCACGAGGCAGAGCGAGACTCCTGCCGCTCCTGACCCATCTGCGGCCGGACGGCGCCGGCAACGGAAGAGAAAGCGGCTCAGGACGGAACCGGGCGCAGGGGACATCCGTCCCACCGGCAGCGGAACCTCGTGACGAGGGACCGGGCAACGCCGGGACAGGCGATTCAGCTGCTGTGAAGGGCGGAGGTGGGCGAACGTGACATCGACGACGGACACGACCGGGCACCCGGACGTCGCGGAGATCTCCGACCTCACCGAGGGCCTGCTCGCACCTGCCCGGAGCGCAGACGTGCGTCGGCACCTGGACGCCTGCGAGCTCTGCACGGACGTCCACACCTCGCTCGAGGAGATCCGCGACCTGCTGGGCACTCTCCCCGGCCCGCCACGCATGCCGGACGACGTCGCCCATCGCATCGATGCCGCACTCGCCGCCGAAGCCCTCCTGAACGCCACGGCCCTTGAGAACGAAAGCGCTCCTGAGAACGAAAGCGCTCCGGAGGCGGCCCCCGCGATCAAGGCCGACACAGACGCGCCCCATGTTTCACGTGAAACATCGACGGTGCCGGACCGACCCGCGGGCCACGCCCGCACCGGCGCCACCGGTCCGGGCCGCAAGGACCGCAAGCGGGGCGGGCGTCGCAAGGTCGCCGTGCTGGGCGCGGTCTTCACAGCCGCGGCGCTGGGACTCGGTTCGGTCCTGGTGTCGTCCCTCACCGGTGGCGGAGGGCCGAGCACCTCCGCGCATCAGTCCGCCGGACCGGACACCTTCGCCGCGAGCAAGCTCGAAGGGCAGGTCGCCGGCCTCCTGGCCAAGACCGGGAGCTCGCGTGTCCCGGAGAGCATGGGAATCCAGGGCACCACCGAAGCGTCGCCCAAGGTCCTCCGGCAGCCCGTGGTCCCCCCCTGCGTACAGCAGGGCATCGGCCGCGACGACGCGGCCCTCGCCACCGAGGAGGGCACATACCAGGGGACGGCCGCCCTGCTCGTCGTGCTGCCCGACGCCTCGGACAGCACGCGGATCGACGTCTACATCATGGACAAGACCTGTGTGGATCATCCGTCGTCGAGCCCGGCCAAGGTCCTGCTGACAGACTCCTATACGCGTCGCTGACGACCCACGTACCGTTCCGGTCCTGCACGTCGCTTCTCCCCGGCTTGCGCCTTGTCCTGCCCCTCGGCTTCCCTCTCTGACGTCCCTGCGGTGTCACCCCTCCGTGTGCCCGGACACACCGGGAATGCAGGCCCCTTAGGATCCGTTGGGTGGGGTGAGAGTCCAGAAGCTCCCACCCGTCGAGAAGCAGTCCAGAGACGAGGAACCAAGCCGTGAGCGACGTCCGTAACGTGATCATCATCGGCTCCGGGCCTGCCGGCTACACCGCGGCCCTGTACACCGCACGCGCGTCGCTGAAGCCGCTGGTGTTCGAAGGTGCCGTCACCGCGGGCGGTGCACTCATGAACACCACCGAGGTGGAGAACTTCCCCGGCTTCCAGGACGGCATCATGGGCCCGGAGCTCATGGACAACATGCGCTCCCAGGCCGAGCGCTTCGGCGCCGAGCTGATCCCCGACGACATCGTCTCCGTCGACCTCACGGGCGAGATCAAGACCGTCACGGACACCGCGGGCACGATCCACCGGGCCAAGGCCGTCATCGTCACCACCGGCTCCCAGCACCGCAAGCTCGGCCTGCCGAACGAGGACGCCCTGTCCGGCCGAGGCGTCTCCTGGTGCGCCACCTGTGACGGCTTCTTCTTCAAGGAGCAGGACATCGCCGTGATCGGCGGCGGCGACACGGCGATGGAGGAGGCCACCTTCCTCTCGCGCTTCGCCAGGTCCGTGACGATCGTCCACCGCCGGGACACCCTGCGCGCCTCCAAGGCGATGCAGGAGCGCGCCTTCGCCGACCCGAAGATCAAGTTCGTCTGGGACAGCGAGGTCGCCGAGATCCAGGGCGACCAGAAGCTGGCCTCGCTGAAGCTGCGCAACCTCAAGACCGGCGAGCTCTCGGACCTGGCGGTGACCGGACTGTTCATCGCGATCGGCCACGACCCGCGCACCGAGCTCTTCAAGGGTCAGCTCGACCTCGACGAGGAGGGCTACCTGAAGGTCGCCGCGCCCTCCACCCGGACGAGCCTGACCGGTGTCTTCGCCGGCGGCGACGTGGTCGACCACACCTACCGCCAGGCGATCACCGCGGCCGGCACCGGCTGCTCATCCGCTCTCGACGCCGAGCGCTACCTCGCCGCCCTGGCGGACGAGGAGCAGTCCGAGCCCGAGAAGACCTCCGTCTGACCCCTCTCCCGCCCCACCGCACAAAGAATTAAGGAGCCCCCTGTGGCCGGCACCCTGAAGAATGTGACCGACGCCGACTTCGAAGAGGTCGTCCTCAAGAGCGACAAGCCCGTCCTGGTGGACTTCTGGGCCGAGTGGTGCGGCCCGTGCCGTCAGATCGCTCCCTCCCTCGAGGCCATCGCGGCCGAGCACGGCGAGAAGATCGAGATCGTCAAGCTCAACATCGACGAGAACCCGGCCACGGCTGCCAAGTACGGCGTCATGTCGATCCCGACGCTGAACGTGTACCAGGGCGGCGAGGTCGCCAAGACGATCGTCGGCGCCAAGCCGAAGGCTGCGCTTGTCCGCGATCTGGAGACCTTCATCTCCGAGTGACGCACGACTGACGCGCTGAGCCGTCCCGCCGACGGCTGATGTTTCACGTGAAACACGAAGGGGCCGGCCCGAGAGGGCCGGCCCCTTCGCTTTCCCGAACGCGTCACCGAAGCCCCGTCACCAAAGCGTGTGACCGAAGCGCGTGACCGAAGCCGCCTACAACGGGCGCAGTACCGGCTCCTTCTGGACCGCTCCCAGCAGCCGGTCGAGCGCCATCTCCACGTCTTCCTTCCAGGAGAGCGTGGTGCGCAGCTCCAGCCTCATTCGAGGATGGGTGGGATGGGGGCGCATGGTCTTGAAGCCCACCGCCAGCAGATGGTCGGCCGGGAGCACACAGGCCGGTTCCTGCCAGCGGGCGTCGCCGAATGCCTCGATCGCCTTGAAGCCCCGACGCAGTAGATCCTTGGCCACCGTCTGGACCATTACACGGCCGAGGCCCTGCCCCTGGTAGCCCGGCATGATGAACGCGGTCATCAACTGCACGGCGTCCGGCGACACGGGACTCGTGGGGAACGCCGTCGAGCGGGGAACGTAGGCGGGAGGGGCGTAGAGCACGAAGCCCACGGGGACGTCGTCCACGTAGACGACCCGACCGCACGACCCCCAGTCCAGCAGGACGGCGGAGATCCAGGACTCCTTCTCCAGTGCGGACGTCCCTGCCTTCAGCGCGGCCTCACCGCGGACGGGGTCCAGTTCCCAGAAGACACACGAGCGACAGCGCTTGGGAAGGTCCTGAAGGTTGTCCAGCGTGAGCGGTACGAGCCGACGCCCCATGAAGGCTGTTCCTCGCTTCCTTCGCCCGCGGCGTCGCGAGCGGCTGTCAGAGCGCTCCGTTCCCTGAGCAGACTGCCGACGAATCCGCCGACGGCGCCCAGTCCCAGTCCGGCGCTCACCAGTCCGGTCCGGCTCATCGTTCGCATGGCCCTCGCCTCCCGCTCCGAGGTGTTGCCAGGTGGATGCGCCATAGCCCCAACCGCATCGTATCCACGATGGGATTCCATCGATACCGCCTGAAAGCAAAGAGCGAGCCGTGTTCCGGTACACACCGGACACGGCTCGCTCACAGGCTTCCAGGACCAGCGCCGCCCCGATCAAGCAGCGACTCAGTCTTCCGTTTCGTCTTCCGCTTCCTCGGTGTCGCCGTCCACGAGACCCTTCTGCAGGACAGGACCCTCTCCGGGAGCGAGCGTGCCGAGGATCCGCTCGAGGTCCTCCATCGAGGCGAACTCGACAGTGATCTTGCCCTTCTTCTGCCCCAGGTCGACCTTCACGCGCGTCTCGAAGCGGTCCGAGAGCCGGGTCGCAAGGTCGGTCAGCGCCGGGGAGACCCGGCCACCGGCGCGCGGCCCCTTGGCACGCTGAGCCGTCTGCGGACGCGAGCCCATGAGGGTCACGATCTCCTCGACGGCCCGCACCGAGAGTCCCTCGGCCACGATCCGATGGGCCAGCCGGTCCTGCTCCTCCGAGTCGTCGACGGAGAGCAGCGCCCGCGCGTGACCGGCGGAGAGCACTCCGGCCGCCACCCGGCGCTGAACCGCCGGCGAGAGCTTCAACAGACGCAGAGTGTTGGACACCTGCGGGCGGGACCGGCCGATGCGGTCCGCCAACTGGTCGTGCGTGCAGTTGAAGTCCTTCAGCAACTGGTCGTAGGCGGCTGCCTCTTCCAGCGGGTTCAGCTGAGCCCGGTGAAGGTTCTCCAGGAGCGCGTCCAGGAGGAGCTTCTCGTCGTCCGTGGCCCGCACGATCGCCGGGATCGCCTCCAGGCCGGCCTCACGGCAGGCCCGCCACCGCCGCTCACCCATGATGAGCTCGTAGCGCGCGGGACCGGTCTGGCGCACCACAACCGGCTGCAGCAGGCCGACCTCCTGGATGGAGGTGATGAGTTCGTGCAGCGCGTCCTCGTCGAAGACCTCACGCGGCTGGCGCGGGTTCGGCGTGATGTGGTCGAGAGGGATCTCAGCGAAGTACGCGCCGATCGGCGGCGCGGGCGTCTCCACGACGCCGAACACCGACAGCTCCTCTGTTTCACGTGAAACAGGCAGCAGCGTGGCCACCTTCGCCGCGGCCACTCCGCGGTCGGTCGTCAGCACCGGTACGGATGCGGGAGACGTGGATCCCCCGCCCCCGACCGCGGCCTGTGCCGGTGTCTTCTCGGTCGGGGCAGCAGGGATCAGCGCTCCAAGACCTCGGCCGAGCCCCCTCCGTCGCTCACTCACTGGATCCCCTCCACCATGTTCCGATTGTTCTGGGCGCCGATGTGGGCGTGCGTGGGGTCGTAACTGACCTCGACACCCCTCAGCGCAAGCTCTCGTGCTGCCTCAAGGTATGACAGGGCACCGCTCGATCCAGGATCGTAGGTCAGCACCGTCTGCCCATAGCTCGGTGCCTCGGAGATCCGGACCGAGCGGGGAATGCTCGTCCGTAGAACCTCGTCACCGAAGTGGGTGCGCACCTCCTCGGCGACCTGCGACGCCAGACGCGTCCGGCCGTCATACATGGTGAGCAGGATGGTCGACACATGCAGGGCGGGGTTGAGGTGCCCCCGCACCAGGTCGACGTTGCGCAGCAACTGCCCCAGTCCCTCCAGCGCGTAGTACTCGCACTGGATCGGGATGAGGACCTCGGCACCGGCCACCAACGCGTTGACCGTCAGCAGGCCGAGGGAGGGCGGACAGTCGATGAGGATGTAGTCCAGCGGTTGTTCGTAGGCCTGGATCGCTCGCTGCAGGCGGCTCTCACGCGCCACCAGGGACACCAGCTCGATCTCCGCACCGGCGAGATCGATGGTGGCAGGAGCGCAGAAGAGGCCCTCTACATCGGGGACGGGCTGAACGACCTCCGCGAGCGGACGGCTCTCGACCAACACGTCATAGATGGACGGAACCTCGGCGTGGTGATCGATCCCGAGAGCAGTGGACGCATTGCCCTGGGGGTCAAGGTCGACCACCAGGACACGGCCGCCGTGCAGGGCCAGGGATGCGGCAAGGTTGACGGTCGTCGTTGTCTTGCCCACCCCGCCCTTCTGGTTGGCGACCACGATCACACGGGTCTGCTCGGGACGTGGCAGACCCTCGCCGGCGCGGCCGAGAGCCTCCACCGCGAGTTGGGCAGCACGACCGATCGGAGTGTCGTCCATCGGGGGCGGTGTTTCACGTGAAACATCCTCCCCAAACGACTCGGTACGGGGACCGGGGACCGGATCGGTCATCGGTCCCGCGATGTTGGCGTCGGACCGCAAGGATTCACTCTCCTCGACTTCAGGCTCGCAATGAACAGAGCCTCCCATGTCTTCGGGGTCGTGAACCAGTGAGGCCTGCTGTTCTGTGGAGAAATCCACCTCTGTGGACAACTCCCGTCCCTCATCGAGTGAACCGAGAGGCTTACGGTCGCGGGGTTCGGCCGCGGCGCGGCCGCGACTGATAATGCCGTGGAGCAGGGAGCGACGTTTCACGTGAAACACGATGCACAGCGCCTGCGGCCGGATCCTCGCGACACTCCGTGATGCCTAGGTTTGGCACCTTGTGTGGAGTACGTCTCAGCGACGGCGGCGCACTCGGCCGGTGCGGGCCGCCTTGGCTCGCTTCGCGGCGAACCTCACACCGCCAGGGCTCTCCCCGACCTCGACCCGCACCACCGTGGACAGCGGATCGACCACGCCCTCACCGACATGCAGGATCGAGGTGCTCACGGCCCCGAGCTTGCTCAGCGCAGTGGCCGCGCTCTTCAGCTCCTCCTCGGCGGTGTCTCCCTTGAGGGCGAGCATCTCGCCGTAAGGGCGCAGCAGCGGGATGCCCCAGCCGGCCAGGCGGTCCAGGGGCGCCACGGCACGGGCGGTCACCACGTGGACCGGTGGGATCTTGCCCATGACCTCCTCGGCACGGCCACGGGCGACCGTCACATGGTCCAGGCCCAGGAGCTCGACGACCTCGTTGAGGAAGTTGGTCCGTCGCAGCAGCGGCTCCAGCAGGGTGATCTTCAGGTCCTCCCGCACAAGCGCCAGGGGAATGCCGGGCAGACCGGCGCCCGAGCCGACGTCGCACACGGTCACGCCCTCGGGCACGACCTCAGACAGCACCGCGCAGTTCAAGATGTGCCTCTCCCACAGGCGGGGCACCTCGCGTGGGCCGATCAGCCCACGCTGCACACCTGCCTCGGCCAGGAGCTCGGCGTATCGGACCGCATCGCCGAAGCGATCACCGAATACCTCTCGTGCCACTTCGGGCGCGGGGGGGAGCTCCGCTGCCTCCGTCACGGGGACCGTCCTTCCGTACCGCATCAGCGCTTCCCGCGCCGACACCAGAACTACCAGGCTGACAAAGATCGGCCCCGCCTGCGCAACAGACGGGGCCGGGGATACGTACGTACCGAATCAGTTGGGCAGCACGACGACGAAGCGCTGCGGCTCCTCGCCCTCGGACTCGCTGCGCAGGCCGGCGGCCTTGACCGCGTCGTGAACGACCTTGCGCTCGAAGGGCGTCATCGGCTGCATCTTGACCGGCTCACCGCTGTTCTTCGCGTCGGCCGCGGCCTTGGCGCCCAGCTCGGTGAGCTCGGCGCGCTTGTTGGCGCGGTAACCGGCGATGTCGAGCATCAGTCGGCTGCGGTCGCCGGTCTCCCGGTGCACGGCCAGGCGCGTGAGTTCCTGCAGCGCCTCCAGCACCTCGCCGTCCCGGCCGACCAGCTTCAGCAGGTCACGGGTGCCCGCGTCGCTGATGATCGACACAGAGGCGCGGTCGGCCTCGACGTCCATGTCGATGTCGCCGTCGAGATCGGCGATGTCCAGCAGACCCTCGAGGTAGTCCGCCGCGATCTCGCCCTCTTGCTCCAGGCGGGTGAGGGTGTCTGCACCCTCGGCGGCGGCGGAGGTGGTGCCTTCCGTCACGGGATGGGCTCCTTCTTACTTCTTGGACGGGGACTTGGGGCGCTGCGGGCCGCCCTTGCGCTGCCCGGACTGGGCCTTGCTGCGGCCTCCGGAACCGGGCTTTGCTCCGGTCTGCTTGGCGGCACCGGCGCCGCCCGAGGGCTTGGCGTCCTCCGGCTCGTCGGACTTGATCAGCGAGGTGGGCTCGCCGGCCGCCTTCGGGGTCGCGGACTGGCGCTGCGACTTCGACTGGCGCTTGGGCTGCTGACGCTTGGCGGCGGCCGCGCTCGCAGACGCGCCGTCCTCGGCCTGGGCAGCCGCCTGGGCCTCGCTCTTGACGACATTGCCGTCGGCCTGGGCCGCGAAGCCCACCTTGGTCAGAGCGTTGATGAACTTGCGCTCCGCGTCGTTGCGGTCGCGGCCCTTGGCCACGATGGCCTTGACGATGGCCTTCTCGCTGCGGCGACGCGTCTTGCCGTTGTGCGTGACGTGCTTGTACAGGCGATCCAGGTAGGCGGCCTGGGCCTTCGAACCCGGGGTCGGGTTGTTGCGGATCACGTACATCTGCTGCCCCATGGTCCACACGTTGGTGGTGAGCCAGTAGACGAGGACACCCACGGGGAAGTTGATGCCGAAGACGGCGAACATGACGGGGAAGACGTACATCAGCATCTTCTGCTGCTGCATGAACGGCGTCTTCACCGTGGTGTCGACGTTCTTCGTCATCAGCTGGCGCTGGGTGAAGAACTGCGACGCCGACATCAGAACGATCATGATCGCGGTGACCACGCGGACGTCGGTGAGCGAGGCGCCGAGCGCCTCCACCTTCGCCGAGCCGTCGGTGAACTTCGCGGCCAGTGGAGCGCCGAAGATGTGCGCCTTCCGCGCGCTCTCGAGCAGCTGCTCGTTGATGACGCCGATCTTGTCGCCCGTCGCGATGCCGTTGAGCACGTGATAGAGGGCGAAGAAGAAGGGGGACTGCGCCAGGATGGGAAGGCACGAGGAGAGCGGGTTGGTGCCCGTCTCCTTGTACAGCTTCATCATCTCTTCGGACTGACGCTGTTTGTCGTTCTTGTAGCGCTCCTGGATCTTCTTCATCTCAGGCTGGAGCGTCTGCATGGCCCGAGTCGACTTGATCTGCTTCACGAAGAGCGGGATCAGGCAGATACGGATCAGGATCACCAGGGACACGATGGACAGGCCCCAGGCCCATCCGGTGTCGGGGCCGAAGATGGCGCCGTACACCGTGTGGAACTGGACGATGACCCAGGAGACAGGTGTCGTGATGAAGCTGAAGAGGCTGGCAATCGTGTCCACTAATCATGCTCCTTGGGCATGGGACGGTGTCTCTGCGGCCGGGCCCGAGGAAGAGTTCTCCTCGGGGGCCGTTTCGGCGGCGGAGGTCCCGCCCCTGCGTGCACGCCACGCGTCGCGCAGCATTTCGTGCCATCGCGGCCGCTTGCGCGGTGGGACATGGTCCACACCGCCGAGCGACCACGGGTTGCAGCGCAGAATGCGCCACGCGGTGAGTGCCGTTCCCTTGATCGCACCGTGCCGGTCGATGGCCGTATAGCCGTAGTGGGAGCACGACGGGTAGTACTTGCACACCGGCCCGAGCAGCGGACTGATCGTCCACTGGTAGAGCTTGATCAGAGCCAGTAGCGGGTACTTCATCGCGCGCCCCCTCCCAGTAGCCGTTGAAGGGCGGCATCCAGGTCTTGGGCCAGCTGTGCGTGGTCGGCGTCGCCCGCCCCGGGCAGCGCCCGTACGACTACCAGGCTACCGGGGGGAAACAGGGTGACTCGGTCGCGCATCAGGTGACGCAGTCTGCGCTTCACCTTGTTACGCACCACCGCTCCGCCCACAGCCTTGCTCACGACGAAACCCGCACGCGTCGGGGGAGCGCTCTCCCCAGGCGCGTGCGGGTCCGTGGCACCGCTTCGAAGATGGACCACGAGGGTCGGGCGGCCGGCCCGACGACCTCGTCGTACCGCGGTCGCGAAGTCCTCGCGCCGCCTCAGCCGATGCTCGGTAGGCAGCACGACGTCATGACCTGATCAGGCTCAGGCGGACAGGTTGGCGCGGCCCTTGCTGCGGCGGTTCGCGAGAATCGCGCGACCGGCACGGGTGCGCATCCGCAGGCGGAAGCCGTGGGTCTTGGCACGACGACGGTTGTTCGGCTGGAAGGTGCGCTTGCTCACTCGGGGGCTCCAGAAATCAATCGGTGGCGGCGGGGTGCCGTCCTGGCTGTCACCGTGCGCCCACGAGGTAGCTCGCGGTGAACGCCCGAGTGCACCGCTTCCCGATCACCTGAAGCGATCTGTGCCCATCGGAGGCAGGCGGCAGCAGCCATCGACAACTCGACCTGGTTACGGTACGCGCGGCTACGCCATCCGGTCAAACCGGCAGTCACGGGGAGACACTATCCACAGCCTGGGGACAACAACTTGAACCGCAGCCGTCGCCCTGACTACCTTGGCTGAACTCCGAATCGTTCCTTTGTCCCTGCCCCGCCCCATATGAATCCCGACCGTCCCGCAACCACACGTTCGTGGGACCCACGAGAGAGCGTGCCCTGTGGCTGATGTACCTGCCGATCTTGCCGCAGTGTGGCCACGAGTACTGGAGCAACTCCTCGGCGAGGGTCGGGGCCAGGGCGTCGAGGTGAAGGACGAGCACTGGATCAGGCGCTGCCAGCCGCTCGCGCTGGTCGCCGACACCGCCCTGCTCGCGGTACCGAACGAATTTGCGAAGGGCGTGCTGGAGGGCCGCCTCGCCCCGATCGTCAGCGAGACGCTGACTCGCGAGTGCGGCCGTCCGATCCGCATCGCCATCACCGTCGACGACTCCGCCGGCGACCCCCAGGCACCACCGGCCCCGCCGGTCCCTCCCGCACCGCAGCAGCCGCGCTACGAGGAGCCCGAGCTCCCGGCCGGCTCCTACGACGGGCAGGACGGCCGGAAGGAAAGCCGCTACGCCGCCGGATACGACAACTCGTACGAAAGCCAGTACGAGGGCTACGGTCGGCACCGCGCCGACCCGATGCCCCCGACGCCCGGCGACCAGCTCCCCGGCTCCCGCTCGGACCAGCTGCCCACCGCGCGGCCCGCGTATCCGTCGGAGTACCAGCGCCCCGAGCCCGGCGCCTGGCCGCGGCCCCAGCAGGACGAGTACAGCTGGCAGCAGCAGCGGCTGGGCTTCCCGGAGCGCGACCCCTACGCCTCGCCCTCATCCCAGGACCCGTACGGCTCCTCGTCGCAGGACTCCTACGGTCCGCCGTCGCAGGACTACCGCCCCCAGTCGATGGAGCGGCCGCCCTACGACCCGTCGCCGTACGAGCAGAAGCGGTCGGAGTACGAGCAGTCGCGGTCCGACTACGACCAGCGCGACGCCGGCCGCCGGGAGCGGCCCGAGCCGTCGGCCGGTCCCGGTCATCCGCACCGCGGCGGCCCGGGTCAGCACGGCCCCGGCCAGCACGGTCCGGGTGCGCCCGGACCGTCGGCCGCGCAGTCCTCGGCGAAGGCCGGCCCCGGTGAGCCGACGGCGCGCCTGAACCCGAAGTACCTCTTCGACACCTTCGTCATCGGCGCCTCCAACCGGTTCGCGCACGCGGCCGCCGTCGCCGTCGCCGAGGCACCCGCGAAGGCCTACAACCCCCTCTTCATCTACGGGGAGTCGGGCCTCGGCAAGACGCACCTGCTGCACGCCATCGGGCACTACGCGCGAAGCCTCTACCCGGGCACGCGCGTGCGGTACGTGAGCTCGGAGGAGTTCACCAACGAGTTCATCAACTCCATCCGCGACGGCAAGGGCGACAGCTTCCGCAAGCGGTACCGCGAGATGGACATCCTGCTCGTCGACGACATCCAGTTCCTCGCGGACAAGGAGTCGACGCAGGAGGAGTTCTTCCACACCTTCAACACGCTCCACAACGCCAACAAGCAGATCGTGCTGTCCAGCGACCGGCCGCCGAAGCAGTTGGTCACGCTGGAGGACCGACTGCGGAACCGTTTCGAGTGGGGCCTGATCACCGACGTCCAGCCGCCCGAGCTGGAGACGCGGATCGCGATCCTGCGCAAGAAGGCGGTGCAGGAGCAGCTCAACGCCCCGCCGGAGGTGCTGGAGTTCATCGCGTCCCGCATCTCGCGCAACATCCGCGAGTTGGAGGGCGCGCTGATCCGGGTGACGGCGTTCGCGTCGCTCAACCGGCAGCCGGTGGACCTGGGCCTGACGGAGATCGTCCTCAAGGACCTGATCCCCGGCGGCGACGACTCCACGCCTGAGATCACCTCGACCGCCATCATGAGCGCCACCGCCGACTACTTCGGCCTCACGATCGAGGACCTGTGCGGCAGCTCGCGCGGCCGCCAGCTCGTCACGGCCCGCCAGATCGCCATGTACCTGTGCCGTGAGCTGACGGACCTGTCACTGCCGAAGATCGGCGCGCTGTTCGGCGGCCGCGACCACACGACCGTCATGCACGCGGACCGCAAGATCCGCAATCTCATGGCCGAGCGGCGCTCCATCTACAACCAGGTGACCGAGCTGACCAACCGCATCAAGAACGGCTGACGGCACCGCCAGACCGCACCGACAGACTGCACCGACAGACTGCGTCGCGGACCCCGCTGAGGGCGCCCCCGGAGGACATCCGGGGGCGCTTTTCGTCGTCCTGGAGGCGTTCCGAAAGCGTCCTGGAGGCGTCCTGGAGGCGTTCCGGAGGCCTGGCGCGCCTCTCCGCACCGGCCGGCGTCGACCGGCAACCGTCGTCCGCCGCTCACCCGCTGTTCGAATACCGGCCGGGTTACGGCCACTCTCCACAGATTCGGTGACTTTTTCCCGTCCACACCCTGGGGACCGGGAAGTTGTCCAGACTGTGTCCACAGGCTCGCCCGGTGAGAGACCATCCAGCCAGGTCAACTGGTTGTGGATTCGTGGAAAAAGGTTGTCCACAGGCTGTGGACAAAAAAATGATCCACAGGCTGTGCACGAAGTTGTCCACCGGCAACCCACAGGCTTCGGCCGGTTGTCCCCAGCGATCTCCGGCTTCTCCACATGTCTGTCCACTGTTCGGCAACACAACGCGCCTCGTCACCGCGTCGAGTGAAAGGCGTCACACGAAGCTGCCGGGTTGCCCTGTGGGAAACGTGGGTAAACCTGGGGACGCCGCTGGGGAGAACTCGCCCCCGCCTGTGCATGGAGTGTGCAGAACTTTCTGTTCTCCACAGAAGACCCCGGTTGTCCACCGCCTCCACCCACAGGGCCGGTGGATAAAATACCGCCTCTGAGCTGCGAAAACGGGGTTATCCACGGTTTCCACAGGCCCTACTACTACTAGCAACTAGAGAGAGCTGGGAATCCGTTTCGAAGCGGGCCCTGTGCACAACTCGCTCCTCGGTGCCCGGCTGCCCCTCGTCACGACTTGACCCCGAGGGGCACCAGCTGTCAGTGCGGTGCGTCAGACTGGTCCCCGGTGGTTCTGCCCCGCCTCGGGGCCGACCACACCGAGACAGACGACGAAGGCCAGGCAGGGCGAGAAGCGCCGGCAACAGCAGGAGGCGGCAAGAGTGAAGATCCGGGTGGAACGCGACGTACTCGCGGAGGCCGTGGCCTGGGCGGCGCGCAGCCTCCCGGCCCGTCCGCCGGCGCCTGTCCTCGCCGGCCTGCTGCTGAAGGCCGAGGACGGCCAGCTGAGCCTGTCCAGCTTCGACTACGAGGTCTCCGCACGGGTCTCCGTGGAGACCGAGGTCGAGGAGGAGGGCACGGTTCTCGTCTCCGGCCGCCTGCTCGCCGACATCTGCCGCGCCCTGCCCAACCGCCCGGTGGAGATCTCCACAGACGGTGTACGGGCCACGGTGGTCTGCGGCTCCTCGCGCTTCACGCTCCACACCCTGCCGGTGGAGGAGTACCCGTCGCTGCCGCAGATGCCGAACGCCACGGGCACCGTCCCCGGCGAGGTCTTCGCCTCCGCGGCCGCCCAGGTCGCCATCGCCGCCGGTCGTGACGACACGCTGCCGGTGCTCACCGGTGTGCGCATCGAGATCGAGGGCGACACGGTCACGCTGGCCTCCACCGACCGCTACCGCTTCGCGGTCCGTGAGTTCCTGTGGAAGCCGGAGAACCCCGAGGCGTCCGCGGTCGCCCTGGTGCCCGCCAAGACGCTCCTGGACACCGCCAAGGCGCTCACGAGCGGCGACAGCGTCATCCTGGCGCTCTCCGGCTCGGGTTCCGGCGAGGGGCTCATCGGTTTCGAGGGCGCCGGCCGTCGTACGACGACCCGCCTCCTGGAGGGCGACCTTCCGAAGTACCGCACGCTGTTCCCGACCGAGTTCAACTCCGTGGCCGTGATCGAGACCGCCCCCTTCGTGGAGGCCGTCAAGCGCGTCGCCCTGGTCGCCGAGCGCAACACCCCGGTGCGGCTCAGCTTCGAGCAGGGCGTGCTCATTCTGGAGGCCGGCTCCAGCGACGACGCACAGGCTGTGGAGCGGGTCGACGCCCAGCTCGAGGGCGACGACATCTCGATCGCCTTCAACCCGACCTTCCTGCTGGACGGCCTGAGCGCGATCGACTCCCCGGTCGCCCAGCTGTCCTTCACGACGTCCACGAAGCCCGCGCTGCTCAGCGGTAAGCCAGCGCTGGACGCGGAGGCGGACGAGGCCTACAAGTATCTGATCATGCCGGTGCGCCTGAGCGGCTGAGTCGCCGGGCGTTGTCCACAGGTCGTGGAGAAAGCATCCCGGCCTGTGGAGAAAGCCGCAGGTGGGGGCGTTCGTATGAGCGCGTATGCCCACAGGTGTGCGTGACGGTCCGGGTTTAGGCTCGGACATGGGTACGAAGGTGCCCCACACGCCACACAGCGACCTAAGGAACAACTGATGGAGCTCGGTCTCGTCGGCCTCGGCAAGATGGGCGGCAACATGCGCGAGCGGATACGCCGCGCAGGCCACACCGTCGTCGGATACGACCGCAACCCGGACCTCGCCGATGTCCACAGCCTCCAAGAGCTTGTGGGCAAGCTCAACGGCCCGCGCGTGGTCTGGGTGATGGTCCCGGCCGGTGCCGCGACCCAGTCCACCGTCGACGAGCTCGGCGAGCTCCTGGAGCCCGGTGACGTGGTCGTGGACGGCGGCAACTCCCGCTGGACGGACGACGAGAAGCACGCCGAGGAGCTCGCCGCCAAGGGCATCGGCTTCGTCGACTGCGGCGTCTCCGGCGGCGTCTGGGGCCTGGAGAACGGCTATGCGCTGATGTACGGCGGGGCCGCGGAGAACGTCGCCAAGGTGCAGCCGGTCTTCGACGCGCTCAAGCCCGAGGGCGACTTCGGCGCGGTCCACGCCGGCAAGGTCGGCGCCGGCCACTTCGCGAAGATGGTCCACAACGGCATCGAGTACGCCATGATGCAGGCCTACGCCGAGGGCTGGGAGCTCCTGGAGAAGGTCGACTCGGTCACGGATGTGCGCGAGGTCTTCCGCTCCTGGCAGGAGGGCACGGTCATCCGGTCCTGGCTGCTGGACCTCGCGGTCAACGCTCTCGACGAGGACGAGCACCTCGACAAGCTGCGCGGCTTCGCACAGGACTCCGGCGAGGGCCGGTGGACCGTCGAGGCCGCGATCGACAACGCCGTGCCGCTGCCCGCGATCACGGCCTCGCTGTTCGCGCGGTTCGCGTCCCGTCAGGACGACTCGCCGCAGATGAAGATGATCGCGGCGCTGCGCAACCAGTTCGGCGGCCACGCCGTCGAGACGAAGTAGTCCACAGGGTCGCACCGCGATCCACAACCCTGGGGGAGGTCGGCGAACGACCATGCACGTCACGCATCTGTCGCTGGCCGACTTCCGCTCGTACGCCCGGGTCGAAGTTCCGCTCGACCCGGGCGTCACCGCCTTCGTGGGCCCCAACGGGCAGGGCAAGACGAACCTCGTGGAGGCCGTCGGCTACCTCGCCACCCTGGGCAGCCACCGGGTCGCCTCGGACGCTCCGCTGGTCCGCATGGGCGCCGACCGTGCGATCGTCCGGGCGCAGGTCAAGCAGGGCGAGCGGCAGCAGCTGGTCGAGCTGGAGCTGAACCCCGGAAAGGCCAACCGCGCCCGCATCAACAGGTCCTCGCAGGTCAGGCCGCGTGATGTGCTCGGCATCGTGCGGACCGTGCTGTTCGCGCCCGAGGACCTCGCCCTGGTGAAGGGCGACCCGGGTGAGCGCCGCCGCTTCCTGGACGAGCTGATCACCGCCCGCTCCCCGCGCATGGCGGGTGTGCGCTCGGACTACGAGCGGGTCCTCAAGCAGCGCAACACACTCCTGAAGACGGCCGCGCTCGCCCGGCGGCACGGCGGCCGCTCCATGGACCTGTCGACCCTCGACGTCTGGGATCAGCACCTCGCGCGCGTGGGCGCCGAGCTGCTCGCCCAGCGGCTCGACCTGGTGGCCGCGATCCAGCCGCTCGCCGACAAGGCGTACGAACAGCTGGCGCCCGGTGGCGGTCCGGTGGCTCTGGAGTACAAGTCGTCGGCCCCCGGCGAGGCACACACGCGTGAGGAGCTCTACGGGCAGCTCATGGCGGCGCTCGCGGACGCCCGCAAGCAGGAGATCGAGCGGGGCGTCACGCTGGTGGGCCCCCATCGGGACGATGTGGTGCTCAAACTCGGCTCGATGCCGGCCAAGGGGTACGCCTCGCACGGCGAGTCCTGGTCGTACGCGCTGGCGCTGCGGCTGGCCTCCTACGACCTGCTGCGGGCCGAGGGCAACGAGCCGGTGCTGGTCCTGGACGACGTCTTCGCCGAGCTGGACGCCCGTCGGCGGGAGCGGCTGGCCGAGCTGGTCGCGCCCGGCGAGCAGGTGCTGGTGACGGCCGCGGTCGACGACGACGTGCCGGACGTCCTCGCGGGGGCGCGGTACACCGTGTCCGGGGGGACGGTGGAGCGGATATGAGCGGCGACGAGCCCGCCCCGAAGCAGAGCGCCGAGCGGAGCGCCGAGCCCTCCGGCGTCGACCTCGCGCGCGTGGCGCTCAGGGCGGCACGCGAGCAGGCACGCGCGCGTGGGGACGCGGTGCAGCAGAAGAAGCAGGCCCGGCGCGGGGGCGGCCTGCGCTCCGGAGCGCGCGCGGACGGCCGCGACCCGATGGCGCTGGGCGCCGCGATCAACCGGCTGCTCACCGAGCGCGGGTGGGAGGCGCCGGCGGCGGTGGGCGGGGTGATGGGCCGGTGGCCGCAGATGGTGGGCGAGAACCTGGCCAAGCACTGCGTCCCGGAGAGGTACGACGAGGACGAGCGGGTCCTGGTCGTGCAGTGCGACTCCACGGCCTGGGCGACCCAGCTGCGGCATCTCACGCCCACCCTGGTGGCCCGGCTCAACGAGGACCTGGGACATGGCACCGTGCGGATGATCAAGGTGCTCAACCCCGGCGGCCCGCCCCGCCGCTACGGCCCCCTCAGGGCCCCTGGGAGCACCGGTCCCGGCGATACCTACGGGTGACGTATGTCACGTATCCGAAGGCCGGGACGGGTCTGTCGTGACCGCCCGGCCTTCGTTCCGTGTGCCCGCGTGCGGGTGCGAATTCCGACCTGACTCCCAAGTAGCCAAGGGTTGACACCCGGAAGCGCTGAGTGCCTCCGTGAGCCTCTTGGAGCCCCCATCCACATATCGGGACCCGGAAGAGACCGGTTGAGGGCGGCACATGCGGACTCAGGTACCGGCAAACCCCCATCACTGTCAGTGCTACCGGTAGACTGGAAGCCAATCCCGCCCCGAACGTGGGGACCGCCCGGGAAAAGCTGAGCAACGCTGATCAAGGCTTACCAACGCAACATGCCGCAGCCGCTCCGGCAACCTGCCGATGAGCCTGGCTAGTGCTGTGCCAGAAAGGGCGCTTCGTGGCCGATTCCGGCAACCCCAACGAGAACATCCCGTCCACCGACGCCGGCGCGAACGACGAGGTCATCGCCTCGAGCAACTCGAGCATCTCGAGCAGCGAGGTCACCGCCTCGTACGACGCCAGCGCCATTACCGTCCTCGAGGGCCTGGACGCCGTCCGCAAGCGACCCGGTATGTACATCGGTTCCACCGGTGAGCGGGGGCTGCACCACCTCGTGTACGAGGTCGTCGACAACTCGGTCGACGAGGCGCTGGCCGGGCACGCGGACACCATCGACGTGACGATCCTGGCCGACGGCGGTGTGCGGGTCACGGACAACGGCCGCGGCATCCCGGTGGGCATCGTCGCCTCCGAGGGCAAGCCGGCCCTCGAGGTCGTGCTGACCGTGCTGCACGCGGGCGGCAAGTTCGGCGGCGGCGGCTACGCGGTCTCCGGTGGTCTGCACGGCGTCGGCGTCTCGGTCGTGAACGCCCTGTCGAGCAAGGTCTCCGTCGAGGTGCGGACGGACGGCCACCGCTGGACGCAGGACTACAAGATGGGCGTCCCCACGGCGCCGCTCGCCAAGCACGAGGCCATCGAGGAGACCGGCACGTCGGTCACCTTCTGGGCCGACGGCGACATCTTCGAGACCACGGAGTACTCCTTCGAGACGCTCTCGCGGCGCTTCCAGGAGATGGCGTTCCTCAACAAGGGTCTGACGATCAAGCTCACCGACGAGCGTGAGTCGGCGAAGGCCACCGCCGGGGCGGACGAGGCGGGTGCGGACGAGAAGGACGAGGTCAAGACCGTCACGTACCACTACGAGGGCGGCATCGTCGACTTCGTGAAGTACCTCAACTCCCGCAAGGGCGACGTGGTGCACCCGACGGTGATCGACCTCGAGGCGGAGGACAAGGACAAGGCCCTCTCCCTCGAAGTCGCCATGCAGTGGAACAGCGGCTACAGCGAGGGCGTGTACTCCTTCGCCAACATCATCCACACGCATGAGGGCGGTACGCACGAAGAGGGCTTCCGCGCGGCGCTGACGAACCTGGTCAACAAGTACGCGCGCGACAAGAAGCTGCTGCGCGAGAAGGACGACAACCTCACGGGCGACGACATCCGCGAGGGTCTGACCGCGATCATCTCCGTCAAGCTGAGCGAGCCGCAGTTCGAGGGCCAGACCAAGACCAAGCTGGGCAACACGGAGGCGAAGACCTTCGTCCAGAAGGCGGTCTACGAGCACCTCAACGACTGGCTGGACCGCAACCCGGTCGAGGCGGCGGACATCGTCCGCAAGGGCATCCAGGCGGCCACCGCGCGCGTGGCGGCCCGCAAGGCCCGCGACCTGACCCGCCGTAAGGGCCTGCTGGAGTCGGCGTCCCTGCCGGGCAAGCTCTCCGACTGCCAGTCGAACGACCCCATCAAGTGCGAGATCTTCATCGTCGAGGGTGACTCCGCCGGCGGCTCGGCGAAGTCCGGCCGCAACCCGCAGTACCAGGCGATCCTCCCGATCCGAGGCAAGATCCTCAACGTCGAGAAGGCGCGGATCGACAAGATCCTGCAGAACCAGGAGATCCAGGCGCTGATCTCCGCCTTCGGCACCGGTGTGCACGAGGACTTCGACATCTCCAAGCTCCGCTATCACAAGATCATCCTGATGGCGGACGCCGACGTCGACGGCCAGCACATCAACACCCTGCTGCTGACCTTCCTGTTCCGCTTCATGCGGCCGCTGGTCGAGGCCGGGCACGTGTTCCTCTCCCGTCCCCCGCTCTACAAGATCAAGTGGGGCCGGGAGGACATCGAGTACGCGTACTCCGACCGGGAGCGCGACGCGCTGCTCGAGATGGGCCGCCAGCGCGGCAAGCGCGTGCGCGAGGACTCGATCCAGCGCTTCAAGGGCCTCGGCGAGATGAACGCCGAGGAACTGCGCATCACCACGATGGACCAGGAGCACCGCGTCCTCGGCCAGGTCACCCTGGACGACGCCGCCCAGGCCGACGACCTGTTCTCCGTCCTCATGGGTGAGGACGTCGAAGCCCGCCGCGCGTTCATCCAGCGCAACGCCAAGGACGTCCGCTTCCTCGACATCTGAGTCGGTCTCAGCTGACCGCACCAGGAAGGATTCCCACCAGCTATGACCGACGAGAACACTCCCGTCACCCCTGAAGAGGGCGGCGACGTCGTGATGCGCATCGAGCCCGTCGGGCTCGAGACGGAGATGCAGCGCTCGTACCTCGACTACGCGATGTCCGTCATCGTCTCGCGTGCGCTGCCGGACGTCCGGGACGGCCTCAAGCCCGTCCACCGGCGTGTCCTGTACGCCATGTACGACGGCGGCTACCGGCCCGAGAAGGGCTTCTACAAGTGCGCCCGCGTCGTCGGCGACGTCATGGGCAACTACCACCCGCACGGCGACTCCTCGATCTACGACGCGCTGGTCCGCCTCGCGCAGCCGTGGTCGATGCGGATGCCGCTGGTGGACTCCAACGGCAACTTCGGCTCTCCCGGCAACGACCCGGCGGCCGCCATGCGGTACACCGAGTGCAAGATGATGCCGCTGTCCATGGAGATGGTCCGCGACATCGACGAGGAGACCGTCGACTTCACGGACAACTACGACGGCCGCTCCCAGGAGCCGACCGTCCTGCCGGCCCGTTTCCCGAACCTGCTGATCAACGGTTCGGCCGGTATCGCGGTCGGTATGGCGACCAACATCCCCTCGCACAACCTGCGCGAGGTCGCGTCCGGCGCCCAGTGGTACCTGGAGAACCCGGAGGCCTCGCACGAGGAGCTGCTGGACGCGCTCATCGAGCGCATCAAGGGCCCCGACTTCCCGACCGGCGCGCTGGTGGTGGGCCGCAAGGGCATCGAGGAGGCCTACCGCACGGGCCGCGGCTCGATCACCATGCGGGCGGTCGTCGAGGTCGAGGAGATCCAGAACCGCCAGTGCCTGGTGGTCACGGAGCTGCCCTACCAGGTCAACCCCGACAACCTCGCGCAGAAGATCGCCGACCTGGTGAAGGACGGCAAGATCGGCGGCATCGCGGACGTCCGCGACGAGACGTCGTCGCGCACCGGCCAGCGCCTGGTCATCGTCCTGAAGCGGGACGCGGTCGCCAAGGTCGTCCTGAACAACCTCTACAAGCACACGGACCTGCAGTCGAACTTCGGCGCGAACATGCTCGCGCTGGTCGACGGCGTCCCGCGCACCCTGTCCCTGGACGCGTTCATCCGGCACTGGGTGACGCACCAGATCGAGGTCATCGTCCGGCGCACGAAGTTCCGTCTGCGCAAGGCGGAGGAGCGCGCCCACATCCTGCGTGGCCTCCTGAAGGCCCTGGACGCCATCGACGAGGTCATCGCGCTGATCCGGCGCAGCGACACCGTCGACATCGCGCGCACGGGCCTGATGGGCCTCCTGGAGATCGACGAGATCCAGGCCAACGCGATCCTCGAGATGCAGCTGCGCCGACTGGCCGCGCTGGAGCGCCAGAAGATCATCCAGGAGCACGACGAACTCCAGGCGAAGATCACCGAGTACAACGCGATCCTCGCGTCCCCGGCCCGCCAGCGCGGCATCGTGAGCGAGGAACTGGCCGCGATCGTCGAGAAGTACGGCGACGACCGCAAGACGATGCTGGTGCCCTACGACGGTGACATGTCCATCGAGGACCTGATCGCCGAGGAGGACATCGTCGTCACCGTCACGCGCGGCGGCTACGTCAAGCGCACGAAGGCGGACGACTACCGTGCGCAGAAGCGCGGCGGCAAGGGTGTGCGCGGCGCGAAGCTGAAGGAGGACGACATCGTCGACCACTTCTTCGTCTCCACCACGCACCACTGGCTGCTGTTCTTCACCAACAAGGGCCGCGTGTACCGGGCGAAGGCCTACGAGCTGCCCGACGCCGGTCGTGACGCGCGTGGCCAGCACGTCGCGAACCTGCTGGCCTTCCAGCCGGACGAGGCGATCGCCGAGATCCTCGCGATCCGCGACTACGAGGCGGCGCCGTATCTGATCCTGGCCACCAAGGGCGGTCTGGTGAAGAAGACGCCTCTGAAGGATTACGATTCGCCGCGTTCCGGTGGTGTCATCGCGATCAATCTCCGTGAGACGGAGGACGGTTCCGACGACGAACTGATCGGAGCCGAACTCGTCTCGGCGGACGATGATCTGCTTCTGATCAGCAAGAAGGCACAGTCGATCAGGTTCACCGCCACGGACGAAAGCCTGCGGCCCATGGGCCGTGCCACCTCGGGTGTCAAGGGCATGAGCTTCCGTGAGGGAGACCAGCTGCTCTCGATGAATGTTGTTCGACCCGGTACGTTCGTGTTCACTGCCACGGACGGCGGGTACGCGAAGCGGACCGCCGTCGACGAGTACCGCGTCCAGGGTCGCGGCGGCCTCGGTATCAAGGCCGCCAAGATCGTGGAGGACCGCGGCTCGCTCGTCGGCGCGTTGGTGGTCGAGGAGACCGACGAGATCCTCGCCATCTCGCTGTCGGGCGGTGTGATTCGTACGCGAGTCAACGAGGTCAGGGAGACGGGCCGTGACACCATGGGCGTCCAACTGATCAACCTGGGCAAGCGCGATGCCGTCGTCGGCATCGCACGTAACGCCGAGGCGGGGCGCGAGGCGGAGGAGGTCGACGGTGAGGACGCCGTGGACGAGACCGCCGAGCAGGCCACGACCACCGGCACGGACGAGGGTGAGTCGCCCTCGGCTGAGTAGCACCGAGGAGTGAGTCATCGTGAGTGGAGCCACGGGCGCCGGTACGTCTGCCGGTACGGACAAGAACGGCGGCGGCCGTGGCTCCGCCGCGTCGACGGGGGACGCGCGTACGACCGACGCGCGGGGCGCGGGGGGCGGCGAGGGACGTGCGGCGGACACGCACACGACCCAGCTGAAGGCGATCAAGGCCCCCGTGGCCGACTCCCCCTCGTCGGCACCCTCGACCGACACCCAAGGTGCCAAGGGATCCCAGGGGGGAACCGTGACGGACACCCGAGGCCCACGGGCCGAGCAGGAGGCGTCGCCGCTGCCCGGCGAGCGTCAGCCGCAGCAGCCCGCGGGGCCCTACCACCCGCCGCAGGCATACCCGACGCAGGCGCCCGCGGTCGCGTCCGCGGGCGCGGGCGCGCCGGCGGCCGGGCCCGCCGTCTCGGCCCAGGCCGGCGCGGTTCGGCGGCCGCGGACGGGCGCGCGCACCACGCCCCGCGTCCGCAAGGCGCGGCTGCGGGTGGCGAAGGCCGACCCGTGGTCGGTGATGAAGGTCAGCTTCCTGCTCTCCATCGCGCTGGGCATCTGCACGATCGTCGCGGCGGCCGTGCTGTGGATGGTCATGGACGCGATGGGCGTCTTCTCGACGGTCGGCGGCACGATCTCGGAGGCGACCGGCTCGAACGAGTCGAACGGCTTCGACCTCCAGTCGTTCCTGTCGCTCCCCCACGTCCTGATGTTCACGTCGATCATCGCGGTCATCGACGTGGTCCTCGCGACGGCGCTGGCCACCCTCGGCGCGTTCATCTACAACCTCTCCGCGGGCTTCGTCGGAGGCGTCGAGCTGACGCTGGCCGAGGACGAGTGACCTTTGTCGTCATAGCGGTTTCAAACCTCGCCGAGGGTCCCGCGACTATCGATTTTGGGACTGCCCGCGTCGTGCGCTAATCTTCAGGAGTCAGCGCGCGGGACACACACCGCAGAGCGCGGCGGGGCTATAGCTCAGTTGGTTAGAGCGCATCCCTGATAAGGATGAGGCCACAGGTTCAAATCCTGTTAGCCCCACCAGCTGGAAGACCCCCGGTCCACTTGGACCGGGGGTCTTCGGCATGTATGGGGGACGGTGGTTCGGGCCCTGCTATTACGGCCAAATCGCGACCTACTGTCATTTGCGCGATCCCGCCCACACTCGAACGTATGGGGACGACAGCTGATCGGGGCGGTCGCTGGTGCCAGTGCTGTGGGAAGTCCGGTCCCACCGTGCGCAGTCGGGGGCGCATCGATCTCATGGCCGAGTTCTGCGACGGCTGCTGGAATCGGGTCGCCGACCAGATGGCGTCGGCCGACGGCGCCACATCGCGGCCGTGGCCCGAGCCCGACGGCGACGACGTCACTTTCCTGGAGCCGCCGACCTGTGTCCGGTGCGGTCGTGGCATCCGGATCTTTCCGACGGTCTACGACCGCTGGGTGAGCCTGTCCACCGCGGAACTGCCGGCCAAGGACGTTCCCCCGCGGTTCCGCTGGCGCCTCACCAGGCTCCCCGGCCGCCACACGCCCGTGATCGTCGATGTCCTGGCGGTCCGGGTGCGGGCCATCGCTCCGCTTCCCGGTGAGCTGGTGATACCGGCCCATCGGATGCTCTGCGCCGTGGAGCAGGCGGAAGAGTCGGAGCAGGCGGAAGAGGCGGAGAAGGAGCCGGACGGCGACGGCTGACGTCCGGGCGGACATGGGTGCGCGCACGGCGAAGGCCCGGTGGCTCCTGAGGAGCTGCCGGGCCTGCTCGTGCGGGCTGTACGCAAGTTCGCCGTCACGTGAGGGTCGGAAGGGCCGCTCAGCGCTGCAGGGGGATGGCCGGCGCGGCCGGTTCCGCGAGGTCGCAGGAGGCCGTGGCGTTCTCGGCCGGTTCCGTGTCCGGGAGTCCGCGGTGGCGGCAGCTGGGCGACTTTCCGTGTGCCTCGGCGCGGATGCGCTGTTTCATCGTGGGGGGCAGGGAGCGGGTCTGGGACCAGAGCCAGGGGGAGGAGGTCGTCGGCCAGGCCACAGTGTGCGTGGTGGGCACACTCTCGCTGGTGCGCGTCGGCTCGGTCCGGGCCGCCGCCGTCGTGGCGGTCGTGGTGATGAGTCCGAGCGCCGTGCACAGCGCAAGGAAGGCGGTGACGATGGCGGTCCACAGCTTCATGACCCGGTTCTCGGTCATGGCCCCTCACTTTCGGGTTGGGCGATTTGCGTACTTTCCTCATGATGTGTATGGAGGGCGCGAAGTGGTGGACCGACGCTCGCGGCGTGGCGTTGTTCCGATGAACACCACCCGAATGGGCGCAAGGCGTCATAAAACAGGAGGAGAATGGATCAGACGGGGTGAGAGGGGATGAAAATCACCCTCCGTGGAGATGTGATCACCCTCCGATCGGAGCGGTGTGATCCATGGTGTGAACCCCTGCTACTGCGCTGCCGGGGGCGGGAGTTGAGGGCCGGACGCAGGTCACCGATCGGTATCGGTCGGTGTGTATAGTCGGGCGCCAGAGGTCCCCTACGTCAAGGAAAGACGAGGTCGCGCGGTGAAGAAGCTTCTCCTGGTCGCACTGGCCGCCATCGGCGGGCTCCTTGTGTACCGCCAGATCCAGGCGGATCGCGCCGAGCAGGATCTGTGGACGGAGGCGACTGACTCCGTGCCCACGGGTTCTTGAGCACCGATACGAAGACTGAGAAGTCCGAGCAGACCCCGGCCGCCGCTTGCGGTCGGGGTTTTGTGTTGCGGATCCCCGGGCCTGCGGTTAGAGGCGGGCTTTTCGGACGCTCGTACGGAATGCACGGGTGGCGCGCGCACGGACGGGGCAGGATGGCCCACGTTCGGTCGAAGGCGAGGGGGCGGGTTCGATGGGCCGGCGTGCGGGGCGGACGGGGCGTGAAAGGCGTGGGGCGGCCGGGTGGCAGACCCTCGCGCGGATCACCGTCGTGACAGCGGCGCTCTGCGCGTCCTCCGCGGTGCTGCCCGGTCCGGTCGCCGTGGCCGCGCCGGACGTCCCGTCGTACGCCTTCGCCGACGACGTCCGCACCGCCGCGGCGGCGACGGGCACGAGCGGCACGGTACGCCTGGAGCCCGGCGCGACCTACCGGAGCTCCCTGGAGGGGAAGAAGAAGGCCTACTACCGTCTCGAACTCGACGGCACGTCGAACGCGTACGTCGCCGTGACGGCCGTCCCGCGCGCGGACGCCGAGCTGTCCGTCGGCGAGGGGATCAGCGTCTCCGTGGAGGACTCCGACAGCGCCACCTGCTCCCGGGACTCGGTGATCGTCGGGGCGTCCAAGAGCCCGCAGCCGATCACGGCCTGGGGTGCGCGCGAGTTCCTGCCGGGCAAGGGGCTGTGCCAGGAGGCCGGGACGTACTACGTCGTCGTCGAGCGCACCGGCACCAGCGCGGCTTCCTCGGAGGACTCCGACGACGACAGGACGGATCTCGCCGCCGCGGAGCCCTGGGAGCTGGAGCTCGCGGCCGTCTCGGAGCCGTCGCTGCAGAAGGCGGCCGCCACGAGCGTGCCCGAGGCCTGGGACTCCGCGACGCCCACGCCGCCCGTCGCCGAGCCGGTGACCGTCCGGGGAGGGGCCGGATTTGCCAAAGCGACGGTTGTGGAGCAGGGCGTCTGGAGCGACGAGATCGTCCCCGGGCAGACCCTCTTCTACAAGGTGCCCGTCGACTGGGGCCGCCAGATGTCCGCCGCCGTCGACCTCGGCAGCGCCGACAAGAACTCCGGGTATGTGGTCGACGCCCTGGACATGACCCTCTACAACCCGGTGCGGGCCGAGGTGACGAACGCGAGCGTCGGGTACGGCGGCAGCCAGAAGTCGGCCGCTCTGCCTCCTGTCCCGCCGGTCAGATACGTCAACCGGTACGCGCCCACCGATCCGACGAACTCTTTGCGGTTCGCCGGCTCGTACTACCTCGTGGTGCACCTTGCCGCGCAGGTGGACGAGCGTTTCGGGGACGGCCCCTACGGGCTGACCCTGCGCGTCGGCCTCCGCGGAAGCACCCAGGACGGACCGGGATACGCGCAGCGGTCGGTGCCGCGCGGGTTCTTCGACGTCGGCGCACCAGATCCGGAGCCGTCGGCGGGCGGGGGCGGGACCGGCGGCGACACCGCCTCGGGCGGCGGTGCGTCGGACGGCGACCCCGCGATGCGGGCGGTCGCGGTGGGCGGCATCGGCACCGGAAGCCTGCTGCTGACCGTGCTCGGGATCTGGACGCTGACCGCCCGGCGCAGGGCGGCGGCTCAGATCCGCGCCAACGCCCAGAACCCCACGGCGTAGCAGGCCAGCGCGAGGAGCAGCAACGGCACCGCGACCTTGGCCGGCGGGCCGGGACGCCCCCGGCGCACGGCGCGATGCCCCCGCCGGCCGCTCTGCGGCGCGGTCGCCTGCGCGGTGTACGTGGCGGTGGAGGCATCGGCGCGCGGTTGCCCGTACGAGGGCGCGGGGGAGACGGGCGTCGGCGCGTAGGCGGGGGGACGTGGAGTGGGGGTGGGCGTGGGGGTGGAGAAGGAGGTGGACGTCGGTTGCGGAGGCGGCAGGTGGAAGCTTCCGGTGTCCGACATGGAGGGGACGGCGAGCGGGGCGGGAGCAGCAGTGGGGGTGACCGGCTCGGGCGCCGAATGCGTGGGGCGGCGCGGGTCGGTCGGTATGGAGTCGGTGCCGGGCCACGACTGGCCGGTGCCGGCACCGGCGCCGTTGTAGGCCCGGGAGGGCAGGGCGTCGGTGCCCGGGTGGGCAGGATGGGCGGCCGCTCCTGGGCCGGAAGGAAACGATCCGCTGCCCGGCGGGGCGGGATCAGGGGCCCTTTCCGGGCGGGCGGGCAGGGAGCCGGTGCCCGGGTGGGCCGGATCCGGAGCGGTGTGAGGGCGGGGCGGCAGGAAGCCCGCGCCCGCGCCGGTACCCGTAGCCGCACCCCCGTCGCTGCCTGTGCCCGTACCGGCGTCTGAACCCGTACCCGCACCCGCACCCCTGCCCCGGAGCGGTGTCGGTGTCGTCGGGCCTTCGGGGCCGAACCCCTTGGGCAGTGCGCCCAGTTGGTCGAAGATCTCGATCGTCTCGTCGTCCGGGCCGGGCTCGGGCAACAGCTCGACCGCTGCCGCGAGCGCCTTGCGCGCGCCCGTGGCGGTACGGAAACGGGCCTGCGGGTCCGGTTGCAGGAGGGTGGCCACGACCTGCCACAGCTGCTCCGGAACGCTCTTGGGCGCGCTCGGAGTTCCGTGTTCGGCGAAGTACTCGACGAGCGCCTTGGCGTCCGGCTTGGCGCCCTCCAGCAGATACAGCGCGACCAGGCCGACGGCGAACAGGTCGGCCGGGAAGTCCGGGTCGGCGCCCAGCATCTGCTCGGGTGCGAGGTAACCCGGCGTCCCCACCACGAGGTTGGTGTCGGTCAGCCGGGGCTCGCCGAGCCGCATCGCGATGCCGAAGTCGGAGAGCCGGAGCCGGGGCCGGCCCGTTCCGGTGGCCTCCAGCAGGATGTTGGCGGGTTTGATGTCGCGGTGCACGACGCCCTCCGCGTGGACCGCGGTCAGCCCGGAGAGCAACTGGTCGAGCAGTGTGCACACGAACAACGGGGGCAGCGGGCCGTAGTCGCCGACGAGGTGGACCAGGGAGCCGCCGGCGACCAGGTCCATGGTGAACAGGACCTTGTCGTCGTCGGCGGCCCAGCTGGCGGGCGCGAGGACATGGGGATGGTCGATCCGCAGCGCCTGCTCGCGGACGAACCGCAGCAGCGCGTGCGCGTCGCTCTGCTGGAGGACCTTGGCGGCGACATAGCGGCGGCGACGGTGGTCCCAGGCGCGCCAGACCGCACCGACCCCTCCGCGGCCGATCGGGTCGGCCAGTTCGTACCGTGCGGCGAAGACCTCACCCATGGCGGTGCTTAGCTCCTCCCCCTTGTCCCCTTCTCCCTTTGTCTCTCTCGCCCTCTCGTCTGTCTCGTCTCTCTCGGTTCTCCCCCGTTGCCACCCTCGCGATGAGCGATACGACCCCTGTATGCCCCCGAACCGCCCCCTAAGGGGCCTGCCCCCCCCGAAGCCGCCGACCGCCCGGCTGCCGAACCCCCTTCGGCGACCGGGCGGAGGGCTCAGCTCTGGTGGGACTGGTAGTGCGTGACCGCGTCGGAGGTACGGCCGGCGCCGTACACCCGGAGGAACTCTGCCAGTTCCGGGTGGGTCGGGGCGAGAGTGTCGGCGGCCTCGATGATGTCGCCGGCGGCGGCCACCGAGCGCAGCAGGGACTGGATCTCGCGGACGACCCGCTTGACCGTCGGCGCCCCTGAACTGCTCGTCGTCTGTGTGGTGTTGCTGAGCACCGAGCCCCCCTGCGACCGCTTGATCTCGTCCATGCGCTCGGTCGCCTCGGCGGCGCTGACGCTGCCGTCCGCGACCTGCGCCGCCAACTCCTGGAGCAGCTGCACCCGCTGCACCACGGCCGGGTTGCCGATCTTCGCCCGCTGACCGCTCATCAGCTGCGACAGCATCGGTGCCGACAGTCCCAGTACCCCCGCGAGACGAGCCTGGTTGAGGCCAAGATCGTCGATGAGCTTACGGAAGAGCGCCCCCAGCGGCTCCCCGTACCAGTTCCGCTGCAGTTCCCGCGCTCTCGCGGTCGCTTCCTGCTGTGCGGCGTCCATTGCGTCTCCCCATCGCTTCCCCAGAAACCGCGGTTCGCTGTAGCGAACCACGTCCGAGCATCTTACGGAGAGTGGTCATCCGCGGGGACCCCCAATCTTTTTGCGAGATACCCCGGGTGACCCGGTACTCTGGTCTGCGGCGCCCGCCGGTAAGAGGTTTCTCCGGCCGGTCGTCTCTTGCGGGGCCTTAGCTCAGTTGGTAGAGCGCTGTCTTTGCATGGCAGATGTCAGGGGTTCGACTCCCCTAGGCTCCACGCACAAGACCCCTCCGACCTGCGGGAAAGCAGGTCGGAGGGGTCTTTTTTTGGTGGGTGGTCGCTCAGCCGCGGTCCTCGCGCTTCGCGGCTTCCTCCTCGGCCTCCTTGGCCTGTACCTCGGGGTCCAGGGCCGTGGTGTCGCCGCTGCCGTCCACCGAGGTCAGGCCGCCTGCGGCCGGCACCTCCGTGGCCGCCGGCGGCTCGACCAGCCAGTCCGGGTTGGCCTGCTTGTCCCACCACTTCCAGGCCGCGAAGGCGCCGCCGGCGACGACGCCCAGCACCACGAGCGCCTTGGCGAGCTTGCCCGCCTTGGCCCGGCGCCGGTGCTTGCGCACCAGCTTCTCGATCTCCTTCGGCGTCACCTGGCCGCGCAGGGCCGCCAGCGCGGCGACGCCACGGGCGGTGGCCTCGTCCCGCACGGGCCCGGCCGCGGCCACGGCCTGTTCGATCCTCGGCCGGGAGTAGTCGGCGGCCTGCCGTGCGGCCAGTCGGGCACGGGCGGCCGCCTCCTGTGCGGCCAGGTCGACCTTCGGCGGGACATGTGTCTTGGCCTGTTCCACGCGCGGGGCGACATGGGCGTCGTACTGGACGCGGGCCTGGACTCGGGCTTGGTCGGCGGCCTGCGACACCTTGGGCGCGAGCCGTACACGGGCTTCCTGCGCGTAGAGCGCGGCCCGCTCCTTGGCCGTGTCGGCGTAGGGCGCCACCACTTCCGCGGCGTGCAGCACGCTGTCCTTCGCCGAGCCGGTCGCGGCGCGCACGCTGTCGATGCGGGTCACGGGTTCCTCCTCCTCGGTGGCGGTACGGTATTTCGACTGTCCACCCTTTTACGGATCATGCCTGCCGACGGCCGTCCCGGCATGTGCGGACGGGCATACGGGTGCCGGTCGCGCGCTGATCGCACGCTGATCATGTGCGACAGCGGATGGATGGATCGCTGGATGGGCTGATGGGCTGATCGACCGATGGGCTGATGGACCGATGGATCGATGGATTCGGATCTTCGGTGTGGATCGGTGCAGATTCTGATCAATGCAAACAGTCGGGGCATTGGCAACAGAGCGTCGACAGGGCGACAAAGCCGACGATGCCACGGATCGGCCGCGCCCGCTCCCGTCCAGGCCGACTCGGGCGCGATTCCGTGCCGGAACCGTCGGTTCCGATCGGGGGCGGGCCGTCCGACCACGCGGGCCGCGGACCGTGCGAGGATCGGGGGGTCACAGGAAGACAACGGAAGGCAGATCGTGGCCGAGCAGCTGTACGCCACCCTGAAGACCAACCACGGCGACATCGAGATCCGGCTCTTCCCGGACCATGCCCCGAAGACGGTCAGGAACTTCGTCGAGCTCGCCACCGGTGAGCGTGAGTGGGTCAACCCGGAAACCGGCGTGAAGTCCACGGACAGGCTCTACGACGGCACGGTCTTCCACCGCGTGATCAGCGGATTCATGATCCAGGGCGGCGACCCGCTGGGCAACGGCACCGGCGGTCCCGGCTACCAGTTCGAGGACGAGTTCCACCCGGACCTGCGGTTCGACAGGCCCTACCTGCTGGCCATGGCCAACGCCGGCCCGGCCACCAACGGCTCGCAGTTCTTCGTCACCGTCTCCCCGACCGCCTGGCTGACCCGCAAGCACACCATCTTCGGCGAGGTCACCGACCCGGCCAGCCAGAAGGTCGTGGACGCCATCGCGACCGCCCAGACCAACCCGCGCACCGACCGTCCGCTGAAGGACGTCGTCATCGAGTCGGTCGTCGTGGAGAGCCGCAAGGGCTGAACGGCGCCTTCGGGAACCATGCGCCCTGCTCGTCCGTAAGGATGAGCAGGGCGGTTCCTTTACGATCCGTTCCGACCGGATCCCTTCCTGTCCCATCCTTCCGGTCCACTTCGCACACGGCGGCTCACGCGATTCGCACGTATTGACTGGGGGAGCCCATGGACCAGGCGCCTGGCAGCCGGCAGGACGACGCGCAGAGCGGTCTGCCCGTGTGCTACCGGCACCCCGACCGGGAGACCGGCATTCGCTGCACGCGCTGCGAGCGCCCGATCTGCCCCGAGTGCATGGTCAACGCCTCCGTCGGTTTCCAGTGCCCCAACTGCGTCCGCGAGGGTTCCGGCACGGGCCACGCGCCCGGCGCCTCGCAGCCCCGCACCATCGCGGGGGGCGCGATCGCGGCCGATCCCCATCTGGTCACCAAGATCCTTCTCGGGATCAACGTCGCGATGTTCGTGCTCCAGCAGGTCCTCGGCGACAGTTTCACCGACCGGTTCGACCTGATCGGCCGGGCGATCATGCCGGCTCTGGGGTACGGCGAACTCCAGGGTGTGGCCGAAGGGCAGTGGTACCGGCTGCTGACCTCGATGTTCCTGCACGGCAGCGTCATCCACATCCTGTCCAACATGCTCAGCCTGTGGTGGATCGGCGGCCCGCTCGAAGCGGCCCTCGGCCGGGTTCGCTACCTCGCGCTGTACCTGGTCTCCGGTCTCGCCGGCAGCGCGCTCACGTATCTGATCGCCGCGCCCAATGCGGCCTCGCTCGGCGCCTCCGGGGCGATCTTCGGGCTCTTCGGGGCGCTCGTCGTGCTGGTGCGCCGACAGCGCCTGGACATGCGGCCGGTGATCGCCCTGCTGGTGATCAACCTGGTCATCACGTTCGGATGGGCCGGGATCGCCTGGCAGGCGCATATCGGCGGCCTGGTCGCCGGCGTCGTCATCGGCTTCGGGATGCTCCACGCGCCTCGTGAGCGCCGGGCGCTCGTGCAGTTCGGGACGTGCGCCGTGATGCTGGCCGCCGTCCTGGTCGTGACGTTCCTGAGGACCGCTCAGCTCACCTGAGCGCGCTGTTGTCCACAGTCTGTGTCGAATCTTGTGCACAACGTGCGGGAACAACTGTGCCCCCTGTCATCGACCCGCGTTTGCGCAGGTCGGACAGGGGGCGAACAGTTTTTCGAGTGAAGGTGACAGCCGGTAGTTACGTCACACCGGCGTCAACCCTCGATGAGTTATCCACAGATCGTCTTTCTTTTCCCCATGTGGAAAACCGCTGTGGATAACTCACGGAACAGCCGTGGGCAGAGCTACTTCCACGAGCTGATGCCACGAGTTACTTCCACTGCGTGGAGACGCCGAAGCCCGCCGCGATGAACCCGAAGCCGACGACGATGTTCCAGTTGTCCAGCTTGTCGATGGGCAGCGAGCCGTCGGTCACGTAGAAGACCACGATCCAGGCCAGCCCGATGAGGAACATGGCCAGCATCACGGGCGCGACCCAGGCACGGCTGTTCAGCTTGATGGCGGTCGCCTGCTTCGCCGGCGGCGGCGTGTAGTCGGCCTTCTTGCGGATACGTGACTTCGGCACGAGGGTCTCTCCTGTCGATGCGCTGCGTGGCCGCGCAGAGTGCTGGGGTCGGGCTCGGGGGCTGCGTGCCAGGGGACTGAGGGGCTCCTCCGGGCGTCCGTTAGCGTAGTGCTTCTACGGCGCCGAAGGAGATAAGGGTACGTTGAGCAATTCTGCCGACTCTCCCCGCACGGGTTCAACGGGTTCACCCCCCGATCCCACCCCCGTTTCCCCTTCCGTTCCCTCACCCGTCCCCTCCGCGGCTTCCCCCACTGCTTCCTCCCCTGCTTCTTCCGCGGCTTCCTCCGCCGATCGCCGGGGCGGATTCCGTCCGGTGCGGGTACTCACCGTGGGCGTCTTCGCCCTCGCCGGCCTCCTCTTCTTCACCAGCTTCAACACCGCCAAGGGCACCAACATCCGCACGGACGCCTCCTTGCTGAAGCTGTCCGACCTCATCCAGGAACGCAGCCAGAAGAACGGCGAACTGGAGGGGGCGAACGGGACCCTGCGCGACGACGTGGAGTCGCTGGCCGAGGCCGACGACGGCAGCACCCAGGCCCAGGACGACAAGCTCGCGGGACTGGAGAAGGGCGCGGGCACCCAGCAGCTCAAGGGCAAGGCGATCACCGTCACGCTCAACGACGCCCCGCCGAACGCCACCGCCAAGCTCCCCGGCTACCCGGAACCGCAGCCCGACTACCTGGTCATCCACCAGCAGGACCTCCAGGCCGTGGTGAACGCGCTCTGGCAGGGCGGCGCCCAGGGCATCAAGGTCATGGACCAGCGGCTGATCTCCACCAGCGCCGTCCGCTGCGTCGGCAACACCCTGATCCTCCAGGGCCGCGTCTACTCACCGCCGTACAAGATCCAGGCGGTCGGCGACCCGGAGAAGCTGCAGCAGGCGCTCGCGGACGCCCCGGCGATCCAGAACTACATGGTCTACGTGAATGTCTACGGCCTCGGCTGGAAAGTCACCGAGGACGGGGCGGTGACTCTGCCGGGTTACTCGGGCACAGTGGATCTGCACTACGCCAAGCCTGTGGAGTAAGGCCTCAAGCGGGCCGTCGAGCGAGTCCTTATCGGAGCCGCCGGTGCGGGTGATCGTCAGGACGTTCAGCGAGCTGTGCATCACCGTAGGCGCCGTCATCGTCCTGTTTGTCGTCTACGTACTGTTCTGGACCGGTGTCCAGGCCGACCGTGTCATGGACGACCAGATCGACGCCCTCCACGACCAGTGGGCTCAGCCGACCGCAGGGCCCGCCCCGAGCCCCGGTACGAACACGAGCCCGAGCCCGAGCGCCACCGCGCAGCCGGCGCCGTATCGGAGCGGTAAGCCGTTCGCGGTCATGTACATCCCGCGTCTTGGTTTCACGTGGAACAAGCCGGTCCTCGAGGGCACGGCGACCGGCACCCTGAAGAAGGGGCTGGGGCACTACGCCGGGACGGCCCGGCTCGGGCAGACCGGGAACTTCTCCGTCGCAGGTCACCGCCGTACCTACGGCGACCCCTTCAAGGACTTCCCGAAGCTCAGGCGCGGGGACGCGGTGGTGCTGACGGACGGGACGACCTGGTTCACGTATCGGATCGACAAAGGCCCTTACAAAACCGTGCCCTCGGATGTCGAGGTGATCGACGCTGTGCCACGTAAGTCGGGGTACACGCGTTTGGGCCGGTACCTGACGTTGACCACGTGCGATCCGGAATGGGGGCACAGTCATCGGCTGATCGTCTGGGCGCACCTGGACTCCACACAGCCCGTGGAGGCAGGCGAACCGAAGGCTCTGCGCCGTTAGTCTGGTGACGTACGGCGTGAGTCAGGTGCCGTGGTGCGAACGGAAGGGACGGCATGTACGGCTGGATCTGGCGGCATCTGCCGGGAAACGCGTGGGTGAGGGCGCTGATCTCGATCATGCTGGTCGTGGCCGTGGTGTACGCGCTGTTCCAGTACGTCTTCCCGTGGGCCGAACCGCTGCTTCCCTTCAACGATGTGACGGTGGACAACCAGTGAGCGCGCGCATTCTCGTCGTCGACAACTACGACAGCTTCGTCTTCAACCTGGTTCAGTACCTCTACCAGCTGGGCGCCGAGTGCGAGGTCCTGCGCAACGACGAGGTCTCCACGGCCCACGCCCAGGACGGCTTCGACGGCGTTCTGCTGTCCCCCGGCCCCGGTACGCCCGAGGAGGCCGGCGTCTGCATCGAGATGGTCCGGCACTGCGCGGCCACCGGTGTCCCCGTCTTCGGCGTCTGCCTGGGCATGCAGTCCATGCAGGTGGCGTACGGCGGTGTCGTCGACCGGGCGCCGGAGCTGCTGCACGGCAAGACCTCGCTGGTGGAGCACGAGGGCCGGGGCGTCTTCGCGGGCCTGCCGACCCCGTTCACCGCGACCCGCTACCACTCGCTGGCGGCCGAGCCGGCGACGGTCCCGGCCGAACTCGAGGTGACCGCCCGCACCCACGACGGGATCATCATGGGCCTGCGCCACCGTGAACTGCCCGTCGAGGGCGTGCAGTTCCACCCGGAGTCGGTGTTGACCGAGCACGGGCACCTGATGCTGGCCAACTGGCTGGTGGAGTGCGGCGACCAGGGCGCGGTGGCGAGGTCGGCGGGGCTCGCCCCGGTGGTGGGCAGGGCCACGGCGTGACCGCGCTGCGCCCCGAGCGCGAGGACTCGTACGGCACGGCGCCGTACGAGTCCTTCGGCGGTGACGCGTACGGCGCCGCCCCTTACGCGGGGGAGTCGTACCAGCCGCCGATCGACGAGGAGACGGTGGCGCTGCGGATTCCGCCGCCGGCCTCCCCGTTCGGCGGTGAGCCCATGTCGGCCTCTGGGGCCTCAACTGCCTCTCCGCTCCCTGGAACACCGGCCGGTGGACGTGCGGCCCGCAGAAAGGCCGCCAAGGGCCGTCGTGGGCGTCATGGCGGCCTGGGCGACGACTCCGAGTCGTACAACGGGGCCGACGCGCCGTCCCAGGGCGAGCGGCGCCTGTCGCGCGTCGAGGCCCGCCGACGGGAGCGGGCCCGCAAGCCGAGCGCGGCCGTCGTCGCCAGCCGGGCGGTCGGCGAGGTGTTCATCACCACGGGCGTGCTGATGCTGCTGTTCGTCACCTACCAACTGTGGTGGACGAACGTGCGAGCCCACGCGCAGGCGGACAAGGAGGCGAACAGCCTCCAGGACGACTGGGCGAAGGGAAAGGGCGCCCCCGGCGTCTTCTCGCCGGGGCAGGGTTTCGCCCTTCTGCACATCCCCAAGCTGGATGTGGTCGTGCCGATCGCGGAGGGCATCAGCAACAAGAAGGTGCTCGACAAGGGCATGGTCGGTCACTACGGGGAGAGCCCGCTGCAGACGGCGATGCCCGACGCGAAGACCGGCAACTTCGGGCTCGCGGGCCACCGCAACACGCACGGCGAACCGTTCCGGTACATCAACCGGCTCCAGGCGGGCGACGACATCGTCGTCGAGACGCAGAACGAGTACTTCGTCTACAAGATGACGTCCACGCTGCCGTCGACCGCGCCCAGCAACACGAGCGTCCTGGACCCCGTCCCGCCGGGTTCCGGGTTCACCGGGCCGGGCAGGTACATCACCCTCACCACCTGCACGCCGGAGTTCACCAGCAAGTACCGCTTGATCGTCTGGGGCAAGATGGTCGAGGAACGGCCGCGCAGCAAGGGCAAGCCGGACGCGCTCGTCGAGTAGGCGTGCAGTCGAGTAGTCGAGTAAAGGCAGATGAACGTGGCAGCGACCACCGGCGACACCGAGCACGAAGAGCACGCGCGCGTGGACGCGCCGGAAACCCCGCCGCCGCGCCGCGCGGGCGGGCGGATCGCCTTCGCCGTCAGCGTCTTCGGCGAACTCCTCATCACCGCGGGCCTGGTGCTCGGCCTGTTCGTCGTCTACTCGCTCTGGTGGACGAACGTCGTCGCCGACCGGCACGCGGACCGGCAGGGCGACAAGGTGCGCGACAACTGGGCCCAGCAGGACACCGGTCCCGGCGCGCTCGACACCAAGGACGGCATCGGCTTCCTCCATGTGCCCGCGATGAAGAACGGCGAGGTGCTGGTCGAGAAGGGCACGTCGTCGAAGGTCCTCAACGAGGGCGTCGCCGGCTACTACACCGACCCCGTCAAGGCCGCCCTCCCGACGAGCGGCAAGGAGGGCAACTTCACGCTCGCCGCCCACCGCGACGGCCACGGCGCGAAGTTCCACAACATCGACAAGCTGGAGAAGGGCGACCCGATCGTCTTCGAGACGAGGGACAACTGGTACGTCTACAAGGTGTACGCGGTCCTTCCCGAGACCTCGAAGTACAACGTCGAGGTCCTCGGCCGGATCCCGAAGGAGTCCGGCAAGAAGAAGGCCGGCCACTACATCACGTTGACGACCTGCACGCCGGTGTACACGTCCCGGTACCGGTACGTCGTCTGGGGCGAGCTGGTCCGCGTGGACAAGGTCGACGCGGACCGGACTCCGCCGAAGGAACTCGGCTGAGCCGACAGGCTTCCTTCCAGGCGCATACGAAGAGCAGGGGCCCCGCCGGTCGTAACCGGCGGGGCCCCTGCTCTTCGGTTGTTCTTCGGCTGTTCCTCGACGTCAGTTGAAGGGGTTGCCGTCGTTGTCGCCGTCGCCGTTGTTGTTGCCGTTCTTGATGGCGATCAGGTTGACCGTCTGGCCCTTGTTGACCGTGCTGCCGGGGGCCGGGTCCGAGCTGATGACCTGGGCGTCGTCGTCCTGGGAGCCGGTGATGTTGCCGACGTTCAGACCCGCGTTCTGCAGTGCCTGCTTGGCGTCCTTCAGGCTCAGGCCCTGGAGGTTCGACGGAACCTGGGTCTGGCTGCTCTTGCCGATCTGGATCTGGACCGTGGAGCCCTTGTCGGCCTGGGAGCCGATCGACGGGACGGTCTGGATGGTCTTGCCGACCGCGTTCTGGTCCTGGGTGTCGACCTCGACACAGGTGCCCGTCAGGTCGTTCTGCGCCATCTGCGCCTTGGCGTCGTCACAGCTCTTGCCGGAGACGTCGGGCACGGTGGCCTTCTCCTCGGCCTTGGCGATGGTCAGGGTGATGGTGGTGCCCTTCTCCACCTCCTTGCCGAGCTCCGGGTCCTGCGACAGGACGGTGCCCGCCTCCTCGGTGGACACCTCCTCCTTCGTCTCGACGACCAACTGGTACTGGTCGCCCTCCAGCAGCGTCTTGGCCTCGTCCAGGGTCTTGCCGAGGACACTCGGCACCGCCACCTTCGGCGCGCCCGTGGACACCACGAGGTTGACGGTGTCGCCCTTGTTGACGGTCTTTCCGAACGCCGGGTCCTGCGAGCAGATGTTGCCCTTGGAGGAGCTCTCGCAGGCCTTCTCGGTGAAGACCGCGTTCAGGTCGACGTTCGCGGCCATGGTCTTGGCCTCGGCCTGCGACTTGTTCACGAAGTTCGGGACCGGGAAAGCCTTGTCCGCGGCGGCGTCGCCGTCGAAGACCCACTTGCCGATCAGGATCGCGCCCACCAGCACCAGCGCCGCGGCGACGACCAGCAGGATCGTCGAGGCGTTGGACTTCTTCTGGCGCCGCCGGTCGGGACGGTCGTCGTAGCCGAAGCCGCCGTCGTCCGGGTTCATGGGCGGCAGCATCGACGTGGCGCCGGCGTCCGCCGAGCGCATGGCCGTGGTCGCCTGGTCGTCCCCGAAACCGCCGTAGCCGGCGTAGCCGACCGAGCCCATCGCCGCCGTGGCCGCGACCGGCTGACCGTCGAGGCAGGCCTCGATGTCGAGGCGCATCTCGTCGGCCGACTGGTAGCGGTAGTTGGGGTCCTTGACCAGCGCCTTCAGGACGATGGCGTCCATCTCGGGGGTGATCTCGGGGTCGAAGACGCTCGGGGGCTGCGGCTCCTCCCGGACATGCTGGTAGGCCACCGCGACCGGGGAGTCCCCGACGAACGGCGGTCGTACCGTGAGCAGTTCGTAGAGCAGACAGCCCGTGGAGTACAGGTCGGAGCGCGCGTCGACCTGCTCGCCCTTCGCCTGTTCCGGCGAGAGGTACTGAGCGGTGCCGATCACGGCGGACGTCTGCGTCATCGTCATGCCGGAGTCGCCCATGGCGCGGGCGATGCCGAAGTCCATGACCTTGACCTGGCCGTTGCGCGTCAGCATGACGTTCGCCGGCTTGATGTCGCGGTGGACGATGCCGGCTCTGTGCGAGTACTCCAGGGCCTGGAGGATGCCGATGGTCATCTCCAGCGTCCGCTCCGGCAGCAGCTTGCGGCCGGAGTGGAGCAGCTCGCGGAGCGTGGAGCCGTCGACGTACTCCATGACGATGTACGGGATCGAGACCCCGTCGATGTAGTCCTCGCCCGTGTCGTAGACCGCAACGATCGCGGGGTGGTTGAGCGAGGCGGCAGACTGGGCCTCCCGGCGGAACCGGGCCTGGAAGGAAGGGTCGCGCGCGAGGTCCGCGCGCAGCGTCTTCACCGCCACGGTGCGGCCGAGGCGGGTGTCATGCGCGAGGTAGACCTCAGCCATGCCACCACGGCCGAGCACGTGGCCCAGCTCGTACCGGCCGCCGAGGCGACGCGGCTCTTCCATAGCTACCTACCAGCCCTCTCCGTCGGTCCCGACCGGCACACGTGTGCGGCCGGAGGCTGCCGTCCGGGCTACCGTACCCGGACCGCGCTGTGTGACCTGGCCAAGCCCGTCACCCGATACAGGACCGGTATCGCAACGTGCACCGATGTGTAGGCGACGTGATGGGGGTCACTTCTTGCTGTCGATGACTGCCTTCATCACGTCCCTTGCGATCGGGCCGGCGAGACCGCCGCCGGTGATGTCGCCGCGGTTGGCTGCGCCGTCCTCGACGACGACGGCGACGGCCACCGGCGCGCTGCCGTCGGACAGCTTCGCGTACGAGATGAACCAGGCGTACGGCTTCTCGCTGTTGTTCAGGCCGTGCTGTGCGGTACCGGTCTTGCCGCCGACGACGACGCCGCTGATCTTCGCCTTGCCGCCGGTGCCCTGGTCGTTGTTGACGACCGTCTCCATCATCTCCTGCAGGGCCTGCGCGGTCTTGGACGAGACGGCCTGCGACAGCTGCTGCGGCTCGGTCGTCTCGATGGTGTCCAGATTCGCGGCCTTCAGCTGGTCGACCATGTACGGCTTCATCAGCTTGCCGTCGTTGGCGACCGCCGAGGCGACCATGGCCATCTGCAGCGGGGTGGCGCGGTTGGAGGCCTGGCCGATGCCGTCCTGGGCGTTCTGCGGCCGGTTGTCCTTGGGGTAGATGCTCTCCGCGGCGCGCACCGGGGTGTCCAGCTCCGCCTCGTTGAAGCCGAACTTCTCCGCCTGCTCGATCATCTTCTCGTTGCCGACGTTGTCGGCCATCTTCGCGAAGACGGTGTTGCAGGACACCATGAGCGCGTAGCGCAGGGTGGCGTTCTCGCAGTCGCCGTGCTCGTTGGTGAGCTTGCTCGAGGACTCCGGCAGCTTGAACGGATCCGGGGTGTCGGTCTTGTCGTCGATGCCGGAGACCTCGCCGTTCTCCAGCGCGGCGGCGGCGGTGACGACCTTGAACGTGGAGCCCGGCGGGTAGGTCTCGCGCAGCGCGCGGTTGAGCATCGGGTCGTCGGCGTCGTTCTTCTTCTGGACCGCGTTCCACGCGTCGGAGTCCGCGTCGGAGGATCCGGCGAACTTCGACGGGTCGTACGACGGCGTGGAGACCAGCGCCAGGATCTTGCCGGTGGACGGCTCGATCGCGGCGACCGCGCCCTTCTTGCTGCCCAGGCCCTCGTAAGCGGCCTTCTGCGCGGCGGCGTTGAGGGTGGTGATGACGCTGCCGCCCTCCTTGTCCTTGCCCGTGATCATGTCCAGGGTGTTGCGGAAGAAGAGCCGGTCGTCGTTGCCGCTGAGGATGCCGTCCTCCAGCTTCTCCAGCTGGTTGGCGCCGAAGGCCTGCGAGGAGTAGCCGGTGACCGGCGCCCACATCGCGCCGTTGGTCCAGGTGCGCTTGTACTTGTAGTCGCCGGTGGTCTCCACCGAGCCGGTGATGGCCTTGCCGTCGACGATGATGTTGCCGCGCGGCGTCGAGTAGCGCGTGATGTTGACGCGGCGGTTCTTGGTGTCGCTGGCGAGGCTGTCCGCCTTGACGTACTGCAGGTAGTTGTCCCGCAGCAGCAGGGTGAGGACCAGGAGGCCGCAGAAGATCGCGATCCGGCGCAGGGGCTTGTTCATGACGGGCGGACCACCTGGGTCATCTCGGCGTCGGGGTTGGAAGCGGGCGCGGGTGCCGGGCGGCGCGCGGTGTCGCTGATTCTGATCAGGATGCCGATCAGGGCCCAGTTGGCGATGACGGAGGAACCGCCGTACGCCAGGAAGGGCATCGTCATACCGGTGAGCGGAATGAGGCCCATCACACCGCCGGCGACCACGAAGACCTGCAGCGCGAAGGCGCCGGAGAGGCCGATCGCGAGGAGCTTGCCGAACGGGTCGCGGGCGGCGAGGGCGGTGCGCACACCGCGCTCGACGATCAGCCCGTACAGCAGCAGGAGCGCCATGACGCCGGCCAGGCCCAGCTCCTCGCCGAAGGTGGCGAGGATGAAGTCGGAGTTGGCGGCGAACTTGATCAGCTCGGAGTGGCCCTGGCCCCAGCCGGTGCCGAGGGTGCCGCCGGAGCCGAACGCCCACAGGGCCTGCATGGCCTGCTCGGAGTGGCCGATGACGCCCTCCTGGGAGAGCTTGTACTCGCCCATGGGGTCGAGCCAGGCCTGCACACGCTGCTGGACGTGGCTCTCGAACTGGGCCACGCCGACCGCGCCGACCGCGGACATCAGCATGCCGAAGACGATCCAGCTGGTCCGCTCGGTGGCGACGTACAGCATGATGACGAACATTCCGAAGAACAGCAGCGAGGTGCCGAGGTCCGTCTCGAAGACCAGGATCAGGATCGAGATGATCCAGACGACGATGATCGGGCCGAGGTCGCGGCCGCGCGGCAGATACAGGCCGAGCACACGGCGGCTGGCCAGGGCGAGCGCGTCGCGCTTCACCATCAGATAGCCCGCGAAGAAGATCGCCAGCACGATCTTGGCGAACTCACCGGGCTGGATGGAGAAGCCGGCGACCGAGATCCAGATCTTGGCGCCGTAGATGTTCTGGCCGAGGCCGGGCACGAGCGGGAGCAGCAGCAGGAAGATCGCGCCGACCATGGAGATGTAGGTGTAGCGCTGCAGGACGCGGTGGTCCTTGAGGAAGATCAGCACCACGATGAACAGGGCGATGCCCATCGCCGTGTACAGCAGCTGCCGTGGCGCGGCCGTGCCGGCCTGCTCGGCGTTCTGCAGATACTTCGACTGGTCCAGTCGCCAGATGGCGACCAGCCCGAGCCCGTTCAGCAGGGTGGCCAGCGGCAGCAGCAGCGGGTCCGCGTACGGCGCGAACTTGCGGACGACGAGATGGGCGACGCCGGCCAGGAGCCCGAGGCCCAGCCCGTAGCTCAGGAGGCCGGACGGCACCTCCTCCTTGATGGCCAGGCCCACGTTGGCGTAGGCGAAGACCGGGATGGCGACGGCGAACACCAGCAGCGCGAGCTCGGTGTTGCGCCGGCTCGGCGTACCGATCGAGCCGATCGTGGACGTGTGATGCGTCGGCGAGTTGGTAGTACTGCTCATCGTGTGACGGGGCCTCTCACGGCTTGCCTACTGCTCACCGCACCGCGAGACGACCTTCTGCTCTTCCTCCGAAAGGCTGGGGCCGGGGGTGGGAGTGGCGGTCGCGGATACGGACGGGGACGCGGATGCCGAGGGGCTCGGCGATGCCTTGGACGTGAGAGACGCGGGCGTGGTTCCCGTGCTGCCGTCTGCCTCGCCCTCACCGGTCTTCGGGCCGGTCGTGGAGCCGGTCGTGCTCGCTGTCCCGGTGCCGGCCTGCTTCTTGCAGGCGGAGGCCTGGACGGCCAGCTCGTCGATCTTCTTCTGGGCAGTGGACAGGCTGCCCTCGGCGATCGTCGCCTCGACCAGCTTCTGCTGGTACTCCGGGAGGTACTTGAGTTCGATCTCGGGGTGGTCCTTCTCCACCTTCGACAGCGACACCCAGGCCAGGTCCTGGCTGATGCCCCGGTACAGCGCGACGTGCTCGCCCTTGGTGCCGACGTAGTACTGCGTCTGCGTCCAGCGCCAGCCGCCGTACAGGCCGCCGCCGATGACGGCGAGCGCGAGCACGCTGTAGAAGGATCTCTTCAGCCACTTGCGGCCGCCGCGCGGCTTGACGAAGTCGTCGTCGGTGTAGTCGCCGAAGCCGTCGGTGGGGATGAAGCCGGTGATGTCGCCGCCGGAGCCGGGCGGGCCGAACTCGCCGCCCCCGCCGTGCCCCTGCTGCCGGCGGCCGAGGCCCGAGGCCCGGCCGGCCGGGGTCTGCATGATGCCGTTGTCGTGCAGCTGGAGCTGGTTCTCGGCGACCGCGCCGACCACGACCGGGACGTCGGAGAGCTGCCCGGCGAGGGTGTCGCCGGTGTCCAGGTCGAGGACGTCGGCCACGATCACGGTGATGTTGTCGGGGCCGCCGCCGCGCAGCGCGAGCTGGATCAGCTCCTGCACGGTCTCCTGGGGGCCCTGGTAGCTGGCGAGGGTGTCCTCGAGCGTCTGGTGGGAGACGACTCCGGACAGACCGTCGGAGCAGATCAGATAGCGGTCGCCGGCCCGGACCTCACGGATCGACAGGTCCGGCTCGACGTGCTCGCCGCTTCCCAGCGCCCGCATCAGCAGGGACCGCTGGGGGTGGGTGGTGGCCTCTTCCTCGGTGATGCGGCCCTCGTCGACGAGGCGCTGCACCCAGGTGTGGTCCTGTGTGATCTGGGTCAGCACGCCGTCCCGCAGCAGGTAGGCGCGCGAGTCGCCGACGTGCACCAGACCGAGGCGCTGGCCGGTCCACAGCAGCGCGGTCAGGGTGGTCCCCATGCCCTCGAGCTGGGGGTCCTCCTCGACCAGGGCGCGCAGTTGGTCGTTGGCGCGCTGGACGGCGGTGCCGAGCGAGGTGAGGACGTCGGAGCCGGGGACGTCGTCGTCGAGGGCGACGATGGTGGAGATGGCCTCGGACGAGGCGACCTCACCGGCGGCGGCGCCGCCCATGCCGTCGGCGATGGCGAGCAGGCGGGGACCGGCGTAACCGGAGTCCTCGTTGCCCTCCCGGATCATGCCCTTGTGCGATCCGGCGGCGAAGCGCAGTGACAGACTCATGCGCACCTCGCCCGTCGGCCCCGGGTACAGCCGGTCGTGTCGAGCCACACTGCCCACCCTCCGGTCGGGAGCACAAGGGGGCCCTGGGTGCCGGCCGCCGCCGCGTGCTCGCTCCGCTCGCGCTCAGTCATGATGTAGCACTACTTCCGCAACTCGATGACGGTCTTGCCGATACGGATCGGCGCGCCCAGCGGGATCGGTGTGGGAGTCGTCAGCCGCGATCGGTCGAGGTACGTGCCGTTGGTGGAGCCCAGGTCCTCGACGATCCACTGGCCGTCGCGGTCCGGGTAGATCCTGGCATGGCGGCTGGAGGCGTAGTCGTCGTCCAGCACGATCGTGCTGTCGTGCGCCCGGCCCAGCGTGATGGTCTGGCCCTGGAGCGCGACGGTCGTGCCGGTGAGGGTGCCCTCGGACACGACCAGCTTGGTAGGTGCGTTACGGCGCGTGCGGCCGGCGGCGGCGGGCTGCTGGCGCTGCTGCGGGGGCGCCTGGCGCTGCGCCTGCTGCTGCTGCGCGCGCCCGGCCTCCCGGCGCGAACCGCGCTGGGTGACCCGCGTACCGAACAGGTCGCTGCGGATGACCTGCACGGCCACGATCACGAACAGCCACAGTACGGCCAGGAAACCCAGCCGCATGACCGTGAGGGTCAGCTCTGACATTGCCCCCGCTTCACCCTTCGGCTTGCCGGTAAATGATGGTGGTGCTGCCCACGACGATCCGCGAGCCGTCGCGGAGCGTAGCGCGGGTGGTGTGCTGCCCGTCCACCACGATGCCGTTGGTGGAGCCGAGATCCTGGATCGTCGAGGGCGAACCGGTTCGGATCTCGCAGTGCCGGCGGGAGACGCCGGGGTCGTCGATCCGCACGTCGGCCTCGGTACTGCGGCCCAGCACGAGCGTGGCGCGGGAGATCTGGTGGCGGGTGCCGTTGATCTCGATCCAGTGGCGGGTGCGTGACCCGGGCTGCGGAGCCCCGGCCAGACCGCCGCCGGCCGCGCCCGGGCGCTGGGCGCCGGCCGCGGGCGGGTAGCCGTAGCCGCCGGGACGGGCGCCGGGGGCGCCGCCGGGCGGCGGTGCGGCCGGCATGGGCGGCGCGGCCGCCCCGCCGGGACGCTGTCGGCCGCCGGCGGCTGGCGCCTGCTCCGGCGCCTGGCTGCCGGTGGAGGCGAGCGTACGGCTGCGCACCCGGTACAGGCCGGTGTCGAGGTCGTCCGCCTTCTCCAGGTTGACCTTGATCGGTCCCATGAAGGTGTAGCGCTGCTGCTTGGCGTAGTCGCGCACCATGCCCGCGAGCTCGTCGCCGAGCTGGCCGGAGTAGGGGCTGAGCCGCTCGTAGTCCGGCGTGCTCAGCTCCACGATGAAGTCGTTGGGGACGACCGTGCGGTCACGGTTCCAGATCGTGGCGTTGTTGTCGCACTCGCGCTGGAGCGCACCGGCGATCTCCACGGGCTGGACCTCGGACTTGAAGACCTTGGCGAAGGTGCCGTTGACCAGACCCTCGAGACGCTGCTCGAATTTCTTCAGGACTCCCATGGGGCACCTCCTCCGTAGTGGCTGCCGTCCCGTGCCGTGCTGCTTACCTGGTACTGCTTACTGATCGTATCCACGCGCCGGTGAATCGGCTGGTTCCCCCTGTCGGCCCCGCCGACGGATGTCGACGCCCTCTTGCGCATGTGCTTCTGCCCAGGATCGTAGAGGCGGCCGTGGACCAGTGTCCCGCACCTGACTGTGGTCCTTGTCCGGCTCCTGGGGAGACGGCCGCCTCTAGTACGAGGTTGATACGTGAACCGGTCACCGCCGAGACCCAGGAAGGTTGCCGAAGGCCTCCCACCTGCTCCCTGCCCCCGAACAAGGGATGTGAACGCACCCTGACCCGCGTGCTAATGTTCTGCGTGTCGGAAGGCGCAAGGCCGCAAGGCCAACAAGCCGGAGGACACACCCAATGCGCGGGTGGCGGAATAGGCAGACGCGCTGGATTCAGGTTCCAGTGCCCGCAAGGGCGTGGGGGTTCAACTCCCCCCTCGCGCACAGCTGGAAGCCCCTCAGGTCCCAGGACCTGAGGGGCTTTCGCGTTTCTCCGCACTGGCAGGCAGCCGCCGAGTACAGGCCATGGCGATCACAGCTTGTGAGGAACATCTCAGGGTCGTGGCCGGTGGCGGCGGGTGCGGTGACCGGTGCCGTGACCGGTGGTGTAGCGGGCTACACCGCGTTCGGACGGGGCGCGACCTAGCGTTGGGTGCATGGTGCAAACGATCCGGCCGACGACGATGATCCGCCAGGCGGGACGGGCAACGGACCGGCTGGCCGTCGCCGCGGTGATGACCTTCGGCACGTATCTGTTCGTCACCGTGCTGCTCATCGCGGCCATCGGCACGCTCACCGTCGTCGGCGCGTGGCTGCTGCCCGAGGCGGTGCTGCTGATCCGCCGGATCGCCGGGGCCAAGCGCCATCAGGTCGCGGGCTGGACGGGCCGTGAGATCCCCGAGGCGTACGAGCCGCTCACCGGATCGCTGCGCGAACGCGTCCGGACGGCCGTCCGCGACCCCGGCACCCTCGCCGACCTGCGTTGGATGGTCGCCCACTACGTCTACGGCTGGCTGGTACTGCTCGCGCTGCCGCTGTGGCCGACGGCGCTGGTCGTCGACGGGGTGCGGTGCGGGCTGCTGCGCCGGGACGCGGTCGTCCTGCCGCTCGTCGTGCGGCTCGCCGATCTCGAGGCCCGCTGGTCGGGGGCGCTGCTCAGGCCGTCCCCGAAGGCGCGTCTGGCCGCCCGGGTCCGGGCGCTGACCGAGACCCGCGCCGATGCGATCGCCGCGCACGGCGCCGAACTGCGTCGCATCGAACGCGACCTGCACGACGGCGCCCAGGCCCGGCTGGTCGCCCTGTCCATGCGGATCGGGCTCGCGCAGCGGGCCTTCGACCGTGACCCGGACGCCGCGCGCACCCTCATGGCGGATGCGCAGGACCAGGCCGAACAGGCGCTGACCGAACTGCGGCACGTCGTGCGGGGCATCCACCCGCCGATCCTCACCGACCGCGGACTCACGGGCGCCGTCCGGGCGCTGGCCGCCGGCAGCGCAGTGGATGTGACGGTTCGGGTGGAAGGACTCGATGACGGGGGCACCGGTGGGCACCGGGCGCCCGCGGCTGTGGAGGCCGCTGCCTATTTCGCGGTGGCGGAGGCGCTCACCAACGTCGCCAAGCACAGCGGTTCACCGCGGGCCGACGTCGAGCTGGTGCGGCTGCGGAACGGGCTGCGGGCGGTGGTGCGGGACGAGGGTCTCGGCGGCGCTGACGAGGGTGAAGGGTCCGGCCTGCTGGGGATCCGGCGACGGGTCGCCGCGTTGGACGGTGCGGTGAGCGTGAGTAGTCCGGTCGGGGGGCCGACCGCGATCACTGTGGAGTTGCCGTGCGTGTGGTGAGGGCGGTGGCGTGTTTCACGTGAAACATGCCGTCCACAGGGTCTGACGGGTCCCGGTCGTCGGCTGTACGGTCGGCACGAGTTGATGATCGGCTCGTCGAGCCGACGGACGGACGTGTGCGGGGGAGGCGGTCGTGGTGACCGAGGCCGGTGTTGCAGGGACAGGGGCCGAGACGGGTGGAGCGCGCAGGCTTCCCCGGGTGCCCGGGTTCGCGGAGTGGCCCGTCGAGCGGTCTGCTGAGCGGTCCGTCGCGGGTGAGGGCGCGGGTGAGGGCGCGGTCGCGGGTGCCAAGTCGGGGTCTGTGCTCGGGGCGCCCAAGGAGGCGGGCAAGGCCCTGCGGGGCCGGGTGCCGCGCGCGGCGCACGCCGAGCTCGAGCTGGACGCCTCGCGGCCGGACGCGGTGACGGTGGTCGAGGAGTCCAACCTGGGCCGCATCGCGGAGCTGACGCCCATAAGGGTCGGCCGGATGGCGGCCACGCCGTTCGCGTTCCTGCGCGGCTCGGCCGGGCTCATGGCGTACGACCTGGCCCGCACGCCCATGACCGGGATCCGCGCCCAGATCTGCGGCGACGCCCACGCGGCCAACTTCGGCCTGTACGGCGACGCCCGGGGCGGTCTGGTCATCGACCTGAACGACTTCGACGAGACGGTCGACGGCCCCTGGGAGTGGGACCTCAAGCGCCTCGCCGCCTCCCTGGTGCTCGCGGGCCGGGAGGCCGGCGCGGACGAGGACACCTGCCGTAAGGCGGCGCACGGCGCGGCCGGCTCCTACCGACGCACCATGCGGCTGCTGGCCAGACTTCCGGTGCTGGACGCGTGGAACGCCATCGCCGACGAGGAGCTGGTCTCCCACACCGACGCCCACGACCTGCTGGGCACCCTGGAGCGGGTCTCGGAGAAGGCGCGGGCCAACACCAGCGGACGGTTCGCGGCGAAGGCGACCGAGCCGACGGAGAACGGCGGCCGCCGCTTCGTCGACGCGCCGCCGGTGCTGCGCCGGGTCCCGGACGCGGAGGCCGCGGTGGTGGCCGCGTCCCTGGAGCAGTACCTGACCACCCTGTCCGAGGACCGCCACCCCCTGCTGGCCCGCCACGCGGTGCACGACGTCGCCTTCCGTATCGTCGGCACGGGCAGTGTCGGGGCGCGGTCGTATGTGGTGCTGCTGCTGGACCACCGAGGCGAGCCGCTGATCCTCCAGGTGAAGGAGGCCCGCGCCTCGGCCCTCGTACCGCACCTGCTGACCGCCGGTTTCGAGGCGCCGGAGGTGGACCACGAGGGCCGCCGGGTGGTCCTCGGCCAGAAGCGCATGCAGGTCGTCAGCGACATACTGCTGGGCTGGACGACCGTCGACGGGCGCCCCTTCCAGGTACGGCAGTTCCGCAACCGCAAGGGCAGCGTCGACCCGGCGGCGCTCGCGGCCGACCAGATCGACGACTACGGCCGGATGACCGGCGCCCTGCTGGCCCGTGCCCACTCCCACAGCGCCGACCCCCGCCTCGTCGCCGGATACTGCGGCAAGAACGAGGAACTCGACGACGCGATCGCCACGTTCGCCGTCGCCTACGCCGACCGCACCGAGGCGGACCACACGAACCTGGTCGCCGCGGTACGAGCGGGACGGATCGCCTCGGAGACCGGGGTGTGAGGCGCATCCGAGGCGTATCGCGTGAGGAGCCGGGGCCCCTGCGGACGGTGGGTCGACATGGCCGGGGGATCGTTGGCCTAGGCTGGTCGGGTGACGACCCCCGAAGCTGAGCAGCCCCGGCCCGAGGCGCGGCTGGAGCAGGCCGTGCGGGCCGCCGAGCAGGCGTTGATCGAGTTCGAGATCGCGGTGGAGACCTTCCGCGTCGAGGTCGAGAACTTCTCGCGGCTCCACCACCAGAAACTCGGTCCGATGTACGCCCGGCTCGACGAACTGGACGCGCAGATCGCCGAGGCCAAGGCCGCCCGCACCGGTGACCCCGAGGATGTGCGCAAGGCCGCCGAGGCGCGGGCCCGGGCGCTGCCGATGCCCGGGGTCGAGGAGCTGTTCCACGGCTGGATGGACGGCGAGGGGCTGTTCCCGGAGGCCGCCGCGATGCTCACGGACCAGTCCGTCCAGCCGCCGCAGCGGGTGCGGCCCAGCGACGAGGCTCGCAAGCTGTACCGCGAGCTGGTCCGCAAGGCCCACCCCGACCTCGCGCAGGAGGACGCCGAGCGGGCCCGGCGCGAGGAGTTCATCACCCGCGTGAACGCGGCCTACGCGCGGGGCGACGCGGGCCTGCTCCGCGAGCTGGCCGAGGAGTGGGCGGCCGGTCCGGTGCCCGCGGAGCGCGCCCCGAGCCCCAGCGAGGAGCTCTACGCCCGCCTCGAGTGGCTCGCCGAGCGCAAGGAGATGCTCGCGCTGGTCGCCCGGGAGCTGGAGGACAGCGCGATCGGCTCGATGCTCCGGATGGCCCCGGACGACCCCGACCGTCTCCTGGACGAGATCGCCGACAAGCTTCTCGCCGACGTCGCCGCACGCGAGGCGGAGCTGGCCGAGCTGGTGGGCTAGCGGGCTAGCGGGCTGCTTCGGTGGCCGGCCCCGTCGTCTCGCACCCCGTGTCGGGTAGCGTCGGGGCATGAGTTTCGGAGCTGGTGTGCCCACGGTCGAGGTCGGAGACCTCAAGGACGGCGACTTCCTGCTGGACGTCCGTGAGGACGACGAGTGGCAGGCGGGTCATGCCGAAGGGGCCCTGCACATCCCCATCAGCGAGTTCGTCGGGCGCTACGGCGAGCTGACCGAGGCGGCTCCGCAGGACGGGCGGGTCCATGTGATCTGCCGCTCCGGCGGTCGTTCCGCCCAGGTCACGATGTACCTCGTGCAGCAGGGCATCGACGCCGTGAACGTCGACGGCGGTATGCAGATCTGGGCCGCCGCGGGCCGCCCGGTCGTCACGGCCGAGGGCAAGCCGGGCTTCGTTCTGTAGGGCGGAGCCGAGGCCGAGTCCAGGGCCTGTGCGGGTCAGCCGAGGTGATGGGCGGCCAGTAGGTCGCCCAGGGCCTCCTCGTGCGCGGCGGCCGGGCCGAGCGACAGTTCGAGGTGCTTGGCCCAGGCGTGGTATCGGTGCAGCGGGTAGTCGACGTCGGCGCCGAAGCCTCCGTGCAGATGCTGCGCGGTCTGCACCGTCCGCCGTACGCCCTCGGAGGCCCAGATCTTGGCCACGGCGACGTCACCGGAGGCCGGCAGAGCGCCCGGGGCGCCGGAGGCGATCCGCCACGCGGCCTGCCACAGCGTGACCTCCATCGCACGCAGGTCGATATAGCGGTCGGCGGCCTGCACGGCCACGGCCTGGAAACTGGCGATCGGGTGTCCGAACTGCTCCCGCTTGCCGGCGTAGTCGCTGGTCATCCCCAGCACGCGCTCGCCCAGACCGAGCGCCAGCGCGCATGTCCCCGTGGTGAGCAGGGCGCGCAGCCATTCCCACGCGCCGTCGGCGGTGATGACGTTCGGGGCGGCGATCCTCGCCGATTCGAGACGCAGTTCGCCGAGCCGCTCGCCGGTGGTGGAGATCTGCTCGGCGAGCACGACTCCCTCGTGCTCGCGGGGAACGACGGCGAGGACGCTCCGGTCGTCCCCGGTGCGCGCCGGGACGACGACGAAGTCGGCGTTGTACGCCCAGGAGACTGCGGTCTGTACCCCGTCCAGCACCCAGTCCCCGTCGCCTGCGCCGGTCGCGTCCGTGCCGTCCTGGCGGGCGGTCACGGCGAGTTCGGCCGGGTCGTGGCCCGTGCGGCCGTTGGCGGCGACGGTCAGGACGGTCTCGCCCCGCCCGGCCCGCGCGAGCAGCGCCGACCTCAGCTCCGGGCTTCCGTAGGCCTGTACGGCGGCCGCGGCCGCGCTGTTCTCCAGCAACGGCACCCGGGCCAGCACCTTCGCCGATTCGCGCAGCACCAGACAGAGTCCGACCGCGTCGAGGCCGGCGCCGCCGAACTCCTCGTCGAGCAGCAGGCTCAGCAGGTCCGCGGCGGCGAGCTTGGCCCACAGCGCCCGGTCGAAGTCGTCGGCCACGGCGCCCCTGGTGAGCGCGGGGCTCGGCACGTCGTCGGGGGCTACCCCGGCGAACACTCCCCGCGCCGCCTCGGCCGCGGCCTGCTGCTCCTCGGTGAAGGTGAAGTCCACGGCCTGTCCTCCCGACGGTCAGCTGATCTGACGGAGCGTCAAGATAGAACAGGTTCTAGAAGAAGGGAACCGGGCGGTCACTCCTCACCGCCTGCCCGATGCATGCCTCACCGGACGAATCACCCGTCGAATCACGGTTGAACCATCGGCCGAATCACCGGTCGAATCACCTGTCGAAGTCCACCTCCACCGTCTCCGTCAGCGGGTGCGACTGGCAGGCCAGTACGTATCCGGAGTCCGTCTCCTCCGGCTCCAGCGCGAAGTTGCGGTCCATGCGGACCTCGCCGGAGACCAGGAAGGCCCGGCAGGTCCCGCACACCCCGCCCTTGCAGGCGTAGGGCGCGTCGGGCCGGTTGCGCAGCACCGTCTCCAGGACCGACTCCCCGTCCTGCACGGCCCAGCTTCCGCCCCGGCCGTCGAGCCGGGCGGTCACGGTGCTGTGGGCGGGGGCCGCCGTGCGCGCCGGCGGGGGCGCGTCGTCCACGTGGAAGATCTCCTCGTGGATCCGGGAGCGCGTGACCCCGAGCTCGCGCAGCGCCTGCTCCGCGCCCTGCACAAGCCCGAAGGGGCCGCACAGGAACCATCCCGCCACGTTCTCCACCGGGAGCAGCGAGGGCAGCAGAGCGGTCAGCCGCTCCCGGTCCAGCCGGCCTGAGGGCAGCCCGGCCTGCTGCTCCTCCCGGGAGAGCACGGTGACCAGGTGCAGCCGCTCGGGATGGCGGTCCTTGAGGTCGGCGACCTCCTCCAGGAACATCGTCGAGGCGGCCGTCCGGTCGCTGCGTATGAGGCAGAACCGGGCGGCGGGTTCGCGGGCCAGCAGCGTGGAGACGATCGACAGCACCGGGGTGATGCCGCTGCCGCCGACGATCGCCGCGTACAGGCCGGGCGCGGGGTCGAGGGTGAACCGGCCCGCCGGGGTCATCACCTCCAGCTCGTCGCCGACGTCGATCTCCTTCAGGGCGTAGGTCGAGAAGGCTCCGCCGTCGACCAGTCGGACGCCCACCCGGAGCGTGCGGGGTCCCTCGCCGGCCGGGTCGGGGGCGGGAGAGCAGATCGAGTACGTCCGCCGGACCTCGGTCCCGTCGGCCACGCGGCGCAGGGCGAGGTGTTGTCCGGGGGCGTGCCGGTACTCCTCGCGCAGTCCGTCGGGGACCGTGAGGGTGAGGGCGACGGAGTCGTCGGTGAGACGGTCCGCCGCGGCCACCCGGAGCGGGTGGAAGCGGGCCATCACAACTCCTTGAAGTGGTCGAAGGGTTCACGGCAGGCCAGGCAGCGCCGCAGCGCCTTGCAGGCGGTGGAGGAGAAGCGGCTGAGCAGCTCGGTGTCGGCGGAGCCGCAGTGCGGGCAGCGCACCGGGTCGGGGTCCGGATCGGGTTCCGGTGCGAGGGTCCGGGTCGGGCCGAGAGGCCTGTTCGGGCCGAGGGTCCTGGTCGGGCCGAGGCCCAGGGCGACGGGGCCGGTGTCCCGTACCGTCCGGGGCGGTGCGATGCCGAACTGCCGGAGCTTGCGGCGTCCTTCGTCCGTGATGTCGTCGGTCGACCAGGCGGGGGACAGCACCCGGCGTACTGTCACCTCGCGTACTCCGTGCGCGTGCAGCGCGCGCTCGATGTCCACGGACATCGCCTCCACCGCCGGACAGCCGGTGTACGTCGGGGTCAGCTCCACCTCCACGGCCTGTGTCCCGAGCACGCGCACGGCGCGCACGACGCCCAGCTCCTGGAGGGTGAGCACCGGCAGCTCGGGGTCGGGGACCGCGCCGGCGATCTCCAGCAGCTCCGCCTCCAGGGCGGTGGCGGTCACCATGACGCCCCCGGGTGGCTGCGGTGCAGGTGCTGCATCTCGGCGAGCATCCGGCCGAAGGACTCGGTGTGCAGGCCCTCACGGCCCGCGCCGGCCCGCCAGGCTCCGGTGCGCGACCCCTCGGGCACGGCCAGGCCGGCCCGCCCCAGTACGTGCCCCACCGATTCCAGCCAGGTCGCCTCCATGGCGGCCCGGTCGAGGTCGAGGCCGTCCACGGGGCGGAACATCTCTGCGGTGAACCGCCACAGTGCGGTGCAGGCCCGCTGCATCCGCTCGTGGCTGACCTCGGTGCCGTCGCCGAGCCGCAGTGTCCACTGTTCGGCGTGGTCGCGGTGGTAGGCGACCTCCTTGACGGCCTTCGCCGCGAGCCCCGCGAACGGGCCCTCTGCGGTCGCCAGCCGGTCGTACAGGAGGTGCTGGTAGGTGGAGAAGTACAGCTGGCGGGCGATGGTGTGGGCGAAGTCGCCGTTGGGCTGTTCGACCAACTGGACGTTGCGGAAGGCGCGTTCCTCGCGCAGGTAGGCCAGTTCGTCCTCGTCGCCGGCCATCGACAGCAGGATCCGGGCCTGGCCCAGCAGGTCGAGGGCGATGTTGGCGAGGGCGACCTCCTCCTCCAGCACGGGCGCGTGGCCCATCCACTCCCCCAGGCGGTGGGAGAGCACCAGGGCGTCGTCGCCGAGGGCGAGGGCCGCCGTCGTGGCGGCCGTCGCGACGGCGGTCGTGGCGGTGGTCGTGGGCACAGGCGCGTTCACAGGTGCTTCACCCCCTCCGGGATCTCGTAGAACGTCGGGTGCCGGTACGGCTTGTCGGCGGACGGTTCGAAGAACGGGTCCTTCTCGTCGGGCGAGGAGGCCGTGACCGCCGAGGACGGCACGACCCAGATCGAGACGCCCTCGCCGCGGCGGGTGTACAGGTCGCGTGCGTTGCGCAGGGCGAACTCCGCGTCCGGCGCGTGCAGGCTGCCGGCGTGGGTGTGGGAGAGGCCGCGGCGCGAGCGCACGAAGACCTCCCACAGGGGCCAGTCGGTGTTCGTCATGCTCGTGTCGCTCCTGTCTCGCCGCTGCGCTTGTCCGCGTAGGCCGCGGCCGCCTCCCGGACCCACGCGCCCTCGTCGTGTGCGCGCCTGCGTTGGGTGATCCGCTCTTCGTTGCAGGGGCCGTCGCCCTTGAGGACCTGCTTGAACTCGGTCCAGTCGATGGGGCCGAAGTCGTGGTGCCCGCTCTCCTCGTTCCACTTCAGCTCCGGGTCGGGGAGCGTGAGGCCGAGGGACTCCGCCTGGGGGACGCAGATGTCGACGAAGCGCCGGCGCAGTTCGTCGTTCGAGTGGCGCTTGATCTTCCAGGCCATCGACTGCGCGGAGTGCGCGGACTCGTCGTCGGGCGGGCCGAACATCATGAGCGAGGGCCACCACCAGCGGTCCACCGCGTCCTGCGCCATCGCGTGCTGCTCCGGGGTGCCGCGACTGAGGGACAGCAGGAGCTCGTACCCCTGGCGCTGGTGGAAGGACTCCTCCTTGCAGATGCGGACCATCGCGCGCGCGTACGGGCCGTAGGAGCAGCGGCACAGGGGGACCTGGTTGGTGATCGCGGCGCCGTCCACCAGCCAGCCGATCGCGCCGACGTCCGCCCAGGTCAGGGTGGGGTAGTTGAAGATCGAGGAGTACTTCTGGCGGCCGGTGTGGAGCTTGTCGAGCAGTTCGTCGCGGCCGGTGCCGAGGGTTTCGGCCGCGCTGTAGAGGTAGAGCCCGTGGCCCGCCTCGTCCTGGACCTTCGCCATGAGGATGGCCTTGCGGCGCAGGGAGGGCGCGCGGGTGATCCAGTTGGCCTCCGGCTGCATGCCGATGATCTCGGAGTGGGCGTGCTGGGCGATCTGGCGCACCAGCGTCGCGCGGTAGGCGTCGGGCATCCAGTCGCGTGGCTCGATGCGCTCGTCGGCGGCCACGGTGGCGTCGAAGGCGCGCTCGTACGCCGCGTCGGCTTCGACGGCGCTGTCCTGCGCGCTGTGCCCCTGTGTGCGGGCCGTCTGGTGCGCGGCTGCTGTCGCCATGCGGTCCCCCTTGACCTCGGGCCTCGGCTGGATGCCTCGGCCACGGCTCTCCCGGAGCCATCTCCCGACCGATCGTTCGGTCTGTCCGATTCCATGGTGGGACGGCCGTCGTAAGGTGTCAACCGCTGTGGATAACCTGCGGGCGTCCCCTGTGGACAACCACCCCGCCCCCGGCCCGTCCCGGGCGAAGCGGGGGGAGGGCTGCGCCGAACGGGTGAGGCTGAGTACCGTTCGCGATTGCGCGATGCAGCAGGAACACGACCGGGATCGGGGAACGGGGCGGAATGGACGCGTACGACGGAGGCTCTGGCGCTCCACGGGGGCGCAACACGTCTGAGGAGGCGGAGACGGACGCGGGGGCGGAGACGCAGACGCCGCCCGAGGAGGACGTCCTTCCCGGCGACGTCGTTCCCCGGCCCCGGACGGAGCTCCCGAGCACGGAGCTCCCGAGCACGGAGCTCCCGAGCACGGAGCTCCCGAGCACGGAGCTCCCGAGCTCCGAACCCGGTTCGCGGGCCGCCGACGACGACGGTCCCGGTGCCGAGCCCGCCGCCGCTGCCTCGGCTGCGGACCCTGCCGCCGGTCCGAGCGCGACCCCCGCCTCCGCCCCCGGCCTCGCGGCCGAGCCGCACCACGCCGAGCCCCACCACGCCGAGCCCCGGACCGGTGTGGCCGCGCTCTCCCCGCGCTATCAGATCGGTGCCGCGCTGGCGCTCGCCGTCGTCGCCGTCGCCGTCTGTGTGCACGTGGGGATGGTGTTCCTGCACGTCGCGCCGCAGAACACGGTCACGAAGGCGCACGGCCGGGCGATCGACGAATGGGTGTACCCGGAGTTCGAACAGAACTGGAAGCTGTTCGCACCGAACCCGCTGCAGCAGAACATCGCCGTCCAGGTCCGCGCGCAGGTCCGCACCGTGGACGGCGGGTCGCGGACCACCGGCTGGTACGACCTGTCCGCGCAGGACGGCCGGGCCATCGACGGCAACCTGCTGCCGAGCCACACGCAGCAGAACGAGCTGCGTCGCGCCTGGGACTTCTTCACCGCCACGCACAACAACGAGAACCGCCCCGTCGGCGTTCGCGGCGCTCTCTCCGAGACGTATCTGCGCCACATCGTGGTGCTGCGCCTGGAACGGGGCGGCGTGGCCGGCGACGACGGTGTCGTCGAGCGGATCCAGATCCGCTCGCAGACCACCAACGTGACCCCGCCGAAGTGGAGCACCGAGAAGGTGTCGATGAGCCCGGTGTACCGCGAGCTGTCCTGGTGGTCGGTGCCGACCGGCGAGACCGAGGGAGGCGCGAGGTGAACCGGTTCTCCCTGACGGTGTCCACCGCCATCGCCCGTGTCACCGAGTCGGCGCTCGCGCCGTACCAGAGCGCCGTCGTCCGGATCGGCTTCAGCGCCACCTGGCTGCTGTTCCTGCTGCGCGAGTTCCCCCACCGCCAGGAGCTCTACGGCCCCGACAGCCCCTGGGACTGGGAGCTGGCCCGGCAGCTGATCGACACCAACGGGGCGTTCACGGCCCTGATGTGGTCGGACGGACAGGGCTGGTTCCAGGCCGTCTACGCGATCGGGCTGCTCGCCAGTGTGGCGCTGCTGCTCGGCTGGCGCACCCGCACGATGTCGGTGCTGTTCATGGTCGGCGTGCTCTCGCTGCAGAACCGCAGCGTCTTCATGGGCGACGGCGGCGACAACGTCCTGCACCTGATGTCGATCTACCTGGTGTTCATGCGCTGCGGCCAGGTGTGGTCGCTGGACGCGCGGCGGGCACGGCGGGAGCGCGAGGCACGCGCGCGTGGGGAGCGGATAACGGACCGGGTCGGTCCCGTGCTGTGGGCCGCGTCCGGGTTCGTGCTGGTCACGGTGACCGTGGCGGGCCGTTTCCACAGCGAGGCGACCATTCCCGTGCTGCTGTGGGCGGCGTGGGTCGTGCAGGGCCTGTGGTGGGCCGTCGGACGTCTCAGGAAGTCGCCGGAGCCCCGGATCCTGTTCGAGGTGATCGGCAACATCCTGCACAACGGCGCCCTGGTCGTGATCATGATCGAGGCCTGTCTGATCTACGCGACGGCAGGCTGGTACAAGATCCAGGGTTCGCGCTGGCAGGACGGCACCGCCGTGTACTACCCGCTGCACCTGGACTACTTCTCGCCCTGGCCCGCGCTCGCCGACCTGCTGGCCGCCAGCGGCACGATGGTGCTGCTCGCGACCTACGGGACCGTCATCGTGCAGGTCGCCTTCCCGTTCACCCTGTTCAACCGGCGGCTCAAGAACGTCCTGCTGGCCCTGATGATGGCCGAGCACGCGGTGATCGCCGTGGTCCTCGGACTGCCGTTCTTCTCGCTGGCCATGATCGCGACGGACGCCGTCTTCCTGCCGACTCCGTTCCTGCACCGGCTGGGCGGATGGGCGTCGCGCGCGCGTGGACGGCTGTTCTCCGGCGGTGGGCGTACGGCCGCGGCGGAGCCGTCGGGCCAGAAGGAGCCCGAGCCGACCCGCGTAGGGTTCACGGCATGACCGATCGCGCGACCGCCGGTTCCGAGCGGCTCGATCCGCCCGACGGGCTCGACGGGCTCGATCCGCTCGGCCGGTGGCGCCGGTACACCGACGCCGCCGTCCTGCTCGACGGCTTCCACGCCCTCAAGCACGCCGTACGCTTCGGGGCCGAGGTCCTGGTCGCGGTCGCAGTCGACCGGCGGGCGACGCTCGCCCTCGCCGACGAACTCGCCCCCGACGTACGCGAGTCGCTGGACCGGCTTCTGACGGAGGTCCCGGAGGCGACGTACGCGTCCCTGGTGCCGCGCCCGCATCCCACCGGCGTCGCCGCCCTGGCGGTGCGGCCCTCCCGCGCGGCCAACCTGGAGCGGCTCGGGCACATGCCCCGCGCCACTCCCGTCGTCGTCCTCGACGATCCGCGCAACCTGGGCAACGCGGGGGCGGTGATCCGGCTGGCGGCGGGTTTCGGGGCGACCGGGGTGGTCACCACCGGCACGCTCGACCCCTGGCATCCGACCGTCGTGCGCGGCGGGGCGGGGCTGCACTTCGCGACCGCCGTGGAGCGGCTGACGGTCGACGAGCTGCCGGCCGGCCCGGTGTTCGCCCTCGACCCGGAGGGCGACGACATCCGGGGCGTCAAGCTCCCGGACGACGCCCTCCTCGCGTTCGGCTCGGAGCGCAGCGGGCTCTCCGCGGAGCTGCGCGCGCGTGCCGACCATCTTCTCGCCCTGCCGATGCGCCCCCAGGTCTCCAGCTACAACCTCGCGACCAGTGTGGCCATGACGCTGTACCACTGGAGCGCCACCGGGGGCGCACCCGCGTAGCGCCTACGCCTCCCGGCGGACCTCCACCACCCGGAAGCGGTTCGCGACGAATGCGCCGTCCGTGAGGGCCGCGTTGGCCGCCGGGTTGCCGCCCGAGCCGTGGAAGTCGGAGAACGCGGCCGTCTGGTTGACGTAGACCCCGCCGGTGAGGTTGAGGGACAGCTGGGCGGCCTCCTCCAGACAGACCTCCTCGATCGCCCGCTCGACCTCCTCGTCGGTGGTGTACGCGCCGACCGTCATCGCGCCCTTCTCGCGCACCGTGCGCCGCAGCAGGGCGACCGCGTCGGCCGCCGAGTCGACCGCGACGGCGAAGGAGACCGGGCCGAAGCACTCGCTCATGTAGGCGGCCTCGTCGTCCGGCTTGGCGCCGTCCAGCTTGACGATGACGGGGGTGCGCACGATCGCGTCCGGGAACTCCGGGTTGCTCACCTCGCGGGAGGCGAGGGCGACCTCGCCGAGGCCTGCCGCGGCCTCCAGACGGGCCTTGACGTCCGGGTTGACGATCGCGCCGAGCAGCGCGTTCGCGCGCGTGTCGTCGCCGAGGAGGCCGTCGACCGAGCGGGCCAGGTCGGCGACGACCTCGTCGAAGCTCTTCAGGCCCTCGTCGGTGCGGATGCCCGCGCGGGGGATCAGCAGGTTCTGCGGGGTGGTGCACATCTGGCCGCTGTACAGGGACAGCGAGAACGCCAGGTTGGCGAGCATGCCCTTGTAGTTCGCGGTGGAGTCCACGATCACCGTGTTGACGCCGGCCTTCTCGGTGTAGACCTGCGCCTGGCGGGCGTTGGCCTCCAGCCAGTCGCCGAAGGCGGTCGACCCGGTGTAGTCGACGATCCTGATCTCGGGGCGGGTGGCCAGCGTCTTGGCGATGCCCTCGCCGGGACGCTCGGCGGCCAGCGCGACCAGGTTCGGGTCGAAGCCGGCCGCGGCGAGCACCTCGCGCGCGACCCCCACGGTCAGCGCGAGCGGCAGCACCGCGCGCGGGTGGGGCTTGACCAGGACCGCGTTGCCGGTGGCGAGGGAGGCGAACAGGCCCGGGTAGCCGTTCCACGTGGGGAAGGTGTTGCAGCCGATGAGCAGGGCGGTGCCGCGCGGGACCGGGGTGAAGCTCTTGGTCAGCGCGAGCGGGTCGCGCTTGCCCTGGGGCTTGGTCCACTCCGCCGTGCCGGGCGTGCGGACCTGCTCCGCGTACGCGTACGTCACCGCCTCCAGGCCGCGGTCCTGCGCGTGCGGGCCGCCCGCCTGGAACGCCATCATGAAGGCCTGGCCGGAGGTGTGCATGACCGCGTGCGCGAACTCGTGCGTCCGGTCGCTGATCCGCTTGAGGATCTCCACACAGACCACCGCGCGGGTCTCCGCGCCCGCCTCCCGCCAGGCGCGCTGTCCGGCCGCCATCGCGGGCAGCAGGGTGTCCACGTCCGCGTGCGGGTACGTGACGCCCAGCTCGACGCCGTACGGCGAGACCTCGCCGCCCACCCAGTCGTCGGTGCCGGGCTGGCCGAGGTCGAGCCGGGTGTTCAGGACGGCGTCGAAGGCGGCCTTGCCCGCCGCCGCGTCCAGGCTGCCGTTCTCCCCGTAGGCCTTGGGGTGTTCCGGGTGCGGGGACCAGTACGCGCGGGTGCGGATCGCTTCCAGGGCCTGGTCGAGGGTGGGCCGGTGCTGGGCGATCAGGGCGGGCACGGACAGTTCGGCGGCCATGCGGGACCAACTCCTCGTCGTGAGAACTCTTCTTCGAGCCCATGACCTGGTGGAAACCTGGGCAGGCACCACCAGTCAGAGTTAGAGTAACCGAACGATCGGTCGGGACAAGGGGGCCTGCCGCATCTGTGGAAAACCCCGTGCGGGAGGATCGCGCACATGACAGCAAACGACCTCAGCAGCCCCGTGGCCGTCGTCGGCACCGGCACCATGGGCCAGGGCATCGCCCAGGTCGCGCTGGTAGCGGGCCACCCCGTGCGGCTGTACGACGCCGTCCCCGGTCGCGCCCGTGAGGCGGCCGCCGCGATCGGCGCCCGGCTCGACCGGCTCGTCGACAAGGACCGTCTCGCCGCCACCGACCGGGACGAGGCCCGGGCCCGCCTGAAGGCCGCGGAGAGCCTCGCCGACCTCGCGGACTGCTCCCTGGTCGTCGAGGCCGTCGTCGAGGACCTGGCGGCCAAGCAGGAGCTGTTCCGGCAGCTGGAGGACGTGGTCGGCGAGGACTGTCTGCTCGCCACCAACACCTCGTCCCTGTCGGTGACCGCCGTCGCGGGCGCCCTGCGCAACCCGGGCCGCTTCGTCGGCCTGCACTTCTTCAACCCGGCGCCACTGCTGCCGCTGGTGGAGGTCGTCTCCGGGTACGCCACCGACGTCACCTCGGCCACGCGCGCGTACGAGACCGCCCGCTCCTGGGGGAAGACGCCGGTCGCCTGCGCCGACACCCCCGGCTTCATCGTCAACCGCATCGCGCGGCCCTTCTACGCCGAGGCGTTCGCCGTCTACGAGGCACAGGGCGCCGACCCGGCCACCATCGACGCGATCCTGCGCGAGTCGGGCGGCTTCCGGATGGGCGCCTTCGAGCTGACCGACCTGATCGGGCAGGACGTCAACGAGTCGGTCACGCACTCCGTGTGGCGGTCCTTCTTCCAGGACGTGCGGTTCACGCCCTCGCTCGCTCAGCGCCGCCTGGTCGAGTCGGGCCGCCTCGGCCGCAAGTCCGGCCAGGGCTGGTACGACTACCGGGAGGACGCCGAGCCGGCCGAGCCGCACACCGCGGAACCGGCCCAGCCGCCCGCGTACGTCGTCGCCGAGGGCAACCTGGGCCCCGCGTCGGAGCTGCTCGCGCTGATCCGTGAGGCGGGCGTACAGGTCCGCGAGGAGGAAGAGGACCACGGCACCCGCCTGGTGCTGCCCGGCGGCGGGCAGCTCGCCCTGGCCGACGGCCAGACCTCCGTGGAGTTCCGGGACGTCGTCTACTTCGACCTCGCCCTCGACTACCGCAAGGCCACCCGCATCGCCCTGTCCGCCTCCCAGGACACCTCCACCCAGACGATGTCCGAGGCGATCGGCCTGTTCCAGGCGCTCGGCAAGGACGTCAGCGTCATCGGCGACATGCCCGGCATGATCGTCGCCCGTACGGTCGCGCGGATCGTCGACCTCGCGCACGACGCCGTGGCCAAGGGCGTCGCCACCGAGGAGGACGTCGACACCGCGATGCGCCTGGGCGTGAACTACCCCCTGGGCCCCTTCGAGTGGAGCCGCAGGCTCGGGCGCACCTGGGCCTGCGCCCTCCTGGACGACCTGCACGACCGCGACCCCTCCGGCCGCTACGCGCCGTCCCTCGCGCTCTACCGGCACTCCTATGCCACCGAGAAGCGGGAGGGCGCCTCGTGACCACCGCCAAGCGCGACACCTACACGCCGGAGACCCTGCTCTCGGTCGCCGTGCAGGTCTTCAACGAGCGCGGCTACGACGGCACCTCCATGGAGCACCTCTCCAAGGCCGCAGGCATCTCCAAGTCGTCGATCTACCACCATGTCGCCGGCAAGGAGGAACTGCTGCGGCGGGCCGTCAGCCGGGCCCTGGACGGCCTCTTCGGGATCCTCGACGAGGAGCACGCGCGCGTGGGGCACGCCTCGCAGCGCCTGGAGTACGTCGTGCGGCGCATGGTCGAGGTGCTCATCGGCGAACTGCCCTACGTCACCCTGCTGCTGCGCGTGCGCGGCAACACCGACACGGAGCGGTGGGCGCTGGAGCGCCGCCGCGACTTCGACCACCGGGTCGCCGAGCTGCTGCAGGCGGCCGCCGCCGACGGGGAGGTACGCGGCGACGTGGAGGTGCGACTCGCGACGCGACTGGTCTTCGGGATGATCAACTCGATCGTCGAGTGGTACCGGCCCGGTGGCCGGGGCATGGTCGAGATCGAGGTGGCCGACGCGGTGGTACGGCTGGTCTTCGAGGGGCTGCGAACGGCTCCCCGAGCGGCCCCCTAGGGCTCGGGGGCTCAGCCCGGGGCTCAGCCCTGCGGTTCCAGGTCCTCCTCCTCGAACACCAGCAGCGTGCGCGTGCTGAGCACCTCCGGGATCGCCTGGAGGCGGGTCAGCACGACCTCGCGCAGCGCTCTGTTGTCGGGCGTGTGCACCAGGAGCAGGACGTCGAAATCGCCCCCGACGAGGGCGATGTGGGAGGCGCCGGGCAGCTGCGTGAGCTGCTCGCGCACCGTCCGCCAGGAGTTCTGGACGATCTTCAGCGTGATGTAGGCACTCGTGCCCTGGCCCGCGCGCTCGTGGTCGACCCGGGCGCCGAAGCCGCGGATGACGCCGTCCTCGATCAGCCGGTTGATCCGCGCGTAAGCGTTTGCGCGCGAGACGTGGACCCGTTCGGCGACCGACCGTATCGAGGCGCGGCCGTCCGCCTGGAGCATCTGCAGAATGTCCTGATCGATGGCGTCCAGCGGGCGCGGCGGCGACAGCGGGGCACTGTGCGGCTGGGGCACGCCGCCCGGTTGCGCCGGACCGCCCGGCCGCTGCGGGCCGCTCGGCTGTGGCGTGGTCGGCTGCGGGCCGCTCGGCTGCGGGCTGGTCTCGGGAAGCGTGGCACCGTGCTCCGGCCCTTCGGCCATTTGTTCAGGTGCCATGTCCCCCCACCTTCCTGTCATGGACGTACTGCGTCCATCTCAGGCTGTGGAGAACCGTTTGTCCACAGCCTGAGGGGGCCTGTAGCCAAAATGTGCCGACGACCGAACAATCGGTAGGTGAGACGGGTCACAACCGACGCGTCTCCCGTAGCCGCTCCCACGAGGAGGTGCCGTCATGACGGTCATGGAGCAGCGGGGCACGTACCGCCCCACGCCGCCGCCCGCCTGGCAGCCCCGTACCGACCCCGCGCCGCTGCTGCCCGACGCGGAGCCGTACCGCGTCCTCGGCACCGACGCGGCCGCACAGGCCGACCCGGAGCTGCTGCGCCGGCTCTACGCACAGCTGGTGCGCGGCCGCCGCTACAACGTCCAGGCCACCGCCCTCACCAAGCAGGGCAGACTCGCCGTCTACCCCTCCAGCACCGGCCAGGAGGCCTGCGAGATCGCCGCCGCGCTCGCCCTGGAGGAGCGGGACTGGCTCTTCCCCAGTTACCGCGACACCCTCGCCGTCGTCGCACGCGGCGTGGACCCCGTCGAGGCCCTCACCCTGCTGCGCGGCGACTGGCACACCGGCTACGACCCCTACGAGCACCGGGTCGCGCCCCTGTGCACCCCGCTCGCCACCCAGCTCCCGCATGCCGTCGGCCTTGCGCACGCCGCCCGCCTCAAGGGCGACGACGTGGTCGCGCTCGCCATGGTCGGCGACGGCGGCACCAGCGAGGGCGACTTCCACGAGGCGCTGAACTTCGCCGCCGTCTGGCAGGCTCCGGTCGTCTTCTTCGTGCAGAACAACGGCTTCGCGATCTCCGTCCCGCTCGCCAAGCAGACCGCCGCCCCCTCGCTGGCCCACAAGGCCGTCGGGTACGGCATGCCGGGCCGCCTGGTCGACGGCAACGACGCGGCCGCCGTGCACGAGGTGCTGGCCGACGCCGTGCGCCGCGCGCGCGAGGGCGGCGGCCCCACGCTCGTCGAGGCGGTCACCTACCGCATCGAGGCGCACACCAACGCCGACGACGCCACCCGCTACCGCGGCGACGCCGAGGTCGAGACCTGGCGCGAGCACGACCCGATCGAGCTGCTGGAGCGCGAACTGACCGCGCGCGGACTGCTCGACGAGGACGTGAAGAGATCCGCGCGGGACGCCGCCGAGGCGATGGCCGCGGACCTGCGTGCCCGGATGAACCAGGACCCCGTCCTCGACCCCATGGACCTGTTCTCCCACGTGTACGCCGAACCCACCTCCCAACTGCGGGAGCAGCGGGCGCTGCTGCGCGCGGAGCTCGAGGCGGAACAGGAAGGCGCGCACCGATGACGACCGTCGCCCTCAAGCCCGCCACCATGGCGCAGGCCCTCACGCGGGCGCTGCGGGACGCGATGGCCGCCGACCCCTCTGTGCACGTCCTGGGCGAGGACGTCGGCACCCTCGGCGGCGTCTTCCGCGTCACCGACGGCCTGGCCAAGGAGTTCGGCGAGGCCCGCTGCACGGACACCCCGCTCGCCGAGGCCGGCATCCTCGGCACCGCCGTGGGCATGGCGATGTACGGCCTGCGCCCGGTCGTCGAGATGCAGTTCGACGCCTTCGCCTACCCGGCGTTCGAGCAGCTCATCAGCCATGTCGCCCGTATGCGCAACCGCACTCGCGGCCGGATGCCGTTGCCGATCACCGTTCGCGTGCCCTATGGCGGCGGCATCGGCGGCGTCGAGCACCACAGCGACTCGTCCGAGGCCTACTACATGGCGACCCCGGGCCTCCATGTCGTCGCGCCCGCCACGGTCGCCGACGCCTACGGCCTGCTGCGTGCCGCCATCGCCTCCGACGACCCCGTAGTCTTCCTCGAACCCAAGCGGCTGTACTGGTCCAAGGACTCCTGGAACCCCGAGGACCCGGGGACCGTTGAACCGATAGGCCGTGCGGTGGTGCGGCGCTCGGGGCGGAGCGCCACACTGATCACGTACGGGCCGTCGGTGCCGGTCTGCCTCGAAGCCGCCGAGGCGGCGAGCGCCGAGGGCTGGGATCTCGAAGTCGTCGACCTGCGCTCCCTGGTGCCGTTCGACGACGACACGGTCTGCGCCTCGGTACGGCGGACCGGCCGGGCGGTCGTCGTCCATGAGTCGGGTTCCTTCGGCGGCCCGGGCGGAGAGATCGCGGCCCGCGTCACGGAGCGCTGCTTCCACCACCTGGAAGCGCCGGTGCTGCGCGTCGCCGGGTTCGACCTCCCGTACCCGCCGCCGATGCTGGAGCGCCACCACCTGCCCGGCGTCGACCGGATCCTGGACGCGGTGGCACGGTTGCAGTGGGAGGCCGACAACTGATGGCACAGGTGCTGGAGTTCAGACTGCCCGACCTCGGCGAGGGGCTCACCGAGGCGACGATCGTGCGCTGGCTGGTCCAGGTCGGCGATGTCGTCGCCGTGGATCAGCCGGTCGTCGAGGTCGAGACGGCCAAGGCGATGGTCGAGGTGCCCTGCCCCTACGGCGGCGTGGTCACCGCCCGCTTCGGCGAGGAGACCACGGAACTGCCCGTGGGTGCCCCGCTGATCACGGTCGCGGTCGGCGCGCCTGCCTCCGGCGAAGCGCTCGGCCCGGCCGGGCCCGCCCGCCCGACCGAGGGCTCGGGCTCCGGCTCGGGCAATGTGCTGGTCGGATACGGCACGGCGGAGGCCCCCGCGCGCAGGCGCCGGGTGCAGCGGCCGGCGGCACCGTCGGCTCGGGCGGCTTCGACGGCGACGGCAGCGGCGGCGGCGGCTTCGGTGGTCGCCGACGGGCCCGTCCCGGTGATCTCCCCGCTCGTCCGTCGCCTCGCCCGCGAGAACGGCCTGGACCTTCGGGAGCTCACGGGCACCGGCCGCGACGGGCTGATCCTGCGCGCGGACGTCGAGAACGCGCTGCGCGCGGGCACTGCGGACAGCCGTGTCGCCCAGCCGGCCCAGCCCGCCCCGCCCGTCCAGCACGCGCAACCGAGACAGCCCGTCTCCTCCTCCGCGCTCTCCGGCGGCCGCCGGATCCCCCTCAAGGGCGTCCGCGGTGTCGTCGCCGACAAGCTCTCCCGCAGCCGGCACGAGATTCCGGACGCGACCTGCTGGGTGGACGCCGACGCGACGGAGCTGATGCGTGCCCGGGCCGCCATGAACGCGACGGGCGGGCCGAAGATCTCCCTCCTCGCGCTGCTGGCCCGTATCTGCACCGCGGCCCTCGCCCGCTTCCCGGAGCTCAACTCGAGCGTCGACATGGCGGCCCGGGAGGTCGTCCAGTTCGACCATGTCCACCTCGGCTTCGCCGCGCAGACCGCGCGGGGACTCGTCGTGCCCGTCGTCCGGGACGCGCACGCCCGGGACGCGGAGGGGCTCACCGCCGAGCTCGCGCGGCTCACCGAGGCCGGCCGCGAAGGACGCCTCACCCCGGGGGAGTTGACCGGCGGCACCTTCACGCTGAACAACTACGGCGTGTTCGGCGTCGACGGCTCCACGCCGATCATCAACCACCCCGAGGCGGCCATGCTCGGCGTCGGCCGCATCGTCCCCAAGCCGTGGGTGCACGAGGGCGAGCTTGCCGTGCGCCAGGTCGTCCAGCTCTCGCTGACCTTCGACCACCGGGTGTGCGACGGCGGCACGGCGGGAGGCTTCCTGCGCTACGTCGCGGACTGCGTGGAGCAGCCGGCGGTGCTGCTGCGCACGCTGTGAACGCGGGCGGGCTGTCGCGTTCCCCGTGATCCAGGGGGCACGCATCCCCGGGACGGACCGCATACTCGGGGGGTGACCTCGAACGAGCCCGCCGAGTCCGTCGAACACGACGCCGCCGATGACGCCGTCCATGGCGCCGCATACGACGCCGTCGTGCTCGCCGGTGGCGGTGCCCGTCGGCTCGGCGGCGCCGACAAGCCGGGCGTGCGGGTGGGCGGGCGCGCGCTGCTGGACCGGGTGCTGGGCGCCTGCGCCGACGCGCGGACCACGGTCGTCGTCGCCGACCCCCGCCGCACCGCCCGCTCCGTGCGCTGGGCGCGTGAGGACCCGCCCGGTGCGGGCCCCGTCGCCGCGCTCGAGGCGGGGCTGCGCCACACCACCGCGGAGGACGTCCTCGTCCTCTCCGCCGACCTGCCGTTCCTCGCGGCGGGCACGGTACGGCGGCTGCTGACCACCCTGCGCGCCGACGCGGCCGAGGGCGCGCTGCTCACCGACGCGGACGGCCGTGACCAGCCGCTCGTCGCCGCGTACCGTACCGCCGCCCTGCGCCGCGAACTGGCGGCGCTCACCGCGGACCAGGGCGGCCTCGGCGGGCTGCCCCTGCGCCGGCTGACCGCCGGGCTCGATCTCACCCGCGTCCCCGACCCGGTCGGGTCCTTCGACTGCGACACCTGGGACGACATCGCCACCGCCAGGGCACGTATCAGGGAGCATGGCCACGTGTTGGATGAATGGATTTCCGCAGTCAAGGACGAGCTGGGCATCGACCTCGATGTCGACACCGGCCTTCTCCTCGACCTCGCCCGCGACGCCGCCCACGGGGTGGCCCGGCCCGCGGCCCCGCTGACCACCTTCCTGGTGGGCTACGCGGCCGCCCGGGCCCAGGGCGGCCCGGAGGCCGTCGCCGAGGCCGCCCGCAAGGCCGCCGCGCTGGCGCTGCGCTGGGCGGAGGAGGCCGAGCAGGACAAGGCCGGCGGCTCCGGTCCGGACGCCGGATGACGCCCCGCGGCACCCGGCAGGGCCTCGATGCCGAGGACCTCGACGTCGAGGAGGCGCTCGCTCTCGTGAAGGACGGCAACGGCCCCGCGCAGTGCGACGGCAACGGCACGCAGTCCTCCCCCGCCCCGCAGGCCGGGCACCGGGCCGCCTCCGAAGAGCACCGCCACCAGGCCACTCCCTGGCCAGAGGCGCGGAGGATCGCCGCCCGCGCCGCACGGTCCGCCGCCGCCCGCCGCGCCCCCGTCTCCGTCACTCTCGACGACGCCCTCGGCCTCGTCCTGGCCGCCCCGCTGGCCGCTCTCACCGACCTGCCCTCCTTCGACACCTCCGCGATGGACGGCTGGGCGGTCGCAGGCCCCGGCCCCTGGCACGTGCGGGACGAGGGCGTGCTGGCCGGGAGCGCGGCGCACGCACCGCTCGCCGACGGCGAGGCCGTCCGGATCGCCACCGGCGCCCGGATCCCCCCGGACACCACCGCGGTGCTGCGCAGCGAGCACGGCCGCACCGACGACAATGACCGACTGCACCCGACCCGCGAGATGCAGCACGGCCAGGACATCCGCCCGCGGGGTCAGGAGTGCCGCTCCGGCGACCAGTTGCTGCTCGCCGGAGCCGTGGTGACCCCGGCCGTCCTCGGCCTTGCCGCGGCCGCCGGGTACGACACGCTGGCCGTCGTTCCCCGGCCCCGGGTCGAGGTGCTGGTCCTGGGCGACGAACTGCTCACGGAGGGCCGCCCGCACGACGGCCTCATCCGGGACGCGCTCGGCCCGATGCTGCCCCCGTGGCTGCGGGCGCTGGGCGCCGAGGTCACCGCCGTCCGCAGGCTTCGTGACGACGCGAAGGTCCTGCACAAGGCCATCACCTCATCCGGTGCCGACCTGATCGTCACCACCGGGGGCACCGCCTCCGGCCCTGTCGACCACGTCCACCCCACACTGCGCCGTATCGGCGCCGAACTCCTCGTCGACGGCGTCAAGGTGCGTCCCGGGCACCCCATGCTGCTGGCCCGCATCAAGGACGATCAGCACCTCGTGGGCCTGCCCGGCAATCCGCTGGCGGCCGTCTCCGGCCTGCTCACCCTCGCCGAGCCCCTGTTGCGCACGCTCGCCGCCCGGTTGGCCCCGGAGTCGTATGCGCTGCCGCTGAGGGAGACGGTGCACGGGCACCCCTACGACACGCGGCTCATCCCGGTCGTCCTGCGGGGCGATCATGCCGGGCCGCTGCACTACAACGGGCCGGCCATGCTGCGGGGCATCGCGGCCGCCGACGCCCTCGCCGTCGTCCCACCGGGCGGCGCGCGAGCGGGTCAGGAGGCCGAGCTCCTCGACCTGCCATGGGCGACCGCCGGGATCGGCGCATGTTTCACGTGAAACATGCGCCGTGTTTCACGTGAAACACCCCCCGAATCGGGCGCTCGACACCCCTTGAGCCAGGCGCTGTTTCACGTGAAACATCGTCATGCGTGGTCGGCGGGCGGAACGGCCCGGCTGACCGTGATGACGTGGTCTCCCGGCCGCAGACTGGTGAGCCGGGGATCGGCGTAGTCCAGCAGTTCCTTGCCCCGGACCACGGCGACGACCAGGTCCGCGCAGGTCCGTGGTGCCTTTCCTGCCTCCGCCTTGGTGATCGGGCGCTCGATGAGGTCCAGGCCGCTGCCGAGGGTCATCAGGTCCTCCAGGGTCCTGGCCACGGTCGGGCTGACCATCGAGACGCCGAGCAGTCGGCCGGCGGAGCTGGAGCTGGTGATCACGGTGTCCGCGCCGCTCTGCTTGAGCAGCGGCACGTTCTCGTCCTCCCGGGCGGCGGTCACGATCGTGGCGCGCCGGTTCAGCTGGCGGGCGGTGAGGGTGACCAGGGCTGCCGTGTCGTCGCGTTGCGGGGCGACGATCACCCGGGAGGCGTTCTGGACCTCGGCCTTGAGGAGCGTCTCCGAGCGGGTGGCGTCCCCGGTCACCGCGACCAGCCCGTCGTCGCCGGCCATGTTCGCGGACTTCCGCTGTGCGTCCACGATCACGATCCGGTCCTTGGGGATGCCCTGCCCGATGAGGGTCTGCACGGCGTGCCGGCCCTTCGTGCCGTATCCGACGACCACGATGTGGTCACTGGTGCGGGCCCGCCAGCGGTGGATGCGGACCTGCTGGCGGGTGCGCTCGGTGAGTACCTCCAGGGTGGTGCCGACCAGGATGATCAGGAACAGCACGCGCAGCGGTGTGATGACCAGGATGTTGACGAGCCGGGCCATGTCGCTGACCGGGGTGATGTCGCCGTAGCCGGTGGTGGAGAGGGTGACGGTGGCGTAGTAGGCGGCATCGAGGAGGCCGACCGAGCCGTCCGAGTTGTCGTTGTACCCGTCGTGGTCGGCGTAGACGATCAGGGTGGTGGCGGCCAGCACCAGTAGGCCCATGGCGAGGCGCCGCAGCACCTGCTGGAGCGGGGGCACACTGATGTGCATGGGCATCGTGATGGAGCGGCCCGCCTCGGCGTCGTCCCGGGCCTCGGTGCGCGAGCGGTACCAGAGGGACCTGAAGAGGGAGAGCCGGGCCGGACCGGCGGGGTGTCGTTCCTGGTCCTTCATCGTGTGCCCCCTGTGGTGGTCATTCGATCGGCGGGCACCATGGTTCCCGGCGGGTCGGTGCCCGTCATGAAGCAACACGTCTCCATGAGTCCCCAACTGTCCATGATCCTGGAGGTCCCCTTGCGTGACCACACTGTCGTCGTCGGCTTCGGCACGAAGGGGCGGTCCGCGATCCGGACCGCCTGCACCTCGGGCCTGCGCAAGGAGCAGGTCGTGGTGATCGACCCGAGTGCGAAGGTCGTCGACGCGGCGACGGCCGAGGGCTACGAGGGCGTGGTCGGGGACGCGACGCGCAGTGATGTGCTGCGCCGGGCCGAGGTGCAGCGGGCGGGGCGCATCGTCATCGCGACCGAACGCGACGACACGGCCGTCCTGGTGGCGCTGACGGCCCGCCAGCTCAACCCCCGGGCGAAGATCGTGGCGGCGGTCCGCGAGGAGGAGAACGCGCCGCTGCTCAAGCAGTCCGGCGCCGACGAGGTCATCACCAGCGCCGGTGCGGCCGGCCGGCTCCTGGGCCTGTCCGTGCTCAGCCCGGCGGCGGGCAAGGTCATGGAGGACCTCATCCAGCAGGGCGATGGGCTGGACCTCGTCGAACGGCCCGTCACCAAGGCCGAGACGGGCCGTGGCCCGCGCGAGACGACCGACCTGGTGGTGAGCGTCGTCCGAGGGCACCGCGTCCTCGCCTACGACGACCCGGCGATCGGCGTGCTGGAGGCGACGGACCGGCTGGTCACCATCGTGCGGGTGGGCCCGCCCAGCGCACGACCCACCCTCGGGGCGCCCGGCATGCCCGGTGTCCCGCCCCTTCCGCCGGCCTGAACGCCCCCACCCGCTACTTGCGGTTGTAGAGCCGCATCGTCACCGGCCCGAAGACCAGGACGAACAGTGCCGACCAGCCCAGCGACCAGGCGACCTCGACGCCCGGCCAGTCGCCGGCCATCAACCCCCGCACCGCCGACGACAGATGGGTCACCGGGCTGTTGTTGACGAAGGCCTGCAACCAGCCCGGCATGGTGCTGGGGTCGACGAACACGTTGGACAGGAAGGTGAGCGGGAAGATCACCATCATGCTGACGCCCATCACCGACTTCTCGGTGCGCAGCAGCAGCCCGAACATCGTCCAGATCCACGAGAACGCGAACGAGAAGACGACCAGCAGGGCGATCCCGGCGACGACGCCCGCGAACCCGCCGTCCGGGCGGTAGCCGAGCAGCATGCCCACGGTGAGCATCACGACGGACGCGATCGTGTAGCGCAGGGCGTCGCCGAGCAGATAGCCGACCATCGTCGAGGGCCGCCAGATCGGCAGCGACCGGAAGCGGTCGAAGACGCCCTTCTCGATATCGGTGTTCACCGAGACACCCGTGTACATCGTGATCATCACGACCGACATCACCAGGATGCCCGGCAGCAGGAACTGGATGTACTCCTCCGGGGACCCGGCCAGGGCGCCCCCGAACAGGTACGTGTACATCAGCACCATCATGATCGGGAACGCGGTCACGTCGAAGAGCTGCTCCGGCACGTGCTTGATCTTGAGGATCGCCCGCCAGCCGAAGGTGAGGGAGGCCGACCACGCGCTCGGGCGCGGCGGTCGCTCCCCGGCGACCAGCAGCGCGGCGAGCGACTCGGTGCGAACGGGGGCCAGGTCCTGTGCTTCCGTGGTCGTCGTGGTGCTCATGCCGCCACCTCGTCCTTCGGGCGATGCGTGTCGTGTCCGGTGAGGGCGAGGAACACCTCGTCCAGGCTGGGCTGCCCCAGCGAGAAGTTGTCCACGGTGACTCCGGAGCGGGCCAGCTCGCCGAGCGCCCGGGCGGCCTGCTCGGCGGCGATGCCACTGGTCGCCGTACCGACGCGGGCCGTGAGGGCGACCGGGTCGGGCTCCAGCTGCACGGTCGCGTCCAGGGTCCGCCGCAGCACCTCGGCCGCCGCGGGCCGCTGCTCCGCGTCCCGCAGCCGCAGATGGACGGAGCCGGCGCCGACGGACGCCTTCAGCTCGCCCTTCGTGCCCTCGGCGATCACCCGACCGCGGTCGATGACGGCGATCCGGGACGCCAGCTGGTCGGCCTCGTCCAGATACTGCGTGGTCAGCAGCACGGTGGTGCCCTGGGCGACGACCGCGCGCACGATGTCCCACACCTGGTTGCGGCTGCGCGGGTCGAGCCCGGTCGTCGGCTCGTCGAGGAAGAGCAGGTCGGGGGTGTTCAGGATGGACGCGGCGATGTCGATACGGCGCCGCATGCCGCCCGAGTAGTGCTTGACCTGTTTCCCACCGGCCTCGGTCAGTCCGAAGGCCTCCAGCAGCTGCCCGGAACGCACCCGCGCGGCCTTCTTGCCGTGGCCGAGGAGACGGCCCAGCAGGACCAGGTTCTCGGTGCCGGTGAGGTCCTCGTCCACGGAGGCGTACTGGCCGGTGAGGCTGACGCGGCCGCGTACCTCGTCGGCCTCCCGTACGACGTCGTGGCCGAAGACGTGTGCCTCGCCCGCGTCGGGCCGCAGCAGGGTGGCGAGCATTTTCACGGTCGTCGTCTTGCCGGCGCCGTTGGGGCCGAGGACGCCGTAGACCGTGCCGGCCGGGACGGCGAGGTCGACGCCGTCGACGGCCCGGGTCTCACCGAACGTCTTCACCAGTCCCGCGGTCTCGATGGCCAGGCCGGACGTGTGCTGGCTCATGGTGGGGTGTCCTTCCGCGCACGTGGGTTACGCATGGGGAGACCTTTACCCTGGCCGGAACTCATCGGTGATCGCACCCTTTTTTCGGCGCGGGCCCGCAGCCGGCGGCGGTGCGACGAGGAGTAGCGTCCCCCTCATGCATGCGATCACGATTCCCGAACCTGGTGGTCCCGAGGCGCTGGTGTGGGACGAGGTCCCCGATCCCGTGTTCGGCGAGGGCGAGGTCCTGGTCGAGGTGGTGGCCGGGGCCGTGAACCGCGCGGACATCCTGCAGCGGCAGGGCTTCTACGACCCGCCGCCCGGCGCCTCCCGCTACCCCGGTCTGGAGTGCTCCGGCCGGATCGCCGAGATCGGCCCCGGCGTCTCCGGCTGGAGTGTCGGCGACGAGGTGTGCGCGCTGCTCGCGGGCGGCGGGTACGCCGAGAAGGTCGCCGTCCCGGTCGGTCAGCTGCTGCCCGTGCCCGAGGGCGTCGACCTGACGCGGGCCGCCGCGCTCCCCGAGGTGACCAGCACGGTCTGGTCGAACGTCTTCATGATCGCCCACCTTCGTCCCGGTGAGACGCTGCTGGTGCACGGCGGCTCCAGCGGCATCGGCACCATGGCGATCCAGCTGGCCAAGGCAGCCGGCGCGCGGGTCGCCGTCACCGCGGGCACCAAGGAGAAGCTGGACCGGTGCGCCGAGCTGGGCGCGGACATCCTGATCAACTACCGGGAGCAGGACTTCGTCGCCGAGGTGCGGCAGGCCACGGGCGGCGCCGGCGCCGACGTCATCCTCGACAACATGGGCGCGAAGTACCTGGATCGCAATGTCCAGGCCCTCGCCGTCAACGGCCGGCTCGCGATCATCGGCATGCAGGGCGGCATCAAGGCCGAGCTGAACATCGCCGCGCTCCTCGCCAAGCGTGCCGCCATCAGCGCGACCTCGCTGCGGGCCCGCCCCCTGGAGGAGAAGGCGGCCATCGTGGCGGCCGTCCGCGAGCATGTATGGCCCCTGATCGCCGCGGGTCGGGTACGGCCGGTCGTCGACCGCGAACTCCCGATGAGCGATGCGGCCGCCGCCCATCGGGTCGTCGAGGAGAGCGGTCATGTCGGCAAGGTCCTGCTCACGGCGTAGCACAGGCCCTGGGACAGGCTCTAGGAGCGGCGCAGGCGCAGTGCGGCCAGGGCCAGGGCGATGCCCAGGCCGATGAGGACGAGCCCGCTGCCGAGCGGCAGGATCTGCAGTACGGGTCCGTCGGCCCGCTCACCCTGGGTGGCCGCCTGCCGCACGGCGTCCTGCGGCCCGTCCGAGGCCACGGGGGCGACGGCGGGGGACGCGGACGCGTCGGTGTCGTCGACCTGGTCGCCGTCGCCGGCCTCCGCGTCGCCGCTCACCTCGTCCGGGTCCTCACCCGCGGTGTCCTCGTCGCCCGTGCCCTCGGCCTCCGAGTCCTCCGTCTCCGCGTCCTCTCCCCCGTCGTCCACCCGTCCGGGCCGCTGCCGCCCCTCGCCCGCCCGGCTGCCGGCCCGGTCGGGCTCGGGGGAGGAGGCGGTGGAGCTGGGTGTGGGGCGGAGGGACGCCGACACGGCGGCATACGTCGACACGGCGGCGTACGGCGTGGCGCGCGCGCTCCCGTAGGGCAGCGCGATCACGCTCGCCATGCTCGTCGCGACCACGCCCACCCCCACGCATACGCGTGTCGCGCACTTCACCTGCTGCCATGGAGTCACGTTCGTGACCCCCTCCCGGTGCCAGGTCGCCAAGGAAAAGACGCAATAAGCCTCACATCAGGGAACTGTCGCCGCATTCCGGACTCCGCCGAACGGAAACGGTGGATCAGCCTTCGAGGGGGGCACCAGGGTGATGAGGTGGGGACGTGCGAGAGAATGGCGGCATGGAGATGCCGAGGAACGAAAGGTCGCCGGAGAACGCCCAGAAGATCCTGGTCGTAGGTCAGGACGGCATGGCGCTCGGCGGCATCGACGCTGACGAGGACTCCCGTGAGATCCCGGTGACCGAGATGGTCGAGCAACCGGCGAAGGTCATGCGGATCGGCAGCATGATCAAGCAGCTGCTCGAGGAGGTGCGCGCGGCTCCCCTGGACGAGGCGAGCCGGGTCCGGCTGAAGGAGATCCACGCGAGCTCGGTGAAGGAACTGGAAGACGGCCTGGCGCCGGAGCTGGTCGAGGAGCTGGAGCGGCTGTCACTGCCGTTCAACGAGGACTCGACTCCGAGCGACGCGGAACTGCGCATCGCGCAGGCCCAGTTGGTCGGCTGGCTGGAGGGCCTTTTCCACGGCATCCAGACCACGCTCTTCGCCCAGCAGATGGCCGCGCGGGCCCAGTTGGAGCAGATGCGCCGCGCGCTGCCGCCGGGCGTCGGCCACGAGGGCGCCGACGACCCGCGCACGGGCGGCCGTTCGGGCGGCCCGTACCTGTAGAACCCACGGGAGCGACCAAGCACAAGGGGCCCGGCGTCCGAAACGCCGGGCCCCTTCTACATGTCCGATACATGTCCGAATATCGAGTGCCCGAGAGCCCGAGTGCCCGAGAGCCCGAGCGCCCGACGTCAGGACGCCGGGTTGCCCGAGGACACCTTGAGCTCGATCTCGGGCATCTCATCCGGGTCGACGTCGGTTCCGGCGGAGGGGAACTGGTCCATGACCGCGCCGTCGCCGTAGGTGTTCTCGTCGACCTTCGTGATCTTCATCTTCCAGCCCGCGGCCTGGAAGCACTCCTTGACCGAAGCGATGTACTTGAACTTGAAGTTCGGCACCTGGATTTTGTCCGGGTCGTTGTACGACTCCTGCGGCTCGGAGCACTCCGTCGACTCGATGGTCTTCGAGGTGTCCGGCCCGCGGTAGTCCGCCGCCTTGGTCGCCGACGGCGAGGAGCTGGTCGTACCGCCCTTGGCGTCGTCGTCGCTGCCGCCGTTCATCATGAGGGCGGAGATGAGGCCGCCGACGGCCACCACGGCGACGACGGTCGAGCCGATCAGCACCGCCTTGCTGTTCTTGCGGCCGCCGCCCGCGGACACCGTGGTCGACGGCTGCGGGCTGAGGTTGTACGCGGGCGGGGTGTGCGGCGCCTGCTGGTGGCCGTACGCCGGAGCGGGCGTCTGGTAGCCGCCCTGCTGCGGATAGCCGTAGGACGGCGCCGGGGTCGGGGGCGTGCCGTACGGGTTCGGGGTCGGGGCCGGCTGGTAGGGCGTCTGGACGCCCGCGTGGGGCGGCGCCGGGGTGCTCTGGCCGACCGGCGGGAACACCGCGGAGCCGACGCCCGCGCCGCTCGACGTCTGCGCGCCCGGGACGATGCTCGGCGGGGCCGGCTGGAAGGAGGCGGCGACGCGCAGGCATTCGTCGCGCATGGCGACGGCGGTCGGGAAACGCTCGTTCGGGTTCTTCTTCAGCGCGCGGGCGACGAGCGCGTCGACGGCCGGCGGCAGCGCCCGGTTGATCGAGGAGGGAGCCACCGGCTCCTCCTGCACGTGCGCGTACGCGATCGCAAGCGGCGAATCCGCCTCGAAGGGCAGCCGCCCGGTGACGAGTTGGAACAGCATGATGCCGACCGAGTACAGGTCGGACCGCGCGTCCACACCGCGCCCCAGCGCCTGTTCGGGCGAGAGGTACTGCGGGGTGCCGACGACCATGCCGGTCTGTGTCATCGAGGTGACGCCGGACTGCATGGCGCGCGCGATGCCGAAGTCCATCACCTTGACGACGCCGCGCTTGGTCATCATCACGTTGCCGGGCTTGATGTCGCGGTGGACGAGGCCCATCTCGTGGCTGATCTCCAGTGCGGCCAGCACGTCCGCGGTGATCTTCAGCGCCTTGTCGGCGGGCATCGCGCCCTGCTGCCGCACGTCCTCGTCGAGCACCGAGCCGAGCGGGCGGCCCTCGATGTACTCCATGACGATGTACGGGGTCGTCAGCCCCTCGACCTCGTCCTCGCCCGTGTCGAAGACGGAGACGATGTTGGTGTGCGTGAGCTTGGCCACGGCCTGGGCCTCGCGGCGGAAGCGCTCACGGAAGGCCTGCTCGCGGCCGAGTTCGGTGTGCAGGGTCTTCACCGCGACCTGACGGTCGAGCACGGCGTCGTAGGCGAGGTGCACCGAGGCCATGCCGCCCTCGCCGAGCAAGTCGCGCAGCTGATAGCGGCCGGCGGCCAGCGCCCGCCCCGCGTACCGGCCCTGCGCGCCGTCCTGGCTCATCTTCTGCGTCCCCCGTAGGCCTTCAGGCGCCGTTGACTGTCGTTGATCGAAAGTGCTATTCCCGGCCAAGTCTGCCGCAGGGCACTGACACGTCAAGCTCGGTGCCCGTTCCGTGACCCTACGAGAAAGAAGCGTCGCGGAAGCGTTACAGGTGCCGTACGGGCGGTACACAGAATTTGCACGCCGGCACGGAGTACAGATTTCATGGCCGGTCCGTCTCGGACCGGCGTCCGGGTCCGTCCCGGGCATCGCTTCGGGGATCGCCCCGGACCGGCGGCTTGCGCAGAGGCTGTAGCGTGGCCGACGGAGACCGTAACAACACCGCGCGCACCGCGGGCAGAAACGACGGCGAGGACTGATGGCACAGCAGCGCGCTCAGGGCCCGTCCGACCCCGAGGCGACTGGCGGCGGTATGTCAGATGCGCCGGAGAACTGGGGCAACGGCGGGTTGGTCGGGGACGGCCGGTATCGGCTCACCCACAGACTCGGCCGAGGCGGCATGGCCGAGGTGTTCGCGGCCGAGGACGTACGTCTCGGGCGCACCGTCGCGGTGAAACTGCTGCGCGCCGACCTCGCGGAGGACCCGACCTCCAAGGCCCGCTTCACACGCGAGGCCCAGTCGGTGGCCGGGCTCAACCACCATGCGATCGTCGCCGTGTACGACTCGGGCGAGGACTTCGTGGGCGGCCTGAGCGTGCCGTACATCGTGATGGAGATCGTCGAGGGACGCACGATCCGCGACCTGCTCCTCAACGCCGAGGCGCCCGGGCCCGAGCAGGCCCTGATCATCGTCTCCGGCGTCCTGGAGGCGCTCGCCTACTCGCACCAGCACGGCATCGTGCACCGCGACATCAAGCCGGCGAACGTGATCATCACGCACAACGGCGCTGTCAAGGTGATGGACTTCGGCATCGCGCGCGCCCTGCACGGCGCGTCCACGACGATGACGCAGACCGGCATGGTCATGGGCACGCCCCAGTACCTCTCCCCGGAGCAGGCGCTCGGCAAGGCCGTCGACCACCGCTCCGACCTGTACGCGACGGGCTGTCTGCTGTACGAACTCCTCGCACTGCGGCCGCCGTTCACCGGCGAGACGCCGCTGTCGGTGGTCTACCAGCATGTGCAGGACATTCCGGTGCCGCCGTCGCAGACCTCGGACGGCGAGTGCCCGCCGGAGCTCGACGGCCTCGTCATGCGCTCACTGGCCAAGGACCCGGACGACCGGTTCCAGACGGCTGAGGAGATGCGCGGTCTCGTCCAGTACGGGCTGCAGATGCTGTACGACCAGGGCGCCCACACCGGCACCTGGAACACCGGCCCGGTCGGTGCGCACGACGGCCGGGGCACGCCCCCCGGCGGTTTCGCGCACACGACGGTGCTGCCGCACGGCACCGACGGCTCCGCGACCTCGCAGATCCCGCAGCCGATCCTGCCCGCCGGCTACGGCGGCGGTGACGACGGCGGCTTCGAGGGCCACGGCAACAAGGGCAGCGGCAGCGGCAAGCTGTGGATACTCGCCGTCTTCGCGGTGATCGCCATCGCCGCGGGCGTCGCGCTCGCGCTGAACGGCCAGGGGAAGGGCAGCGGCGGCAGCGAGACCACGAAGTCGCCGTCCGTCTCACCGTCGGCCTCGGCCTCGCCCAGCGAGTCGCCGTCCGACGAGGAGAGCGAGACGTCCACGGACGAGAGCACGGACGACGGCAGCGGCTCGGGCTCCGGATCGAACTGGACGCCGTCCTACACGCCGTCCTGGTCGCCCTCGTCCAGCCCCTCCGAGTCGGCCAGCAGTGAGCCCACGGACGAGGAGACGGAGACCCAGCCGTCGGACGATCCGACCGACACGGAGACCCAGACGAGCGACCCGAGCGGGGACCCGACGGGCGGCACGGAGGGCACCACCACCCTCGGCACCGGCCTCGGCGGCGGCAACTGAGCCGACCCGTCAGGTTCCCGAGTTAGCTTCTCCTCCACGCGCGCGTGGGCCCGAGACAGGGCTCCACGCGCGCGTGGTCGTTTCCGGGCCCGTGCGCCGGTGAGTTCGCTCAGTCCGTGAACGCCCCGCACACCGCGTCGTACTCGCGTGTCCACCACACCGCGAGGGCCGAGGAGGCCGGGAACTGGGAGTCCGCGCGGGTGTCGCCTCGCGCGTAGTGCCAGCGCAGCATCCAGAAGTCGTTGAGCCGCTCCCACCACACGCGGTGCACGGCCGCCGCGAGTTCGGAGGGAGTGGCGTCGGCCGCGCGTCGGTACGCGCGTGCGTACGCCCTCGTCCTCGGCAGGTCGAGGGCGCCGTCGGGCCGGACGAAGAAGATGGCGGCGGCGCGGACGGCCTCCTCCGCGCGGGGCTGCACGCCGAGCCGGTCCCAGTCGACGATGGCGGCGGGGGCGTCCCCGCGGTAGAGCAGGTTGAACGGGTGGAAGTCCCCGTGCACCCAGCCGACCGGGCCGCTGTGCGGGGGACGCCGGTCCGCGTGGCGTTCCAGCAGCGTGCGCCGCTCCAGGAGGCGGTGGCGGGCGAGGTCGTCGAAGGAGTCGGCGGGGCGGTGCCGGCGCACGCGCGCGAGGAGGTCGTCGATGAGCGCGAAGGTGTCGGCAGGGGTGGTGCGCTCCCGTTCGTGCGCCGGGAGTACGGGTTCCGCGCCCCCTGAGGGCATCACGTGCTCCAGGCCGGCGTGCACCACCCCCAGCAACGCCCCCAGGCGGCCGCACTGGCCGGGGGTGAGCTGGGCGCCGTGCCGGTGGCGGCCGTCGATCCAGGGGTGGAGGGCGTAGGCGTGGCCGCCGACGACGGCGACGGTGCGTCCGTCGTGGCCGGGCAGCGGGGGAGCGACCGGGACGCCGAGGTCGGCCAGGCGCTCGGTGGCCCGGTGCTGACGGGCGATGGAGGCGGGGTCGGCGGTGTCCGGATCGAAGTGGTGCTTGAGGAAGTAGCGGCCTCGGGTGGTGTGCAGCCGGTAGCCGCGGTTCAGCAGTCCCTCCTCGACGGGCTCACAGGCGAGCGCTGCGCCGGCGGTGTAGCGGCGGAGCAGGGCGCTCAGAGGGGGCGCGTGGGGCACTGAGGGTGGTACACAGGAGCGCGGCACGCGCCCGATGCTAGGGCACGATGCGAGGCTGTGAGCTGGATGTTGTCACAGACAGTCACCGAAGGTCAGGTGAGGTCATCGAAGGTCAACCGGGGTCACAGGCGGTCGCCGACGGTCGTCGGCCGTGTCGTACGCCCCGGCGCACCGCCCGACGACCCGCCCGAAGACCGACTCTTCCCGTGGCCGGGGTGGCCGGGATAACGTGCCGTTGCTCCGGCCTCCTGCAAGGCTGTGACCAGGTACCTTCCCGACTTTGCCGATTTACTTGGAAATCCAAGCAAAAAGGCAGGTCAGGAGGGGTTTCACAGAAATGTGGAGCACTGGGTAACGTGATGACTGCAGGGCGCTCGCCGGGGCACCTGTCACGCCTGTTCCGGCCGAGTGGCACCCACCCCGTGCACGGGTGTCGGAAACAGGTGAGCCTCCCCCAGGCTCTGAACGGGCTGGGGGGACCCTCAGGTCACCCGGCAACCCCGGGGGCCGGACCGACGGAGGAGCACACGTGACCGTGGAGAGCACTGCCGCGCGTAAGCCGCGACGCAGCGCAGGAGGCAAGGCCGGCGCCACCGGCACCGAGCGCACCCGCACCGCCGCCAGGAAGAGCGCCGAGCCCGAGCTCGTGCAGCTGCTGACGCCCGAGGGCAAGCGGGTCAAGAACAGCAAGAACGCCGAGTACGCCGAGTACGTCGCCGGTGTCACCCCCGAAGACCTCCGCGGCCTCTACCGCGACATGGTGCTCACCCGTCGTTTCGACGCCGAGGCCACCTCCCTGCAGCGCCAGGGCGAACTGGGTCTGTGGGCCTCGCTGCTCGGCCAGGAGGCCGCCCAGATCGGCTCCGGCCGGGCCCTGCGCGACGACGACTACGTCTTCCCGACCTACCGCGAGCACGGCGTCGCCTGGTGCCGCGGGGTCGACCCGACCAACCTGCTGGGCATGTTCCGCGGCGTGAACAACGGCGGCTGGGACCCCAACAGCAACAACTTCCACCTCTACACCATCGTCATCGGCTCCCAGACGCTGCACGCGACGGGCTACGCGATGGGCGTCGCCAAGGACGGCGCGGACAGCGCGGTGATCGCCTACTTCGGCGACGGCGCCTCCAGCCAGGGCGACGTGGCTGAATCGTTCACCTTCTCCGCGGTCTACAACGCCCCGGTCGTGTTCTTCTGCCAGAACAACCAGTGGGCGATCTCCGAGCCCACCGAGAAGCAGACCCGCGTCCCGCTCTACCAGCGCGCGCAGGGCTACGGCTTCCCGGGCGTCCGCGTCGACGGCAACGACGTCCTGGCCTGCCTCGCGGTCACCCGGTGGGCGCTGGAGCGGGCCCGCAACGGCGAGGGCCCCACCCTCGTCGAGGCGTACACGTACCGCATGGGCGCCCACACCACCTCCGACGACCCGACGAAGTACCGGGCCGACGAGGAGCGCGAGTCCTGGGAGGCGAAGGACCCGATCCTGCGTCTTCGCCGCCACCTCGAGGCCTCAAACCACACGGACGAGGGATTCTTCGCGGAACTCGACGCGGAGAGCGAGGCGTTGGGCAGACGAGTGCGCGAAGCGGTCCGTGCCATGCCGGACCCGGACCACTTCGCCATCTTCGAGAACGTGTACGCGGACGGGCACGCGCTCGTCGACGAGGAGCGGGCCCAGTTCGCCGCCTACCAGGCGTCGTTCGCGGACGAGGGGGGAAACTGACATGGCGGACAGCGTGACGTCCAAGAACCTGGCCCTGGCCAAGGCGATCAACGAGTCGCTGCGCCGCGCCCTGGAGGCGGACCCCAAGGTCCTGATCATGGGAGAGGACGTCGGCAAGCTCGGCGGCGTCTTCCGGGTCACCGACGGCCTGCAGAAGGACTTCGGCGAGAGCCGCGTCATCGACACCCCGCTCGCGGAGTCGGGCATCGTCGGCACGGCCATCGGACTGGCCCTGCGCGGCTACCGCCCGGTGGTGGAGATCCAGTTCGACGGCTTCGTCTTCCCGGCCTACGACCAGATCGTCACCCAGCTCGCGAAGATGCACGCGCGTTCCCTGGGCAAGGTCAAGCTCCCGGTCGTCGTCCGCATCCCCTACGGCGGCGGGATCGGCGCGGTCGAGCACCACTCGGAGTCGCCCGAAGCCCTCTTCGCGCATGTGTCGGGTCTGAAGATCGTCTCCCCGTCCAACGCGTCCGACGCGTACTGGATGATGCAGCAGGCCATCCAGAGCGACGACCCGGTGATCTTCTTCGAGCCCAAGCGGCGCTACTGGGACAAGGCCGCGGTCGACACCGAGGCGATCCCGGGCCCGCTGCACAAGGCCCAGGTCGTCCGTGAGGGCACCGACCTGACCCTCGTCGCCTACGGCCCGATGGTGAAGCTCTGCCAGGAGGTCGCCGCCGCGGCCGCCGAGGAGGGCAAGAACCTGGAGGTCCTGGACCTGCGCTCGGTGTCCCCGCTGGACTTCGACTCGATCCAGGCGTCGGTCGAGAAGACCCGCCGCCTGGTCGTCGTCCACGAGGCGCCGGTGTTCTTCGGCTCGGGCGCGGAGATCGCCGCCCGGATCACCGAGCGCTGCTTCTACCACCTGGAGGCACCCGTTCTGCGGGTCGGCGGCTATCACGCCCCGTACCCGCCGGCGCGCCTGGAGGAGGAGTACCTGCCTGGCCTGGACCGGGTGCTCGACGCCGTCGACCGTGCCCTGGCGTACTGAGGAGAGGGTCGTGACGACGATGACGGAAGCGTCCGTACGCGAGTTCAAGATGCCCGACGTGGGCGAGGGGCTCACCGAGGCCGAGATCCTCAAGTGGTACGTCCAGCCCGGCGACACGGTGACGGACGGCCAGGTGGTGTGCGAGGTGGAGACGGCCAAGGCCGCCGTCGAGCTGCCCATCCCCTACGACGGGGTGGTGCGCGAGCTGCACTTCCCCGAGGGCACCACGGTCGACGTGGGCACGTCGATCATCGCGGTGGACGTGGCGGGCGGGGCGACCGGCCAGTCCGGTACCCCGGTCGCCGAGCTGCCCGCGCAGACGCAGACACAGGCGGAGGCGCCGACGGCCTCGGCGGCCGCGGAGAAGAAGCCTGCGGCGGCGAAGCCCGCCGGCTCCGGTCGCCAGCCGGTGCTCGTCGGGTACGGCGTGGCCGTGTCCTCGACCAAGCGGCGTCCGCGCAAGGGCCCGGAGGTCACGCTCCCGCAGGTCCCGGACACGGTGTTGACGGAGCTGAACGGCCACGGCAGTGCGCCCGCCGTGAAGGAGCGCCCGCTGGCCAAGCCGCCGGTGCGCAAGCTGGCCAAGGACCTGGGCGTCGACCTCGCCACGGTGGCCCCGTCCGGCCCGGACGGCATCATCACCCGCGAGGACGTCCACGCGGCGGCGGCCCCGGTCGCTCCGACGGCCGAGCCGGTGACGCAGACGGTGCAGGCGCAGGTCACGGCCCCCGCGGCCGCGCCCGTGGCGTTGGCACCGGCGTCGTACGACACGGCGCGTGAGACCCGGGTCCCGGTCAAGGGCGTCCGCAAGGCGACGGCGGCGGCGATGGTCGGCTCGGCGTTCACCGCGCCGCATGTCACGGAGTTCGTGACGATCGACGTGACGCGCACGCTGAAGCTGGTCGAGGAGCTCAAGCAGGACAAGGACCTGCACGGCCTCAGGGTCAACCCGCTCCTGATCATCGCCAAGGCCCTGCTGGTCGCCATCAGACGCCACCCGGAGATCAACGCCTCCTGGGACGAGGCGGCGCAGGAGATCGTGGTCAAGCACTACGTCAACCTGGGCATCGCGGCCGCCACCCCTCGGGGGCTGCTGGTCCCGAACATCAAGGACGCCCACAGCAAGACGCTGCCGCAGCTGGCGGAGTCCCTGGGCGAGTTGGTGTCGACGGCGAGGGACGGAAAGACGTCCCCGGCCGCGATGCAGGGCGGCACGGTGACCATCACCAACGTCGGCGTCTTCGGCGTCGACACCGGCACACCGATCCTCAACCCCGGTGAGTCCGCGATCCTCGCGGTCGGCGCGATCAAGCTCCAGCCGTGGGTCCACAAGGGCAAGGTGAAGCCGCGTCAGGTGACGACACTGGCGCTGAGCTTCGACCACCGGCTGGTGGACGGCGAACTGGGCTCGAAGGTGCTGGCGGACGTGGCGGCGATCCTGGAGCAGCCGAAGCAGCTGATCACCTGGGGGTAGCGGCAGCGACAGCGGCCGCGGACGGTCACCTCGTACCGTCCGCGGCCGGGTCCGCGTCGAACGTTCGCGTCGAACCGTCAGCCGTGCCTACGGTCGAACGTTCGCGTCGAACCTCCGCGTCGAACCGTCAGCCGTGCCTACGCCGGTACGTGGACCGTCTCCACCCGGCTTGCCACCAGGCGTTCCCGTTCCCGGCGGGCCGCCCGCTTGCGCAGGCGCAGGATCTGGCTGACGCCGAGCGCCTGGAGGACGAAGACGCAGGAGAAGGCGATCCGGTAGTTGCCGCCGGTCGCGTCCAGCAGCACGCCGACCGCGAAGAGCGTCGTCATCGACGCCACGAAGCCGCCCATGTTCGTGATGCCGGACGCGGTTCCCTGGCGCTCGGGCGGGTTCGCCGGGCGGGCGAAGTCGAAGCCGAGCATGGAGGCGGGGCCGCACGCGCCGAGGACCGCGCAGAGCGTGACGAGCAGCCACATCGGCGCCCGGTCGCCGGGGTAGACCAGCGTGGTCGCCCAGATCAGGGCCGTCGCGCCCACCGTGCCCAGGGCCAGCGGGAGCCGTGCCTCGTGGTGGCGGGCGACGATCTGGCCGTAGACCAGGCCCACCACCATGTTGCACAGGACCACGAGCGTGAGCAGTTCGCCGGCCGTCGCCCGTGACAGTCCCTGTGCCTCCACCAGGAACGGCAGGCCCCACAGGAGCAGGAACACCATCGCCGGGAACTGGGTGGTGAAGTGCACCCACAGGCCGAGCCGCGTGCCGGGCTCACGCCAGGACGCGGCGATCTGCCGACGCACGTACGCCGCGCCGTGGTGCGGGAACGGCTCGGGCTCATGGCCCTCGGGGTGGTCCTTCAGGAAGAGCAGCAGAAGGACCAGGACCACCACTCCCGCGAGCGCGCTGCCCGCGAAGGCGGCCGTCCAGCCGATGCCGTGCAGCAGGCGGGCCAGGACGAGGGTGGAGACCAGGTTGCCCGCCATCCCCGCGAGGCCCGCGCACTGGGCGACCAGCGGTCCGCGGCGCGCCGGGAACCACCGGGTGCCCAGCCGCAGCACGCTGATGAACGTCATCGCGTCCCCGCAGCCGAGCAGTGCGCGCGAGGCGAGGGCCGTGCCGTAGGACGGGGAGAAGGCGAAGCCGAGCTGGCCGGCCGTGAACAGCACGACGCCGATGGTCAGCACCTTCTTGGTGCCGAGCCGGTCGACCAGCAGCCCCACCGGTATCTGCATGCCCGCGTAGACGAGGAGCTGGAGGATCGAGAAGGTCGACAGGGCGGAGGCGTTCACATGGAAGCGGTCGGCGGCGTCGAGACCGGCCACCCCCAGCGAGGTACGGAAGATGACCGCGACGAAGTAGACCGAGACGCCGATGCCCCAGACGGCGATCGCGCGCCGTCCGCCGGGCGGGTCACCCGGAAGGGTGGAGTTCGCGCTGCGGGCGCCGCCGGCGCTCACCGGACCTCCCCGCGGGCCAGGTGGGAGAACCAGTCGACGTGCCGGTGCACGATCTCGACGGCCCGCTCGGCGTCGCCGGCGCGCAGTGCCGAGAGGATCTCCTCGTGCTCGGTGAGCGTCTTGGCGATCCGGTCGGGGTGCGAGTGCATGATGGCGACCCCCATCCGCAGCTGGCGGTCGCGGAGTTGGTCGTACAGCCTCGACAGGATCTCGTTTCCGCCGCTGCGGACGATCTCCGCGTGGAAGCAGCGGTCGGTCACGGCGGCCGCGGCCAGGTCGCCCGCCGCGGCCTGCTCCTTCTGCTTGGCGAGCAGTTCTTCCAGCCGCTCGATCAGAGCGGCCGACGCGGGGACCGCCTTGCGCGCCGCGTGCTCCTCCACCAACAGACGGGTCTCCACGACGTCCGCGATCTCCTGTGCGGAGACCGGCAGGACCAGGGCGCCCTTCTTGGGGTAGAGCTTGATCAGCCCCTCCACCTCCAGCCGCAGCAGCGCCTCCCGCACCGGTGTGCGCGAGACCCCCACGGCCTCGGCGAGCTCTCCCTCGGTGAGGAGGGTGCCGCCCTGGTAACGGCGGTCCAGGACACCCTGTTTGACGTGGGCGTACACACGGTCGGCGGCGGGCGGCTGCTTGACGGAGACGGAGACGGAAGCGGGTGCGGGAACGGTCGTGGCCGCGGGAACGGTCGTGGCCGAGGGGGCGGAAGCAGTGGGGACGGGCGGGGCGGAGGACTGCATGCCCACAGGATAGATACAACACGTACGCATCGGGGGGACCGGTCCAGAATGCGGAACCAACGGTGAGCGACGGGTAAGAGTTTCGGCGAGTAATCGGAAATTCGACCCAGCAGGCGCACAACCTTGTGTGCTACTTACGTGTCACACACGTGCGGCCCCTTCTTCTTTGTCTTTCCAACTCGGCCGCACCGCAGGGGCATTCCGACGTAATCGGGGTATTTAAGTTGATAACCGCCACAAAGGGTATCCGAGTCCGCAGGGCCGCAGCCGTTGCCTTCACGGCCGGCGCAGTGCTCGCGACCGGAGCCCTCACCGCGGCACCCGCACAAGCAGTTACGGTCCCCACGATCGCCGCCAAGACCGGCTTCGTGGCGAACAACGCGACCGGTGCCGCCCTGTACAACAAGGCCGGAACCACCAAGCTCTCCATCGGTTCCACCACGAAGATCATGACCGCCAAGATCGTGCTGTCCCAGGCGAACCTGAACCTGGACGCCAAGGTCACCATCCAGAAGGCGTACAGCGACTACATCGTGGCGAAGGGCGCCTCGTCGGCCCGACTCATCGTCGGCGACAAGGTCACCGTCCGTCAGCTGCTCTACGGGCTGATGCTGCCGTCCGGCTGTGACGCCGCGTACGCGCTGGCCGACAAGTTCGGCACCGGCACGACCCGCGCCGCTCGTGTGAAGTCGTTCATCGGCAAGATGAACACCACGGCGAAGGCGCTGGGCATGACGAACACGAAGTTCGACTCGTTCGACGGCATCGGCAACGGTTCGAACTACTCGACCGCCCAGGACCTGACGAAGCTCGGCATCAACGCGATGAAGAGCTCGAACTTCCGCGCGATCGTCAAGACCAAGTCGTACACGGCCAAGACGATCACCAAGACCGGTTCCACCCGCACCATGGCGGCCTGGACCAACACCAACACGCTGCTGACCACCTACAGCGGCGCGATCGGCCTGAAGACGGGCTCCGGCCCGGAGGCGAAGTACTGCCTCGTCTTCGCCGCCACCCGCAACGGCAAGACCGTCGTGGGCACGGTGCTGGCGTCCACGTCGGCGTCGGTGCGCGCCACCGACGCGACGAAGCTGCTGAACTACGGCTTCGCCAAGCTGGGCTGACGCCTCGGCGACCAGCACTGACCAGTCGGTCGGAACAGAACGGGCCCGTCGTGATCCTCACGACGGGCCCGTTCTGTTCGCCACCGCACCCCCCGCGGCGAGCGTGTCCTACTTCGTGACCGCGAAGTTCCGCAGGATCGCCGCCGTCAGCTCCGGCTCCCCCTCCGCCTTCACCCGGTCCGCGACCGCCTCCGCCGTCACCCGGCCGCAGGCCAGCCGGACGTACGTCTCCCAGTCGAGGGTGAACGCGGCGGCAGGGCCGAGCGCGGGGGCCGTCTCCAGGGTGCCGCGGCCGTTGATGTCGACGCGGATGGTGCGCAGGAACTCGATCGGTCCGTGCACGTCGAAGACGACCGCGGAGCTGCGCGGGGCGCCGGACTTCTCGGCGACGACCGCCGGGAGCGCGGCCAGCAGCGCGTCACGGGCGATGTGCGCGCCGGGGGAGTCGAGGTTGCCGGGGCGGCCGAGGGAGGCGCGCAGATCCTGCTCGTGCACCCACACGTTGAACGCGTGGCCCCGCATGGACTCCTCGAGCGTGAGCTCGGTGCCGAGCGGGCCGCGCACCACCTGGGTGGGCTGACGCGACTCGTTGCGCAGCTGCCGGTTGCGGCGGATGACCGTGTACTCCAGCTCCGACGTCATCTCCGGCGCCGTGTGGTGGCGGCGGACGTCGACCTGCATCTCCATGTAGCGCTGGATGTCGTTGGTGACGTGGTACAGGTCACGAGGGAGGGTGTGGATGGGGCGCGGGTCGCCGTACATCTCGCAGTCCAGCCCGATGACATGCGACACGATGTCGCGTACCGACCAGCCGGGGCACGGTGTCCGGCGGTTCCAGTCCGCCTCGACCAACGGCAGCACCAGCTCGGATATCGCTTCGATGGAGTGGGTCCAGGCGTCGGCGTAGGGCTGGAGGGTGGGATGCAGACTCACGGAAACGGGACCCCTCGGCGGTCGGTACTCGGGTGGGTTGTGGCGGCGTTGCCAGCGGGAGGTGGCGGATGTCGGCGGACGTCGGCGGGTGTCGACGGGTGTTTTGAAACGCTAAGTTACGCTGCTGTGAGGCACCCCGGCAGTGCTTTCGTGTGACGATCGTAGGCCTGTGTGGCCTACTCGAATGCCAGGACGGTGGTACTGTGCGCGCCTCTCTGATCCAGATCGCCGTAGAAGAGGGCGAATCGGTCGAATCGCGGCGGGTGCGGGTCGCCGCGCTGGTAAGAGAGCAGGCCGGCGCCGCCGACCTCGTGGTGCTGCCTGAGCTGTGGACGACCGGCGCGTTCGCCTATGAGGAGTTCGGCAGCGAGGCCGAGCCCCTGGAGGGGCCGACGTACGAGGCGATGGCCAAGGCCGCGAGCGACGCGGGTGTCTGGCTGCACGCGGGCTCGATCCCGGAGCGGGACCCCGAGGGCTCCCTGTACAACACGTCTCTCGTCTTCTCCCCCTCCGGTGAGCCGGTCGCCGCCTATCGCAAGATCCACCGCTTCGGCTTCGACAAGGGCGAGGCCGTGCTGATGGGCGCGGGCGAGGAGCTCGTGACCGTCCGCCTTCCCGAGACGACCGTCGGCCTCGCCACCTGTTACGACCTCCGTTTCCCCGAACTCTTCCGCGGTCTCGTCGACGCCGGCGCCGAGACCCTCGTGATCCCCGCGGGCTGGCCGGAGCGCCGCCGGGCGCACTGGACGCTGCTGGCCCAGGCGCGGGCGGTCGAGAACCAGGCGTTCGTGCTTGCGTGTGGAACGGCCGGCACGCACGCCGGAGTTCCACAGGCGGGTCACTCGATCGTGGTCGATCCGTGGGGCGAGGTGCTGGCGGAGGCGGGCCCGGACGAGGAGGTCCTGACGGTCGAGTTCGACCCCGCGAAGGTCGCGACGACGAGGGAGCAGTTCCCGGCCCTGAAGGACCGGGTGCTGGGCCTGCGGCGGCCGGTGCGCAGTAGTCCCTGACGGATCCGCCGACGGCCGGCCTCGGTTTCGATCCGTCTGCGGCACGCCCGGCCGGGCAGGTCCCGACCGGGACCTGCCCGGCCGGGCGGCACTCCCCTAGGACAGGTCCTAGGAGCGAAGAGCGTCGACGGGTTCCATGCGGGAGGCCCGCAGTGACGGGTAGAGACCCGCCAGGAGTCCGACGAGGGCTCCGGCGACCGGGGCGCCGAAAGCGAGACGGACGTCCAGGACCGGAGTCCAGTCCCTGACGGCGGAGACGGCCACCACGACGACCATGCCCAGCACGGCGCCGATGACGCCGCCGAGGAGTCCGATGGTCGTCGACTCCACCAGGAACTGGCCGGCGACCTGTCGTCGCGAGGCGCCGAGGGCGCGGCGCAGTCCGATCTCCCCGATCCGCTCCATGACCGTCACCAGTGTCACGTTGGCGATGCCGATGGCCCCGACCACCAGCGAGACCAGTCCGAGTACCAGGAACAGGCCGTTGACGTCGCCCTGCACTCCCTTGCGTGCCTTGGCCGGGTCCGGCGGCGCCGTGACGGCGAGGGCGTCCTCGGTGCCGGGAGCCAGCGCGATCGGCGCCTGGTGGGCGACCTGGTTCGCCGCGCCGAGCGCGGTGTTGATCAGCACCCGGGTCACCGTTCCCAGGCCCAACTGGTCCTCGGCCGTCGTGGGCGGAAGGATCACCCCGGTGGAGAGCTGCTGTTCCCGCTCGGCGTCACCGAGGATCCCGATCACGGTGTAGGCCTGGCCCTTCAGGAAGACCGCGGGGGAGTCCCGTACCGAGTTGATGCCGAGGAGTCGTGCGGCCTGGTCGCCGAGCACCGCCACTCGGTCGTGCCGGGCGATGTTGCCGTCGTCGAAGAAGCGCCCGGTGGTCATCCTGCCGCGCACCGCGGCGGGCAGCGTGGGGGACGCGGCGAGAACCGCCATGGTCTGGTCGGTGACGTCCCCCGGGGAGACCACGTCGTTCGCACGTACCTGGACGCTCGCGGTGTCGGTGGAGTCCGCGATCGCCGCCACCGACTCGACCCCGGCCAGCTGCCGGACCGCGTTCACCCCCGACCAGTCGACGAGCGGGACGGAGCCGGCCGGCCCTGGTACCTCCACGGTGACCGAAGTGGCGGTGAGGGCGTCGAACCGGCCGACGATCTGATTGCCCGCCGTGGCCGAGACCCCGATGGTGATGACCAGGGTGGTGATGCCCAGAACCGTGCCCAGTGTGGTCAGGGCGGAGCGCGTCGGACGGGCGAGGACCGCTGCCAGCGCCTCGGTCCACAGGTCCCTGAAGTCCATCCAGGGACGCTCGATGCCCTTGGTCCTGGCACGGCGCCGTGCGGCCCTCATCGGCTCTCCTCCGTGAGCAGCCCGTCATTGATCCTGACCCGCCGGTCGGCCCGCTTGCTGACCGCCTCCTCATGGGTGATCACGACCAGGGTCATGCCCTGTTCGGACAGTTGGTCGAAGAGATCGAGCACGGACTCGGTGTTCTCACTGTCGAGGTTGCCGGTGGGCTCGTCGCAGAGCAGCAGGGCGGGCTCGCTCATCAGCGCCCGGGCGATCGCCACCCGCTGCCTCTCACCACCGGAGAGCCGGTCGGGCCGGAAGCCGGACCGGTGCGCCAGGCCCACCCGTTCCAGCGCCTCCTCGGCTCTGGTGCGGCGGCCGGCCCGGCCGCGCCCGGGGCGCGGCCGGCGGTAGGCCTCGGCGAGCATGACGTTCTCGTCCACCGTCCGGTAGGGCAGCAGATGGAAGGACTGGAAGACGAACCCGATCCGGCTGCCGCGCAGCGAGGTGCGCTCCAGGTCGCCGAGCCGGTTGGTCTCCACCCCGTCGAGCCAGTAGGTGCCCGAGGTGGGGCGGTCCAGCAGCCCCAGGGTGTTGAGCAGCGTCGACTTGCCGGAGCCGGACGGGCCGACGATCGACAGGTGCTCGCCGCGCCGGAGGGTCAGGTTCACGTCCCGCAGGGCGTGCACCGGCGGTTCGGAGTCGAAGGTCCGGTCGACGGAGACGAGTCGGATGACCGTGTCCGTGTCCGCGTCGGGCATGACGGATGTCAGCGGACCGGATGCAGGTGGGCCGGATGTCGGTGGGCCGGATGCCGGCAAGGCGGACGCCGGCGGGCCGGTCACTGTCCGATCACCACCTGATCGCCCGCCTTCAGGGCATCACCGGACGGTGTGACCTCCACCTGTCCCTCCGCCGAGAGACCCGCCTCGACCTTGACGTCCACCACCTTGCCGCCGCGTCGGACCCGCACCCTGGCCTGTCCGTCGGCCGATGTGTGCAGCGCGGCGATGGGCACGGCCAGCACGTCACCGTCCGACGAGCCCACCTTGATGGTCACCTTCGCGGATCCGTTGGCGTTCTTGGCCAGATCCCCCGACGGGACGGAGATCTGCACCGGCACGGGAGCCGACGCGTCATCACTCACGTCAATCGTTGTTCCCTGCGAGGTTTGACCGCCCGTCGTGTCGATCTTCGGCACATCGTCGCCCAGTGCCACGAGTTCCCCCTTCACCTTCTTGCCGTCGGGCGTCTCCACCTGCGCTGTCATGCCCTTGTGGAGCAACTTGGCGTCACTGGCCTGCACCACGGCCCGCACCACGACCTTGGAGCTGGTCACCGTGCCGACCGGTCCGGACGGGGTGTCACCGGTCTTCACCGCCACCTTGTCCAGCCGGGCCGGCAGATCCGGCAGGAAGACCAGCTCACCCGCGGGGACTTTGGTTCCGTAGCCGGCCCGGAAGGCAAAGAGCGCGTCGTTGGCCGCGTCCAACTGCTGCTGTGCTGCCTTGAGCTGGAGCTTTCCGGCTTCGTCACCGGTGTCCGTACCGCTGCCGGACCCCTCGGTGTCGTCGCCCGGGTTCCGGGCCGAGAGGAGGGCCTGCTGCGCGGTGGTCACAGCCGCTTCCAGCGTTCCCAGCTGCTGCTTGTCCGCAACGCCGGGCTCCTGCGCGACAAAGCCCTTGCTCTTGTACCAGCGGCTCACCGCCGCGGCATCCTCCTGCCCGTACTGCCCGGTGGCCCCACCGGGGTTGAACCCGAGCCGGGTCAGGGCCCGTTCGAGCTGCTTGACATCGTCCCCGGACGTGCCGGGACCCAGCGTGCGGTACATCGGTACGGATCCGCGCAGCACCAGGACCGGTCGCCCGCTCACCTGCATCAGCACGTCGCCCTCCTTCACCTCCGACCCGGCGACCGGTGCCTTGGTGACCCGCTGGACGACGGCGTCGGTGGACCCTGATCCCCCGGAGCCGGAATCCGGGGGGCCGACGGGCCCGGCCAGGGCCAGGCTCTGCGGTGAGGCGAACTCCACCGAGCCCTGGGCCACCACACTCGCGGTCAGCGACCGGCGCTCGACCGCGACGGTGACCGGTCCGGCCTTCGGGGGCTGACGTGCGGCGGCGGCATCGGCCGGCGACTGCATCCGCGATCCGGCGAACCACCCGCCGGCTCCCACCAGCGCCACCGAGGCGACGATGATCCCCAGCTGCCTGGGACGGCTGCTCCCACTCTCCCGGCGCCGCCTCGGTGCTCGGGACGACGGTTCACCCGGCACCGGTGGATCCCGGGTTCTTGAAGAACTTCGGGAAGTAGGCGGCCCGGAAGTCCTTGCCGCACTCCAGGTCCTTCATCGCCAGGGCGATCTCCTTGGTGAGCAGCGGCAGAGCCTCCTCCTTGCTCATGGATTCCGTGGAGGTCCCGTCGGGGTTCTCCGCGGCGGCGGCGCCACCGCCACCGGGGGGAGCGGACGAGGACGCCTGGAGTTTCACCATTTCCCCGATGCTGGTCGGTTGCGTGGTCGTGACGGGGATGCCGTCCCGCTTCAGACACGAGGCGTACGACTGCGCGAGGCCGACCAGCTTCTGATCACCGTTGAGTGCCTGTGCGTTCTCCTGGCTCCGTGACGACGCGTCCAGCAGCTCCTTGGGCGACGTGGAGCCGTACACCTTCTTGTTGGCCGTTGCCAGGCAACCGGTCCAGTCGTTCTGGCCTTTCTCCGAGCCCGGGACGGATCCGAGCGCCTTGTCGTAGACGGTCTTCTGTGCGGGAGTGAGCGTTTCGACGTATTTCGCGTTGTCCGAGGGTTCGTTCGCCGACCTGTCGCCCACCAGCTCGGGGTCGTCGGGGTAGACGGCGCGCGCGGTGTAACCGAAGCCGTACTTCTGCCGGAACTTCTTGGTGAGTTCGTAGTCCGCCCCGTCGGTGGCCCAGGTGGACGCGGGATCGATGGGGGCGACGGCGGTATAGGTGAACCCCTGCTCCTTCATGCAGTCTGCGATCGCGTTCTCCACGAGGTACTGGTTCTTGAGCTCCGCACCGGCGTCCGCGGGAACGTCGAGTTGCCCCGCCGACCCGGCCGATTCCTTCCCGGCGGAGGCGGTCTCGCCGTCCGCTCCGCAAGCCGCCAGCAGCGGCAGCAGACTCACCGCCACGGCCAGTTTCCGAACAGCGCGGGATCCAGGCATTCTCTCCATGAACTCCAGCGTGGTGACCGGAGTTGATCGTCTCTGGTTCGGATGATGACCCTTCTGTAACGGCCTTCGGGGAGGGGCTCCTTCCGGGACGGTCGCCGAACGCGGTCCGCCTACACTCCCGGAATGCCGCGTGTCCTGATGATCGAAGACGACCTGGACGTCCGTGATGCCGTCCGCCTGGCGCTGCGACACCAGGGGCATGAGGTCTTCGCCGCCGGAACCGGTGAAGAGGGACTGGAACAGCTCCGCCCCTTCCGCCCGGACGTCGTCGTGCTCGACCTCATGCTGCCCGGCATCTCCGGCCTCGACGTATGCCGGCGGATAAGGGAGCGCGGCCAGGTGCCGATCATCATGGTGACCGCCATGGGGGACGACAACGACGTCGTCACAGGGCTGGAGGCCGGCGCCGACGACTACGTCGTCAAGCCCGTGCACGCCCGGGTGCTCGACGCGCGCATACGGGCCGTACTGCGCAGTCACGACGCGTCGCTCTCCGACGGCGTCCGTCCCAGGGCGGAGTCGCACGGCGAGCTGGTCATCGACCGCGTCGGGCTCGCGGTGACCCACCGCGGTGAACCCGTCGCACTCGCCCCCTCAGAGTTCCGGCTGCTGCTGACCCTGTCGGCCTCGCCGGGCCGGGTGTTCAGCCGCCAGGAGCTGCTGGAAGCGGTCTGGGAGCACAGCTACTACGGGGACATACGGCTCGTGGACGCCTGTGTGAAGCGCCTGCGCGGCAAGCTCGGTGAGCTGGGCGGGGATCCCCGGTACATCCAGACCGTACGCGGCTTCGGGTACCGCTTCGGTTCCCGGTGAGCGGCGGGCGGGGCACCGGGCCGGTGCGGGTCCTTCGGGCGGTCCTGGCGCGCGTCCCGCCGGCGTGGGGCGGCCTGCGCCGCCGCCTGGTGGCGGCCTTCGCCCTGGTGGCTGTGACCAGTGCCCTGAGCACCGGAGCCCTCGCCTTCCGGGAGGCGCGCACGGGGGTGCTGCAGCAGAGCCAGGACTCCGTCATCCAGCAGTTCCGCACCAGCGTCCACAATGCCGTGGCTGCCTATGCTCCGCCGAATCCGGGCCAGTCGGACCTGCAGAGGGTGGTGGACCAGCTGCTCCAGGCCAACCAGTCACAGGGGTGGCGGGTACTGGCCACGTACGGCAGCCTCCGCGCCGCCGCGCCGAGTCCCGAGTTCGACAAGCTGAGTCCGGGACTGCTCCGGTCCGTACGAACCCAGCGCGCCGCGGTGTTCCAGCGGGTGAGCGCCGACGGGCGTCCCTTTCTCGTCGTCGGAATGCCGGTCACGTACAACCCCGGCGAGGGCATGGACGCCAGGCTCTCGGGGCTCGTGCTGTACCTGGTGGTGCCGCAGGACACCGAACAGGCCTACGTCGAAGCGATGGTCAGCGGCATCGAGCGCGCCACCCTGGTGACACTGGGCCTCGCCGTCGGCCTGGCGCTGCTGGCCGCGAGCGGCGTACTGCGCCCCGTGCGGGCGTTGCGCCGGGCCACGGACCGGATGGCCGAGGGGCACCTCGACGTCCGGCTGGCCGTCAACGGTTCCGACGAACTGGCCGACCTCTCGCGGTCCTTCAACGACACGGCGGCCGCACTGGAGCAGTCGGTCGCGGAGTTGCGCCGCCTGGAGGCCCAGGCGCGCCGCTTCGTCGCGGACGTCTCCCATGAACTGCGGACGCCGCTGGCGGCGATGTCGGCGGTCACCGACGTACTCGACGAGAAGGCGCTGAACCTGGACCACGAGACGAGTGACGCGTTGCGGCTCATCAGCGAGGGAACGAACCGGCTGAGCGGGCTGGTGGGAGACCTGATGGAGGTCTCCCGCTTCGACGCGGGCGCGGCCGAACTCAACCTGGACGAGATCGACCTGGCCGAGTCCGTACGGCGCACCCTCTCCGCCCGGGGCTGGCAGGGCCGGGTGGAGACCCGGCTGCCCCCACCGGGCGTGCTCCGGGCGCGCGTGGATCCGCGCCGGCTCGACGTGGTGATGGCCAATCTGGTCGGCAACGCGCTGCGGCACGGGGCGCCGCCGGTGCGGCTGACCCTGGGCGTGCGGGAGGAGCGGGCGGACGTGGCGTGGGCCGTGATCACAGTGACCGACAACGGACCGGGGATCGCCGAGGAAGCCATGCCGCACATCTTCGAACGTTTCTACAAGGCGAGCACCTCACGGACCAGGAGCGAGAGCAGCGGACTGGGCCTGGCCATCACGGCGGAGAACGTTCGTCTGCACGGCGGACGCATCAGTGCGGCGAATCCGGCCGGGGGCGGTGCGGCGTTCACGGTCGAACTCCCCCTGCACCGCGATTCCGCAGCCGACGCCGACGCCGACGACGACGCCAGCGACGCCGCAGGAGGTGCCCGGTGAAGGGCTCGCGCGTACCGGCGCTGCTGATCGGGCTCACGGCCGTGCTCACACTGGCGGCGTGCGGGGTCCCCCCGTCCGACGTCATCCAGGCCGGCCCGCCGGCGAGCGGCATGGCTGCTCCGCGTCCGAAGGTGCCCAGCGTCATCCGCCTCTATTTCCTGCACGACGGCGATCTGACGCCCTACCCCCGCGAGGTCGACGACCGCGGGGACCTCGGGGTCGTCGTGCGCCTGCTGTTCGGCGGACCGATCGCGAGCGAGGCCGGGACGGCCACCACGGAACTGCCCCGCCTGACGGATGCACCGGACGTCGCGATCGAGAGCGATCTCACCATCTCCGTCCAGCTCCCCGAAAACGTTCCTCCGCTCAGCCATCCGGCCATGCTGCAGTTGGCGTGCACGGTGGCGCTCACGGCTGAGCCGGTCGCCGCGCAGCCCGCGGCCGTGGACCAGGGCGAGGGTGCCCTGGCGGCTCCTTCCGGCGCTGATGCGGAAACCGCCTCCGCACCCACGAGTGTCCAGGTGCTCGGGGACGGATGGACGATGACTCAGTCGGACGCCGGGTGCCCCCGAGAAGCCTCCTAGCCCTCCCGGTGTCAGTCGTTCCCCCGCTCCTTCTCGGCCAGGTGGATCACGCACACCGTCACCGCGATGAGCAGCGCCTGATCCGCGTCCTCCCGGACGACGTCGACGCCGTACGTCTCGCGGACGTGCAGCCACCGCCGGGAGACGACGGCCAGCAGTTCGCCGTCGTACTCGATCGCGAACTCCCGGGCGAGGATCTTGCCGCTGACGTCGAGTTCGGTGCGGCCGTCCGCCAGGGCGACCCGATAGTGGTGGCGCAGCAACGACAGCCGCTTGCGCCGGATGGTGGCCAGCGGTGCGCCGTCCCGTTCGATCACCATGGTGTCCCGCAGGGCGAGCATCTTCTGGTGGATGTCGATCAGGACCCGCCCGCTGGTGTCCTTCAGCTCGAAGGTGTCCCGCAGCCGCATGGCCTTGCCGTCGACCAGGTACACCCTGTCGCCACGGTCGTTCTCGATCCAGTAGTCGTCACCGAAGCCGAGGAGCCGGTCGCGCACGAGGAATCTCATGTCGTCACCGGTTCCCCGGAGGCCGGTCCGAAACGCCGTCTGTAGGCCGATGGGCTGAGTCCCGTCTCGCGCCGCACGCGCGCGCGTAGGTTGGCGGCCGTCCCCAGTCCGGCCCTCGCCGCCACCACGTCCAGGCGCTCCTCGCCCCGCTCGATCAGCCGGCAGGCGAGCGCCACCCGTTCCCCCGTGAGCCAGGCCAGCGGGGTCGTGCCGAGCTGGGCGCGGAAGCGGCGGTGCAGGGTGGCGGGGGAGACGGCTGCGCGCGCCGCCATCCCCGCCACCGTCAGCGGCTCCCCCAGCCGCTTCCGCGCCCAGGTCAGCAGGGGTGCCAGCGACTCGTCGGGGACGTCCGGCAGCGGCCGTTCCACGAACTGCCGCTGGCCGCCGTCGCGGTGCGCGGCGAACACCAGCCGGCGCGACACCGCGTTGGCGATCTCCGCGCCGTGGTCCCGCCGTACGACGTACAGCCCGAGGTCGAGCGCGGCGGCGCTGCCCGCGGCGGTCAGGACGTCGCCCTCGTCGATGAAGAGGACGTCGGGTTCGAGCCGTACGCCGGGATGCAGCGTGCGGAAGAGGTCGGCCCACATCCAGTGCGTGGTGGCGCGGCGGCCGTCCAGCACTCCCGCCTCGGCGAGCGCGAAGCTGCCGGTGCACAGGCTCATCACCCGCGCCCCGCGCGCGTGGGTGCGCCGGATCGCGTCGAGGACGTCGTCCCCGCGCGGTACGACGTTGTCGGGACGGCCGGGTACGACGAGGGTGTCCGCGTCGTCCACGGCGTCCAGCCCCGGCACTCCCGTGACGGTGAAGAACCCGTGGTTCATGCGCACGTCGGGGGTGGGCGCGCAGAGCGTCACCGTGTACAGAGGTCCGGGCAGCCCGAGTTCGGGCCTCGGGAGCCCGAACAGTTCGGTGGCGACCCCGACCTCGAAGGGATTCGTCCCCTCGTCGACGATGACGGCGACTCTGTGCGGGGTGTGCTGCGAGGATCCTTTCGGCATATGCGATTCCTAGCACTCGCAGGGCCGGCTCGCCACGGCCGACGATGAGCGCATGGAACCCATGGAACCCATCGCGCTCTCCGCCGCCCTCGCGTCCTTCACCCAGCAGTGGAGCCCCCGCATCGTCACCACCGTCAACGACTACGACGTCCGCGTGGCCAAGGTCGAGGGCGAGCACCTCTGGCACGTCCACGACGACACGGACGAGTTCTTCCTGGTCTTGGAGGGGGAGCTCCGGATCTCCCTGCGCGAGGCGGCGGGCGAGCGCACCGTGACTCTTCCCAAGGGCTCCGTCTTCACTGTCCCGCGTGGCATCGAACACAAGCCGTACGCGCCCGTGGCCACCGAGATCCTCGTCCTCGAACCGACCGGCACGTCAACGGTCGGCGACCGGCACGAGGCCGTCCCGGCGCATGTGGACGCGACGACGGGGCACGCGCTCTGAGCCTTCCGGGGCCATAGCCTGTGGCCATGACTGCACAGGCGCCCGACGTGGTGCTCTTCGGCGGAAGACGGTTCTGGGTGACCGCCGTCGACGGCGTGGGTCTTTTCGACCCCGCCGAGCACGGTCTTGGGCCAGGGCCGATGCATACCGGCTGCTACCGCGGCTACATCTGCGAGTACGCCGTCGTCGAGCGGCGCCTGGTGTTGCGGGGACTCCGACTCGGGTCGGACGCCGAGCCGCCCCCGTTGGGCGGTGTGCGCCCCCGGCGGGAGGATGAGTGGCACTACCGGGGGACGGATGTTCCGACGGCCTTCACCGGACGCCTGCTCATCGGCAGCGGCACAGCCGCCGACCTCCCCTACCTGAACATGGGATTCGCGCCCGCGTGGACGTACCGGAAAGTCCACGAACTCACCCTGCGGGCCGGAGTCCTGCTCACCGCCGACGACTGCTCCTCGGAACTGGCCGCGGTACGGGCCGCCATCGCCGACACGGCCGCCCGACCGGCCCCTGGGGAGCCGACCAGGGAGTGGATTTCCCGCACCTTCTCCCTGACCTACGACTACAGCTGGCCGGGACGGTCCTGACTCCCTGAACGGCCCCCGACAGGCGCGGGGGTCAGCGGCGGCGCGGGCGCGGGGCCAGCTTGTAGAGGGCCATGCCCGCGGCCACCAGCGTGGTGGCCGTGACGAGCAGCGCCATGCTGTTCAGCCACAGTCCGGTGGCCGCCAGCGTGGCGCCGCCCGCGCCGGTGGTGCCGGCGCCGATCACTCTTCCGTACATCGTGCTTCTCCTAGCGGGATGGGTTCGAGGTGGGTTCGAGGTGGATGCGTGGGGGGCGGGATCAGGTGGCCACCCACTTCTCCTCGCTGCGGCGCAACAGCCCCCACAGCGAGGAGAAGTAGACGGCGTGCTGGAAGAGGTCGTAGAGCATCTCCGGGATCATCAGCGCCGCGACCAGTACGGCCCTGGGCCCGGCGCGGCGTACGGAGACGGTCTTCTCGACCACGAAGATCAGGCCGATCGCCGTCCAGAACGGCGAGAAGCCGGGCCAGCCGTACAGCGTCGTGTACGTCGTCATGTAGACGAGGTAGATCAGGAACGACAGCGCGCCGAAGCCCATCAGGAACTGCTGGAGGAAGTAGCGGGCGGTGACCTTGGTCCAGCCGTAGTCGCGCAGGTTCTCCAGGGCACCGCGCTGCCAGCGCAGCCGCTGGTGCCACAGTTTGCCCAGGCTGGGCATGACCTCGGTGGTGACCTCGCAGCCCGCCGGGGACATGGCGCGGTAGCCGAGGGTCTTGACCGCCTTGGTCATCTCGTCGTCCTCGGTGAGCGAGGCGAGGCTGTAGTAGCCGGTGCCGCCGCCGATGACCCCGGCGCGGCGGGCGGCGCGCACCTCGCGCAGGACGCGGGCGCGGAACATGGTGCCGGTGCCGGTGAGGACCTGCGCCTTGCCGCCGGTGCGCTCCAGTTCCCACGCGTAACGGTGGAACTCCATGCGCTGGAGCAGGCCGAGGAAGCCGCCGCCGTCCTCGCCGTAGAAGACGCCGCCGACGGCGCCGACCTTGCGGTTGAAGGTGGCGAGGGCGGTCTCGGCGAACCACGGGTTGAGGACCGTGTCGGCGTCCTGGACGAGCAGCAGGTCCCGGTCGTCCATGTGGGGCAGGATCCAGGCGATGGCCTGGTTGAGCGCGCCGGCCTTCTTGTGGGTGTTGTCCTCGGTGTGGAAGACCTGCGCGCCGTGGGCGGCGGCGATCCCGGCGGTCTCGTCGGTGCAGTTGTCGCAGACCACGACGATGAGGTCCGGCCGTCGGGTCTGGTCCCACAGGCCCTCGACGGCGGCGGCGATACGGTCCGCTTCGTTGTGGGCCGGTATCAGGACCGCGAGGCGCGGTCTGCCGTCCGGCGCCTCGGGGGCGGCGTGGGCGCGGCGGGCGGCGTGTCGGCGCGCGCGGCGCGGCCGCGGGCCGTGGGAGGCCGCGAGTTCGAGCACGGTGCGCGTCCCCCCGAGGTGCTGATGTGCCGGCCCGGCAGCTCCACCCCCCGGGCCTCAAGGCCTCGAAGTCTTCACGATATTCACACAAGGGCACAAGGTCCCCAGTCTTACAAAATGCTTAAAGATGTCCTATCTGTCGGGTCGTCAGACGCCCTGCGGATCGTCGGACACCGGCGGTGGCCGGACGTTCCGGCCACCGCATCCGGGTGGCCCTAGCCCTCCAGGAATGCCACCAGAGCGTTGGCCAACAGATACGGGTCGGCGTCGCCGCACAGCTCCCGTGCGCTGTGCATCGACAGGATGGCCACGCCGATGTCGACCGTGCGGATGCCGTGCCGGGCCGCGGTGATCGGGCCGATGGTCGTGCCGCAGGGCATGGAGTTGTTGGAGACGAAGGACTGGAACGGTACGCCCGCCTTCTCGCAGGCGGCGGCGAAGATCGCGCGCCCGGTGCCGTCCGTCGCGTACCGGTTGTTGACGTTGACCTTGAGGATCGGCCCGCCGTTGACCCGCGGATGGTGCGTCGGGTCGTGCCGCTCCGCGTAGTTGGGATGGACGGCGTGACCGGTGTCGGAAGACAGACAGACGGTGCCCGCGAAGGCTCGCGCCCGGTCCTCGAACGAGCCTCCGCGCGCGAAGACAGAACGTTCCAGCACATTGCCCAGCAGCGGTCCGTCCGCGCCCGTGTCCGACTGCGAGCCGTTCTCCTCGTGGTCGAAGGCGGCCAGCACCGGGATGTACGGCAGCTTCTGACCGCCGGTCGCCACGGCCGTCAGCGCCGCCGTGCCGGCGTGCACCGACAGCAGGTTGTCCATGCGCGGGCCGGCCACCAGCTCCTCGTCGCGGCCCAGGTAGGCGGGCGGCTCCACGGAGTGCACCATCAGGTCCCAGCCGGTGACCTGGCCCGGGGCGAGCCCGGACTCCTGCTCCAGGAAGGCGATGAGGTCGCCGTCGCGCACGTCGTTGCCCAGGCCCCAGACGGGCTGGAGGTGGCGCTGCTTGTCGAGCTTGAGGCCGTCGTTGTTGACCGACCGGTCGAGGTGGATGGCCAGTTGGGGGACCCTCAGGAGCGGGCGGCCCACGTCGACGAGGCGGGTCGAGCCGTCGCGCAGGGTCAACCGGCCGGCCAGCCCCAGGTCCCGGTCGAGCCAGGAGTTGAGCAACGGGCCGCCGTAGATCTCCACGGCCACCTGGCGCCAGCCCTGCGTGCCGGTGTCGGGCAGCGGCTTGACGCGCAGGTTCGGGGAGTCGGTGTGCGCGCCGATGATCCGGAACGGTGTGTGCGGCGTGGCGCCCTCGGGGACGTACCAGGCCACGATCGCGCCCCCGCGCAGTACATACCGGCCGCCCGACGTGCCGTCCCAGGCGTCCGTCTCCGAGACCTGTCGGAAACCGGCCTTCTCCAGGCGCTCGGCCGCGTTCGCCACGGCGTGGTACGGCGACGGGCTCGCCGTCAGGAACGTCATGAGATCGTCGGTGTGGCCGCGGTCGAAGCGGTGGGGTTCGCTCATGGTGTTCACCTTAACGACGTACGAGAGCCCGCTCCCGGCGATGGGAGCGGGCCCTCGTGAGGACGATGTGGAGTGTTGCCCGGTTGCGAGAGTAGGACAGCCCTGACCCCGGAACGGGTCCGGCAGTTGTCCCGGAGGGGGGGCTTAGAAGGCCGCCTCGTCCAGCTCCATCAGGTCGAGCTCGACGTCCGCGGCGATCTTGCGGGCCAGCGTGACGCCCGGCAGCACGTTGGCCGCGAAGAACTTCGCCGCCGCGATCTTGCCGGTGTAGAACGCCTTGTCCTTCGCCGAGGCCGTCTCCAGCTTCTCGGCGGCGACCGCCGCGCCCTTGAGGAGCAGGTAGCCGACGATCACGTCACCGGAGGCGAGCAGCAGGCGGGTGGTGTTCAGGCCCACCTTGTAGATGTTCTTGACGTCCTGCTCGGTCGCGGCGAGGTCGGTGAGCATCAGGCCGACGATGGCCTCCAGCTCGACGGCCGCCTTCGCCAGGTGCTCACGGGCCGAGGACAGCTCCTCGCCGCCCGTCCCGAGCGCCAGGAACTTCTTGATGTCCTCGGCGAGGGAGTTGAGTGCCGCGCCCTGGTTGCGGACGATCTTCCGGAAGAAGAAGTCCTGGCCCTGGATCGCGGTGGTGCCCTCGTACAGGGTGTCGATCTTGGCGTCGCGGATGTACTGCTCGATCGGGTACTCCTGCAGGAAGCCGGAGCCGCCGAAGGTCTGCAGGGACTGTGCGAGCTGCTCGTAGCCCTTCTCGGAGCCGTAGCCCTTGACGATCGGCAGGAGCAGGTCGTTGAGCGCGTGCTCGGTCTTCGCGTCCTCGCCGTTCGCCTCCTTCACGGCGATCGCGTCCTGCACGGAGGCCGTGTAGAGGACGAGGGCGCGCATGCCCTCCGCGTACGCCTTCTGCGTGATCAGCGAGCGGCGCACGTCGGGGTGGTGGGTGATGGTGACCTTGGGCGCGGCCTTGTCGCCGAAGGCCGCGAGGTCGGAACCCTGGACGCGCTCCTTGGCGTACTCGAGGGCGTTGAGGTAGCCCGTCGACAGCGTGGAGATCGCCTTCGTGCCGACCATCATCCGGGCGAACTCGATGATGCGGAACATCTGGCGGATGCCGTCGTGCTTGTCGCCGATCAGCCAGCCCTTGGCGGGGTGCCGGTCGCCGAACGTCATCTCGCAGGTGTTGGAGGCCTTCAGGCCCATCTTGTGCTCGACGTTCGTGGCGTAGACGCCGTTGCGCTCGCCCAGCTCGCCGGTCTCGAAGTCGAAGAGCGTCTTCGGGACCATGAAGAGGGACAGGCCCTTGGTGCCGGGGCCGGCGCCCTCGGGGCGGGCGAGGACGTAGTGGAGGATGTTCTCCGACATGTCGTGCTCGCCGGACGTGATGAAGCGCTTGACGCCCTCGATGTGCCAGGAGCCGTCCTCCTGCTGGACCGCCTTCGTGCGGCCGGCGCCGACGTCCGAGCCGGCGTCCGGCTCGGTGAGGACCATCGTGGAGCCCCACTGCCGGTCGACGGCGAGCTGCGCGATCTTCTTCTGGACGTCGTTGCCCTCGTCGTAGAGGATGCCGGCGAACGCCGGGCCGGAGGAGTACATCCACACGGCCGGGTTCGCGCCGAGGATCAGTTCCGCGTACGACCAGATCAGCGACGGCGGGGCGGTGGTGCCGCCGATCCCCTCGGGCAGGCCGAGCCGCCAGTACTCGGAGTCCATGAACGCCTGATAGCTCTTCTTGAAGGACGCGGGAACCGGCGCGGTGTTGGTCTCCGGGTCGAAGACCGGCGGGTTGCGGTCGGCGTCGGCGAAGGACTCGGCCAGCTCGTTCTCCGAGAGGCGGGTCAGCTCGTCGAGGATGCTCTTCGCGGTCTCGGTGTCCATCTCCTCGAACGGGCCGGTGCCGTACAGCTTGTCGCGCCCCAGTACTTCGAAGAGGTTGAACTCGATGTCGCGGAGATTCGACTTGTAGTGCCCCATGACGACGGCTCCATGATCCGTTAGAGAGATCGGCGAGGCACTGGTGGATCCTCGCGCTAGTTCACGTACCAACAAGTAGCAAGTAGCTACGATGATGCTACCCGTCGGTAATAAGTCGCAACCCCTACTCGGCCAAGTGTGAGAAGGGTCTACCTCGCCCGGGGGCGGACCCGTCTCGGTACGCTTGCGCTCATGTACGGATACGGCCAGCCCATGGACGGGGGCGCCGCGCAGCAGCAGTACGCCCCGCCGCCGCAGCAGCAGATGCCCGGCGGTCATGGCGGGTACGGCCAGCAGCCGCCGCTCTACCCGGAGCCGTCCCCGCCGTCCCTGGCGGACGCGGTACGGGCCTTCACCACCGGGCAGTTGGCCGCCGAGGACTTCCAGCAGGTCTTCGCGACCTCCAAGGTCTACTGCCCGCGCGGCGACAACCCCGGTTTCCTCGCCCTGCACAACACCCAGCAGCCGGTGATCCCGATGTTCACCAGCCTCAAGGAACTGCGCCGGTACGCGGGCAAGGAGTCCAAGTACTTCGTGGTCATGGGGGCCGAGGTCATCGACCTCCTGCCCACCGGCTACGGCTTCGTCCTCGACATGGAGGGCGAGCACCGGATGGTGTTCGACGCCAAGGCTGTCGAACAGATGGTCGAATTTGCCATGCGGCGGATGTACGGCTGAGGGCCTTCCCGGGTCCGCTCCCCGAACGTTTCCGCTCCCTGGCTGTCACAGACATGCCATAGGGTTCCCACAACTTAGTCGAGATCGGCCGCGAGGCCCGGAGGGAATGTCCTCCGGGCCTCCGTCGTTATGGGTGGCAGAAAGTTCAATGCTCAACTAAAGTAGGACGCACGTCGCCCAAGGAGGTACGGACATGCCCGCAGTGACCGTCGAGAACCCGTTGACCCTGCCGCGCGTCATCGCTCCGGCGGATGCCGTGGCACGCCCTGTGCTCACCGTCACGACCGCGCCCAGCGGCTTCGAGGGTGAGGGCTTCCCGGTACGCCGTGCGTTCGCCGGGATCAACTACCGTCACCTCGACCCGTTCATCATGATGGACCAGATGGGCGAGGTGGAGTACGCGCCGGGCGAGCCCAAGGGCACGCCCTGGCACCCGCACCGCGGCTTCGAGACCGTCACCTACATCATCGACGGCATCTTCGACCACCAGGACAGCCAGGGCGGCGGCGGCACCATCACCAACGGCGACACCCAGTGGATGACGGCCGGCTCGGGCCTCCTCCACATCGAGGCGCCGCCGGAGTCGCTGGTCATGTCCGGCGGTCTCTTCCACGGCCTCCAGCTGTGGGTGAACCTGCCGGCCAAGGACAAGATGATGGCGCCGCGGTACCAGGACATCCGCGGCGGCCATGTGCAGCTCCTGACCTCCCCGGACGGCGGCGCGCTCCTGCGCGTCATCGCCGGCGAGCTGGACGGCCACGCCGGGCCCGGCATCACCCACACCCCGATCACCATGGTCCACGCGACGCTCGCGCCGGGCGCGGAGCTCACCCTGCCGTGGCGCGAGGACTTCAACGGTCTCGCGTACGTGCTGGCGGGCAAGGGCGCGGTGGGCGCGGAGCGGCGTCCGATCCGCATGGGCCAGACGGCGGTCTTCGGCGCGGGCTCCTCGCTGACGGTCCGCGCGGACGAGCAGCAGGACTCCCACACGCCGGACCTGGAGGTCGTGCTGTTGGGCGGGCAGCCGATCCGTGAGCCGATGGCGCACTACGGCCCGTTCGTCATGAACACCAAGGACGAGCTGCAGCAGGCGTTCGAGGACTTCCAGAAGGGACGCCTGGGAACGATCCCGGCGGTGCACGGAATGGGCGAGGGCGGCCCGCAGGGCGCGTGAGTTCCGGTACGTTTTGAGAAGGCCCGAAGCCGCAACTTGGATTTGCGACTTCGGGCCTGTCTTGTGTTGCGGTGGCGCTGCTACGGGAGCACGTAGACGGGCGCTCCGTCAGCGGAGCAGCCGGTCTGCCGCATGCAGCCGCGCTTGAGCAGGGTGCGCAGGCAGTCGTGGACGCGAGCTTCGGAGAGGCCCGTGCGAGTGGCGATCACCTCGATGCGGTGACTGGCCTCGCCCAGAACGAGCGCGGGCGCCAGATAGGCCGCGACCGCGTGGATGTCCTCGGTGAAGACGAGATTCTTCGCCTGCCAGTCGGCCAGGAGTTGCTGGGGCGTCAGCTTCTGTCCCGGCTGGTGGCTCTTGCGTGTCTGCTTCGGTTCCGGCTGGTGGCTCTTGAGCGTCAGGGCGATCTCCACAAGCGCCTTGGCGATCGTGTGTTGGCTGGCGCTGATCTGGCGCAGGAGAAAGGTCTGCTCCTTCTGAGAGGCGGCCAGCATCTCGTCGGCCTCGATGTTCCTCACTTCGAGGCGCACGATGGCGTCGGCGACCTGATGGGGCATGACGTAGGCGGTGCCGCCGGCGGGGGCGGGCTGTGCGGGGGCCGGTTCCAGAGCGTAGGAGCCGTCGCGCTGGATGGTGGCGATGACTCCGGCGACCCAGGTCTTGAAGGGCTGTGACTCCGGCTTCATGCAGCTGTTCACGAGCTCGATGAGACCCTGGAGGTTCACCAACCTCATTGTTGTGCGGAAGCCGTGACCTGCAATATTGCGCCTTGCGTCGCTCACACCGACGCAACGTGCAATATCGCCGAACGTTGTTGTGTGCTGTTGTGAGACCGCGCTCTGCACGGCATCTCGTGTGTTTGCGTAGCCGAGATGCTTCGCCACGTCCATCGCCGGGAACCAGTGTTCCCCGTCCGGTGTGGTCAGCCTTCGTACCCGCGCCCCCGTCGCCGCGAACACGAAGTCGTTGACGTCGATCGCGTCCTGCTGTGCCGTCGACTTGTTCGGCGGCAGTGTGTTGTTCTGCTCGTACATCGAGCATCACCTCCGTGCCGGACATTAGGCATATGCGGGAGCAACAGGTGTTCACAGAAAGGATGTTCACCCATTCGGGGCGAAGGGTTGAATCTGTGTCAAAGTGACGAACCGTCATCCGTGCGGCTCTCCCCGCAGGACAACCCCCCGCCCCCGTGATCCGCTGGACCCGTGCACCTGCTTCCGCTTCCCGTTCGTCGGCTGGCCGCCTGGTGCGGCGTGGTTCTGCTTGCGTCGGGCGTCGGGTATGTGGGGATTCTGCTCTGCTCGGAGTTGCGTACCGCCGTCACTCCCGTGTTGCTCGCGTTGCTCGGGACCGCCCTGCTCGGGCCGTTGCATCGGAGGTTGGTGAAGGCCGGGGTGCCGCGGTCGGCGTCGGCCGGGCTGACGTGTGTCGCGGTCGTCGCCGTCGTCGGCGGGGCCGTGTACATCGTCGTCGCCGCGCTGATCGAGACCGGGGATCAGATCGTCGCCTCGCTCAAGAACGCCGGGCAGGATCTCGCCGGTCGGTTCGGGGCCGCCGGCACCTCCGTGGACGACCTCGCCTCCAACGCCAAGGAGTTGCTGACCAAGTTCGGGGGGACGGCCGCGTCCAACGTCATCAGCGGGGTCAGCGTCGTCGGCGAGAGCATCGCGGTGGCCGTCCTCGCGCTGTTTCTCGTCTTCTTCTTTCTCCGTGACTCGCACCGGGCCATGGGCAGTCTGCGTTCGCTCGCGCCGCGCCGTGCCGGCGACACCCTGGAGGCCATGGCCCGGCGGGCCTTCCGGGCCGTCGAGGGGTTCATGCGCGGGACGACCTTCATCGCCTTCATCGACGCCGTCTGCATCACCGTCGGGCTGCTCGTGCTCGACGTGCCGGGGGCGGTGGGGCTGGGCGCCCTCGTCTTCGTCGGGGCGTACATCCCCTATCTCGGCGCCTTCGTCTCCGGGGCCGTCGCCGTGCTGGTCGCGCTCGCCGACCGGGGCGCCGTCATCGCGCTGTGGGTGCTCGGGGTGGTGCTCGCCGTGCAGGTGCTGGAGGGACATGTGCTGCAGCCGGTGATCCAGAGCCGGACCGTGCAGATGCACCCGGCGGTCGTCATGGTCACCATCACCGCCGGGGCCTCCGTCGCCGGGGTGCTGGGCATGCTGCTCGCCGTGCCGGTCACGGCCGCCGCCTTCGCGGTGCTGCACGAACTGCGCGAGCGTTACGCCCCGACGGCCGAGCCGCCGGCGCTCTCCCCCGAGTCGCCGGGTTCGTAGAGCTCGAACCAGATGCTCTTGCCCTCTCCCCTCGGCGCCACCCCCCAGGTGTCCGCGAGGAGTTCGATGAGGACCAGGCCGCGGCCCGAGGAGGCCAGTTCACCGGGGCGGCGCTTGTGGGGGAGGTCGTCGCTGGTGTCGGTGACCTCGATGCGCAGGCGGCGTTCGCCGGGCGTCCCGATGACCTCGGCGACGAGCAGGGCGTCGGCGTCGGTGTGGACGAGGACGTTCGTCAGGGTCTCGGAGACCAGCAGGACCGCCGAGTCGAGCTGGTCCTCGCAGGTCCAGTCGTGCAGCAGCTCGCGCAGTTGCTGCCGGGCCACGGAGATCTGTTCGGGCTCGGCCTGCGCGACCGTGAGCACCGAGCGGCGCACCGGCTGCTCGACCGGCGGGGCGGCGCCCGGACCGCAGCCGCCCGCGCCCTGGCGGCAGAGCAGCAGGACGGCGATGTCGTCCTCGCGGCGGTCGGACAGGGGACCGGTGGTGTGGTGCGAGGACGGGCCGTGCACCGCCTGGACCAGGGCGTCCGCCAGTTCCTCCAGGTCGCCCTCGTGCGTCTCCAGGGTCTTGCGGATGCGCTGCCAGCCGGTGTCCAGGTCGTGGCCGCCGGTCTCCAGCAGGCCGTCGGTGCACATCATCAGCGCCTCGCCGGGTTCCAGGGCGAGCCGGGTGGTGGGGTAGTCGGCGTCCGGATCGATGCCCAGCGGCAGGCCTCCGGCGGTGGCCCGGACCAGTACGGTCCCGTCGGCCATCCGGATCGCCGGATCGAGGTGGCCGGCCCTGGCGGTCTCCAGGACCCCGCTCACCGGGTCGACCTCGACGTACAGACAGGTCGCGAAGCGCAGGTCGGCGCCGCCCTCCGCGTCGGTGAGACCGTGCAGGAAGGCGGAGGAGCGGGAGAGGACGGCGTCGGGGCGGTGGCCCTCGGAGGCGTAGGCGCGCAGGGCGATGCGCAGCTGGCCCATGAGGCCCGCCGCGCGGACGTCGTGGCCCTGGACGTCGCCGATGACCAGGGCGAACCGGCTTCCCCCGGACTTCGTCCGGGAGGCGCCCCCAGGGAGCGGGATCATGTCGTACCAGTCGCCGCCGACCTGGAGGCCGCCGCCGGTCGGTATATAGCGGGCGGCGAGCGTCATGCCCGGTATCTCGGGGCCGAGGCTGGGGAGCATGGAGCGCTGCAGGCCGTCGGTCAGCTCGCGTTGGGTCTCCGCCGCGCCCGCTCGGGTGAGGGCCTGGGCGAGCATCCTTGCGACCGTCGTCAGCACGGACCGCTCGTCCGGGGTGAACGCGACCGGGTAGGCGAAACCGGCCATCCAGGCGCCCATCGTGCGACCGGCCACCGTCAGCGGCAGAAACGCCCATGAGTGGCGGCCGAAGTGCGAGGCCAGCGGCCAGGTGAGCGGATAGCGCTCCTTGTACTGCTCGGGGGAGGACAGATAGACGGCCCGGCCGGTGCGCACGACCTCGGCGGCCGGATAGCCCGTATGGATGGACATCTGGCTGAAGGGGCCCTCGTCGCCGGGCTCCTGTCCGTGGTGGCCGATGATCGTCAGCCGGTCGCCCTCCACGCCGAAGACGGCGAGTCCGTCCGGGGAGAAGCCCGGCATCGACAGGGCCGCCGCGACCCGCAGCACCTCCTCCGTGGACCGTGCCTCCGCCAGCGCACGGCCCGCGTCCAGCAGGAACGCCTCCCGTGAGCGCCGCCAGTCGCCGGTGACGGCGGTCCGTCCGGCGGGGGTGCCCGGGGTGGGCTCGGTGACCTCCTGGAGGGTGCCGATCAGCTCGTACGCCTTCTTCGCCGGGTCGAAGGACGGCTTGGAGCGGCTGCGGACGACCCGGACGACCCGCCCCTGGTCGTCCATGATCCGTATCCGCACCTCGGCGAGGGTGCCCTCGGCGACGGCGAGCTGGACCACTCCGGTGATCTCGTTCCAGTCGACCGGGTGCAGCCGGGCCCGGGTCTGGGCCTCCGTGAGGACCGTCTGCTCCGCGGGCAGCCCGAGCAGCCGGGCTGCCTCGGCGTCGACCGTGACCAGTCCGGTGGCGGTGTCCCAGTGCCAGAGACCGGTCGCGAGGGAGGCGAGGACCTCCCCCACGGCGGGCAGCGGCTCGCCAGTGCGCATTGCCCCACTTTAGGAAGATGGGAACGAAGAGTGCCACTGATCGCCAGACCGGTATTGCGGGGAGCCGATCAGTGGCTGCCCGGTACGCTGGGGGTTGTTTCACGTGAAACAGGGCCACGTTCCACGTGAAACGCGCCCCGCACATACCCCCGATCCGCGAAGACTGGATGAACGACGATGCATCGGTACAGGTCCCACACCTGCGGCGAGCTCCGCGCCTCTGACGTCGGCACCGACGTCCGGCTGAGCGGCTGGCTGCACAATCGGCGCGACCTGGGCGGCATCCTCTTCATCGATCTGCGCGATCACTACGGCATCACGCAGCTCGTCGCCCGTCCGGGCACGCCCGCGTACGAGGCTCTCGACAAGCTGACCAAGGAGTCGACGGTCCGCGTCGACGGCAAGGTCGTTTCACGTGGAACCGAGAACGTGAACGCGGACCTGTCGACCGGCGAGATCGAGGTGGAGGTCGGCGAGGTCGAGCTGCTCGGCGCGGCCGCTCCGCTGCCCTTCACGATCAACGCCGAGGACGGGGTCAACGAGGAGCGGCGCCTGGAGTACCGCTTCCTGGACCTGCGCCGCGAGCGCATGCACCGCAACATCCTGCTGCGGACGTCGGTCATCTCGGCGATCCGCCACAAGATGACGGCGCTGGGCTTCAACGAGATGGCCACGCCGATCCTGTCGGCCACGTCTCCCGAGGGCGCGCGGGACTTCGTCGTGCCGTCCCGGCTGAACCCGGGCCGGTTCTACGCCCTCCCCCAGGCTCCGCAGCAGTTCAAGCAGCTGCTGATGATCTCGGGCTTCGACCGCTACTTCCAGATCGCCCCCTGCTTCCGTGACGAGGACGCGCGCGCGGACCGTTCGCCGGGCGAGTTCTACCAGCTCGACGTCGAGATGAGCTTCGTCGAGCAGGAGGACGTCTTCCAGCCGATCGAGAAGCTCATGACGGAGCTGTTCGAGGAGTTCGGCGGCGGCCGCCATGTCACCTCTCCCTTCCCGCGGATCCCGTTCCGCGAGTCGATGCTGAAGTACGGCTCCGACAAGCCGGACCTGCGGGCCCAGCTGGAGCTCGTCGACATCACCGACATCTTCGAGGGCTCGGAGTTCAAGGCCTTCGCCGGCAAGCATGTGCGTGCCCTGCCGGTGCCGGACGTCTCCGCGCAGCCGCGGAAGTTCTTCGACCAGCTGGGCGACTTCGCGGTCTCGCAGGGCGCGAAGGGTCTGGCCTGGGTCCGGGTCGCCGAGGACGGTTCCCTGACCGGCCCGATCGCGAAGTTCCTCACCGAGGAGAACGTCGCCGAGCTGACCAAGCGCCTCTCGCTGGCCGCCGGTCACGCGGTGTTCTTCGGCGCGGGCGAGTTCGACGAGGTCTCGAAGATCATGGGCGCGGTGCGGGTCGAGGCCGCCAAGCGCGCCGGGCACTTCGAGGAGGGCGTCTTCCGCTTCTGCTGGATCGTCGACTTCCCGATGTACGAGAAGGACGAGGAGACCGGGAAGATCGACTTCTCGCACAACCCGTTCTCGATGCCGCAGGGCGGTCTGGAGGCCCTGGAGACCCAGGACCCGCTGGACATCCTCGGCTGGCAGTACGACATCGTCTGCAACGGAGTCGAGCTGTCCTCCGGCGCGATCCGGAACCATGAGCCCGAGATCATGCTCAAGGCGTTCGAGATCGCCGGCTACGACCGTGAGACCGTCGAGGACAAGTTCGCCGGCATGCTGCGCGCCTTCCGCTTCGGCGCCCCGCCGCACGGCGGCATCGCCCCCGGCGTCGACCGCATCGTGATGCTCCTCGCCGACGAGCCGAACATCCGCGAGACCATCGCCTTCCCGCTCAACGGCAACGCCCAGGACCTGATGATGGGCGCGCCGACGGAGCTGGAGGAGGCCCGGCTGAGGGAGCTGCACCTCTCGGTGCGCAAGCCGCAGCCGAAGTAGTACGCCCATGGATGTGGCCCGGAACCGACGTCGGTTCCGGGCCACATTCGTTTTCCACGGGAAATGACAGCTCTTCCTTATGCTCCTGACAGGTTTCGTCCCTAGCGTCCGGGCCTCATGACGGGAACTCAGAAACCACACAGTGAACAGGACTTAACGCGTCGCAAGGTCGTGGCCGTGGGCGCGGGCGGTATCGCCGCGGCGGGTCTCGGCGGCACCGCGTTCGCTGCCGACGCGCTCGGCAAGGACGGCCGCGGCGGCCGAGGCGACCGGGGCACGCCGCCGGTCGAGGACGGCGTCTGCTACCGGCTCACCACCGAGACCACCGAGGGCCCCTACTACATCGACGCCGACAAGCTCCGGCGCGATGTCACCGAGGACCGCGAGGGCATTCCGCTGTCCCTCGCCCTGAAGGTGATCGACTCGGAGAGCTGCAAGCCGGTCCGGAACGCGGCCGTCGACATCTGGCACTGCGACGCGGCGGGCGTGTACTCGGGCTACGAGGACATGGGCAACGGCGGCGGCGGAGGCGGCGGCCCCGCGCCGACCGGCGAGCCCCCGACCGACGCGCCCACCGGCGCACCCACGGGCGCGCCCCCCGGAGGCGGCCACGCGGAGCCCACGGACGACACCCGCTATCTGCGCGGCACCTGGCGCACGGACCGGCACGGCCAGGTCACCTTCCGGACGGTGTTCCCCGGCTGGTACCGCGGCCGTACCGTGCACATCCACGTCAAGGTGCATGTGAACGGCGAGTGGACCGACGCCGGTTACGAGGGCGGGAACACCTGCCACACCGGTCAGTTCTTCTTCGACGAGGAGTCCGTGCTCGCCTCCGCGGTGGTGGAGCCTTACGTGAGCAACACCGCCGAGCGCACGACCCTCACCGAGGACACGATCTACGACCAGAGCGGCGTCCAGGGCGGTCTGCTGAAGCTGCGTTACGACAAGCGGGACATCACGAAGGGCGTCCGCGGGTCGATCACGGTCGGCGTGGACCCGGACGCGACGGAGGACGGCCAGGACACCCCGCCGGCGCCCAGCGCATCGGCGTCGGCATCCCCGTCGGCCTCGGCCTCGTAGCTCAGCCGGGGGTCGCCGGCACCTCCGCGATCACCTCCGCCGGCACCTCGCGCACCGCCCCCGCCACCCGCTCCGGCGCGTATGCCGTACGCGTCCGGGCGCTGTGGCGGCGGGCGGTGCGTACGCGGGCGGTGCGTACGCGGGCGCGTGTCCGGGTGGACGAGATCCGCCACGGGGACGCGGGAACGTACAGTCCCGACCGGGGCAGCCGCGCCGGGTCCGGCACGTGGTCGGCCCGCCCGCACACGATCGGCCGGGCGAGCCGGGGGATCGTCTCGGCCTCGTACCACTGCGAGATGCCCTCGGCGGCGTCGGTGCCGACGATGAGGAACAGCTCGACGGCAGGCGGATCGAAGGTTCCGCCCATGATGCCGATCCGCATGCCGGCGCACCCCCCGATGCGTCCGCTGCCTCAACACGCCCTGCTCACCCGTGGTTTGACGGCAGGTCATCCCACGTCTGCGACGGGTGTCGTCCCCACCTGGAGACCTCACCGGAAGCGCACAGGAATCCCGGGGTACGCCCACAGCGGCCTGTCGTCTCATAGGGGAAGAGGGCAGACAAAGGGCCGACAAGCATCGACATGGGTCGACGGGGTCGGCGGGGCAAGGGAGGAAGCCGGCGATGGGATCGATGGGATCCACGGGGTTCATGATCACGCTTTCGGTGCTGCTGATCGTCGGCGCGGTGGTGGGGGTGGTGGCTCAGCGGCGCGCCCAGCGCAGCCGTCGTCCGTCCGACCTGGACGCGGAGGCGGAGGCGAACCACTGGCTCGTCCGCCTGGGCGGCGGCCTGGTCCCCCCGGACGTGCGGGCCTGGGCGCGGGCGGACGAGACGGCGGGCCAGGCGCTGACCAGCGCGGCGCAGTGCCATCGTGCGGCGCGAGCCCAGCTGGCGCAGGCCCGCACGGCAGCGGAGTACGCGGAGGTGACACGGGTGGCGAAGGAGGGCCTGGACCATCTCCGGACGGCGCGCGCGGCACTGGGACCTGACCCGGAATTCAGTAAGGCAAGGCTTGCCTTGGCGGATTCAATATCATGAGTCGGCTGAAAACGGGCCCCCGTCCGAAGCCTTTTTGCCTGGCCATGGAATTCCACAGGCCTTTCCCACGGGTTTGACAGGGCCGCCTCCTAGTTTCGCGCTCATGACGGGAAACATCGAGAACAACGACAACGAGCAGAGCGTCGCGGACGACCAGCAAGGCCCCAAGCACAAGCGTGATCTGACCCGCCGCAAGGTCGTCGTCGCCGGTGCCGGTGCGGCTGTCGCCGTCGGTGCGGGCGGTGCGCTCGCCGCCGGCGCCTTCGCCGGGGAGAAGAAGGCAGCGGGCAAGCCCGCCAAGGCCTCGGCCAGCGCCGGTGAGTGCTACAAGCTCACCTCCGAGACCACCGAGGGCCCGTACTACATCGACGCGGACAAGCTCCGCCAGGACATCACCGAGGACAAGGAGGGCATCCCGCTCACCCTCGCCCTCAAGGTGATCGACTCCGAGACCTGCAAGCCCATCGCGAACGCCGCCGTCGACGTCTGGCACTGCGACGCGCTCGGCATCTACTCCGGCTACGAGAGCCTGTCCACCGGCGGCGGTGGCGGCACCGCGCCGACCGACGCGCCCTCCGGCACGCCGACCGATGTCCCCTCCGGCACCCCCACCGGTGAGCCGCCGGCCGGCGGTGGCGGCGGTGGCGGCGGGCACGAGGAGCCCACCGACGACGAGCGCTACCTGCGCGGCACCTGGAAGACCGACAAGCACGGCCTGGTCACCTTCAAGACGATCTTCCCGGGCTGGTACCGCGGCCGCACCGTGCACATCCACACCAAGGTGCACGTGAACGGCGAGTGGACCGACGCCGGTTACGAGGGCGGGAACACCTGCCACACCGGTCAGTTCTTCTTCGACGAGGAGTCCGTGCTCCTCTCGGCCACGGTGGAGCCGTACTCCACCAGCACCACCGAGCGCACGACCCTCACCGAGGACACGATCTACGACCAGAGCGGTGTCCAGGGCGGTCTGCTCAAGCTGAAGTACAACAAGAAGAACATCGCCAAGGGCGTCATCGGGTCGATCACCATGGGCGTCGAGCCCGACGCGACCCACGACGGCACCGACGACGCCGCCCAGCCGAGCGCGTCCAGCACGGAGTCCGCGACGGCTTCGGCCTCGGCCAGCTGAATCGGCAGGCTGAATCTGGCGGCTGAATCGCCTGGCTGAATCTGCCGGCTGAGCCGCTCAGCTGATTCGCGGCAGGGGGCGTCCCGGTCACTCGTCCGGTGACGCCCCCTCCTCCAGCAGTCGTTCCGCGATGTCCGTCGACCAGGACTGGGCCCACGCCCGCAGGTCGACGATGTCGGGCTCCGTCAGGCCGTACCGCGTGAACGCCGTGTCCGGGTAGTGGTCCGTGCCCTCCAGCCTGGTCTGCAGCGTGGGCAGATCGAACGCGTCCAGCGCGTGCCGACGGGCCAGTTCCTCCAGGTCCGGGTGGCTGAAGCGGGCCGCCGCGGCCCGGGCGTCGATCAGGTCCACCGCCAGACCGCGGTCGTACAGCGCCCGGATCTTCGTGCCCACAGCGTCCGGCAGAGACAGCGTCTCGCCGTAGACCGTCGGCACGGGCGGGCTCCACAGGGTCTCCTTGTGGAGGGCGAGGTGCAGCGCGATGTCCGTCTCCGGGTCCAGGACGGTCAGCCGCGCCGACAGCGGGTCCGTGTCCTGAACGGTCGTCCCGCGACCCCGGCCCGTCAGCTCTTCTCCCAGTGTCCGGGCGATCTCCGCCATCGGCTCGGCGCTCTCCGTCGCCAGGTCCACGTTCGCGTGCGGGCGTCGGAGCAGGCCGTGGGCTTCCAGGGCGTAGCCGCCGGCCAGCGAGAACGGGGCGGACGGCACGCCGAAGACGTCCACGAGGAGGCGCAGGTGCTGCTCGATGAGGTCCACCGGGCAGTCGTAGCAGACCGGGCGGCCGTACGGTCCGCAACGCCACGGGCGCGCGTCGCCGTCCGGCGAGGATCCACCAACTCCCAAGACTCTCCCCGGACTCCCTCAAGACTCCCTCCGTACTTTCTCTGTACTTCTCAAAGTCGCTTAAGGAATCTCCAAGGCGGGGCACAGGAAGCTCTCCCATCGTCGTGTCATGAGCACCCAATCGGTCCTCGTGGTCACGGACCTCGTCGCCATCTCCGTCCTGGCCTTCGGCGTGTACTTCCCCCGCCACCACCGCCGGGACATGATCACCGCGTTCCTCGGCATCAACGTCGGCGTGCTCGCCGTGGCGATGACCCTGAGCTCCGCCTCGGTGGGCATCGGGCTGGGGATGGGCCTGTTCGGGGTGTTGTCGATCATTCGGCTGCGGTCCTACGAGATCGCGCAGCACGAGATCGCCTACTACTTCTCGGCGCTGGCCATCGGCCTGCTCAACGGCATCCCCGAGGAGGCGACGGCGCTGCCCGTCTCCCTCACGGTGCTGATCGTCGGCACGCTGTTCGTCGCCGACCACCCCCGCCTCTTCGCCCGGCACCGCTCGCGCAGCCTGCGTCTCGACTCCGCGTACACCGACGAGGACGCCCTGCGCGCACACCTCGAAGTACTGCTGGGCGGGCGGGTGGTGAACCTGTCGGTGAAGAGCATCGACCTCGTCAACGACATCACCCAGGTCGAGGTCAGATACGTGCTGCCGGGCAAGGCGCGGGCTGCCGCCCCCTCGGCCGACGAACCCGTGCGGCGGCCCGGGGTCCCCGGGGTGCGGGCGTGACCGCGCTCGACTCCCTCGGCGCGGCCGTCGGCGCCCTGCGACCCGTCGGACTCGACGAACTCGTCGCACAGGCCGAGCTGTTGACCCGCCTGGACCGCAAGTACGTACTCCCCCTCGCCGACCTGCCGTTCGTGCTCGGCGGGCTCGACACGGACGTACGGGTCCTGGAGATCGACGGGGAGCGGGACTTCGGGTATCGCTCCCGCTACTTCGACACCCCGCAGCTCGACGCCTACCTGGGCGCGGCGCGCGGCCGCCGGCGCCGCTTCAAGGTGCGGATCCGCAGCTACCTCGACTCCGGGCTCGACTTCCTGGAGGTTAAGACCCGCGGCCCGCGCGGAACGACCGTCAAACAGCGGATCCCGTACGAGGGCGACGACCGCGGTCTCGACGGCGCCGACCGCGCCTTCGTCGACGCCGTCCTCGCCTCGGCCGGCATCGACTCCCGCGGCTTCCGCCTCCGGCCCGCGCTGACCACGACGTACCGGCGCACGACCCTGCTGCTGCCCGACGACGGCAGCCGAGTGACCGTCGACACCGGGCTGCTCTGGGCCCTGCCGGACGGATCCCGGGCGCTGGGCGCCGCCGACCGGGCCGTCGTCGAGACGAAGGCCGGGCGGGCCGGATCCGGCGCCGACCGACTGCTGTGGTCGCTCGGGCACCGGCCCTGCACGGTCTCCAAGTACGGCACCGGCCTCGCCGCGCTGCGTCCCGAACTCCCCGCCCACCGCTGGCTGCCGGTCCTGCGGCGCCACTTCCCCACCGCCCTCGACGGGAGCCCCGGATGAGCATCAGAACAACGGTTCGGCGGAAGTCGGCCGCCGGCCTCGCCTCCGCCGCCCTGGCCTGCGCCGCGCTCGTCGGCTGCTCGTCGGGCGGCTCCGAGGAGGCCGACGCCGGTTCCGGCGCGTCCGCGTCGAGCTCGGCGGGCGTCGCCGTCGACGGTACGCAGAGCGCCGCCGCCGTTCTCGCCGCGAACAAGAAGGCCCACGACGTCGACGGCGTCGCCGATGTATCGGGCGCCGTGGACATCACGCTCGCCGGCGACTCGGCCACCGTCGACGGCGCGGGCGCCAAGGCCGACGGCTCCACGGTGACCATCACCGCCGCCGGCGTCTACCGGCTCAGCGGCACGCTCACCGACGGGCGGATCGTCGTCGACGCCCCCGACGCGACGGTGAAGCTGCTTCTCGACGGGGCGAAGATCTCCAGCTCCAGTGGTGCGGCCGTCGCGGCCACCGCGGTGGACGAGCTCGTCGTCGTCCTCGCCGACGGCAGTGCGAACACCCTCTCCGACGCCGACTCCTACGCCGACGACGCCGATGTCAACGCCGCCCTGTTCAGCGCCGGCGACCTGACGCTCGCGGGCGCCGGCACGCTCACCGTGCGCGGAAACGGCGCCGACGGGATCGCGAGCAAGGACGGGCTGGTCATCGCCTCCGGGACGGTGCGGGTCACCGCCGCCGACGACGGCGTCCGGGGCAAGGACTACCTGGTCGTCCAGGGCGGCACGCTCACCGTCGACGCGGGCGGCGACGGGCTCAAGGCCGACAACGAGGACGACGCGGACTCCGGATACGTGTCCGTGACGGGCGGCGCGGTCGACGTCACCGCCAAGGGCGACGGCGTCGACGCGGCCACCGACCTCGTCGTCTCCGGCGGCCGGCTGACCGTCGGCAGCGGGGGCGGGAGCGGTGCCGAGCCCTCCGACGACGTCTCGGCGAAGGGGCTGAAGGCCGGCGTCATCGGCGTCCTGGCGGGCGGGACGATCGCGGTGGACGCCGCCGACGACGCCGTGCACAGCGACGGCGCCGTCCACTTCGCCGGGGCCACGGTGTCGGCCGCGAGCGGCGACGACGGGGTGCACGCCGAGGGCGACCTCGTCATCGACAAGGGCACGGTGAAGGTCACGAAGGCGCAAGAGGGCCTGGAGGGCGCCGACATCGTCATGAGCGGCGGCGCGGTCTCGCTCGTCGCCAGCGACGACGGCATCAACGCGTCCGGCAGCAGCGGGAGTTCCCAGGAAGGCGGGGGTGGCGGACCGGGTGGCGGGGGCGGCGGTGAGAACGTCGGCGCGTTCAAGCTGACGGTCAGCGGCGGCACCCTGCTCGTCGACTCCGAGGGCGACGGCCTCGACTCCAACGGCACCGCCGAGATCACCGGCGGCACGGTCGTCGTCAACGGCCCCCAGCGGGGCGGCAACGGCGCGCTCGACGTCAACGGGGCTTTCACGATCAGCGGCGGCACCCTGCTCGCCGCCGGCAGTTCGAGCATGGTCGTCGCCCCCGACGAGGACTCGGCGCAGGGCTGGCTGTCGGCGACCCTCGACTCCTCCGTCCCGGCGGGCACGACCCTGCACGTGGTCGACGCCGACGGCAAGGTCGTGGCCACGTACGTCACGTCCAAGCAGATCGAGAACGTCGTCTTCTCGTCGTCCGCGATCAAGTCCGGGAAGGAGTACCGGATCTACTCCGGAGGATCGGCGCCGACCGGTGCCGACGGCGCCGACGGCACGGGCGGCCTCGCGGCGAAGCCGGGCACGCTCGGCTCGGCGCAGCAGATCGGGACGGCGACGGCCGGCCAGGCCCCGGAGGGCGGCGGGTTCGGCGGGGGCGGCGGCGGTGGCGGTCCGGGCGGAGGCCGCCAGTGACACCGGCGGCCCCCGCCCTTCACGGACCGGCGCTACTGCGCTACTGCGCTACTTCGCCACGAACTGCGTGAGGATCGCCTGCACCTCGTAGATGTCCACGCCCTTGGTGAACGTCTTCTCGATCGGCACGGACGAGCCGGAGACCCAGATCTTCAGCTCCGCGTCGAGGTCGAAGGTGCCGGCGGTCTCCACCGCGAAGTGGGTGATGCTGCGGTACGGGATGGAGTGGTACTCCGTCTTCTTGCCGGTGATCCCCTGCTTGTCGACGAGGATCAGCCGACGGTCCGTGAACATGATGGTGTCCCGGATCAGCAGGAAGGCGGCCTGGACCTGCTCACCCTGCCCCAGCAGCCGCGCGTAGTCCTGCTGGGCCTGCGCCGGGTCGATCGGATGCGCGTTCCCGAAAAGTGCCATGGAAGTCCCCCAAGTTCGTCCCCATGGGCGGCGTTTGCCCCCCTCGCGGCACCTTAAGGGGCAGGTGAGGGAATCGTGAAGGCGTTTGAGCGGGTGACGCACGGGTCGGCGGAAAAAATTCTTGACGGGCGGCAACTCTTCACACGGCGGCGACCACTGACAGGACGTAAGCCCGCTCCTCCCCGTAAGGATCCCCCGTGGCAGCTACCTCCCACCGCCGGTCCCTCCGCTCGCGCCGCGCCCTCGTGATCACCGCCGCCGCCGTGGCCGCGGGCGTCGGCGCCGGCGTCGTCGTGATGAACGCGAACGCCGGGACCGTCGACCTGTACCACCAGACGCTCGCCGCGAAGGACGGCTGGGCCTCCTCCGGCACGGGCACGACCGGTGGCGCCAAGGCCGACGCCGCACACACCTTCACCGTCTCCACCCGCGCCCAGCTCGTGAAGGCGCTGGGCTCCGCGTCCGACACCACGCCCCGGATCATCAAGGTCAAGGGCACCATCGACGCCAACACCGACGACGCGGGCAAGAAGCTGACCTGCGCGAACTACGCGTCGGGCACGGGCTACTCGCTCTCGGCCTATCTGAAGGCGTACGACCCGGCCTCCTACGGCACCTCCAAGCTGCCCTCCGGCACCCAGGAGAAGGCGCGCGCCGCCGCGCAGACCAAGCAGGCGAAGAACATCGTCTTCAAGGTGCCCGCCAACACGAGCATCGTGGGCGTGCCGGGCACGGCCGCCGGGATCTCCGGCGGCATGCTCCAGATCCAGAGCGTGGACAACGTCGTCGTCCGCAACCTGACCTTCGGCGCCACCGAGGACTGCTTCCCGCAGTGGGACCCGACCGACGGCGACGACGGCAACTGGAACTCCAACTACGACTCCGTCACCCTGCGCGGCGCGACCCACGTGTGGGCCGACCACAACACGTTCACCGACGCGCCCCACCTGGACAGCGCCAACCCCAAGTACTACGGCCGCGAGTACCAGATCCACGACGGCGCCCTGGACATCACCAAGAGCTCGGACCTGGTGACGGTGTCCCGCAACCAGTTCACCAACCACGACAAGACGATGCTGATCGGAAGCAGCGACAGCGAGCCGGCCGGCAAGCTGCGCGTGTCCATCCACCACAACATCTGGAAGGGCATCGTCCAGCGCGCCCCGCTGGCCCGCGTCGGCCAGGTGCACATCTACAACAACTACTACGACGTCACGACCCTCAACGGCTACGCGACGCAGTACAGCATCAACTCGCGCGCCAAGGCCCAGGTCATCGCCGAGAACAACTACTGGAAGGTGCCGACCGGCGGCAAGGTCGCCAAGCTCCTCAGCGGCGACGGAACCGGCTCGGTCAAGGGCTCCGGCAACGTCGTCAACGGCACGGTCACGGACGTCGTCGCAGCGTACAACGCCGCCTCGTCGAAGGACCTGAAGACGACGGTCAACTGGACCCCGACCCTCACGACGGGCCTGGAGACATCGGCAAAGAACCTGCCGACCTCACTGGCCACGACCACGGGCGCGGGCGTCCTGCAGTAACCCCAAAATCGCGCGAGGGCCGGGAGACCACGAGCCCCCGGCCCTCGCGTCCCCGGCGGAAGCCTGCCCGAACAGGATTCACTCGCCCGCCCCGCCTCCGTAGCGCGGCAGGTTCTGGGTCGAGATCGTCCAGTCGGCGATGGTGACGTCCTCGCCGTAGACGAAGTCCTTGCGGGTGGCGTAGCGGGGGCCGTCGGGGGTGGAGTGGATATCGGTGCTGGGCGAGGTGGTTGCCGATCACCGTGAAGCGGGTGGTGTGGCGGGCGTTGTCGTGGACGACGCCGGAATGAGGACCCCTGTGGGGGTGGTTTTTGCCCGGGATACGGGACTGGGGGCGCTGGGGCGCGCTAGGGTTTTCGGTATCCATCAGGAAGCTCTTCTCTTCCTCGGTGGTCAGGCCCTCGCATTGGGATTGCAGTCCCGGCGGGGGCCGTCGCATGTTCTGCCGCATGTCTGCGGTGCTGCTCTGTCGCGCTGAGCGTAAGGCAGGCAACCCCTCCCGAATCCAGCCGAGTTGGGCATATTCACTCGGGCGAGTGAGTTTGCGCCGCGGGCGGGAGGGGTGGGGCTTGGTGGGGTTATTTCTCCCCGTGGTTCTTAGAAAAGACCGCCGGTCGCACCGGAGCACGGTTCCTCATGCTCCGGTGACCGACGGCTCGGTTCGGCCCGGACGAGGGTTCCCGTGTGGGCGATCAGGTGTCGTACGTGCCGTTCCAGGGGGCGCCGAAGGCGAGGCGGTCGGGGTAGAGCTCTGCCCAGTCTTCGTCTTCGGTTTCGTCGTCCTTGCGGATCACCAGGCCGAACAGGACGTTCTCGTAGGTGAGTTGGAAGGGGCGGACGGCGATGTCCGTGTAGGAGCGGCGGGGCAGGCTGCGCAGCAGGGTCGCCAGGCGGACCCGGGCGCGGGTGAGGACCGAGTCGTCGCCGTGCGGGTTGCGCTGCTGCTCGGCCCAGGTTCCGGCGCACCAGATGTCCGAGTCGCGGTAGTGGCCCGCGGCGTCGAAGGTGTGCAGCACGGTGTAGAGGCGTTTGTGCTCTTCCCAGCCGTCGTCGAGACGGAAGCCCTGGGGGAAGGCGTACGTGACCGACGCGAGGAACTGGCCGTCCGCGTACCGTCCGATGGACTCGGTGCGGTGCTTCGGCTCATAGGCGATCGGAATGACCTCGGGGACTGCCATGGCGGAAACCATACGGCTTGGCGAGAACATGCCGAAGCCGGGGGAAGACCTTCGTCTTTTCCTCTACATCTTCTCCGTCTTCGTTTTTCCCTTCCCCGCCAGGTTCTTCCCTGGCGGGGCTTGCCGGGAGACGTCAGCCCTCGGTGCCGCCGAAGCGCTCCTTGTATGCCTCCAGGTCCTCGTCCGTGAGCTTGGCGAAGAGGACCGGGGGGACGGTGAAGGGGGTGCCTGCGGGGACGGCGGTCAGGGCTCGGGCCTCGTCCGCCGTGATCCAGGTCGCCGTGTCGTCCGGCAGGGCGAAGGCCTCGCGCATGGTCTTCGCCGTCGACGGGATGAACGGCTCCGAGACCACCGCGTAGAGGTGGATCAGGTTCATCGCCGTGCGCAGGGTGAGGGCCGCGGCGTCCTTGTCCGTCTTGATCTCCAGCCAGGGGGCCTTCTCCTCCAGATAGGAGTTGCCGGCCGACCACAGGGCGCGCAGGGCGGCCGCCGCCTTGCGGAACTGGAGGGACTCCATCTGGGACTCGTACTCCGCGAGGAGCTCGGCGATCTGCTCGCCCAGCTTCGCCTCCGCCTCGCCGGGCGCGTCGCCCGCCGGGACCTCGTCGCCGAAGCGCTTCTTGGAGAAGGACAGGACGCGGTTGACGAAGTTGCCCAGGGTGTCGGCGAGGTCCTTGTTGACCGTGGCCGTGAAGTGCTCCCAGGTGAACGAGGAGTCGTCCGACTCGGGGGCGTTGGCGATGAGGAAGTAGCGCCAGTAGTCCGCCGGGAGGATGTCCAGGGCCTGGTCGGTGAAGACGCCGCGCTTCTGGGACGTGGAGAACTTGCCGCCGTAGTACGTCAGCCAGTTGAAGGCCTTGACGTAGTCGACCTTCTTCCACGGCTCGCGGACGCCGAGCTCGGTGGCCGGGAACATCACCGTGTGGAACGGGACGTTGTCCTTCGCCATGAACTCCGTGTAGCGGACGGTGTCGTCCGCCTCGTACCACCAGGACTTCCAGTCCCTGGTCTCACCGGCGGGCGCCGCGTCCGACCATTCCTTCGTCGCCGCGATGTACTCGATCGGGGCGTCGAACCACACGTAGAAGACCTTGCCGTCCGCCGCCAGCTCCGGCCAGGTGTCGGCCGGCACCGGGACGCCCCAGTCCAGGTCACGGGTGATGGCGCGGTCGTGCAGGCCCTCGGTCAGCCACTTGCGGGCGATGGAGGAGGCCAGCTGCGGCCAGTCCGCCTCGTGCCGGGCGACCCACTCCTCGACCTCGTGCTGGAGCTTCGACTGGAGGAGGAAGAGGTGCTTGGTCTCGCGGACCTCGAGCTCCGTCGATCCCGAGATCGCCGAGCGGGGGTTGATCAGGTCCGTGGGGTCCAGGACGCGGGTGCAGTTCTCGCACTGGTCGCCGCGGGCCTTGTCGTAGCCGCAGTGCGGGCAGGTGCCCTCCACATAGCGGTCCGGGAGGAAACGGCCGTCGGCGGGCGAGTACACCTGGCGGATGGCGCGCTCTTCGATGAAGCCGTTCTCGTTCAGGCGGCGGGCGAAGTGCTGCGTGATCTCCACGTTCTGGGCGGAGGAGCTGCGACCGAAGTAGTCGAACGCGAGTGCGAATCCATCGTAGACGGCCTTCTGCGCGTCGTGCGCCTGCGCGCAGAACTCGGCGACCGGGAGCCCCTGCTCCTTGGCCGCGAGTTCGGCCGGCGTGCCGTGCTCGTCCGTCGCGCAGATGTAGAGGACGTCGTGGCCGCGCTGGCGGAGGTACCGGGAGTACACGTCCGCCGGGAGCATGGACCCCACCATGTTGCCCAGGTGCTTGATTCCGTTGATGTACGGAAGGGCGCTGGTGATGAGGTGTCGAGCCATCGGAGGCTGCTCCCAGTCGGTTGTTGCGGCGGTTGTCGCGGCCGTTTTTGCGTCGGTCGTTCTTATGAGCCTTGAACTTGAAATCGTAGCCGACATGGGTGGGCCGCCCGCCTCCCGTTTTACGGGGTGGGAGACGGGCGGCCGATTGGTGATCTTCAGGGCTACGGGGCTACGGGCGCCAGTTCGCCAGGATGCCCTCGTAGACCTCCGTGTCCGTGAGCTCGCGCGGGGTCTCGCCGGCGAGGAAGTGGGTCGTGTTGGCCAGCTTCAGCTTGCGGAGGTAGTCGAACGCCTTGTTCTCCGGGTCACCGAAGGCGACGAAGGAGAAGAACACCGCGGGGTGGGCCTTCGCGGCGTCCGTGAGGGCCTGGGTGGCGGGGGTCTTCGCGTCCGGGGCGCCGTCGGTCTGGAAGACGACCAGGGCGGGGGTGCCGGGGGCTTCCTTCTGGTGCTGGGTGAGGACGTCCTCGACGGCGGCGTGGTAGCTGGTGCGGCCCATGCGGCCGAGCCCTGCGTGCAGGTCGTCGATCTTGTTCTCGTGGTCGGCGAGGGTGAGTTCGCCGGTGCCGTCCACCTCCGTGGAGAAGAAGGTGACGTGGACCTTCGTCTTCTCCGGGCCCTCGGGGTCGAGGTGGGCGGCGAGGGCGAGGGTCTGCTCGGCGAGGGCCTGGGCGGAGCCGTCCTTGTAGTACGGACGCATGGACGCTGAGCGGTCGAGCACGAGGTAGAGCTTGGCTCGGGCGTCGGTGAGGTGGGTTTTGGCGAGGGTTGCTGCTGCGGCTTCGTAGGCGGTGGCGAGGCCGGGGGGGAGGTCAGGGGTGTTGCCCGCCACCTCCGCCTCGGCTCCGCCCTCGGCGGCAGTGTTCCCACCCGCACCACCCGTGACGCTTTCGTCGTCGGGTGCGGGTGGCCCCTGTGGTGCGTCCCCGCCATCGGCGACCGCGGCGACGGGGGTGGGGACGGAGGCGGGTGCGGCCTCCGCATCGGCCTCGGGCTCCGCCGCCTCGGCGACGGCGGTCGCGACCGGCTCGGCCTCGGCCTCGGCGGCCGGCGCGGGAACGGGCTCCGCCTCTGCCTCCTCGGCGACGGCAGCCACGACCGGCTCGGCCTCGGGCTTCGCCTCGGCGGCAGCAGGCTCGGGCTCCGGGGACACTTCCGCCTCGGCGGCCGGTTCCTCGGTGACCGGAACCGCGACCGGCTCGGGCTCCGGGTCCGGCTCAGGGGCGACCTCGGCCTCGGCCTCGGGCTCGGCGGCTGCTGTGGCCTCCGGAGCGGCCTCGGCCTCGGGCTCGGACGCCGGCTCCGCCGTCGCCGCGACCGGCTCGGTCTCGGTCTCGGCGACCTCGGCGACGGGCTCGGCGACCGGCGTGGCTTCCGCCTCGGGCTCGGCGACCTCGGTCACCGTTTCGGACGTGGGCTCCTCGGACGCCGCCGCCTCTGCGGTCGCCTCCGGCGTGGCTTCCGCCTCGGGCTCGGCGACCTCGGTCACCGTTTCGGACGTGGGCTCCTCGGACGCCGCCGCCTCTGCGGTCGCCTCCGGGGCGGCTTCCGCCTCGGGCTCCTCGGCCTCGGCGACCTCGGTCACCGGTTCCGACGCGGGCTCCTCGGCCTCGGCCTCGGCCTCGGCCTCGGCCACAGCCACAGGCTCGGCCTCCGCCTCGGCGTCAGCCGTCGGCGCCTCGGCCTGGGCCTCCGCTGCCGGCTCCTCAGCCGGCTCCTCAGCCGTCGGCTCAGCCTCAGCCTCGGGGGCCGCCGTCGGCGTCACCTCCGCCTCGGCTTCCGCCTCAGCCGTCGGCGTCACCTCGGCCTCAGCCTCAGGGGCCGCCTCAGCCTCGGGGGCCGCCTCGGCGTCAGCCGTAGCCTCCTCCGCGGTCGTCACCTCGGTCTCAGCCTCGGCGTCCGGCACAGCCGCGTCCGCAACCGCGTCCGCAGCCTCAGCCGGATCCGCAGCGGGCTCCACATCCGCGTCCGCAGCCGGCTCCACAGCCGCAGCCGTGTCCGCAGCCGCAGCCCCGTCCGCATCCGCGTCCACAGCCACAGCCACAGCCACAGGCTGATCGTTTGTTCCTGTCTGGTCCTCCGACCTCGTCGGCTTCGGGACCGACACGTTGTCGAAGGCTGCCGCGACGAGGTCGTGTTCGTCGTCGGTCGACGGGCGGGGTTCGGGGACCTGGGCGGTCGGGGTGGGCTTCGGGGTGGGTTCGGGGGACGGGGACGGGACCGTCGGTTCCGGCTTCGGCGCCGGAGTGGGCGCGGTCGCCTCGTGGTCCCGCTCCTCAGGGGCGGCGGTTCGTTCCTGCGAAGGAACCTGTTCCGCACCCTCTGCCTCGGCGGGACGCCCCTTGCGGGACCTGCCGAACGCGTTCCGCAGGAGAGTGAGAATGCCCATATGCGCAACCCTTCGCATGAGTTGATGCCCGTAAATCCCTGGCCAGGACGGACACGTAAGGTTAGCGGCCCTGGGTGGTGATCTTGGGCAGGGGTGAGTGTGGGGAATCCAGGTGTGTCAATACCGCCTCCCCGCCGCCTCCGCGCAAGTCCAACACCCTTGTGGATGCCTGGGATTCACCCTTCGTTCATGCTGCGGCAGCGCCTCCGCACATACGTGCCCCTACCGTCACGCTCACACCAAGGGCATGCAAGGGGAGATTAAAGGTGCGCAAGCTTCTGCCGTTGATCGGAACGCCGTCCCAGTCCCATCCCGGCGGTCGCTCCGCCATGACCTGCCGTTTCCGGTGTGGTGACGCCTGTTTCCACGAGGTGCCCAACACCAGCGACAACGAGTACGTCGGTGACGTCATCGCGGGGGCCATCGGCCGCCGGACGATGATGCGCGCCGCCGCCGTCGTGACCGTCGCGGCCGCTGCCGGGACCGCCGGTGCGCTGCCGGTCGCCGCCGCGCAGGCCTCCAAGAAACCCGGCGGCGCAGGCAGCGCGGCCCGCGGGCTGCGCTACAGCTCCGTCGCTCCGAACACCCTCGACGCCGTCACCGTCCCGGACGGGTACGGGCAGAACGTCGTCATCCGCTGGGGCGAGCCCATTCTGCGCGGTGCTCCCGCCTTCGACCCGGAGAACCAGACCGCCGCCGCGCAGGCCGGTCAGTTCGGGTACAACAACGACTTCCTGGCGCTGCTGCCCCTCCCGGGCGAGTGCGACCGGCAGCTGCTCGTCGCCAACCACGAGTACACCGACGAGATCCTCATGTTCCGCGGCTACGACGCCGCCAACCCGACCCGGCAGCAGGTCGAGGTCGCCTGGGCGGCCCATGGGCTGGCCGCTGTCGTCGTGGAGGAGGACCGCAGGACCGGGAAGCTGACCGCCGTCCCCCGGCATCACCTCAACCGGCGGGTCACCGCCACCACCGAGTTCCGGCTCACCGGGCCCGCCGCCGGGTCCGACCTGCTCAAGACCTCCGTCGACCCGACCGGTCGCAAGGTCTTCGGCACGCTCAACAACTGCTCCGGCGGGACGACCCCCTGGGGCACCACGCTCCACGGCGAGGAGAACTTCAACCAGTACTTCGCCAACAGCAGCCGGGCCACCGACAAGCGTTATGGGATCGGGACCGGGGCCACCGAGCGCAAGTGGGAGAGGTTCGACAAGCGGTTCGACGTCGCCCAGGAGCCCAACGAGGTCCACCGGTTCGGCTATGTCGTCGAATTCGATCCTTACGACCCGACCTCGACGCCCCGCAAGCACACCGCTCTCGGGCGGTTCAAGCACGAGGCCGCGACCGTGCGGATGACCGCGGACGGGCGGCCGGTCGTCTACTCCGGCGACGACGAGCGGTTCGACTACTTCTACAAGTTCGTCGGCAGCAAGCGTATGAAGAAGGGGTCGAGCCGGGCCGTGCGCGAGCACAACCTGTCGCTGCTCGACGAGGGCACCCTGTACGTCGCCAAGCTGACCGGCGACTCCCCCGCCATCGAGATCGACGGCACCGGCAAGCTGCCCGCCGACGGCGAGTTCGACGGCAGCGGCCAGTGGATCCCGATCGCCACCGCCACCGCCGAGGGCGCCGTCTCGCACGTCGAGGGCATGACCGCGGAAGAGGTCTTCGTCTTCACGCGGCTGGCCGGCGACAAGGTGGGCGCCACCAAGATGGACCGGCCCGAGGACATCGAGCCGTCGCCCGTCAGCGGCAAGGTGTACATCGCGCTGACCAACAACACCAACCGCGGCGTCGGCTCGAACGCCAAGGCCGACGAGGCCAACCCGCGCAACGCCAACAAGCACGGGCACGTCCTGGAGCTGACCGAGGCGCGCAACCGTCCCGAGAGCACGGCCTTCGCCTGGTCGCTGTTCCTCGTCGCCGGTGACCCCGACGACCCGGCGACCTACTTCGCGGGCTTCCCGAAGGACGACGTCAGCCCGATCTCCTGCCCGGACAACGTGGCCTTCGACCCGTACGGCAACCTGTGGATCTCCACCGACGGCTCCCAGCTCGGCTCGCACGACGGGCTCTTCGGCGTGGCCACCACCGGTCCGCGGCGCGGTGAGCTCAAGCAGTTCCTGACCGTCCCGAAGGGCGCGGAGACCTGCGGTCCGCTCATCCAGGACCGTCGGGTCCTCGTCGCCGTGCAGCACCCGGGCGAGATCGACGGCGCGACCGTCGACAAGCCGGCCAGCGCCTGGCCGGACGGCGCGGGCAAGTACGTCCGCCCGGCCGTCGTGGCCGTCTGGCGGAAGGACGGCCAGGACATCGGTCGCTAGGCGCTCCGCTGGAAGTGCCGCGATCTGCCGCGATGCGCCGTCGTTCTGCTGCGGCGCCGTCGTGGCTGGTCGCGCCCGCGCGGCGGAGCCGCAAATGTGAGCGCCCCGCGCCCCTTCGGGGCGCTGCCGTCAGGCCTGGTGCAGGGTGAGGGTCACCAGCAGCGCGCGGTGGTCGGTGCCGTCGAGGCGGAGAAAGCGGGCGTCGCTCGCCGCGAACTGCTTCGAGACGAGGACGTGGTCGATCTGCGCGCCGAAGGCGGGCGTGGTGCTGCTCGGCCAGCTGGGCTCGCGGTCCTCGCCGGCCAGGCGGGCCGCGTCGCGCAGCCCGGTGTCGAGGATGCGGCGGAAGACGGCGTGGTCCTGGGAGGCGTTGAAGTCGCCGGCGAGGATGAGCGGGCCGTCCCGGTGGGCGGCGGCGAAGTCGCGCAGTCGCCCCAGCTCCCGCTGCCACACGGTCACCTGGCCGGGCAGCGGCGGCTTGGGATGCGCGAGCTGGAGCCGTACGGCCACTCCGTCGACGTCGGCGACCGCTCCCGGCATCCCCATCTCGCCGGGCACGCCCTCCGCCGCCGTCAACGGATACCGGCTGACGACGACCGAGCCGACGGAGCTGTCCCCGGGCACGGCCTGCCGGTAGGGGTATGCGTCCCCGAGCTGTTTCCGTACGGCCGCCTGGCAGGTGTACTCGCACTCCTGTACGAACACGAGGTCCGGTTTCTCGCGCCGGACCACCGGGATCAGGGCGTCGGTCGCCCATCCGAACTCGACGTTCGACGTCAGCACCCGCAGCCGGGCCAGCGCCGGGCCCCCGGGTTCGTCACCGGTCCCGTACGGCTCGACGAACCAGGCGAGCAGCCCGAGCACGACGACTCCCCACAGCAGCCCGGTCCACCAGCGGGCCAGCATCGTGACGAGGATCCCGGCCCCGGTGGGCACGATCAGCCACGGCAGAAACGCCAGCAGCTGCGGCACGGGCGTGACGCCGTCGGCGTCGGCGACCCGACACCCGACGACCGCACTCACCCCGGCCAGCAGCAGCCCCGCACACCAGGCGCCGAGGAGCCGCACGCGTGTCGAACGCATCCCGGCCAGGCTACGCCTCGACCTTCGCCAGGAAGTTCTCCAGCACCTCGTTGAACTCCGCCGCCCGCTCCAGGTTCGGCAGGTGGGCCGCGCGGGCGACGACATGGAGTTCGGCGTCGGGGAGCGCCGTGTGCATCGCCGCCGCGTCCGACACCGGGGTGTACTCGTCGTCCTCGCCGACCACGACCAGCGCGGGGACCGTGACCTGTGTCAACAGGGGCCGGTAGTCGGGGCGTTCGGCCCGGCCGCGCAGGGCCGCCGCCGCGCCCTCGGGGGAGGTGGCCGTCATCATGCGGTGGACGTGCGCCTTGACGGCCGGGTCGGCGTAGGGGGCGACCATCTTTTCCAGGACCTCGTCGGCGTAGCCGGCCATGCCCTCCGCGAGCAGCCGGTCGGCCATGGCGTTGCGGGCCAGCCGGCCGCCGGGGGTCTCCGGCTCGGCGAAGGTGTCGGCGAGGACCAGGCCCCGGACGCGGTCGCCGAGCCGCGCGTAGCACTCCATCGCGATCTGGCCGCCCATCGACAGACCGGCCAGCACGAAGGTCTCCACCTTCAGCTCGTCCAGCAGCGACTCGATGTCCTGCGCGAAGTCGGAGAGCAGTGTGATGCCCGGGACCGCCGGGGAGGTTCCGTAGCCGCGCAGGTCCGGGGCGATCACCCGGCGGGTGGGCGAGAACGCCTCGATCTGAGGGGTCCACATCGTGTGGTCGAAGGGGTGGCCGTGGACGAGTACAAGGGGAAGCGCCATGTGATCGACAGTAGGGCGGCCGAAATCCTCGGTGCAATAAGATCTTTGCCCTCGGTGCAATCCCAGCAATCCCAGAAAGAAGGGGGGCGGGAGTGGGTGACTTCCGGTCCATCGCCGACCGCATCGCCGAAGACATCGCCGTCGGGCGGCTCCGCCCCGGTCAACGGCTGCCTCCGCAGCGGTGGTTCGCGCGCCGGCATCGCATCGCGCCCTCGACCGCCGGGCGGGTCTACGGCGAACTCGTACGGCGCGGGCTGGTGGTGGGGGAGGTCGGCCGGGGCACCTTCGTGCGGGCCGCGCCGGGCGGGGCGCAGGGGCGCGCGCTCATCGAGTCGGCCACCGCCGCGCCCGTCAACCTGGAGCTCAACTACCCGGCCGTGCCGGGCCAGTCCGAGCTGCTCGCGCCCTCCCTCGCGCCGCTGCTGCGGGCCGACGCGTTGACGGAGGCGATGCGTCCGGGCGCCGCCGACGGGACCGCGGCGGCCCGCGAGGCCGCCGCCGACCTCCTGGCTCTCCCCGACTGGCGGCCGGAGCCCTCCCGGCTCCTCTTCGCCGGCAACGCCCGTCAGGCCATCGCCGCCGCTCTCGCCTCCCTGGTCCGGCCGGGCGGCCGGGTCGGGGTGGAGGAGCTGACGTATCCGCTGGTCAAGGAGATCGCCGGGCGGTTGGGGCTGGTGCTCGTGCCGCTCCCCGGCGACGCGGAAGGCGTGCGGCCGGACGCGCTCGCCGCCGTCCACCGCGCCGCTCCGCTCTCCGCCCTCTACCTCCAGCCGACCCTGCACAACCCGACGGCGGCGACCATGAGCGAGCGGCGGCGGAACGAACTCGGGCGGCTGGTCGTCGAGTCGGGGCTGCCCGTCGTCGAGGACCGCATCTGGTCGTTCCTCCACCCGGACGCCGTTCCGCTCGCCGTCCACGCCCCCGGGCTCACCCATGTCGTCGACGGACTGTCCAAGCGGGTCGCGCCCGGGCTGACCGTCGGGTTTCTCGTCGTGCCCGAGCAGCGGGTGGAGGCGGTGGGGGCCGCGGTGCGGTCCGGGGGGTGGAGCGCGGGGCGGTTCGCGGTGGAGGCGGCCGTGCGGTGGACGGGCGACGGGGTGGTGCGCCGGCTCGTCGAGGAGAAGCGGGCGGACGTCGCCCGACGGCAGGCGATCCTCGCCGAGCACCTCGCGGGGTTCACCGTACGGACCGATCCGCGCGCCTATTTCGCCTGGTGGGAGCTGCCCGCGCCATGGCGGGCGGACACCTTCACGGCCGCGGCCGCCGCGCACGGCATCGCCGTCACCCCGGGTACCGCCTTCGCCGTCGACCCGCATCGCACGCCGGACGCGGTCAGGCTCGGACTCGCGTCGGCTCCGCCTCCGGAGCTTGCGCGGGCGCTGCGGACGCTCGCCGGCGTCGCAGCAGCCGGACCGCCGGAGAGCCGGGCCGGCTGAGCCAGGTCGCCGCCGCCATCGTCAGGCCCAGCGCGAGCAGCAGCCAGGAGGCCGTGCGCAGGGTGGCGGTGAGGGCGTCGTAGACGGCGCCCGCGGCCGGGCGGTGGGCCGGGTCGGGGAGGTCGGCGAGGGTCAGCCGGCGGCCGACGGCGACCGCGAGGCCCAGGAACGCGCCGCCCAGGGCCGTGCCGAGGGCGGTCGCGGTGATCGCCCGGCGACGGCAGGCCGCGACCGCGATACCGGCCACCGCGAACACGACGGCCGTCAGGGGAAGCCAGAAACCGGCTACGTCCAGCACGCGATAGCCCTTCCGGAGTGCGGTCAGGTCGTCGGAGGGGAGCAGCGCCACGCGCGTGTGCTCGACGGGGATGCGTTCGGCGAACGGCACGTGATCGACCGTCAGTTGGCGTCTGAGCGGAGCGGTGACGGTCGCCAGGTCCACGGTGACCGGCTCGTCGGCGCGGCCCTCGCGGCTGTCGCGGCCGTCATCGCGGAGCGCGTGCATGACCGCCGTGTGCGCCGCCTCGTTGCCCGCGTCCCACGCGCTGCGGTAGGCGCGGGTCGCGGTGAACGAGCGGACCGCCTCCCGCAGGAAGACCGGGTTCAGCCCGGACTCGCGTGCCACACCGTCACCCACCGTGTCCGCGACGGCGTCCCGCACGGCCGGGTCGGAGGCGAGCGGCGCCATCGTGGTCACATAGCCGCGGGTGTCGGTCAGGCCGTACGCCGCCCAGGCCGCGAGCGCGCCGAACGGCGTGAACAGGCAGGACAGCGCGATGAGGGCGGCCGAGAGAGCGGTCCGCAGGCTTCGGGACACGCCTCAAGGCAACGGGGTCGGGGCGGTGAGCGCGAGCCCATCGCGGCCGTACGGGTGGCGCACCGTGACATGTTCCGGTGGAGGGTTCGCCCGAACGGGTGTTTCCTGGTTCTGGGGGACAGACCTCGTCGGACGGCTGGGAGAGGATCCCGGTCGGCCGGTGAGTGGAGGGATGAGGGAACGCATGGGCCCCGGCGTACCACGCCGGGGCCCATGTGGCGGGAGTCAGCGGATGCGGTGTCCTTCCGCGTCCTCGTGCGTGTAGTAGCGGTAGAAGAGTGTGGCCATGGTGACGGCCGAGACCGCCAGCGCCATGCCCGTGGAGCGCAGGACGGACGCGCCGGTCTGGCTGTACAGGAAGCCGAAGGCGCAGCCGGCGAAGGCCGTCCACAGCAAGGCGTGCACTTCGCGCCGCATGTGGGGGGCCAGGGCGTGGATGCCCAGGTACAGCGCCGCGAACGCGAACGCGCTCACGAAGCCGAGCAGGACGTTCCAGCCGGTGATCGGGCCGCCGGAGCGGTTGTTGGCCGCGACCCAGTAGCCGTAGACGAGCCCCAGTACCACGGCCGTCGACGCCTGGGCGTTGCGGTGGAACCGTTCGCTGAAGACGTTGGGTGTCCGCGGCCGTGCGAACGGGTTCCGCTCGGCCGGTACTCCCGACGTGGGCACCGCATGAGACATGGGAGCACTCCTCTCTCCTCGCCCCGCCTCCCTCCAGGGCACACCTGGGGCGGGGCGCTGGCAAGTCGGTGGCCGGGGCCGTGCGGGACGGGTTCCCGGATGCGGGCGGTCCCGGCCCGTGTTTCGCTCGTCTCATGGACCGCCGTCCGCGGGCCCGGCGCCGGGACGTCCTGCAACGTCACCAGTTGCTCCAGATCAAGGGCCGCAGCATCACCTGGCTGGTGCCGCTGCTCGTGCTCGTCGTCATCACCTACGCCGACTTCAACAGCACCGGCGAGTTCCGGATCGTCTCGTGGTGCGTGTTCGTCGCCGCCATCGCCTCCGCGCTGTGCGGGGTCTGGACGACGGCGCTCTTCGCGGCGCTCGCCCTCGTCGCCTACGCCACCAGCGACGCCGCCTGGCCCTCCGAGTACCGGGAGGGCCCCGCCGACTTCGTCCTGGTCCTCGTCGGCGGTCTGCTGTCCGTGCTGGCCGCGTCGGTCCGGGTGCGCGCCGAGCGGCGGATGCTGCACATGATGGACATCGCCGAGACGACCCGCCGTACGGTGCTGCGCCCGCTGCCGCCGGGCTGGGGCGGCCTCGACCACGCGGCGGTCTACCTCGCCGCCGACGCCGACGCCCGGATGGGCGGCGACTTCTACGACATCCAGCCCGGCCCGCACGGCACCCGTGTCCTCCTCGGCGATGTGCAGGGCAAGGGGCTGGGCGCGGTGGAGACGGCGGCCGCGCTGCTGGGCACGTTCCGCGAGGCCGCGTACCACGAGGCGGACCTGGGCGTCGTCGCCGCGCGGCTGGAGACCCGGATGCGACGGCATCGGCAGCACACGGTGGCGCTCGGGCGGGCGGACGGCGACCGGTTCGCGACGGCCGTGCTCATCGCCTTCCCGGTGCGGGAGGAGGCCGCGAAGGGAGCCGTCGCGAGGACCGAGGACGCCGAGGACGCCGAGGACGCCGAGGACGCCGAGGACATCGAAAACACCGACGACACCGACGACATCGAAGACATCGAGATCGTCGGGTTCGGGCATGAGCCGGTGCTCGCGGTCGGCGGGGCGGCGGGCGCCGTACGGGCGCTGCCGCAGGGCGACCGGCTTCCGCTCGGGCTCGGTGAGCTCGTCGTCGGGCAGGCCGGGCCGCCGCAGGTCCTGCGGGTGACCGTCGCCGCGGGCGCGACGCTGCTGTTGGTCACCGACGGGGTGACCGAGGCACGCGACCGCGCCGGGGAGTTCTACCCGCTGGCCGAGGAGGTCGCGGCGGCCCTCGCCCGCGATCCGCACGACGCCGAACCGGGCCGTCTGGTCGCCTTCGTGCGGGACGGCACGCTGCGCCACTGCGGGGGGCGCCTCGACGACGACACGACCGTTTTCGCCGTACGGCGTCTGCAGGCCTGAGACCTCCCTTTGCAGCAGCAGCGGTTACCGTGCTGACGTACGTGATCGACAGGGGAGGGGACCATGACCGGAACCGTGCTGGTGCTCGCGGCCTCGCCCATGGGCAAGGGACGTCTGGTGGACGCGGCCTCCGTGCTCCCCGTGCTGGCGGCCGTGACGCCCTCCGTGCTGGCCGGCACCGACACCGCGAACGTCGTCGAACTCGCCGATCCGCTGGAGCCGCAGGCCGTGCTGACCCGGCTGCGGGCCGCGGCGGCCGCGCCCGGGCCGCTGACCCTGTTCGTCGCCGGACAACTGCACCTCGACCGGCGTCAGCGGCTGCCGCATCTCGCGTTGGCGCGGACGACGCCGTCGACCGTGCGGTACACGGCGCTGCCGTGGCACTGGTTCCGGGAGGAGCTGCGGTTGCGGGCGGCCGGGTCCACGACGGTGGTGCTCGATCTGCATGCGGACGCCGAAGTCTGGGAGTGGCTGCGCGCGAACGTGCTGGACTGCGGGCCCGGGGCCGCCGTGTACGGGCGGGTCGCGCCTCCGCCCGCGGGGCGGCGGGGGGTTGCGGCGCCGTCCTATATGAAGGCGGTCGCGACGATACTGCGCAGTGGGGAGCGGCCGGAGATCTCGCGGTTGCACCAGGCCGCGCTCACTCGACTCGCCGGGGAGGGGGAGACGGCGGACCTGGTGCTGTCCGCCCCTGCCGCACCTTGGCCGAAAGACCAGGACGCCGATCCCCATACCGCCATCTCCGGGGCCGTCCAGGCCGGGCGGCATGCCGATGCCGATTCCCTCGCCGCCCGTTGGGAGCAGGCAGCCGTGGTCGCCCACGGGCGGGGGTCCGAGGAGGCCCTGCACTGGGCCGAGGTCCGGGCGGATCTGGCGATGTTCGCCGGGGACGCCGAGCGGAGCTGCCGGACGTGGCTGGCCGTCGCCGTCGTCCGGCTGGAGGTGGGGCAGCCGGTCGACGCTCCTGCGGTGGAGGCGGCCGTGGACCGGGCGCACCACCAGTGGGGGCGGATCGACAGCGCGGCCCGAGCGCGTGAGCTCGGGCCGGCGCTCGCCGAGTTGCGTGCCAGGGTGCCCGGTCGCCGCGAGGGCGCCCTGGATCACGTCCAGCAGCAGTTGCGGCAGTTGGAGGTCAGCTCCAGGCGTTGAAGCCGATACCGGACGGCTTGGCCTTGTTCAGGGTGTTGCGGAAGCGGTCGTTCTTGTCCTGGAGCGGGAAGTTGGCCTGGCCCCAGTCGGAGTTGGCGAGCGCGTTGAAGGCCGTGCGGTTCTGGCTCCACAGGGTGTCGTAGGGGACCAGGGCCGGACGGTCCCAGTTGTCGCCGCCCCAGGCCTCCGCCTTCTCGCCGACCTTGGCGAAGCGGAAGGAGTGCGTGCCGAACTCGCCTTCCTTGTGGTAGACGACCTTGAAGCGCTTGCCGACCCGCTCGACGTCGTTGAACCGCTTGGTCGTGTAGTTGCCGTGGGCGGACGTCGACACATAGCTCGGCCACTCGTCGTTGCCGTGCCACCAGACCACGGCGGCCTCCCACTCGTGCCGGTGGCCGATCTCGACGACGGCGTTGCCCTGGTCCTTCTCCATGTACAGGGTGTAGACGACGGCGCACCAGCCGGTGCCCTTGTCGCACTTGGACCGCGAGTAGGTGTTGGCCTTGCCGAGGTGGTTGGTGCGGCAGCCGCCGGTGATCGAGCCGGAGTTGTTCAGACCCCCGTTGAGGCGGCCACTGGAGTCGACGGCGGCGGCCGGGAAGCAGCTGTCGCTGTCGTAGTCGAACAGCGGCTGGAACTTCTCCTGCGTGGGGGCGCCGGCGCCCATGTAGGGGAAGGGGGTGAGGATCGCCGCGTCGGCACTGCCGGTCAGGCCGAGGGTCAGCGCGGCGGCGGTGCCGGCGACGACGGCGGCTCGGCCGAGGCGCGACGTCTTGGTTGCCAGGGATGACATGCGGGTGCTCTCCAGTTCCTCGAGTGCTCGGACGAGTTCGAGGCTGGCGGGCCCGGAGTTGATCGGCAGCCCCTTTCCCTGGGGCGATCAATTCCCGTGCGTTGTCCGGGCGCGGTTTCTGCACGTCATCAACCTCACACCAGGCGTTGGTGTACGACGGATCACGACGAAACGTAGTTTGAGCCCGTGGGACGCCCCGAACGACCCTTGGACCCCAAGGCCGGTCCCGTGCAACGCCTTGCGAACGACCTCCGTGAGCTGCGCGCGTCCGCCGGCTCCCCCTCGTACCGCACGATGGCGAAGACGGCCGGTTTCTCCGCGACGACGCTCTCGCAGGCGGCGGCCGGCGAGCGGCTGCCGTCGCTCGCGGTGGTCCAGGGGTATGCGCGGGCCTGCGGGGCGGATCCCGGGGAGTGGGAGCCCCGGTGGAAGGAGGCCGAGGCCGAACTCGCCCAGGCCGCGGCCGACGACGAGGGGGAGGCGACCCCGCCGTACCGGGGGCTGGCCCGGTTCGAGCCGGACGACCGTGCGCTGTTCTTCGGCCGGGACCGGCTGCTCGACGAGGTGCAGGGGCTGGTGTGCGGCGAGCACCGGTTCGCGGTGCTGTTCGGGGCCTCGGGGAGCGGGAAGTCGTCGCTGCTGAGGGCGGGGTTGATTCCCCGGCTGCGGGAGAAGATCGCGGAGCTCGGGGGTCCTGCGGTGCTGCGGGTGCTCACACCCGGGCCGCGGCCGGCCGCCACGTACGGGCATCTGCTGGCCCCGGCGGAGGGCGAGCCGGAGGCCTGGGTGGTCGTCGACCAGTTCGAGGAGGTCTTCACCCTCTGCCGGGACCCCGAGGAGCGGGCCCGCTTCCTGGAGCTGCTGCTGGCCGCGCGGGACCCGGCCTCCCGGCTGAAGGTGCTGGTCGCCGTCCGCGCGGACTTCTACGCCCGGTGCGCCGAGCACCGGGGGCTGGCGGACGCGTTGCGGTCGTCCGCGCTGCTGGTCGGCCCGATGTCGGCGGACGAGCTGCGGGAGACGGTGGTGCGGCCCGCGCAGGCGGCGGGGCTGCTCGTGGAGCGGGAGCTGACCGCGCGGATCGTCGAGGAGGTCCTGGACCAGCCCGGCGCGCTGCCGATGCTGTCGCACGCGCTGCTGGAGACCTGGCGGCGGCGCAAGGGGCGGATGCTGACGCTGGCCGCCTACGAGGCGGTCGGCGGGGTCAGCGGCGCGATCGCGGCGAGCGCCGAGGAGGTGTACCGGCAGCTCTCCCCGGCGCAGGCGCACACCGCCCGCCGGCTGCTGCTGCGGATGGTGGAGCCGGGGCAGGGGACGCCGGACACCCGCCGCCCGCTGACCCGGGCCGAGCTCAGGGAGTACGCGGACCCCGAGGCCCCGGTGGTGCTGGAACGGCTGGCCGTCGCCCGGCTGCTGACGGCCGACGAGGACGGCGTCCATCTCGCCCACGAGGCCCTGATCGGCTGCTGGCCCCGGCTGCACGGCTGGGTCGAGGAGGACCGGGAGCGGCTCAGACACCACCGTCGGCTCAGCGAGGGCGCGCACGCCTGGCTGGAGCACGACCGCGACCCGGGCGCGCTGTACCGGGGCAGCCGGCTGGCGCGGGCGGAGGAACTCTTCCCCGACCATGCGACCGACCCGGGGCTGACCGCCGTCGAGCGGTCGTTCCTCCTCGCCGCGTTCGACGCCCGGGAGGCGGAGCGGCTGGCCGCGGCCCGGTCCAGGCGCCGGGGCCGGATGCTGGTGGGAGCGCTCTCCGGGGTGCTGGCGGTGTGTCTGGTGGTCGTCCTGGCCGCGTTCGAGCAGCATCGGGACAACGACCGGCAGCGCACGCAGAACACCGCCCGCCGGATCGCCGCCGTCGCCGACGGACTGCGCACGACCGACCCGCGGGCCGCGCTGCTGCTCGGGGTCGCCGCGTGGCGGATCGCCCCGCTGCCGGAGACCCGCCGAGCCCTGCTCGGCTCGCTCGCCCAGCCGGAGCCGGACGCCTTCACCGACCCCGCCTCCGGTTACAGCGAGCGGCGCTTCCTCGTCGACTCCGGGCGGACGCTGCTCGGCGTGGGCGGCCGGGTCTGGCAGACCTGGGACGTGGCCACCCACCGTCGTACCGGCCGGGGCAGCCTCCCGGCGGGCGACGCGCTCGCGGCCGGACCGGACGGCCGGATCCTCGCGCTCTCCGACGACGAGGGCGTGCGGCTGTGGGACACGGCCGCCGGGACCTGGGCGAAGGCCGGGCGGACCACCGGCGACCACGACATCGGCCTCGCCCCGAGCGGCCGCGCCTACCTGCTCGGCCGGACGTACGAGGACGGCGTGCAGCTGCGCTCCCTCACGGACGACCGGCTGCTGTTCGAGACCCGGGACGCCGACCGGACGAACGTGATGCCGAGCGCCGACGACGGCAAGGTGGTCGTCTGCCCGACCGGCCATGCCCCCCAGGTGTGGGACACGGCCGCCCACCGCACGCTGCCCGGCGACTGGGAGAAGGCGGGCGCCCTCTGCGACAGCGACACGACGATGGCGGCGTACGGCTACGGCAGCCCGGACCGGTTCGCCGTGGTCGCCCCGACCGGGGTCCACGTCTGGGACATCCCGTCAGGACGGCTGGTCGGCGAGGTCGCCGACCAGGGCGTGCAGTACGCCTCCCTCAGCAAGGACGGGGCCTTCCTGGCGACGGGCGGCGCCGACGAGATCCGGATCTGGCGGCTGTCGAAGCCCGACGCCCCCGTCTTCCGGTACCCGCTCAACAACCAGCACGTCTACGACTGCCTCGCCTGGGACCCCGACCGGCCCTTCCTGCGCTACCTCGAGGGCGGCACCGTCCACACCCTCGACCTCACGACCGCCATGACCTCCCAGTGGCGCGAACAGCCCCTGGACGGCGTCCTGCTCAGCCCCGACGGCCGCACCCTGGCCACCGCCCGGCGCTCGGGCAGCCGCTACCGCTTCGAACTGCACGACACCCGGGACGGCAGACTCCTGCGCGCCCTCCCCGCCCCCTCGATGCCCGTCTCCGACGACCCCGCCCTGCCGGTCGTCCCGCAGGACACGGCCCCGCTCATGACCTTCAGCCCCGACGGCGGCTCCTTCGCCTACGGCATCGCGGTCGCCGGCCGGCAGGCGTCCCCGCAGCGCTTCACCGTCTGGGACGTCCACCACGACTGGCGGCAGAGCTCCCTGGACCTGTCGACGTCCGCGGCCGGCACCGCCGTCGTCACCCTCGCCCTGGACGCCGGCGGCCGCACCCTCTACACCACCCGCACCCCGGACATCGGCACGCTGAGCAACGAGGCGTGGGACACCGCGAGCCATCGCCGCAAGAGCGTCGTCACCGGCTCCGACCTGGCCGGCCTCCACCTCGCCGTCCGCCCCGACGGCGGGCTGCTGGTCGGCGACAACCGCTCCGCCCGGCTGCCCGGCGGCACGGGCACGCCGAAGGACCTCGTCCAGGGCGAGGAGATCAACGCGCTCGCCTTCAGCCCCGGCGGCAGCGGACTGGCGGCGGGCGACAAGACCGGCCGGGTCGCCCTGTGGGACGGCGACCTGCGCCACCGCTCGGGCGTCCTGCGCAACGTCTTCCCCGCGCCGCTCGGCGACACCCCGGAGGCCGTCAGCGCCCTCGCCCTCAGCCCGGACGGCCGCACTCTTGCCGTCGGCGGCGACGCGGGCACCCTCCAACTCTGGGACACGGCCACCCAACAACCCCTGGGCGGCCCCCTGCCCACCCCCGGCGAGGCCGTCGAGACCCTCGCCTTCAGCGGGGACGACACCACCCTGTACGCCGGGGCTCGGCACGTCCCGATCCAGCGCTACGCCGTGGACCCGGACCGCGCCGTGGCCCGCGTCTGCCTCCGCGCGGGCGACACCGAGCTGACGCCGTCCCAGTGGCGCACCTACGTACCGGACGCGGCCCACCGGAAGGTCTGCGGCCGGAAGGGCGTCGCCGACATCGCGCGCTAGGTCGGACACGGCCTAGGACTGGTCTAGGACGGGTCTTCGCCCTGCCCTGTGCGCTCGGCCCGCTCGGCCCGCCGGGCCCGCAGCGCGGCCCGCGCCGCGGCGACCTCCCGGTCGATCTGCTCCCTCAGCAGGCGTAGGCGAGCCTCCCGCTCCGCACCGGTCAGACCGGTGAGGCCCAGCCTGGCGTCACGTTCCTCCTGGGACACCGCCTAGCGCCGCTCGGTCGTCTCGTGCTGTGAGGCCGGCGCGGAGTCGGTGGCCCTTGCCGGGCCCGCGTTGGCGGCGGTGATCAGGGCCGTGACAGCCAGGAGCGCTGCGGCGACGGCCCTGACGTAGGGCGCGGAAGGGCGTGCGGAAGGGCGTGCGGCTGTGCGTCCGGGCACGGCTACCTCGCAACGTCGGCGACTGCGATACTCACGTCAGCAAGCCATTAAGCGTGCTTAACTCGCTGTTTAACCTAGGGGCTGAGATAGTCCAACGGCAAGAGGCACAGGGGGAGTTGGGGGAGTCGAGCGTGGGAGAGCGGGACGAACCGGAGGTCGTCGGCCGGCGGGTGCAGCGGTTGCGCGTCGAACGGGGCCTGACACAACGGCAGTTGGCCGAGCCGACCTACACCCCTGCCTATGTGTCCACGCTGGAGGCAGGCCGGGTGCGGCCCTCCGACGAGGCGCTCAAGCACATCGCCGAGCGGCTCGGCGTCGACTTCGAGGAGCTGGCGACCGGCCGGCCCGCCCGGCTGGTCACCGACCTGCGGCTGCGCCTCACCGAGGCCCAGCGGGCGCTGGCCACCGGCGAGGCCGAGGAGGCGGCACGGCAGTACACCGAGCTGCTCGCGGAGGCGGAGCAGCACGGCCTGGCCGAGGAGCAGGCCACCGCACTGCTCGGGCTCGGCGAGTGCGGGATCGACACGGGTGACCTGGACGCGGCCCGCCGCTGCTTCGAGCGCGCCGAGGCCGTACTCGCCGACGCCCCGCTCCCGGCCCGCGTCCCGGCCCTGCGCGGCCGCGCCGTCTCCCACTACCTCGCCGGTGAACTCCGGTACGCCGTCTACCTGCTGGAGTCCACGCTCGACGAGCTCAACCGGGGCGGACTGCACGACCCGGACGCGCTGCTGCTGCTCTACGCCTCCATCATCGGCCCGTACATGGACATGGGCGCGGCGGCCCGCGCCGCACAGGCCGCCGAGTTCGCCCTCGCCCTCGCGCCCCAGGTCGGCGACCCCGCGCTCGTCGCCCGTATGCACCGCTCCGTGGCTCGCACCCTCCTGGCCGAGGGCCGCCTGGCCGAGGCCGACGCCTCGCTGGCCAAGGCCGCCGAGCTCTACCGCCAGCTCCAGCTGCGCACCGAACTCGCCAACTGCCACTGGATGCGCGGCTACGTGTACGCGCAGAACGGCGAACTGGAGTGCGCCGAGGACGAGTTGAAGCAGGCGCAGGCCATGCTCTCGGCCCAGCGCGCCGCCCTCTACAGCAGCCAGGTCGCCGTCGAACTGGCCGACGTACTGCACCGCAGGGGCAAGTCCGACGAGGCCGCCGCCCTGCTGCACGACGTCCTCGGCGACCTCTCCCCCGAGCGCGGCGCCGTGCACTCCGCGGGCGCGCACCGGCTGCTCGGCATCATCGCCGAGGACGCCCGCGACACGGAGGCCGCCGAGGAGCACTACGTGCGCGCCCTCAGCCTCCTGGAGCGTGCGGGCGCGGCGGGCGACCTCGCCGACCTCTGCCGTCTGCTGGGCGACCTGCTGCGCCGCACCGGCCGCGTCGAGGCCGCCCTGGACGCCTACCGCACCGGCCTCGGCCACCGCACGGCCCCGGGCACGACAACCCTGGGCCCGGCCCCGGCCCAGCCGCCGCTGTAGCCGTACGACAACGGATGGGAGAGACGCTGTGAGCCCGAGCCCGAGCCCGCGCGAGGTGTTTCTCCGGCTTGTTCACGGGGTCGCCGACGGGAACTTCGACGAGTTGCCCGACCTGTACGGCGAGGTCACCGATGTCCGCCATCCGATGGCGACGCCGCAGTCCGAGCCGTTGACGAGTCGCAGTGCGCTCCGGGAGCACTTCACGGTGCCGCCGGAGGCCCGGGAGTCCTTGCCGAAGAGGCGGGTCGTCGATGTCGTCGTGCACGAGACCGCGGACCCAGAGGTGATCGTCGCCGAGTTCGCCTATGAGTTCATGTCGCCGGACGGCTCCCCGGCCAAGGTGCCCTGCGTCTTCGTCATGCGGATCCGGGACGGTCGGATCATCGAGTCACGCGACTACATCGACCCGATCCGCACGTACACGGCACGCGGAGACCTCGACCGCCTCCTCGCGTCGCTGCGCCGCGCCCCGGCGCGACCGCGCGAGCACTGAGCAGATGGGTACCCGGCACCCAGACGCCTAGGGGCCCTCCAGGGTCGTCAGCCACAGCTTTACGTAGCGTTCCACGTCCACGTCCAACGCCACGTCCACCAGGGCCTGTTCGCGGATGCCGTCGTGGATCTCGGACTCGCCGTGGCGGGGGCGGCGGTCGACGATCGTCTGGCCGCGGGACGGGCCGGCGGCGAGGGAGACCTCGACCGGGAGGCGTTCGGTGGTCAGGCCCGCCGGGTCGGCCACCGCGCAGACCGCGCCCGCGTCGCCGAGACCGCCGGTGGGGGTGGGGTCGCCGGAGGTGGCCGGGTCGCGGTGGGCGAGCAGTTCGCCGGCCAGCCGCAGCCGGGGCTCCGAACTCGCCCGCAGCCGGGCCACGTCCGCCGCCGGGACCAGGACCCGGGTGAACACGTCCAGGCCGTACATCGTGATCGGCACGCCCGCGGTGAGCAGGACCGCCGCCGCCTCCGGGTCGTGCCAGACGTTGAACTCCGCGACCGGGGTGGCGTTCCCGGTCGTCACCGCGCCGCCCATGAACACGATCCGCTCGATGTTGCGGGTCACCTCCGGGTGGGTGCGCAGCAGGAGGGCGATGTTCGTCAGCGGGGCGGTGGGGATCAGGGTGACCGGGCGCGGGGAGGCCAGGATCTCGCGGCGCAGCAGGGTGACGGCGTCCACGTCGACCGGGCGGCGGGTCGGGGCGGGCAGGCCCAGGTCGCCCATGCCGTCCTGTCCGTGCACATGCGACGCCGAACGGGCGGGCTCGATCAGCGGGCGCTCGGCGCCCCGGGCGACCGGGATGTCGCCGGCGCCCGCGTGCTCCAGCACGGTCAGCGTGTTGCGGACGACGCCGTCCACGTCCGTGTTCCCGGCGACGCAGGTCACCGCCCGCACGTCCAGGCCGGGATGGCGTACGGCGAACAGCAGGGCGAGGGCGTCGTCGACGCCGGTGTCGCAGTCGATGATCACGGGGATGGGCAGCTCGCTGCTCTGCTCGGTCACGTAAGGACTCCTTCCGCACACCAACCCGGTCGTTCCCGACCCTATGCGGACACGATCCTTCCCACAGCCCAGTCCCCCGCACCCGCCCCCGCCTCCCTGAGACGACGGCCGCCCGCCCCACTCCCCAACCCCCACCGACCGCAGCCGTACCGGCCGCCACACCCCCGCACCCCGCCCCGGCGACGCACATCGGCAGCCCGGTAGCGCACCGGCGGCCGCCCCCTCACGTGCGCCCGCGCTTCCCCGTCCCCGCCAAGCACCGCCCCGCCGCGTCCCCGAGCCCGGTCGATGCCCGGTGGCCCACTCGGTCGCAGCAACGTAGGTAACCCGTACGGCCCGCCGCGCTGGTCGGGGCGTAGTACCGGTGTTGCCGTGAGAGGAGGCAGCCCGGCACGACCCCGCGCGCACTTCTGGAGGCATCCCCCGATGAGCCGTCGTACCCTCCTGGCCTCCTCCGCACTGCTCCTCGGCGTCCTCACCGGCTGCGCCACCCTCGGGCTGGAGCATCCCCCGACCGCCGCGCCCGCCACGCCGACCGTCGTGCGGTCCTCGGCCAAGCCGACCGCGCCGACCACCGCGCCCGTGCTCACCGAGGCGCAGGCGCAGGCCGCTCTCATCACCGAGACCGACCTCGGCGCGCCCTGGACCCCCACCCACGGCGCGGCCACCTGGCGGGACGGGATGCTGAAGGCGACCACCCCCACCGCCGACTGCCAGAAGCTCCTGGACGACCTCTACGCCGACGAACTGCTCGGCGGCCCCGCCCGCGCGGTCGTCGCACTCGACGACCCCGACGCCGGCGCCCAGCTCCGCTACCAGCTCACCGGCAACCGCCCGGCGGACGTCGACCGCAAGCTGGCCTGGCTGAAGACGATGCCCCAGAAGTGCGCCCGGTTCACGGCCGAGGCGACCGGCGACACCGTGCTGGACGTGCAGGTCTCCGAGCTGCCGCTGCCGGAGGTGGGCGACGTCCGCCAGGGCCTGCGGGTGAGCCTGACCGTCTGGGCGACCGCCGAGGAGAACGGCGGCGACCCGACGGTCCTCACCCTGGACGTCGCCGCCGTCCGGGCCGGCGAGGACGCCTTCGGCCTCACCAACGGCGGCCTCGACGACGCCCCGAACGCGGCGACCCAGGCCGCCGTGCAACTCGGCGTACGGCGGCTCGAGGACGTCCGGAAGCAGGGGCGCGTGCAGGTGTGAACCGGGAATCGGCGGCCGCTACGGCTTTTCGTAGGGGTCCGCCGGCTGCTTCACCCGGGTGACCGTCGTCGCCGTCAGCAGCGGCGGCCAGGCCGCGTCGGAGCCGAGCTCGCCCTTCGGCAGCCAGGTTCCGGTGACGGTGACCCAGGTGTCGGCGGGCAGGACGTCGTCGTCCGCGCCCCGGATCTCGACCTTGCCGGTGGTGGCGTCGGCGGCGCAGCAGGTGACGGTGAGGCGGGTGACGTACCAGGCGCCGTCGTCGCCGTGGGTGACGAAGCCGGTCAGGCGGACGGTACGGCCCGTCAGCGAACGTTCGCTGTCGTAGATCGCGCGTGAGCTGAACTCGCCGACGGTGAGCGTCAGCGGGTTTCCGGCCGGGAGCGCCGGGAAGGCGCCGACGCCCTGCGCGGCCCGCTGGGCGGCCTCGCGGCCGGCGCTGTAGGAGCCGAGGGCGGGGGGCGGGAAGAGGAGGAGGGCGAGGGCGGGGAGGGTGAGCAGCCAGGCCACCCGGGGGCCGGCGGGGCCGTGCGAGTGCCCCTCGTGGCCCACCTCCTGCTCATCGTCCAGGTGGGATTCGTGGGGTTCGTGGGGTTCATGAGATTCGTGGTGATCGTCGTGTTCCGGGGTGCGGTGGCGCAGGACCGCCGTCACCAGGCCCAGCAGGACCAGCGCGACCCCCGAGACGATGAGGTACGGACGTAGGCCCGCCTGCACATACCGCAGGTACAGCTCGCTGCCGAGGGTGATCCGCAGGACCGCCCCGCCGGTGAGGAGGAGCAGTGCCGCCGGTCCGTACCGCCTCACAGCAGCCACCACCCCACGAGGACGCTGACGGTCAGGGCGACCACCCAGGTCGCCGACGCGAACCGTACGGCGAAGGACCGGCCGAAGGTGCCCGCCTGGAGGGCGATGAGCTTCAGGTCGACCATCGGGCCCACCACCATGAACGCCAGCCGCGCGGTGGGCGGGAAGGCGCTCAGGGAGGCGGCGACGAACGCGTCGGCCTCGCTGCACACGCACAGCACGACCGCCAGGACGGCCAGCAGCGGCACCGCGAGCCACGGGGAGCCGGTGAAGACGTCGAGGACCGAGCGCGGGACGACGATGTTGAAGGTCGCCGCGGCCGCCGCGCCCAGCACCAGGAAGCCGCCGGCGTGGAGGAAGTCGTGCTGCAGGCCGGTGAGGAAGGCGCGGGCTCCTCCGGTGGCGTGGGACTCCTGCCCGGCCGTCCGGGGCTTCGGCAGCCGCAGCCACTTCTCCTTCCCGAACCGCGCCCACAGCCAGCCCATCACCACGGCCGTGGCGAGCGAAGCGAGCAGCCGGGCCAGGACCATCTTCGGCTGGCCGGGGAAGGCGATCGAGGTCGCGACGAGCACGACCGGGTTGATCGCGGGCGCCGAGAGCAGAAAGGCGAGGGCGGCCGCCGGGGCGACCCCGCGCCGCATCAGGCTCCCGGCCACCGGAACGGAGGCGCACTCGCAGCCGGGCAGCACGACCCCGGCGACCCCCGCGACCGGCACGGCGAGCGCGGGGTTGCGCGGCAGGAGCCGACGGAACACCCGCTCCGGGACGAAGGCGCCGATCGCCGCCGACACGACCGTCCCGAGGAGGAGGAACGGCACGCCCTGGACGGCGACGGCGGTGAAGACCGTCCACCAGGCGGCCACCGGCGGGGTGTAGAGGTCGAGCGCGAGCAGCGGTCCGAGGACGGACACGACGGTCGCGATGGCGAGCAGCGCGGCGCCGCCCAGCACGGCGTACACGGACGCGCGCACGGCAAGCCGCAGGCCGTCGGCGACAGTCCGTTGGTTGTACACCTCGCGGAAGTTAGCGAGGACGGCTGTGGGTTGCCGCGGACTTTCCAAAGAACGTGCTGTGCGGACCCGTAGTCCCCCTAGGATCCGTAGGTCCCCCAGGACCCTTACGGCCCTGGGGGACCTACGGCAGGGCTCAGCGTTTGAGCGTGAAGGTGAAGTCGTCGGAGAGCTTGCCGCTCAGCCGGACCGCCGAGACGAGACTCCCCTCCGTGAGCAGTCGCTCGACCTCGGCCCGCGAAAGACCGCAGCCTTCAGCGATCAGCCGCACCGGCCGGACCGGGATCCGGGCCGCGAAGCGGACCGATACGTCGATCACTTCGCTCGCATCGATCACCTCGCTCACCTCGCGGTCCGGGTGATCCGATCCGCCGGTGTCGAGGCGCCAGGCGTCGTCCCAGTCGAGGGCGATGCGATTACGCCGCCGTACGACCGGATCCTGGAGCAACTCGGCTGCCAGAGCGGGGTCGTTGTCGTGCAGCCGGTCCAGCAGCTCAGGTCGTACGGAGCGCACCTGCATCCGCTCCAGGACCGTGAGCTTCGCCGTTTCCCCGCACCCGGTGCAGAGCACGAGGAGCCAGGCGTCGAGGAGCTTGTGGTTTGCGTTGACGCGAAATTTGCCGTTCGCCCGGAAGCGGTCGGACGCGCACGTATGGCAACGGCGCAGCACGAGCGGCAGGCAGGTGGGCATGACCACCCAGTTTTCGAGCACAGAAGTACACCGGTTTCAGTGAGAAGTCCGCAGCAAAAAGCAGCGCGGCGCACATGCGCGACGCGCGACAGATCAGCACTCGGGAGGTCTCACACGGTGTACAACGGCACGTCCTTGCCCAGACGACTTGGTCCGGCAGCACGGTAGCGGCGCTCAGCGGCGCGGCTCCACCGGTTTTCGAGCGGACGCGGCCCCGGCCGCAACGTGCGATCGCCCCGGCACCAAGAGCGTGCCGGGGCGATCGAACGAGCAGGCGTCAGGCGCGGGTCGCGGCCTTGCGGCGGCGGGTCGCGACGACGATGGCCGCGCCGCCCGCCAGCAGCGCCGCAGCGCCGCCCGCGATCAGCGGGGTGTCGCTGTTGGCGCCGGTCTCGGCGAGGTCGCCGCCACCGCCGTTGGGCGTCGGGGCCGGGGCGGTCGTCGACTCGGAGGCGGACGGGGTCGGGCTCGTCGAGTCCGAGGGGGACGGGGACGTCGACGTGTTCTCCGACGGGCTGCCGGACGGCGAGCCGGAGGGAGTGCCGGACGGCGTGTTCGCGGCCGGAGTGGTGGGCGGCTGCGACGTGGACGGAACGGTCGGCGGGTTGTTGGCCGGCGGCTCCTCGGTGACCGTGCAGTCCTTCGTGCCGCCGTTCCAGGCCGCGATCAGCTTGTCCTTGATGACCGGACGGTCCGGGCCCTTGGGCAGCTCGCCGTGGACGAACCCGTCCTTCGCGTCGAGCTCGCCGTCGAACTTGACCGCGCCCCGGTAGAGGTCGATCTGCGCGTAGCAGCCCGCGTCGGGCACGGCGATGTCGAGGGTGTCGGTCTGGCCGGGCTTGACCGTCACGCTGTCGAAGTCGACGAACACCTGCTCGCCCGAGGTGGCGAAGGTGGCGCCGTGGGCGAGGTAGGAGGCGAGGGAGGCGGTGCAGGTGCCGGCGTTCGCGGCCGCCCGGACGGTGATGTGGATCTTGCCGTCCTGGCTCGGCTTGAGGGTCTGGTCGTCGACCCGCACGGAGTCGAAGAAGTTCTTGCCGTCGAGCGAGAACTGGCAGCGGTCGGTCCCCGTCTCGGTGCCCGCGCCGGTCCCCGGCTGGTACTGGCCGCCGGACTTCCAGCCGTCGCCGCCGGGCGTCCCGGTACCGGCGAAGGCGCCGGACGCGGCGGCGACGGAAGCGGCGCACAGGGTGAGCGAAGCGGCGCCCGTCCCCAGCAGGCGGCGCACGGTGACACGTCTCGCTATGGACATGCGAATCCCATTCTTGGCGAATCCCCTACTCGGCGAGTCGCCAGGGCTGATTGGTCAGATCAGAAAGATCAGGAGGAAAACTCAGAAGACAGCAAGCTCAGAAGGAAAACTCAGGAGAAACACTGGGCCCTCTGGTAACGGGCGTCGCAGTGTGAGGTCATCGTCGTGTGCAGGTCAGACCGCTGTCAACCTGTGTCAAACCTCGGGGGGTTCAAGAATGCGTCACACGTTCACCGCACTTCCACCGGGTACGGAATGATCTACTCCGAATGACCCGCAGGTTCGCTTTCCCGGCAAGTTGGACAGAATTCCGTTCGTGACCGACTTCTCCTCCCACCACCCCGACTGGTGGCGCCAGGCCGTCGTCTACCAGGTCTATCCGCGCAGTTTCGCCGACGCGGACGGCGACGGCCTCGGAGACCTGCGAGGCGTTGCCGACCGGCTGCCCCACCTGGCCGGCCTCGGCGTGGACGCCCTCTGGCTCTCGCCCTTCTACCCCTCCGAGCTGGCCGACGGCGGCTACGACGTCGCCGACTACCGGGACGTCGACCCGCGCCTGGGCACCCTGGCCGACTTCGACGCGCTGGCCGCCGAGGCCCACCGCCTCGGCCTGAAGGTGATCGTCGACCTGGTCCCCAACCACACCTCCCACCTGCACCCCTGGTTCCAGGAGGCCTTGGCGGCCGGCCCCGGCTCCCCGGCCCGCGACCGCTACGTCTTCCGCGAGGGCCGCGGCTCGAGCGGCGAACTCCCGCCCACCGACTGGCAGTCGGTCTTCGGCGGCAGCGCGTGGCAGAGAATCTCCGACGGTCAGTGGTACCTGCATCTCTTCACCCGGGAGCAGCCGGACCTCGACTGGTCCCACGAGGAGGTCCGCGAGGACTTCCGCACCACCCTGCGCTTCTGGTCCGACCGAGGCGTCGACGGCTTCCGCATCGACGTCGCCCACGCCCTGGCCAAGGACCTCACCGAGCCCCTACGCGACCTGGGCGGCCCGGAGTCGAGCGGCGAGGACGCCCTGTCGCACCTGCCGCCCGGCACGCACCCCTTCTACGACCGCGACGAGGTCCACGAGATCTACCGCGACTGGCGCACGATCCTCGACTCCTACACCCCGCCCCGCACGGCCGTCGCCGAGGCCTGGGTCCCGGGAGCCCGCCGAGCGCTCTACGCCCGCCCGGACGAACTCAACCAGGCCTTCAACTTCGAGTATCTGCAGGCGGGTTGGGACGCGGAGCAGCTCCGTGAGGTCATCACCGACTCCCTGGCCACGGCCCGAGCGGTCGGCGCCTCCGCCACCTGGGTGCTCTCCAACCACGACGTCGTCCGCCACCCCTCACGCCTGATGCTCCCGCCGGGCACGGACCGCAACGCCTGGCTGCTCTCCGACGGCACCGTCCCGCGCGTGGACGAGCAGGCCGGTCTGCGCCGGGCCCGAGCGGCGACGCTGCTGATGCTGGCGCTGCCGGGATCGTCGTACGTCTACCAGGGCGAGGAACTGGGTCTGCCCGAGGTGGCGGATCTGCCCGTGGACGCCCTCCGGGACCCCCTCTGGGAGCAGACGGGTCACGCCGACAAGGGTCGGGACGGCTGCCGGGTGCCACTGCCCTGGACGACGACAGGACCGTCGTACGGCTTCGGCGCGGGCGGCGCATGGCTGCCGCAGCCGCCGTACTTCGCACGCTATGCGGCCGAGGCGCAGACCGGCGTGGAAGGCTCCACCCTGGAGTTCTACCGAACGGCCCTGCGGCTGCGCCGCAAGCTGCTGTCGGGCGAGGAGCTCACCTGGCACGGGACGACGAACACCCCGGGCGTCCTGTTCTTCGCCCGCTCGGACGGCTGGCGCTGCATGACGAACCTGTCGGACGCACCGGTACCGCTCCCACCGGGGGAGGTGCTCCTGACCAGCATGCCTTTGGACGACCATGGACCGGGAGGAGGAACCCTCCCCCCGGACACGACGGTCTGGCTGGCCTGAGTGAGGAGCGGTGGTGCTGAGAGCGCCTACTGGGACTGCTGCTGCTGACCGCCCACGGCCGCGCTGAGGTCCACCGGGGTGGACGTGGCGTTCGGCGGCGGGGTCAGGACGACCAGCGGCTGACCGGCGGGCGGGACCGGCGGGGTCATGTCCGACTTGGGCAGCTTCGGCGGCGTGGTCTGGTTGAACAGCGTCGTGTCGAAGTCGACCAGACCGGTGTTCTCCATCACCGTGATGTGGTCCAGCACCGTGTCGTTGGCCTGGTCGGCCAGGGCGCGCACCAGCGTGTTCTTCGTCGTCGAGCGGATCTTCGCCACGGTGTTGAAGATGGAGCCGTGCGTCTGGCGCAGGATGTTGGCGAAGTCGACGTCGAACTGCTTGCCCTGGTCCGCCTTGAGGGTGGTGACGAACCCCTCCTGCTGCGGACTCGCCACGTTGGGGATCGTGACGTTCAGCATCGGCGCGATCTTGCGAACGGTCTCGTCCAGCGCCGCGTGCCCGTCGATCAGGTGCTGGCTCGCGATCAGAACAGCCTTGCTCTGCCCCTTCTGGAGCCCGATCTGCCCGACCGGGTACTCCCACAGGCCGGCCGCGCGCACCGCCACGACGAAGTTGCGGTCGCCTTCCGTCAGCGGCCCCCACTGGGTGTTGGCGATGATCCGGTCGGTGGACGTCGACACCGTGTCCAGCCCGAGCATCGATGGGTAGGCGAGCGCTCCGAGCGTGAGGGTCATCGCGCCGCCCACGAAGAGAGTTCCCATCGCGTTCCGCGAAAGTTGCACCGTTCCTCCTGCCCGGTCGGGGAATCCGCCGCTATGTCGCTGCCCGGTGGGCTCCGACACACAGGAATACGGGCGGGAAGCGGTTCGGACTCACAGGGTTCGGCAAAAAGTTCTTGGACGGGAAGAGCCGGGAAGGCGCGAGGGGGAGTCAGGGATGACGGCAGCGAGGCTGGCAGGCATCACGTATTACCCGGTGAAGGGCTGTGCGGGCATCGCTCTGACGGAGGCGACGGTGACCCCGAGCGGTCTCGTCGACGACCGCGCCTACGCGATCCTCGACGAGAAGGGCGACGTCCGCTGGCAGTGGGGCGACCCGGGCCTGGCGCTGATCACCCCGCAACTCGTCGACGGCGAACTGACGTTGAGCGCGCCGGGTCGGGATCCGGTCAAGGGGGAGGGCGCGGCGGCGAACGCCTGGCTCACCGACCTTCTGGGCGTCCCCAGCACCCTGGTCCGGGTCAGTCCTCCGGCAGGCAACAGCAACCGCCTGCACGTCATCTCCCGCGCCACCCTGGCGGCCCTGAACGACCGCCTGACCGAACGCGGTTCCGCGCCCCTCCCCATGAACCGCTTCCGCCCCAACCTGGTCATCGACGGCTGGCCCACCCCTCACACCGAGGACGACGCGCCTCACTTGTCCATAGCCGACACCGAACTCACCTTCACGGAACGGACGATCCGCTGCGCGATCACGATGGTCGACCAGGAAACCGGCCGCCGGGACGGCCCGGAACCCCTACGCACCCTGGCGACCTACCGCCGCACGAGGGGCACCGACGACGACGCGGACACCGACAAGGGCATCGCCTTCGGCGCGTACTTCGCCGTGCGACGGGCGGGAAAGGTATCGGTGGGGGACGAGATCACGCGGACGGCGCGCCCTCGATGTCCTTGAGCAGCCGACGGGCTTTGAGCGCGCGGTTCATGGTGTGCACGCGGATGGCGGTGAACAGGACCACGGCGGCCCCGAGGGCGGCCATCTTCCACTCGTCGTCGCGAACGGCCGCGTAGAACAGGAAGCCGCTGAAGACGACGCCGAAGACGACGAGCAGAGGCTCGCGCACCCAGAACGGGAGCGCGCGAAGCAGAAGACCGATCATTCGGTCACTTCAGCAGGGGTGTTCCGGGCGCGCTGTGATGGAGGCCACAATTCCGGGGGCTTCTGTGCGTATGGAGTGAAGGAGATGTGCGAGGGGGGCGGGGGGTGCGGTGAGGGCAACGGCGGGGGCGTCGGATTCGCGGAGGTGGAGGGTGGCGGAGGTGGAGGCGAGTTCGAGGCAGGTGTTGCCGTCGCCTTCGCCGGAGTGAGAGGACTTCTGCCAGTTGTCGGGGAGATTCATCGGCTCCTCAAAGCTCGTCGGCCAGCTTGTGAATGAAGTCGCGCGACGGTTTGGGTTCGAGTGACGCAGCCTGCACTCTACGGAAGCGCGTTCGATAGGCGTCGAGTTGAGTCTCGGAGTCGACAAGAACTGTGCCGTGCGGTGCGTCCCGCACCACCGTGTCCAGTTTGGGCAGGCTGCCACCCACGTACGTCATCGCGCCTGAAGCGCTGGAGAAGCCGTCCAGGTCGAAGGGGACGACGCGCAGAGTGATGTGGTCCGCCTCGGAAAGTTCCACGAGCCGTGTGAGTTGAACCCTCGATGCGCTGCGGTCGCTGACTCTGATGCGCAGTGCCGCTTCGTGGATCACGACGTCGTACGAGGTGATCTTCTTCTGGCGGGCCATTCGATAGCGCACGCGCAACTCAAGTTCCTCAGGGGTGAGTTCGGGGACCCGGGAGGAGAAAACGGCGCGAGCGTAGTCCTCCGTCTGCAACAGGCCGGGCACGAACACGATCGCCACCTCACGGTGGAACGTGGCGTGGTGATCCAGCTCGGACAGGTTCAGGAACGATGTCGGCAGCAGGCCTCGGTACTCCTCCCACCAGCCACGCGTCCGGTCGGTGGCCATGGCGACGAGGGCGTCGATGAACTCACCGTCCGTGCAGGCGTAGTGGGACGCAAGGCGACGCAGTCTCTCTTCGCTGACGCCCGCGAGTCCGGACTCGATGTGAGTGATCTGGGTGGGGCTCACGCCGAGCAGCGCGGCCGCTTGGCGGGCGTTGAGGTCTGCCGCCTCGCGGAGTCTGCGCAGTTCAGTCGCCAGACGCAGTTGGCGTGCCGTTGCTTCGCGCCTCACAGCTCTCGACCGCTCCTAGGTTCAACGCGCCCGTGAGCGCGACTCGTTCGGCTTCAGATTACGGGATCGGCTTGCCGCGTCTCTATATTTAGATCTACCGTCGGTGACGCGAGCTTCACTCTGCGGAAGCGCACCGTTCCGTCCTGCCATGACGGCTGCGGCACTGCCACCGCGTCCAGCCACCCCCCACCAACTTGGAGCCGACCCATGCCCGAAACCGTCCCCGCCGCCGACTCCTGGGAGTACTCCCTCTACGTCCCCATCGACCCCAGAGCCGTCACCGTCTCCCGCCACACCCTCCGCGCGGTCCTCACCGTCAACGGCCTCGCTCACCTCATCGACACCGCCGAGCTCCTCGCCTCGGAGCTGGTCTCCAACGCCGTCCTGCACACCAAGGGCCCGGCCTGCCTCCGGCTGCGCTTCCGGGACGGCGTCCTCCAGATCGGTGCCTGGGACGCGGACCCCGAACCGCCGGACCCGCCAAGCAGGTTGGAGTCGCTCGGGGAGGCGGAAAGCGGCCGGGGTATGGCGCTGGTACGGGCCTGCTCGGACCTATGGCACTGGCAGCCACTGTCCCGGATGGGGCACGGGGGCAAGCTCGTTTGGTGCGAACTGAACGCGGCGTAGCTCGTTGATCACGTCGACTCGTGCCTGGCAGACCCCCAGGCCAAGCAGATGTGGAGGGACCTGATGACGACGATGCAGTACTTCTGGCGGCACCCGCTCGCCCAAGAGGTGCGGGGGCAGGGCGTCGAGCAGGGAAAGATCGAGAAGAGCGTTGAAATGACGCTGAGCATCCTGCGCTGGCGCGGCATCGAGGTTCCTGATCACGTCCGCGAGCAGCTCACCGTCTGGTCCGAGCGGGCTGTCCATGCCACCGTCGCCGATGATCTGTTCGCTGGGCCGAACGGATGACAGAGAAACCTTCCCGCTGCTGATCGTCGCGTAGGGGGCGCAGCCGGTGGCAAGGGTGCAGGCGAACCTGGCTCTTCTCACGAAACGAGAAACTTCGTGCGTCTTCGGCACTCCCTCGCCGCCGCCTGCGGGACCCTCGCCCTCACGGCCGTTCTGGCCACCCCTGCCCAGGCCGCGACCGGCACCTTCGGGTACAAGGTCATCGGTCTCGACGGGCAGCCGCTGCCGGTCAGCCTCTCCGACCCGGCAAGCGGCGAGTGCATCACGCTTCCCGAAGTCGCGGATCCGGACGCCTCCTCGCCCGCCTTCGCCCCGCACAACGACACCGACGAGTTCGCGATCGTCTTCACCGAGCCCGACTGCTCCGGCGACACCTGGACCCTGCGTCCGCACGGCCGTCCCGCCTCGGACCGGCTCCAGCTGCGTTCGGTCTTCTTCTACCGGGGTCAGTAGCGAGGCGAGGGAACCCCGTCCGGGGCGGACGGGGTTCCCTCGCGTCAGTCCAGGCAGAACTCGTTGCCCTCGGGGTCGGTCAGCACGATCCAGCCCGCGCTCATCGGGGGAGCCGGCTCGTGGCGGCGTACGCGCGTCGCTCCCAGTGCGACGAGCCGGTCGCATTCGGCCTCCAGCGCCGCCATCCGCTCCTCCCCCTCCAGCCCGGGAGCCGCACGGACGTCGAGGTGGACGCGGTTCTTGGCGACCTTGTCCTCCGGCACCTGCTGGAAGAACACCCGCGGGCCGCGTCCGTCCGGGTCCTCGATGGCAGACCTCGTGTTGCGTTCCTCCTTCGGTACGCCGATCCGCGCGAGGAAGTCGTCCCACGCGGCCAGCGGGTCGGACCCCTCGGGCAGGTCGACCCCGGGCGGGGCGGGATGGACGTAGCCCAGTGCGTCGCGCCAGAAGGACGACAGCGCCCGCGGGTCATGGGCGTCGAAGGTGACCTGGATGTGGCGGCTCATCGGGTTGCTCCGATCGTGACGGGATACGTGACGAGATGCGTGGCGGGACGCGTGACAGGTCGCGCGTCCGTGAAGGCACTCTGACACCCATGGAGGACAGAATCGGTCCTATATGCCGCTGTCTCGGTTGACGGAACGTTGACCACTTCCCGGGCGAATCCCGACCAGAACGCGGGCGAGTCCTGGTGGAGCCCCGACCTAGATTCGCTGCATGTCCATGCCACAGCGGGCCCCGCAGGCCGCACCGCTTCCCGTCCTGCCCTACCGCAAGCCCACCAAGGGCCGGGACTACTGGGTCGTCGACGACGTCTTCCCCGACGCCGACATCGCCGCCATCCGCGCGCGCTGTCTCGCCAAGGACGACTGGGTCAAGGGGTATCCGTACACGGCGGAGAGCTGGCCCGGACTGCGCACCATGCCGGGGCTGGAGCCCGCCGAACTCGGGCGCGTGGAGCGGCTGGTGAGGAAGGCGACCGGCGCGCAGAAGCTGTGGGTGCAGCAGGCTCCCGGCGGCGGCACCCTCAACCACAACTGCATCCAGGTCGTCGGCGAGGGCGAGAGCACGCCCCGGCCGCACTCCGACTCGCGGTCGCTGTGCCGGTACGCGGCCGTGCTGTACCTCAACCCGTCCGTCCCCAAGGACTGCGGGACCAGCTTCTACCGGCAGTCCCTGCCCGGCGGCCGGCTCGGCGGGAACGTCGTCCAAGCGCCGCACAACAGCCTCGTCGAGGCCCTCGGCACCCGGTTCGTCGCGCCGGACGCCTTCGAGGAGGACGTCCGGGTGCCCCACAAGTACAACCGGCTGCTGCTCTACAACGCCAACCTCGTGCACACCGCGACCGGTTACTCCGGCACCACGCTGGAGGAGAAGCGGATGACGGCCGTCTTCTTCTGGATGGCCTAGGCCCTGGCGGTCACCCGTATGTCCTAGTAGCGCACCGCCTTCGCCACCTCCGTCTTCACCTCGCCGGAGAGCTTGCGGTTGCTGCGGGCCGTGGCCTTGCCGGTCTTGCCCGCCGCCACGTCGGAGACGGTGACCAGGACCGCGTCCAGCCGGTTGCCGCTCGCGTCCTCGAAGTCCACCTGCACGGCGAAGGACTTCGTCGAGTCGGCGCTGTTGGTGACCGTCACCTCGACCGCGCTGCGGTCGCCGTCGGCCGCGGGCGTGCCGAGCTTCACATCGTCCTTGACGTCCGTGCCGCCCTTGATCTCGTCCAGCTCGCGGCCCACCTCCGCCGTCGCCGACGCGTACGCGTCCGAGGCCGACGACGCGACTGAGGACGCGAGCGAGGACGCGGCCGCCGTCGCCTCGCCGGCCACCGATCTGGCGGCCGACTCGGCGGCGGAGGCCGCCTTGCTGGCCGCACTGGACACGGAGGAGGGCGTGTCTTCGTCGGAGCAGCCGGTCAGCAACGCGGTGCAACAGAGCGCCGTCGCCACCAGCAGTACGCCCTTCCTCAGGCTCGTCCGTTTCAGGCTCGTCCGTGCCATCTCGCCTCCAAGATCAATCCTCCGGAGATTCCAGTGAAGGGGCCGACCGGCCCGCCCGCATGCCGGCTCACCCATACGGCGCACCCCCCGTGGTGGCGACCCTCCCCCGGACGGATGGTCGGAACATGAGCGATCAGCCGCACTCCCAGCCCCCGCCGTCGAGGCGCAAGGAGTCCCCTGTCTGGGACCCGTCCCACCAGGGCACCGGCACGCCCGGCTCGACGTCGGCTCCGTCCGCGGGCGGTGGGCTGGCCGCCGGCGGGGTGGTCTTCGGAGGCGTGCTCATGTTCGTGAGCGGGGTCCTCGCCGTGTTCCAGGGCATCGCGGCGATCGCCGAGGACGACGTCTACGCCCGGGTCGGCAGCTACGCCTACGAGATGAACCTCACCGGATGGGGCTGGCTGCTGCTCGCCGTCGGCGTGGTCGCGACGTTGACGGGCTGGGCGCTGCTCGGCGGGATCGAGAAGGCCGAGTGGGCGCGGGTCAGCGGCATCACGCTGGCCTCGCTGAGCCTGATCCTGCAGTTTCTGTTCCTGCCGTACGCACCGTTCTGGGCGGTCATCCAGATCTCCATCGACGTCTTCGTGATCTGGGCGCTGTCCGTCTACCGGCCCCACTCGTCTCACGGGACTCACTAGTTCCGTCGACAGGCTGGACCCCTACGGCCGTCAAGGGAGCGCCGGCGTTCCCGACACCGGTACCGCCTTCCGGCGCAGCCAGGGCAGCGGGGCCACCTCGGAGCCGAGATAGGGGGTGATCCGTACCTCGAAGTGCAGGTGCGGGCCGGTCACGTTGCCGGATGCGCCGGAGAGGCCGATGCGCTGGCCGGCCGTCACGCGCTGGTCCTTGCGCACGTCGATGCGGGACAGATGGGCGTACTGCGTGAAGTAGCCGTCACCGTGCCGGATCAGGACCTGGTTGCCGAAGCCGTCGCCGCAGGTCGTGGCGCGGACGGTGCCGGCGCCGACGGCGTACACGGGCGTCCCGGAGTCCACGGCGAAGTCCTGGCCGGTGTGGCGGCGGGCCCAGCGGGAGCCCTTGGCGGCGTAGCCGGCGGAGAGCCAGTAGCGCCGCATCGGAGCGGTCCAGAGGTCGGCGCGCGACTCGGCCGCGGGCTTGGGCTCGGACTTGGGTTCTGACCCTGACTCTGGCTCTGGCTTGGGCTTGGGCTGGGGTGAGCGGCTGCGTTGTCCGAAGCGGCAGCGGCCGCCCCGCCCGGACGGGTCGACGGCGACCGGGTCGCCGGAGCCCCGGGCCCCGGCCCGCAGCCGGTCCCACAGCCCGTCGCGGACGGTCCGACGTCGGCGTTCGGCGTCCTTGATCGTCGAGGCCGTGGCGTCGGACTCCCGGAGCCGTTCGACCCGCTTGCGGGCCGCCTCGTGCGCGCGGACGGCGCGGGCGGCATCGCCGCCTCTGTTGTTCCGGTCGTACCCGTCGTACCCGCTGTACCCGCTGTACCCGGTGTTCCCGTGGCTTCCGGCTCCGGCCGGCACGGCGGCGAGCGCGAGCAGGAGCAGGGCGAGGAGGGCGAGCAGGGTGGCCCGGACCCCGGGTGCGGCGCGAAGGTGCGCGTGGTGTTCTCGTCCCATCCTGGGATCATCGGACCGGTGGCGCGGCCGGGGAGGGGAAGGGGCCGGGCGGGTCGGCGAGGTTCAGCCGAACGGCCCCGCGACCAGCGCACGGTAGACCGCCGAGGACCGGGGGTTGTCGGGGCACCGCCACACGCCGTGCGGGCAGTAGTCGCTGACGGTCTGGTAGAGCGGACGGTGCTCGGCGAACCAGGTGAGCATGCCCCGCACGTACTCCGGGTTGTCGCCGTTGCGGTACAGCCCCCACTCCGGATACGAGACCGGCTTGCCGTGCGCCCGCGCGAACCGCACCTGCGCGGCGAGCCCGTACGGCTCGGCGACCTGCTTCTCGAAGGACATGCCGTGCGGCTGGTCGTAGGCGTCCATGCCGACGACGTCCACATACCGGTCGCCGGGATAGCACTCGGTCCACGGGACGGCGTCCAGCCCCCGACTGGGCGTGAACTCGAACCGGAACCCCTGCCCGCCGCGCCCGCCCCCGTTCACCGATCGCATGGCCTGGACGATCCGCACCCAGTACCGCTTCCAGGCCTGTGGATCGGGCCCGCACCGATGGGTGTAGGTGACCCCGTTCATCTCCCACCCCAGCACCAGCACGGCATCGGGCACCCCGAGTCCGACGAGCCGCCGGGCCAGTGTCCGGAAGTGCTCGTCGTAGTCGCCGCGAGCGCCTCTGCGCAGTTCCTCCCGCACGACCGCGTCCGGCAGGTCCTCCTCGGTGCCCTCCAGCATCGGCACGTTGAGGACGAACATCCGGTCGGCGCGGGCCTTCCGCCACCGCGCCCAGTACTCCAGATACCCGGGCGCGCCCTCGATGTTGCTCCACCGGTCCCCCGGGAGATACGCGTGCCCGACGCGAGGGGTGGCCGCGCCGAGCCAGGCGTCGAGCCCCGCGATCCGCCGCACGGCGGCGTCGTCGTACCCGACGTACGCCCCGAACGCCCCGGGCGGCGCACCTGCCCCGTGCCCGACGGGAACGCACGCGGGCCCGACGAGCAGGGCGAGGGCGGTGAGCAGCGCGGTCAGCGGAACCCGAAGGGAGCGAAAGGGATGTAGGGAGCGAAGGGAGTGAAACACCGGCTCATGATGACGTCCACGCCCCCCTCCCCACCCCGGACTCGCCACGGAACCACCCGGACGAAGTCACGGCCGAAACACGGCAACCCGGACGGCCCCCGGCGGCAACCCGGAGAAGAACGAAGCAGGGAACGAAGCACGACCGCGAAAGCAAGTGAATCCCGTACCCCACACGAGGAGTTCACCGTGCACAGGCATTCCGCAAGACTGCTCACCGTCCTCGCGGCGCTCGCCGCGTTCCTCTTCCACTCGACCGGCGTCGCCGCTCCCCGCGCCGAGGCCGCCGACGAGTGGAGCCCGCCGTCGAACCTCGTCCAGCCGCTGAACCAGGTCTGGAACCACGTCTCGACGACCTACCCCGACCTCTACGGCTTCCGGAACTACGGCTGGGACCAGGTCATGGCCAACCGGGGCAGCATCAACTACTGCGTCCGCTGGGAGTCCGACGCCCCCGTCGGCACGGCGCTGCGCGACCAGATCCACGCGGCCCTGAAGAAGCAGTTCGCCAAGTGGACGGCCGCGCAGGTGGAGAACGGCCGGGGTTACAACAACTGGCCGTACACCACGGTCCCGGTCAACATCGTCGGCTGGGCGGTCAAGAACCGCGCCACCCTCCAGTGGACCGACAACTCGGTCGACGTCTACACCAACGTCCTCGACGAGGCCGGCGCCCCGCAGTGCGCCCCCGACTGCGGCCGCTTCTTCCACCAGGACGGCAACTACTCCCGTTGCCCCGGCGGCACCGCCCGCCACTACGACCAGTCCCTCTGGCTCACCAAGGGCTTCCAGGGCGGCGCCGGCGGCGACTGGGGCCAGCGGGTCGGTCAGGAGTACTTCACGTCCGTCGTGAACCAGGAGAACATCCACATCTACCTGCACGAAGTCGGCCACACCTTCGGCCTCGACGACTTCTACGACTGGACCCCGACCGGCCAGTGCTGCTTCCTCATGAACGCCGGCACCGCCACCCAGATCACCGAGTTCGACAAGTGGATGCTCCGAGACTTCTGGCGCCACCTGAAATCCAGATACGGCCTCTGACCCACCCCCCCGGCTCCAGGCCCACGGCGACGACCTAACCGGCCGTCGCCGTGCGGCTTTCGTGGAACGTTCTGTGGGCGAGGCGGCGGGGCTCACTCGGATGGGTGAACTTTTGGGGAACTGGGCTGTGGGGGGCGGTAGTTGACGGTGGTTCTTCCGCTGATGCTTGGCAACAGGCAACCCGGAACTGCCGTTTGGGACTCTCACAGGGTGCTCACAGTCATGGCCGGGGCGCGTGGGGTGCGTCCGGGTAGGTGGCCGGATCGTGGGCTGTCCAGTCCGATGCCACTGACCATGGCACTCGCAGACGAGGAACCGATGACCAGACAGCACCATCGCAAGGGCCTTCAGCGTGCGGCGTTCGCCGCGGGGGCCGCGCTCACCGTCGTCGCCGTCGCCGGGGCCGCTCCCGGCGCCGGTGCGGCGCCCGCGAGCACACCCGGCGTGCCGACGCTCAAGCTCGTCGCCGCGTCGAAATCCGTGATCCTCGACCGGTACGAGTGGGAGGGCGGGTTCAACCTCGACTTCGACCTCGGCACGTATGTCACGGTCGACAACGCGCCCCTCGAGATCAAGGTGACGCGCAAGTCGTACAAGGACCCGGTCGTCGCCCAGCAGATCCTGCGCGACGGATCGAAGGTGAAGACGAAGACGCTGCCCGCCGGGACCGTCAAGGACTTCAGCGGGCTGCCCGGCTTCCTGGAGGTGTCCGTCAAGGACGCGTCCGGGGCCGAGGTGCAGAAGACCACGGGCGCGTTCTGTCCCAACAACGCCTCCGGGCGGCTGCGTCCGGACGCCCCGGCGACCTCGCACTATCCGGAGAGCTGCCCCACCAACCCGTTCACGCTCGGCTCGGTGTGGGGCGTCGAGAAGGGCTGGGCGGCCAACACCACCGCCGTCGACTACGACCGGCAGATCGACCTGCCCGCGGGCGAGTACACGGCCCAGGTGTCGGTCGCGAAGAAGTACCGCGACCTGTTCGGGATCCCGAACGACCAGCAGACCATCAAGGTGACGGTCCGGCAGTACGACGACGGAGGGGAAGGCGGCGAGGGCGGCGTCGGCATGCGCTCGTCGATGTCGTCCTCTTCGTCATCGTCGTCGGCCCATGGCGGGCACGGCGGGCACTCCGCCGGAGCCATGGGAGCGCCCGGGGCCAACCACCACTACGGCCCCCGCGGCGCCGACGCCCCCACCCCCTCCGCGCTCTCCCACGCCCTGGAGGACCGCGGTCTCGCCCACCACCTCGGCGACGGCGCAGGTCACACCGACGGCTCCCGGATCGCGCCCGGGCTGAAGGCCAACGCCAAGCGGCCCACCGGCCGGGCGGGCCTCCCGGCCAACGTGCCGAAGCCGGACCTGCGTTCGCTCCCGGCCTGGGACATCGCCGTCACCGACGGCGAGGACGGCGACGCGCCCGGCAAGGACTACCTCGCCTTCAGCGCCAACGTCTGGAACGCGGGCCCCGCCCCGCTCGTCGTGGACGGCTTCCGCAAGCCCGGCGCCGACCTGATGGACTCGTACCAGTACTTCTACGACGCCGCCGGCAAGCAGATCGGCTACACCCCGGCCGGCACCATGGAGTGGGACCCGCGCATCGGCCACGAGCACTGGCACTTCACGGACTTCGCCAGCTACCACCTGCTGTCCGCGGACCAGAAGGACATCGTGAAGAGCGGCAAGGAGGCCTTCTGCCTGGCCAACACCGACGCCGTCGACTACACGGTGAAGAACGCCAACTGGCACCCCTACAACACCGATCTGTCGACCGCCTGCGGCCAGCAGAACTCCATCTCCGTGCGCGAGGTCCTCGACGTCGGCTCCGGTGACACGTACACCCAGTACCGTCCCGGCCAGTCCTTCGACATCACCGGCCTGCCGAACGGCACCTACTACATCCAGGTCATCGCCAACCCGGCGAACCGCCTCCAGGAGACCAACACCAAGAACAACGTCTCCCTCCGCAAGGTCGTCCTCGGCGGCACCGAGGGCGCCCGCACGGTGTCGGTCCCGCCGGTCGACCTGATCAACGCCCCGTAACCGACCCACCTCACCCGCAAGCACGGCCCCGGCCCGCCCGCGCGGACCGGGGCCGTCCCGTGAATCCGCTGGACAGCCCCACTGACCTGCTGCAACGCTCCACCCATGGCTCTGGCTCTGGTCGACCTCCTCGCCTCCACCGCGCTGACCGCCCGCCTCGGCCCGGTGCACGTCGGCGCATCCTGGGAAGCCGTCACGTCGGCCCTGGCCGCCGACCCCAGCGAAATCGGCTACCCGACGCGCCCACGCAGCCGCCTGCCCCGGCTCTACGGATACGGCGACCTGGAGATATCCGTCTGCCGGTGCCGCGAGGTGCGACTGGTGAGCGTTCCGACCTGGCGCGAGACCGTGGACCTGCCGCCGGAGCTCACCGGCGGGACGGGCTCCTTCCCCGGCGCCCCGTCCTACGCGGACGTCGTCACAGCGCTGGAGAGAGCCGGCTGCCCCTGGGAGCCCCACCCCGCGCTCACCTTCGGCGACCAGCGCACACTCCGGATCCCCTCGACCTCCGCCGCGTTCACCTTCGTCGTCCCGGCGGCCGGCGAGCCGTCGCTGCACGCCCTGGGCCTGCCGGACAACGGACACGAGTGCCCGCCGTCCCAGGACCGCCGAAAGCTGTGACCACCCCCGCGCGTCACATTTCTCGGCGGCCCGGGACTGTGAGCGGCCGGGACCGAGTCTGCCCAGTCGGCCAGGGGTGAGGGAGGGGCCGGATGGGCCTCTGGTTCACAATGCTGCGGCATGCATCCGCTGAGCCTGCCGGGAACGGCTGAGCCTGCCGGGAACGGCTGAGCCTGCCGGGAAAGGTCGAGAGGTCTTGAACAGACGCACCGAACTCCGCGCCTTCCTTCGCTCCAGGCGCGCCCGGCTGAGCCCGGCCGACGTGGGTCTGCCGACGTTCGGCGGGATGCGCCGGGTCCCCGGGCTGCGGCGCGAGGAGCTGGCGCAGCTCGCCGGGGTCGGCGTCGACTACTACATACGGCTGGAGCAGGGCCGCAACCACAAGGTCTCCGGCGCCGTGCTCGACGCCGTGGCCCGCGCCCTGCGCCTGGACGAGCTGGAGCGCGTCCATCTGCACCACCTCGCCCGCCCCGACCGCCGACAACCGCCCGCCGCGGACCGTGTGTCGGAAGGGGCGCAGTGGCTGCTGGACAACATGCCGGACACGGCGGCGTTCATCATGGGCCGCCGGACGCAGGTGCTGGCGTGGAACCGCCCGGCGTCGAAGATCTTCCTCGACTTCGACCCCGTGCCCGAGCGCAACCTGGCCCTCCTGGTGTACCGGCAGCCCGCCATCCGGCAACTGGTGCTCGACTGGCCGGTCCTGGCGCGCAACGTCATCGCCTGGCTGCGCCTGGAGGTGGGCCGCCATCCCGAGGACGAGGAGACGAACGCGTTCATCGCGGAACTCGCCTCGGAAGAGCCCGACTTCCTGCGGCTGTGGAACGAACAGGACGTCGTCGACCCCATGCACGGCACATACCGTCTCCGGCACCCGCTGCTCGGCGAGCTCACCTCCACCTTCCGGACGCTGCTCCTCCCCGAGGACCCGGACCAGCTGCTGATCGTCTACGCCATCGAGCCCGGTCCCGTCGGACCGGAACCCGAGGCGGCGGACGTGATCCGCAATCCGCCGCCGGGGCACGGGCCGGTGCAACCGGGCTGCTGCCCCACCCACGACATCGCCGTCTTCATCGTGCTGGGAGGTTCCGCTCCAGGTCCCGCTACAGATTCCGCTCCAGCAGCGTGACGTACGTGTCCATGAAGTGGTCGCGCACGCCGTCCGACGCGGGCGCGAAGGGATCGGCCGTCGCGCCCTTGACCTTGTCGGCGAGGAGTCCCAGCGCCGGCATACGGTCGTGGAGCTTGCCGGCGGCGTCGAAGTAGCGGACCGCGTCCACGTGCTGGAAGGCGGGCGTGGGCGGGACCTGCGGGACGATGTCGTTGTTGTTGACGAAGCGGAACGTGCGGCCCTTGAGCGCGGTGTCGTAGGCCTTGGCCAGGTCGCGGTCGCAGGTGCGCGGCTGGCCGTAGGTGTAGACGCCGTGCGGGACGAGGTTCGGGGCCTCGAAGTGCATGCGCGCCCCCGACAGCATGGCGAGCGCCCCGCCGAGGCTGTGGCCGGTGAACCAGACCGTCTGCCCGTCGTCCTTGAACTCGGCGACCGTGTCACGGACCTGTGGATGGACGACGTCCAGCGCCCGGTGGAAGCCGTAGTGCACGAACCCCTTCCGCGCCGGGCCGGGCACGGGCGGGGTGTTGACGTCGCTCAGCCAGTCGCGCAGGTTCTGCGGCTCGGTGCCGCGGAACGCCACCAGGACCATCCGGTCGCTCGCGGCGACGTACGCCTGGGTGTCGTCGATCGGGAACGGCATGGTGTGCGGCGAGGAGAAGTGGCGGAAGCGGTCGAAGCCCCAGGAGTGGGAGAGGTATTCGGCCTCCTCCGGTGACTTGTAGGCGGCGCGGGCGGCCTCGGCCAGCCAGTAGGCGTGCGCGACGGAGTAACCGGAGGCCGAGTGGTCGAGGGGCGTGGGGGCAGCCACGGGTGAGCCTTCCGACGAACGGGTGGGAGCGAAGGGGGATGCACACGGGTGGTGGGTGTGCGTTCGTCGATCCTTGCCGTCCGGTTCTCGTGGGCCGTGTTTCGACGTGGGGCGGACGGCGGGCGTGTGAGGGCAGTTCGGGGGCGCGCGGGGGCAACCCTTGTGTGTCTCCGTGAGTCTCCTGAGTCGCCTGTGCTTCTCGGACGTATTCCTACACGCATGTAGGGTTCCGTCGTTCGGCGGTGACCAACGCCGACGATCCGAGCACGGTGTACGGGGTGAGACGGCCGAAGCGGAGGGGCGAGCGCCGGTGAGCGGAACGAGAAGGCGTGGACGGCCTGCGGTGGAGGCGACGTCCGGCCGGGGGAACAGGGGCAGGGCGGCCGGAGCCAAGGGCGGCGGCACGCGGCTGACCCGGCGCGGACGGATCCTCGCGTGGAGCGCGGGCGTCACCGCCGTCGTCATCCTCGGGATGGGCGGGGTCGGCGCCTGGGTCTACAACGACCTCAACAACAACATCAACTCGGCCGACGTGGACGACAAGTTGGGCGAGGACCGCCCGGTCAACCTGAGTCCCGGCTCGAAGAACATCATGATCGTCGGTTCCGACAGCCGCGACGGCGCCAACGCCAAGTACGGCAAGGACCTGACCACCATGCAGTCCGACACGCTGATGGTGCTGCACATACCGGCCGACCGTAAGTGGGCCTCGGTCGTGTCCTTCCCGCGTGACTCGTGGGTGGAGATACCCGGTTGCGAGAAGGGCGACGGCAACTCGTCCTCCCTGCACCACGCGAAGATCAACGAGGCGTTCGCGATCGGCGGCAGCAACGGCAAGGTCGCCGAGGCTGCCGCCTGCTCCATCAAGACCGTCGAGTCCAACACCGGCCTGCGCATTGACCACTTCATGTCGGTCGACTTCTCCGGCTTCAAAGGCATGGTCGACGCGCTGGATGGCATCGAGGTCTGCCCCGAGCAGGCCATCCGCTCCGAGAAGGCCAACCTGAACATCGACGCCGGCTGCCAGACCGTCAAGGGCGAGGTGGCGCTGGGCTATGTCCGCGCCCGCTACGGCGTCGGCGACAACTCCGACATCGGACGCATCGGCCGCCAGCAGGAGTTCATGGACGCCCTGGCCAAGAAGGCCAAGTCCAAGCTCTCCAGCCCGAGCGCGATGCTCGGCTTCCTGCAGTCCGCCACCAAGTCGCTGACGACCGACCCCGACATGGCCGGCATCCAGCCGCTGACCGGGCTCGCCAACGAGCTCAAGGGGATACCGAGCGACCGGCTGAGCTTCCTGACCGTGCCCAACTACGGGCGTGAGGCCGACCAGCCCACCGACAGGGCCAACGTCGTCTGGCAGTACCCGCAGGCCGCCAACCTGTTCACCTCCCTGGCCAAGGACAAGGAGGTCACCAAGGCGCAGTTGGACGAGTTGAAGAAGAACGTGGTGTACGCCTCCTCCGTGAAGGTCCAGGTCCTCAACGGCACCGGGGTCTCCGGACGCGCCGCCGACGTCGCCGAGAAGCTGACGAAGGCCGGCTACACCGTCACCGGCACGGGCAACGCGCCCGCGACGGTGACGAAGACGACCGTCACCTACCCGACGGGCCTCGACACCAAGGCCGCCGTCCTCGCCTCCCGACTGCCCGGCCTGCAGCCGACGGCGGACAGTTCGGCCGCGGCCGACGTCATCACCCTGGTCGTGGGACCGGATTTGAAGGTCGACGACGTCGCCTGATCACGGCTGCTCATCGGTGGTCATCGGTGGGCGACGGTGGTCATCGGCGCCTCAAAGGTGGGGTAAGCTTGATCTTGAGCCGGTCACCGGAAAGCAAAAACGGTGAACGTCCTCTGCGTTGGTCGTCCAAGGAAAGATGCCCCGCTTCCTGCGGGGAGATGCAGGTGCAAGGCCTGCCCGGCGCTCCATAGAGAACGAGATCGAGAACGAGTCCCATCCCCGGTCAGGCGGGGTGGGACTCGTTCTTTTGCCCTGTGTGCAGGGGCAGTTCGGTGACGACCTCGTAGCCGCCGCCGGGCCGGTGCCCCGTCCGGACCCGCCCACCCGCCGACCGGGCCCGCTCCCGCATCCCCATCAGCCCGTACCCGGCTGATCCGGCCGCGGTCGGCGACTTCGGGCGGGCACTCCCGTCGTCCGTGACGGTGACCGCCAGTCGGTCCCCCGCGTACACGATCCGCACCTCGGCCGTACGGGCCCCCGCATGCTTGGTGACGTTGGTGAGGGCCTCCTGCACGATCCGATACGCCGTGAGGTCCGCGCCGGCGGTGAGCGGACCGGGCTCACCCTCGGTGCGCAGCGTCACGTCCAGACCGGCTCCCCTGAACGAGGCGGCCAGAAGGGGGAGTTGGTCGATCCCCGGGGTGGGGGAGGTGCCGGTGACGGATTGTTCGGCATCCCCGGCCTGCCGCAACAGGCCGACGGTGGCCTTGAGTTCGCGCAGCGCCGAGGCGGTGGTGCCGGTCAGGTCGGCGGTGAGACGGGCGGCCTCCTCCGGGCGGGCGGGGAGATGCCGGGCGACGGCCCCGGCCTGCAGTCCGGCCAGGACGAGGTGATGGGCGACGACGTCGTGCAGATCACGGGCGATGCGCATGCGCTCCTCGGCGACCCGACGGCGCGCCTCCTCCTCCCGGGTGCGTTCGGCGTCCTCGGCGCGGGCCTGGACGGCGTCCAGATAGGCGGCGCGCAGCCGGGTCACCGTGCCCAGCGAGGTGGGCAGCAGCAGCCAGGCGGTGGGACCGAGCAGCTTGAGCACCAGCGGTTCGCCGACCGGCCCGGCGAACAGACCGGTGCCGACGAGCACGGCGATGCAGGTGAGGGCGAAGGTGTTGGCGGTCCTGCGGTCGGTGGCGACGGCCAGCGAGTACAGGGCGACCATGAGCGGCGCGAGCAGCAGCACCGTGAGCAGGTATCCGAGCGCGGAGGCGGCCACCGCGCAGGCAAGGGTCACGGCGACCGTGCCGCGGGGGCGGTCGCGACGCCGGACCAGCGCCGCGCACGAGACCGCGGCCAGCACCACGCCGGGCCACCAGGGGACGTCCAGGTCCTGACCGGGGAACGTGATCACACTGCCGGGGAACGAACAGGCGAAGAGGGCGACGGCGACGGCCGCGTCGGGAACTCCGGGGGCTTTGGGGGCCAGGTGGGGTCTGGGCGGCCGGGCGGTCATGGAGGGCATGGGGGACGCTCCTGCTGCTTCAGGCACTTGTTCGCACCCTTGGACTCTTCATTGCTTAAGTTAGGCAACCAGATTGAGCTTACTTAAGTCAAGCAACGATCGATGGGCCGCACTGGCGGCGTGAGGCCGGAGCGGGGATCTTGCTTGAGTTTGGCAAGTATCTGTACTGTGGAGTAATGCCCACACCGCCACCCGCAGCACCGGTCTCCGCAGACGTGATCACGATCGAGCGCGCTCTGACCCGCATCACGTACCTCGCCGGTCGCGCTCGCCAGCACGAACGGCTGATGTCCCTCGTCGGACTCCCGCTGGACCGGGCCGCCGTGGCGATCCTGCGCCACCTGGCCACGGACGAGCTGCTGCGCCCCGGCGTGCTCGCCGTCCGCCTGTCCGTGGAGGCGTCCCATGTCACGCGTCAGCTCAGGCAACTGGAGAAGTCCGGCTTCGTGGTGCGCGTCCCCGACCCCGACGACCGTCGCGCCCAGCTCATCCGGCTCACGGAGGAGGGCCGAACGGCAGTGACACGAGTCCGCGACGCGGGCCTGCTGGGCATGCAGGCCGCCCTGGTCGAGTGGGCCCCGGAGGACCTCCACCACCTCGCAACCCTCTTCGACCGCATGGTCTCCGACTTCGTGGCCCAGGTGGAGATCCCGATGGACGGGGCGAGGGCAGCGGGGACGGGGACAGGGACGGAGACGGGGACGGGGACGGCGGGGGCGTGATCGGCGCATACGCCATTACCTTGGATAAAACCTCAACAGCCGTTGGTGCGGGAGTTGTTGGCGGTAACGTCGTCCGCATGAGCCACGAAGTGAGTATTGATCGCGCACCGGCGGCCGAGGGCGGCATTCAGATCACCGTCAGCCTTTCCTCCACCGTTCTGGCAAAACTCCACAAGGACGGTTCCTGGACCGAGAAGATCGGCGAGGGTCAGGTCACGGGCGACGGACCGGCCATCGCCCAGATCGAGTTCAAGGTCCCGTAAAGCCGACCGCCGGTAAATGCCGCGACGGATCTCCCGGGCCGTGTCAATGTGACGGCGTGACGGAGAACGCAACGGTGGACATATTCGCGCCCGGAAGCGGTGCTCGGGCCTACGGTCCCTATCCGTACCGGGTGCGCGGGCGAGTGCGCAGCGGAGTGGTCCTGTGGATCGCCGGGCGGGACGACGAACTCGACCGCGTACTCGCACTACCTGCGGAAACGGGTGCCGGCCCACAGGTGCCACTGTTCGTGACCGTCCGGCAGGCGCGGGCGTACGCGAGCCGACGAGGCCGGAGGCCGGACCCTTTCGAGCCGGGGGTGCTGGAGCTGGCCCGAGTCCAGCACTGGCTCGAGGATCCGGCCCGCCGAAAACTGCCACCGGGCGCGGTGCTGGAGGCATGGAACTTCTTCGAGGACCTCGCCCGAGGCCTCTACGCGCCCCACGAACTGCCCCACCAGGAAGAGCCGCACAACAGCGCCTACGAGAAACTGTTCGGAGGCGAGTCCGCGGAATGGACTCCCGCCGAGCAACGTGCGGTCCTGGAACTGCTCACGGCCGGCGTGCACCTGTGGAATTCCTGCCCGGTGACGGTGAACCCCCGCTCGGGGAACGCCTCCAGCTCGCGCTGAACCCTCGCCGCCGACAATGGGACCCTGGCTTGCGGGGGCCGGTCGGGGCGGTTCTCATGGTGTGGGGCGCGTTCTCGGTTCCGAGGAGCGGGGTCGGCGCGACCACGGTGCCTGCTGCAGAACCTGGGAAGCGTGCGTTCTGGGCTGCCAACCGTGCCACCGACCGCTGGAGGCGGAGATGGGCAGCGTGGAAGCGACACCCTCCGGGAGCGCCGGAACGCCTCCGGTGCAAGCCGGTGAGATGCGACTCGAAGTCGTGGTGTTGCCGGTCCGCAGGAGGAGTCGGCAGTGACAATCCCAGGGCGCGAGCCCGAGCTGCTCGGCCGGACCGTCGTTGTCATCGGCGGTAGCGCCGGCATCGGGCTGGAGACGGCCAGGCGTGCCCGGACCGAGGGTGCCGAACTCGTCCTTGTCGGCCGCGATCCCGGTCGGCTGGCGCGCGCGGCCGAAGAGCTCGGCACACAGCGCACCGAGGCGTTCGACGCAACCGATCCCGCGGCCTTGGCGACGTTCTTCCAGGACCTGCCGGACCCGATCGACCATGTGATGGTGACGGCCGGCGGCCCGAGCTACGGGCCGCTGCTCGCCATGAGCGCCGCAGACGTACGGGACGCGATCAGTGATCACGCGGTGCTGGAGCTCGAGGTCGCGCGCAACGCCGTCGGCCGGGTGAGACCCGGAGGCAGCCTGGTGTTCATGGGGGGCACCGGAGCACGGCGCGTCGGCCGAGGTCTCGGGGTCGCCTCCGCCGCCACCAACGCGCTGCCTCCGTTCACCGCGGCCCTCGCACTCGAACTCGCACCGGTACGCGTCAATCTCATCGCGGCCGGCTTCGTCGACACCCCGCTCTCGGCCTCGCTGCTGGGCGACCGGATCGAGGAACGCCGCGCCGAGCTGCGCGCGACGCTGCCGATCGGCCGCGTCGTCGGACCCGCGGACGTCGCGGCGCTGGCCGTCCACCTCATGGTCAACACGGCGTTGACCGGCGCGACATACGACATCGACGGCGGGCAGCAGTTCGTCTCATGACGAACGCACCGAGAATCCGTGATCTACAGCTGAACGGCAGGGTCAATCGCTCTTACCACATGACCATCTGAAATCCCTGCCGTGCATTTCCAGACTGCAGTCTCATGAAAATAATCTGTATGCAGACCGCGGCCGTGGTGATCGCAGACGGGCCAGACCATTTGATAGTGGCTCATGATAAATTCCTGCACTCCTTCCGCCATGACGCCCAAAACATCTCCCCAATCCGGCGTCGAGACCTCCGCGGACTTAATGCGAACCGTGCCGACCGGCCCCAATTCCGGGTCGTGCAGATAGTCGATGTAAGAAAACTCCTCCCCGGTGACCTTCTTCCCCGTCTCGCCCTCCGCCGACCTCCTGATTACCTCGAATGCTGTTCTCGCCATGGAGAAGGTTCGCGCGGTCCAGAGTTCGCGGAATTCCATTTCCGGTATTTCCCCGGATTTGCCATGCAGCTCGGACATCCACGCGAGTACTTCTTCCGGGATATTTTCGCCGTGCCGCCAGACCGCTCGCAGCATCCTGTCCTGCCAGTCCGAAAAATTCGACATCCTTCGAAGATAGCGGTCCAACCGGGTAGGGTCCTGATCATGAAGCCGTACTCCCTCGCAGTCCTGCCTCCGCCCGCCTTCTAGCGGGCGGCCCCACCGGATCTCCACTCCCTCCGAGCGTTCCTTGAAGGAGCCGCCGGAGCGGTGCCTGCTGCCCGCGTGCCGAGTCCACGCGCCGTCAGCGACCACCGACCGGAGTCATCCATGCGGGCTGCACCCTTACGTCCCCTGCTCTACATCTCCCTCGCTGCCACTTCCTGGGGCAGTGCCGGCGCCGCCGCCGCACTGCTCTACCGCACCAGTGGCCTCGGCCCGGTTGCGGTCTCCTGCTGGCGATTCGCCATCGGCGCCGTGCTGTTGCTCGCCGGACGCGCCTTCCTCGCACCGGCCGTCGGCAACGGGCGCGCCCGGCCGATCGCGCTGGTGGCGACCGGCGTCCTGATGGCGGTCTTCCAGACCGGGTACCTGGCCGCTGTCGCCTTCGCCGGCCTGTCCGTCGGCACGGCGGTCGCGCTGGGCGCCGGGCCGGTCTTCACCGCCCTGGGCGCACGGCTCGTCTTCAGCGAGCGGGTAGGCCGTCGTGGCGCGCTCATCATCCTGCTCGCCCTCTCCGGGCTCGCCCTGCTGGCCTTCGGCGCCGATGCCCGAGCGGGAGGCACCGAACCGCTGTGGGGATTCCTGTGCGCGCTCGCCTCGGCGGCAGGATCGGCCGCGATCAACCTGCTGACCCAGGCCGAAGCACGGCGCGGCCGGGCCGGGCAGCCCTACGACCGCGCGCTGGCCGGCTTTGCCGTCGGTGCGGTGTGCCTGCTGGTCACAGCGACGCCGTCCGGCGCGCTGTTGCCCGCCGACGGGGACGTCGCGACGTCGATCGCGTTGCTCGGATACCTGGGCGCGATCCCGACCGCGCTCGCCTACGCGCTGTTCTTCTCGGCGCTGATGGCGGTCCGCGCCACCACCGTCTCCGTGGTGATGATGCTCGAACCGGTCGCGGCGCTCTTCCTCGGCGTCACGCTGCTCGGTGAGCGGCTCACCCCTGCCACTGCCGCAGGCTCGGCCGTACTGCTGTGCGCGGTCATGCTCCTGGCGAAGCAGGAGAGTCTCACGCCGTGAGGGCGAGTGGGGTCCGGAGGCCGAGGGGGGTTGCGGGGGTGGGCGTGGGCGTGGGCGTGGGGGTTGCGAAGACCACCAGGCGGAGGAGCAGGAAGCGGGCGATGCCGGCCAGGGCCGAGGCCGAGAGGTAGACCGCCTGTTCGCTCAGCATGCTCGGGGACTGCTGGAGTGCGTGGAGGGTGAGGACCGCGATGCTCGTCGCCGCGTAGGCCGCTGCCGCCGAGCCCGCCGACTGCCAGTGCCGACGCCACCCCGCGCGGCCGGTGCGGAAGGTGTAGCGGGCGTGGAGCTCCGTGCAGAGGAGGGTGGACGCGATGGTGATCAGGGCGTTCGCCAGGGTCCAGGGCAGTTGGGTGGCCAGGGCCGGGACCGCCAGGCTGCAGAGGACTCCGGTGCCGCCGCCGAAGACGACGAAGCGGATGAAGGAGGCGAGCATGGCGAGGTCCTTCCGCAGGCAGCAGACGGCGGGTCAGTGGATCGGTTGCTTAACTTAGGCAACTATAAAGCTGTTGCTTGAGTTACGCAAGCAAGTTCTCGGCGTGAGAAAGCCGGCCGCGTTCCATCCCTGCGGCCGGCTGTCTCGGCTGGTCCCCGCCTACCTCGACGTCACGTCGAGTTCGCGCTCGACCTGCCGAAGAACTCGATCTCGGCTATCGCCACCTGCTTGTCCCCCGAGGCGAGGAACGACGACTCGATCGTGAAGCGGACCTTCGACACCTCGCCGACGCGGAACGAGCGCGGCTGGCCGCCCGCGCTCTGGTCGAGAGTGAGCTCGCGGGTCGTGATCGTGCCGTCCTTCAAGGTGATCGTCGCCTTGATGCGGTGCGGGAGGGCCGACTGGGTGAACTGGTCGGGGCGGGTCGTCGTGCCCGAGGTGATGACCACGTCCAGCAGCCGGATCGGCTGGTCGAAGCGGGCCTCGATCCACTCGCCCTCGCCCGACTCCGAGACGCCCGGGCCCCACCAGGTGTTGTTGATCCGGTCGAAGGCCAGCTCGGGCTTGTGCCCCGGGTAGGAGCGCGACGCCGCGTACGAGTCCGCGAAGACCGGGGCGCGCTTGGCGAAGTGGTCCTTCGTGGCCTGGATCGCGGCCGGCGTGTTCACCGCCGCCAGGATCACGAGCGTGAGGACGACCGCCGCCACCACCCACGTGACGATCCGGTCGAACGTACGGCGCAGACGCGGACGGTCGCCCGCCCAGGGGGCCTCGCCGTTGCGGTTGAACAGGCGACGCCACCAGGGGAGGCGCAGGGTGGAGCGGTCCTCCAGGGTCATCGGCATCGCGCAGCGCATGCAGTAGTGCCGGTCGGGGTTGTTCGGGGTCGCGCACCACGGGCAGGCGACGCCGTGCATCTCGCCCTGGACCGGGCCCGGGGCGCGGACCTGCGGCCGGTCCGCGATCGGCCTGCCCGGCAGGACCGGGGCGACCGACGGGGTCGGGTCGGGGCGGGGTTCCGTGTCGGCGACCGGGACGAGGAGGGAGCGGGCCCGGGCCGCCATCGCCTCGTCGTCGGCGGTGGGAGCCGCGGGAGCGGGGGGCGTGGGGGCGGGTTCGTGCGTCGCCTGAGCGGGAGCGGGCGCCGGCGTTGTGGTTTCTGCCGTGGGCTCTTCCGGGGGGATTACCGGGAGGGGAGTTTCCGTCGTGTCCTCGTCGTCCGAGTCATGGTCGGGGTCGGGGTCGTGGTCGTCACGGTTGTTCGGCGGGACCACTGTCGGCGGAGGCGTGGGCTCGGGGGCGGCCGGTGCCGGTGTCGGTGTCGCTGCCGGGGAGGACGACCCCGCGTCCGCGCCCGCCGTCGTACTCGCCCGTGCCGGGGTTCGGTCCGTCCGGTCCGTCCAGCTCAGCACGGCCCCGCAGGCGTCGCAGAACGACTGGCCGGGCTCGGCCCGCGTGCCGCACTCGGCGCAGTTCTGGGTGGTCATCTCTCCGGGGTCCTTTCGGCGGCGGTCACCTTGACCGTGTACGGCATGTGAGCGGGGCGGGCGGCGGCCACGAGGGCGTCCAGGCGGTGGGTGTCCGCGGGGTGCGGGTCGGGGAGGCGGAGCGTGACGTGGAGGTGCGGGCGGGGGGCGCCGGGGAACGGGCCGAGCGGGCGGGCCGTCCAGCTCGCGCCGCCGCTCTCGGAGATGTCCGGTGTCACGCCGAAGGCCAGCCGGACGGCCTCCGACAGGCCTCGGCGGGTGCCGCGCACCCGGTGCAGGTGGGCGGCGGCCGCGACCGCGGCCCGCAGCCGCTGTTCCGGTTCCGTGCCGTCCGTCTCCGCGCCCACCCAGCCCGTCAGCCAGCGGGTGAAGTCGACCGGGGCGAGGGCCGGGTCGAAGTAGGCGGGCAGACAGTCGAGGACGTTGAGGATGGGGGCCATGACCTCGTCCAGGCCCGCCACGAAGCGTTGCGCCAGGTCGTCGTCCGCGAAGACGGCCGGCAGCATCGCGCCGAGGGGGGTGGACGAGCCGAGGCCGTCGATCGAGCCCCTCATGCGCCGTCCCCGATCACTCGGACCCGGTGGTCGTAGGAGAAGACGAGGGCCGGGGCGGCCAGGTCGATGCGGTCGGTCGCCTCGCCGCGCTTGCCCGTCAGGGGGTCGGCGGGGTGGAGCATGACCTGGTCGACCAGTTCGACGCCCGGGACGCGTTGCAGGACCGCGAAGATCTCGCCCGCCTGCACCGGGCGGCCGAACGGCCAGCCCTTGCCGTCCGCGCCGCCGGTCAGCGGGTCGATGTGCCGGTACAGGGCGTCGTGCGCCTGGCGGCGGACGCGGTCGGTGTCGACGCCCCGGAAGGCATGGACCGTCGCGACGACCGTCACGCCCTGGTAGTACGGAGGGCCCACCGCCAACCTCGTGCCGATCAGGCGGCGTTCGTCGAGATGGCGGGTGATGCGGTCCAACAGGGAGTCGCCGGGGACCAGTTGCTCGAAGCGCAGTCGGCCGCCGGGGTCCGGGACCGCCTGCGGGACCACCAGCACCCGTACGGCGTAGGAGCCGTGCTCGTCCGGCTCGCCCTCCAGGCAGGTGATGCGGGCCGTCTCCGGGGCCGCGCGGCGCGCCAACTCCTCGTAGTCGCGCAGGGTCACCGCCCGCTCCTGGGCGCGGAGCGTGATCGGGGCCCGGAGTTTCGCCTCCTCCACCGTCTCCCCGTCGACGCCGCCGCGCGCGGCCTCGCGGTTGACGACCTCCGAGACGTACGGGACGGAGGTGCGCAGCACCTGGACCGTGCCCCGGGCCACGTTGCCGGCCCGGCCGCCGCCCGTGCGGTAGCGGCGGGCGCGGATGACCGAGCCCTTGGGGGCGACGGCCCCGTACTGGCGGAGCCGGCCGTCGGGTTCGCGGACGGCCGGGCCGAAGGCGATCTCGCCGGTGGCCGCGTCGAGGGTGATGTGCCGGTCCTCCGGTCCGGAGGCGGCGAAGTGGGGGACCACCTGCCAGTCGATCCAGCCCTCGTGCTCGGCGGTCTGGAGGAGGAGCGGCGGGTCGTCGCCGACCACGGGGGTGTGGACGAGGGCCAGGCGCTGGCCGGGCAGGCCCGTCGACTCGCCGAGGGCCTCGTCCTCGACCGTCTCGGCGTGCACGGCGGGGGCGGTGCCGCCGACCGTGAAGACCTCGGCGGAGCGCACGGTCGGGGAGGTGGTGTAGAAGGGCTGGGCGGGGAGGGGCTCGGTGACGCGGCAGCGCAGCCAGCCCGCCTCCTGGCCGCCCGAGCGGGACAGCACATGTCCGCCGGGGATGTGCAGGACGACCTCGCCGGGGCGGTTGAGGCCGCCGGTGCCGTCGCGGTCGATCTCGCACTCCTGCCAGCCGTCCTCCGTCCAGGCCTCCCAGACGAGCGGGGGCTGGCGCGGGTCGACGCCGACGCCGTCGACGCGGCTGTCCAGCTCCAGGGCCACCGCGCAGTGCGGGACGGCGGCGCTCAGGCCGAACAGCATGCAGTCGCCGGGCTGCGGAGCCTCCGAGAAGCAGAGCAGGTCCTTGCCCTCGGTCAGGTCGGTGGTCCGGTCGGTGACGGGCTCGCCCCGGTGCTGCACGACGAGGTGTTTCAACCAGGAGGGGACGACGACGAGTTCGCGTTCCGTCGCGAACACGACCGCCTCCTCGCTCTCCGTGCGGACCGTCGCCACCTCCGTGCCCACCGGCAGCAGGACCGGCTCCTCCTGCGGCGCGGACAGCCAGAACGTCACCTCCGTGCGCGCGGCGGACGGCGGGAAGAGCCGGATGCCGACCAGGTCCAGGAAGGCCAGATGGTTCTTCTCGGGGACGCGGTTGAGGCGGTAGACGATCTGGTCGGCCATGTGGGCGACCGTCTCGACGAGGGTCACGCCCGGGTCGGAGACGTTGTGGTCGGTCCACTCCGGTGCGCGCTGCTGGATGTAGCGCTTGGCGTCGTCGACGAACTGCTGGAAGCGGCGGTCGTCCAGGTTCGGGGAGGGCAGGGCCATCAGCGGTCGCTTTCGGAAGCCGTACCGGAGGAGCCGGGGAGATCCGGCTCGTCGTGGGACGGAATGACGTAGAACGGGAAGACGAGACTGCGCGGGTTGTTGGTGCCGCGGATCGAGTAGCGGACGTCGATGAAGAGCACGCCCTGTTCGGCGCCGGCCGTGACCTCGACGTCGTTGACCTCGATGCGCGGCTCCCAGCGGTCCAGGCAGGTGTACACCTCGTGCTGGATCCGGCCGGCCGTCGCCTCGTTGACCGGGGCGAAGACCAGGTCATGGATGGCGCAGCCGTACTCCGGGCGCATCGGGCGCTCGCCCGGGGCGGTGGCGAGGATCAGCCGGATGGCCTCCTCGATCTCGCGTTCGCCGCTGACCATGGCGATGCCACCGGTGGGGCCGATGCGCAGCGGGAACGCCCAGCCCGATCCGACGAATTGCTCGGCCATCAGACGGCCACCTGCCTTCTTCTCTTTTCGGTGATGCGGGCCGTCATGGCAGCGGGTACGGCTTGCTGTTGACCATCACCACGCCCTGGAGCATGAGGGTCGCGGCCCTGATGCCGACGTTGGCGGTGGCGTTGACCTGGACGGTGCCGAGCGAGCTGACCATCGCGGCGCCGGCCGACTTCAGGCTGAGCAGCCCGGCCGAGTCCACCGACAGCACGCCCGTCAGCGACTTGACGTTGACCGAGCTGCCCCGGATGGTCAGCAGGGCGCCGCTCTTGATGGTGAGGTTGCGGCGCGCGCTGAGCGTGAGGTCGGTGCCGGCCTCGACGGACACCGCCCGGCTGCCCTTGATGCTGACCGTGCCCTTGCTGTCGATGGTGATCTCGGTCTTCGTCCGGTCCAGGTTGATGACGAGCCGGTCGTCGCCGGAGGTGACCCGGACGCCCTGCTTGCGGCCGCCGGTGGTCTGGCTGAGCAGGTCGACGCGGTTGCCGTCGCGGTCGGAGAGGGTGTGCCGGACGGCGCGCCGCCGGGCCCCGTCGTGCAGCGGCACGTCCTTGACCGGGGTCGGCTTGTCCTTGCCGTTGTAGAGGCCGCCGATGACGTACGGATGGTCGAGGGCGCCCCGGTCGAAGCCGACCAGCACCTCGTCGCCGACGTCGAGCGGGAAGATGGAGCCGCCGGCCTTGCCGCCCCACTGCACGACCCGCGTCCAGTCGCTGATGTAGAGGTCGTCGAGCCAGGGGAACTGGAGCTTCACCCTGCCCTGCTTGAGCGGGTCCTGGACGTCCGTGACGAGCGCGTTGGTCGTGCCGGGGAGGTTCAGGCCGCTCGCCGCGCCGCCTCCCCCGCCTCCGGAGGTCAGGCCGAACAGCGACCGCCACTGCCGTCCGCTGACGGTGACCCAGGCCTCGTAGTGCTTGCCGTCGCCGAACACGTGCCGTACGGAGGTCGCGGTGTACTTGCCCTCGAAGGGGGCGCCGACGTCCGCGAGCGTGACGGGCAGGCCCGGGCGGAGCTTCGGGGTGCCGCGCGCGATGACCTCCAGCTCGGCGAACGAGCCGGTGACGTCGTCGGCGAGCGCCTCGGCGGCGAACTTCACCTCCGACTGCCGGTCGTACGGCGTCTGCGCGTCGACCAGCTTGGCCGGCTTGAACTTGGCGGAGGCCTCGCCGGGGGTCGTCCCGATGCTGATGCCGGGGTTGGTCTTCGCGGGCGCGGTCGCGGTGAGCTTCTTCTTCGTCGTGACGTCCCAGCCGCGCGCCTCGACGGTGCCGACCTGCTCGGCGGCGGTGACGGCGGCCCGCAGCCGCAGGATGTCGGTGCCCGCCTCCATGACGAAGGGGCTCTTCTCGCCGGGGGTGGAGGTGGGCGGCGCGCCCGAGGCCGGGTCGGGCTTGAGGAACTGGAACTTCCCCTTGGAGTCGACCGACATGACCATCTCGTTCTCGTCGGCGAGCCGGGCGAGGAAGTCCCAGTCGGTGACGTTGGCCTGGCTGATGAACTCGTAGACGGTCTTGGTCGACTGGATCTTCCCGACGGGCACGCCTGCCTGCGCGGCCAGCTTGCGGGCGATGTCCGAGGCGCTCTGGTTGCGGTACGCGGCGACCCGGCGCTGGCGCATCAGCCGGTGGCCGAAGTCGTAGCCCCGGATGACGGTGAAGGTGCCGGTGCCGTCGTAGTCCGCCTCCATGCCGCAGACCTCGCCCGTGAGGAGCGGGTCGGCCGCGCCCTTGCCGTCCGCGATCGGCGCGAGGATCACCGGGGTGCCGAACCTGACGCCCAGTTTGCCGAGGACCTGGCGGTACGGGTCGCGGAACGTCAGCCGGAAGGCGGCCGGCACCCCGAGACCCTGGTCCACCCAGCCCTCGACGAGCAGCGGCGCGAAGTCGACGGGGAGCGGACGGCCGCCCAGCGTGACCTGGATGACGCTGGAGAACGCGGACTGGACCACTAGTAGCGCACCTCCTCTGCGGCCGGCATGACGAGCTCGATGCCGGTCGGCAGTCGGGAGGGGTCGTCGATGCCGTTGACCTCGGCGATCGACCGCCAGGCGGACGCGTCGCCGTACTCGCGCCAGGCGAGCGACTGGAGCGAGTCGCCGGCGACGACGCGGTGCACGCGCTGGGCCGTGAGAGCGCCCGAGGTCGGGTTCTGGCCCTTCGTCTTGCTCGGGATCTCGTGCAGATGCACCTGTGCCGTGGCACGGATCGGGACGCCGGTCGTGCCGAACAGCGAGTACGTGACGTCGATGCTGCTCACGTAGGCGGTGAAGCGGGCCGTCGAGAACGAACCCCACTGGAACACCACCCACGGCGGTGAGGGCTGCTTGGCGGCGATGCTCTTCGTCGTCACCTCACAGCACTCCAGCAGCGACTCGACCTTCTTCAGGACGGTGTTGCTGCCGGGCTGGTCGGAGGAGTCGAGGAAGATCTCCACGGTCATCTGGCGCGGTTCCGGACCCATGAACTCCGGTACGGAGCCGTCGCGGACGGCCGCGGTCGGCGTGACCTTCCACTGGGCCTTGCGGCCGAGCTGCAGCTGCGACGGGTTGAAGTCGAACCCGAACGACTTGATCAGCCCGCCGGGCGTCGTGCTGGTGCCCACCGGCGGTTCGTGGATCGCGAGGGTGGCACGGACCAGGCTCTTGCCGGCACCGCCTTTGCTTCCCTTGGCCATGGCCTGTCACTCCCTGCCTTGTGCTGGTCGTCGTGCTCGCTGTGCTCGCTGTGGTCGTCCTGGTGGTCAGTCGGTGAAGCCGTGGTGGGTGATCTCCAGGACCTCCGTCGCCACGCCCGGGCTGTCCGGGTTGAGCGACGGCCCCTGCCAGCTGACCGGCAGCACGTCGATCAGGCCCCACCGGGCGACCTCCGAACCGTCCGCGCGCAGGGCCGCGATCTGGGCGGTCGGCCGGGTCACCCCGGTGGTCACCGAGGAGATCCACTTGGCGACCTTGGTGGTGTCCGGGGTGAGCGGCCGGGTCAGCCGGATGTTGGAGAACGTCACACGGGACGGCAGCGCCCAGACGAAGCCGTTGTTCCCGCCCTCCTGGCGGTGCTCGATCTCCACCTGGGACGAGAGTCCCTCACACCCGTTGAAGTAACCGAGGCTCTCGCCGTCGATGGTCAGGGTGAAGAAGATCGTGGAGCCCGGGTCGAGATCGGAGGGCATCGGAGCCGCCTGGCCTTTCTGGGAGTGCGGAGGGGAAGTGGGGCGGGAGGGGCGTCTGTCGGGTCAGCGGCGGGGGTCGCGGAGCCTGCCGATCCGTTCGCGGTCGAGTCGCAGTTCGGTGCGCAGGAGCCGGGTGATGCGACCGGTCAGACGGTGCGTCAGCTCGTCGAGCTGGAAGTCGGTGAGCGAGCGGGGGTCGAACCCCGGGTGCGGCTCGGCGTGCGCCGGGCTTGCGGAGTTCGAGGAGCTCTGGGCGCCGCCGGAACCGGGAGGCGGGCCGGCGGTGGCGGGGCGGGGGGTCTTCGGCACCCCGGCGGGCGGCGCGGCGGGGGCGGCCGGGAGGGTGGGGGCGACTGCGGCACGCCGCTGGATCGTGGGGGGAGTGGGGGCAGTGGGGGCAGTGGGTTGCGTGGACGGGCGGGGTGTGGCGGGGAGATGGGCGCCCGGGGGGAGCGGTGCGATGCCCGGGAGAGGGGTTGTGGGGGCGGCGGTCGCGACCGAGGGCGTGGGGTACGGGCGGGCCACGGGGAGGCCTGCGGGTGCGCCGGGTGTGGGGCGGCGGAGTGGTACGGGCGCTGCGGTGGCCGCGCGACGCTGCACGACGGCGGGTGAGGAAGGGGATCCCGGGGACTTGGCGGTTGTCGTCGTCGGGCGGACTGCGCGGGTGACGGAGCGGAGAGGGGCAGTCGTGAGGGAAGTGGCGGGAGAGGTGGCGGGGGAAGTGGTGGGGGAAACGAGGGTGGCTGGTGTCGCCGGGGCGGGCAGCGGCAGCGGCAGTGACGGCGGCAGCGGCAGCGCGGTGGGCAGCGGCAGGGCGACGGGGGCGGCTGGTGCGGCAGGGGAGGCGGAAGCGGGCCGCGGGAGTCGAGGGGCCGTGGGTGTTGCGGTGGCGCGTTGTACGACGGGGGGCGTGGGGGACGTCGTCGTACGGGGGGCGTCGGCCTGGCGCGCGACGGGGGTGGCGCTCGGCGCGGCGAGCGGCCTGGCGTCGGCGGGGCGGGCGGGGAGGGGGCTGCCCAGTGCGGGGCGCGCGGGCGCGGGGCGGGAGGGCTGCACGGGAGGCGTCGGTGCCGCCGCGGCGCGCTGTACGGGGGCGCCGAGGGGGGTGTAGCGCTGGAGCGGGGGGAGCGGCTCCGTCCGTGAACTCGGGGTGCCGGGGGTGGACGCGGGGCCGGCGAGGTTCGCGGGGGGCGTCGCGGTGGTCGTACGGGGTGCGGGCACCGGGGCGTTGGCGGGTGTCGTCGGACGCGGTCGGTCCGGGGGGAGGCTCGTGGGGGCGCCGAGGCCTGCGCGACGTCGGGGGGCGGCCGCGCTGGGACCGACCGCCCGCTGGACGCTCGTCGCGGACGACGGCGGCGCGGAACCGGTGTCGGCGGCAGGGGAGTTGGCGGCCGGGCGAGTGGGGGGCGGCGGCGTCGAACCGCTCGCGGCGACGGGTCGGGTGGGGGCGACCGGGCCGACGGGGGCGGGCGGAGTGGGCGCGCTGGGTGCGGTCGCTGCGCGCTGCACGTTTGAGGACGGGGTCGAGGACGAGGTCGAGGACGGGGGCGCACCGGGGGCGGGGGCGGAGGCGGAGCTGGTCGCCGGTGCCGTCCGCTGTACGGACGGGGACGACGTCCGACCGGCGTCGCTGGAGGCCGGGCCCGAGGCCGCACGCGGGGCTGAGGCCGGGCTCGAGGTCGGGCCGGGTGCCGGTGCCGTCCGCTGTACGGCGGGGGTCGAGACCGGGTGCGAGGTCGGGCCCGAAGTCGGACGGGGTGCCGTCGTTGCGCGTTGCACGGCCGGGGGCGAGGTGCGACCGCCGTCGGTGGAGGCAGGGGTGGCGGCAGGGGCCGGGGCAGGTGGTGTTGCCGCGCGTTGCACGGCGGGGGGCGACGTCCGACCGCCGTCGCCCGAGGGCGAGTTGAGGCCAGCGGCCGAGGCGGGCGGTGCCGTCGCCGGGGTGGCGTCAGCGCCGCGCGCGGGAACGGGGCCGGAAGCGCGGGCGGCCGACGACCCGGTGCGGGTGTCGGCGGGGGCGGGGCGGCTGCTCACGGGGTGAGGTGTGATCGCGGTGGGAGTCGGTGGCGGGCTGCTCGGGGGCGACGATGCCGTCCGCCCCGTGACGGCCCGCTGCACGCTGGGCGCGGTGCTCGTCGCGGGGGATCCCGCGGAGGCGACGGGCGGAGTCGGCGCCGTTCTCGACGTCCCCGGAGACGGTGAACTTCCCGGCGAGGGAGGCGCGGGAGGCGAGGCAGCCGTGGTCGCCGTGGTCGCCGTTGTCGTAGGGAACGGCCGGGCGGGACCGGTCGGCACGGCGGGCGTGATGGGCGTAGCGGGCGTGCCACCGGCTACCGGCGAGGGGCCGGCGTCACCCGCGACCGGTACCAGTACCGGTACCGGTGCCGCACGCTGCACCCGGACCGGGTCCGGACCGGGCGTCGTCGGACGGGAGCCGTCGGGCACGGCCTGCTCATGGCGCGGTACCGCCCGCTGAATCCCAACCGGCTGCCCGCCGGACGCCGGGGCCGGGGACGGCGTGCCGCCCGCCCTCGCGGCTGTCGGTCCCGCTGAGGTGGACGAGGTCGAAGGAGCCGAAGAGGTGGGAGAGGTCGGAGAGGTGGGTGGGGCCGAGGGGGCCGGTCGCGGGCCCGGCGCGGGTTCCTTGGCCGGCGGGGTGCCTCCGGCCTCGGTGGCCGTGCCCCGGCCGGAAGCCTGCGCGGAGCCGGTGGAGGCGGACGTCGACGCGGGTGCGGGCGTCGGCCGGGCGGGCAGCGTACGGCGCTGCACCGGTGCCGACGTGGACCTGGTCAACGGGGCCGAGGCCGGTGCCGTCGCCGGGCCGGGGCTCGCCGGGGACACCCGGATGCCCCGCGTCGGGAAGGCGGCGGGAGCGGGAGTCGCAGGCGTCGTCGATCGTGCCGTCACCACAGGCACGGTCGGCGCGGCGGAGGCGACCGGAGCAGGAGTCGAAACTGGAGCCGAAACTGGAGCCGGAGCCGGAGCCGGAGCCGGAGCAGGAACCGAGGCCTGAGGCGTCGGAACCGAGGCCGCCGTCGGGTACGCGGGAGCCCCCTGCACGGACGGCGGCACCGGTATCCCGACCGAAGGAGTCGGCGGAGCCGAAGGAGTTGCAGGAACCGCCCGCTGCAGAGGCGTGGCCCGAGGCGGCGCGGCCATCCGCTGGGGTTGTTCGACCGGTGGAGCGACCCGCAGGCTGCTCATCCGGCCGCCCGGCCCCGAGTCCAGGACCGCGGGGGAGCCGGTGGCGGTGAAGGAAGGGTTCTGCCAGGTGGCCAGTCGGCCGCCGAAACCGGCGTCGGCGACCCCCGACGTGCCCCCGGCCGCCGTCCGCTGGATGGGCGGCAGCGACGACCACGCGGCCGTCACGACACGCGGCGCCGAGGTCGGAGCCGGGGCCGAGGCCGGAGTCGGCGTCGATGCCGATGTCGTGTCCGTCCGGCCGCCCGCCGTGGCCGGCGTTGTCGGCGTCACCGACGGCGTACCCGAGCCGTCTGCGCGCCCCTCGCGGGCCCCGCGTCCGCCCCGTAGCCGTTCCAGGAACCCCATGCCTCAGCCCTCCGCCCCGCCCCGGGTCACCAGGGACGCGATCTGGTCGGCGTAACGGCGCCGGTCGTGGTGTTCCAGGTCCAGGATCTCGTCCTGGCTCCAGTGGAAGTGGTAGGCGACGTACGCGATCTCCTCGTGCATCCGGTCGGTCGCGTACGTCACGATTCCCCCAGGCGGCTCCCGCCGAGTTCCACCTCGAAGGGTTCCGAGCAGTGGGGGCACTGCACCGAGGCGCGGGTGTGCCCCTCGGCGTTGATCTGGCGGTAGAAGTCCTGGAGGAACGCCAGGTCGGAGGCGAACATGCTCTCCACGACGCCGTCGTGGACCAGCGGCAGGCTGCCGAGCCGGGTGATGACCCGGCCCAGCAGCACCACCGACAGATACGCCGGGTTCTCCTGGACGCGGATGTCGCGGAGCGGGACGAGTTCGTCCCGCGCCGTCGCCAGCCGCATCACGCCGTCGCGGTGGACCGTGCCCGCGTCGTCGACGTAACCGCGCGGCAGTTCGAAGGGGAACTCCGTCTGGAGCCGGTACGCCACCTGGGCGGGAGCCGGAGCCGGAGCAGATGCGGGAGCCGCCTGCCCCGCGAAGGTGGACTCGGGCACGGCGGTCGCGGGCGGGAGCGCCTCATGCGGCTCCCCGCTCGCCGCCGCCGCCCGGACAGCCGTACGCCGCATTACTCGATGACCAGTTCTTCGAACGTGATCGTCACGGTCTCGGTCAGCGCGGAGGCCTCGCCGGCCTTCACCGAGCTGGTGTCGATCTTGCTGCACCAGGCGTTGCGCATGTTGTACCGCTTGACCGGGTTGTTCTGGTAGTCCATCACCATGATCGTGGCGTTCTTGCGGGCGGTGCCCATCACGCCGTTGATCGACTCGGTGATCCACTGGTTGAACGCCGCGGACTGGGTCATACCGCGCACGACCGTGCAGGTGCCCGCCTTCTTCACGCCGGGCAGCTTCTTGGTGACCGGCTTGCCCTGCGCGGAGACCTGCTGGTACTCGATGACGTCCTGTTCGATGCTGAGGCCGCTGACCTCGGCGAGGTACTCGACCATCACGCCGTCGATCTGCAGGCCGAAATTGTGTGAAGTAAGGGCGTCACCCGGCTGGAGACTCATCTGGCTTTCCTTCTAAGTGATCTGAGGGAGTTGCGGAGAGGGATACGGAGCTGGGGAGGCCTACTCCTCCAACTCACCGCTCCCGCTGGAGAACTGGGCCAGCCGGAAGATCACGAACTCGGCGGGCTTGACCGGCGCGATGCCGATCTCGCAGATGACGCGGCCGAGGTCGACCGACTCCGGCGGGTTGGACTCCTCGTCACACTTGACGTAGTACGCCTCTTCGGGGCGGGCGCCGAAGAGGGCGCCCGAGCGCCACTCGTTCACGAGGAACGCGGAGACGTTGCGCCGGATCCGGGCCCACAGGGCGTGGTCGTTCGGCTCGAACACCACCCACTGGGTGCCGATCAGGATCGACTCCTCCAGGTAGTTGAAGTACCGGCGGACGTTCAGGTAGCGCCAGGCCGGGTCGGAGGAGAGGGTGCGGGCGCCCCAGATGCGGATGCCCCGGCCCGGGAACGCCCGGATGCAGTTCACGCCGATCGGGTTGAGCAGGTCCTGCTCGCCGCGGGTGATCTGGATCTCCAGGTCCACCGCGCCGCGCACGACCTCGTTCGCGGGGGCCTTGTGGACGCCGCGCTCGGAGTCGTTGCGGGCCCACACGCCGGCCACATGACCGCTCGGCGGGATCAGCCGGGCCTGGCCGGAGGCCGGGTCGAAGGACTTGATCCAGGGGTAGTACAGGGCCGCGTACTTGGAGTCGTAGCCGGCCGTCTCCTGGCGCCAGACGCGAATCTGGCGGGCGTTCAGGCTCGGCGGCGGGTCGATGATCGCGACGCGGTCGCCCATCAGCTCGCAGTGCGCGATCAGGCCCAGCTGCACGGCCTTGACCTGCTCCAGGTCGATCGCGCCGCGCTGGTAGGCGGCCATCAGGTCGGGCACCGCGACCATGGACACCTCGTCGACGGCCTCCAGGCCGCCGAAGCCGGTGCGGTCGGAGCTGTCGCCCAGGTACTGCGCGGGGCCGACGGAGGCGATGTCGTCGGGGGCGCCGCCCGGGACGGCGGGGGCCGAGGCGGACGGCGCGGCCAGCGCGACCGTCTGGTTCTCGGGGCGGGCCAGCTGTGCGGCCGGCGCGGCCTCGGCCACGGCGATGAGCTTGGAGCGCTCCTTGACCTGGGTGACGACGTAGGAGCGGTTGCCCTTCTTCGCCGACACGTCGAACGTCTCGACGGCCTTGTCGCCGTCCTTGACGATCAGCTTGAAGCGCTCGGCGGGGCCTTCGCCCTCCGCGTCCGCGACCTCGACGCTCAGCGGGCCGCCGCTCGCGCCGGCCGCGAGGGCCGTCACGGTGAACGTGCCGAGCTGCTTCGGCTCACCGGCCGGCAGCGCCGCCTGGGCAGCGGAACCGCCCACCGCGGCAGGGGACTTGGCGTCGCCGCTCGCGCCCGCCGCGGTGCCGCCGACGCGCACGACGTACGCCGCCGAACCGCCGTTGTTGAAGAAGCCGTAGACGGAGTGCGCCAGGTAGTAGCCGTCGGTGAAGTCACCGAACGCCGCCACGTACTGGGTCCAGTTGGTCACCAGGGTCGGCTCGTTCAGGGGGCCGGTCGGGGCGAGCCCGACGAAGGCCGCCACCGAGGTGCCCACCCCCTCGATCGGGCGGGAGCCGCTGGCCACCTCCTCGACGTATACGCCGGGCGACAGGTAGGACGGCATGCTGTGCTCTCCTCGGGGTACGCGTCAGGACTCTTTCACCGTCACGCGCGAAGCGCGGCCCCCGAAACGGCCTCCGGTGCACAGCTGCGGGCAGACCCGGTGGCCGCGAGGGCAAACCGGATCCCCGACGTCCGTGCGCGGGTCGGCGGGTCAGGCGCGGCGCACCCGCACGGTCAGCGGGTTCACGAAGTCGCCGGCGCCGCCCGCGTACTGCTTGTCGTGGAAGGTCTCGCCCACCTGGGAGCCGTAGAGACGGAAGAACCACTTGCCCTTCCACGCCGTCTGGTCGATGCCGAGGGCCTGGTACTCCGCCATCGCCTTGGCGCGGGTGGTGTGGGCGATCTTCTGGAGCATCTCGATGATCCGCTCGCTCTCCATGGTGCTCTTGGGCTCCTGGGGCGTGTACCTGTTGAAGATCGACTTGGTCTTCTCCCGGTAGGTGTCGAGCAGCTTGCTCTCCAGGTCCTTCAGCGCCTTCTGGGCGTTCTGGTTGCGGGTGTAGTTCTCCAGCGTCACCCAGTCCGCGCCGTTGAGACTGCGCGCCACGACCCCGGCGAAGTGGTAGTTCCACACGTCGACATGGCTGCGGTCGGTGGAGTTCTGTCCCGGGGCCGCCGTCGCGAAGTCGATCTTGTCGTCGTGGCCGATGGAGAGGGTGGCGAAGCCCTCGCCCACCTCGGGCCGGGCGTGCCGGTTGATGCCCATGTTCAGCGCCGCCGCGTCCGCCTGGGCGGGGTGTTCGCGCAGCATGGTGCCGTAGTCGCGGGCCACGTCCCGTTCGCCGCGGCCGCCCGGGTTGTTGGCGGTCCCCGCGGCGTTCGCGGCGTTCGTCGCGTTCGTGGTCCCGCCGAAGGCCGCGGTGTGGGTGAGGTGGTCGGCCAGGGGAACGCCCACGTTCTGGCCCCACGGGGCCGTGCCGCCGTTGCCCGCCATGACCAGCTGCATCTGGTAGCTGCCGACGACCTGCCGCGCCACGTCGATGCACTGCACCTTGATCAGGTCGGCGAAGCCGCCGGCCATCTGCTGGGTGGCGGTGTTCGCCGTGACCGGGGTGACCTTGGTCAGGGTCCCGCCCGGGGTCCTGATCTGTGCTCCGGCCTGGACGAGCGTGTACTGGCTGCCCGCCTGCGCCAGCTGGGCGACCGCCTGCTGGAAGACGGTGTCCGTCGCGTAGAACTCCTTCGGCTCCCGGTCGGTGTCGTGGACGGCGAGCGTGCCGTCGTCCGAGTACCGCAGGGTGACGCCGGCCGGGTGGTGATCCTTGACGCCCATGTGGTCCACCTCGGCGTTGATCAGGCCGTTCGGCGACCGGCCCTGGCGCAGGACGCCCTCCGGGGACTGGGTCGTGAAGTAGGTGGCGTCCAGTGCCCCCACGCCGTCGATGCCGCCGGTCCGCGCGCGCTGGACGGTGGGCGCGGCGCCGGGCGCGGGAGCGCGCTGCACCCCGGACGCCGACTCCGCCGCGTGAGCATGCGCGCTGTGACCGTGGTCGTGGTCGTGTGACGGCGCGGGCGTGGGCGCGGAGCCGGTCAGTACCCGGCGGGCGTTCTCCTCCGCGGCCCGTTCGTACCTGTCGGAGGGGTCGCTGACCCGCAGTCCGTCGCCGTGGTCGGTGCCCGCGACCGGGCCCTGCCGCTGCTGGATCACATGCGTCAGCTCGTGGGCGAGGGTGTGCCGGTCGCCGCCGCCGTCGCCGATCACGACATGGCTGCCGGAGGTGTAGGCGCGGGCGCCGACCGCCGCGGCCGACTGCCGGGCGGCGGCGTCCGTGTGCAGCCGTACGTCGCCGAAGTCGGCGCCGAGCCGGGCCTCCATGTCCTGGCGCACGGCCCCGTCGAGCGGGGCGCCCGCCGAGCGGATCACCGACTGCACGGAGTCGGCGGCTCGCTGGACGGTGTCGGGGTCCTGTCCGGCGCTGCGTTGCGCCACCAGCTGGGCCATCACCGCGTTGCCCGCGGTCCGTTGGAGGGCGAGGATCGCATCGGGCGAGCGGGTGGCGAGAGCGTGCTGCGGGGGAACCGCGGAGCCCGATGTCCGAGGGGCCCGTGCACCGCCCGCCCCGCGCACGCTCGAATCCTTCGGCTGGTCCTGGCTGCGCATGGGAACCCCTGAAACGGCACGGAGACGGTGAATCGGCGACGGTGAGACGGAGCCGGTGAACCGGTGGCAAATTCCCATCCTTACCGCGCCGTCGCCGGATCCGGCAGGGCCGTGGGGGCAGACCGGGGGGCACCCTCCGGCCGCGTCCGGACGGAAGGGCAGCCGGGGCGGCCCTGCCGGGCACCCGCTCTGCCCCGGGGCTTCTGATCTTCCCCTCGGCCGGCACCGTAACGTCGGCATGTGAGCCTGTGGACTTCCCTCGAACCCTCGTCCGTCACCGTCGACCCCGGCAGCCGGGCGACCGTACGGCTGCGGGTGCGCAACACCGGTGACGTCGTCGACGAGTACCGCTTCGAGCCGGTGGGGAGTGCGGCGCCCTGGACGACGGTGGAGCCGCCGACCCTGCGTCTCTTCCCGGGTACGACGGGGACGGTCGAGCTGACGTTCGCGCCGCCTCGTACTCCGGACGCGACGGCCGGCCCGAACCCCTTCGCGGTGCGCATCACGCCGACGGAGCATCCGGAGGCGGTGACGGTTCCCGAGGGGAACCTGACGATCACGCCGTTCACCGAGGTGCGGGCCGAGTTGGTGCCGCCGACGGTGAAGGGACGGTTCCGGGGCCGCCCGCGCCTCGCCATCGACAACATCGGCAACACCAAGCTCACCGCCTCGCTGAGCGGCAGCGACAACGGGGACCGGCTGTCGTACGAGCTCCAGCCGGGCAATGTGCAGATCGAGCCGGGGCGGGCGGTGTTCGTGAACACCACGCTCCGCCCGCGCCAGATCATCTGGTTCGGCTCGAAGGAGGAGCAGCCGTACGCGCTGAACGTGCAGCGCTCGGGCGCGGTCCCGCTGTCCGTGGACGGCACGTTCGTGCAGCGCGGCTTTCTGCCCCGCTGGCTGGCGACGGCGCTCAGCCTGATGCTCGCCGTCGCGATCGCGTTCGTGATGATCTGGCTGACGTACAAGCCGCAGGTGCGGTCCCTGGCCCAGCCGAAGACCGAGGAGGCCGGCGTCAGCACCCTGGCGCCCAGCCCTTCGGCGACGCCCAGCGCCCCGGCCCTGGTGCCCACCCCGACGGCTCCCGCCGTGGTCGAGGCGCCCGCCAGCAGCCAGGCCCCGGCCGGCGGCAGTGGCGGCGGCAGCGGGGACAGCGGTGGTGGGGGCGAGTCGAAGGCCCCTGCGGAGCCCAAGCAGGAGACGGCGGCCGACGCCGTGCTGAAACTGGCGGCGCGCAGCGACGGGCGGCACATCTGCTACCGCGCCTACGTGGCGGACAACGGCTGGCAGGACCCCGTCTGCGACGGGGCGATCGCGGGCACGACCGGCAAGACCCTGCCCATCAAGGCCCTCAACATCGCCACCGCGGGAACCGGCGGAGTAAGGGGCAACGGCGCGCACGTCGTCGAGGGCTGGTACACCAAGGACAAGTGGTCGAGCGCGGCCGACGGGGTCGACATGTACATCGGCCAGACCAAGGAGGCCGTCTCGCCGATGGAGGGCTTCACCATCGGGGTCACGGACGGGTCCGTCTGCCAGAACCCGCATGTCCAGGACCGCGGCTGGCTGGGCGTCGGCTGCACCAAGCCGGCTGACTGGATCTACGGCGGCAGCGTCATGGGGGCGGGCCTCCAACTCGAAGCCGTCCGCTTCACGGTCTGAGGCCTGACGTCTGAGACTCCGCCGGATCCACGTCCGAAACCGTGTGAACGGGCACGGCCGTTCGTCCCTTTCGGGCAGTGGTCGTGCCCCGCGGCCTGCTGACGGCCCCGCGGCCCGCGTCATAACGTCGCCAGGTGACTCTGTGGACTTCTCTGGAACCGGCCGCGGCAACCGTGGAACCCGGCAGCAGCACGACCGTACGGCTGCGGGTGCGCAACACCGGTGACGTCGTCGACGAGTACCGCTTCGAGCCGGTGGGGAATGTCGCGCCCTGGACGACGGTGGAGCCGCCGACCCTGCGTCTCTTCCCGGGTACGACGGGGACGGTCGAGCTGACGTTCGCGCCGCCTCGTACTCCGGACGCGACGGCCGGCCCGAACCCCTTTGCGGTGCGCATCACGCCGACGGAGCATCCGGAGGCGGTGACGGTTCCCGAGGGGAACCTGACGATCACGCCGTTCACCGAGGTGCGGGCCGAGTTGGTGCCGCCGACGGTGAAGGGGCGGTTCCGGGGCCGCCCCCGCCTCGCCATCGACAACCTCGGCAACACACGCGTGACGGCGTCCGTCGCGGGCGCCGACATGGGCGACCACCTGGGCTACGAGTTCAGCCCCGGCAGCGTGCAGATCGAGCCGGGGCGGGCGGTGTTCGTCGACACGACCCTCCGCCCGCGCCAGATCATCTGGTTCGGCTCGAAGGAGCAGCGCCCGTACGCGCTGAACGTGCAGCGCTCGGGCGCGGTCCCGCTCTCGGTGGACGGCACGTTCGTGCAGCGCGGCTTCCTGCCCCGCTGGCTGGCGACGGCGCTCAGCCTGATGCTCGCCGTCGCGATCGCGTTCGTGATGATCTGGCTGACGTACAAGCCGCAGGTGCGGTCCCTGGCCCAGCCGAAGACCGAGGAGGCCGGCGCCACCGCGTTGCCCAGCCCCTCCGTCTCCGCGCCGTCCGCGCCGAGGGTGGACGCCTCCGCCGACCCGCTGCCCGTGCAGACGCCCTCCGCACCGGCCCAGGACAACGGCACCGGCGGTTCCGGCTCCGGCGGCGGCTCGGGGTCGGGCAGTGGCAGCGGCAGCGGCAGCGGCAGCAGCGCCGGGGGCGGTACGAGCACCACGAAGCCGCCGGTCGCGGTGCCCGGCGCCATCATCATCGGCACGGGCTCGAAGCGCTGCATCGACGTCACCGACGCCCAGAACGGCAAGGGCAAGGACGGCACCCCGCTCCAGCTGTGGGACTGCGCCGGGTCGGCGAACCAGAAGTGGATCTTCAAGAGCGACGGCACGGTGCGCTCGCTCGGCCTGTGCATGGACGTCGCCTGGGGCTCGCGGGACGACGGCGCGGTCATCCAGCTCGCCAACTGCAGCGGCAACCCCGCCCAGCAGTGGGTGCTGAGCCAGGCCGGCGACCTGGTCAACCCCCAGGCCGACAAGTGCATCGACGCCAAGGACAACGGCACCGGCAACGGCACGAAGCTCCAACTGTGGACCTGCTCGGGCACCCCGAACCAGAAGTGGACGGCGAAGTAGGGACTCCGGTTTCCGCAGCGAGGAGTGACGTGCAGGTAGGAGTGACGTGCAGCGAGGAGTGACGTGATCGCCATTGCCGTGACCGGACACCTGGACCTGACCGAGGCCAGTGTGCCGCTGGTGCGCGACGCGTTGCGGGAGGTGCTGCGGCCCTTCGCGGGCGACGAGGGCGGGTTGACGGGCGTCTCGTGCATCGCACAGGGCGCCGACTCCCTGTTCGCCGAGGTCGTGCTGGAGCTCGGCGGCCGGCTGGTCGTCGTCGTCCCCGCTCGGGACTACCGGCAGGAGCAGGTCGAGCCCGAGCACGCCGTCGTCTTCGACCGGCTGGCCGAGGCCGCCGACGAGGTGCTCGTCCTGGACCATCCGAGCGCGAACCGGGCGGCGTACGAGGACGCCAACCGCGTGCTCCTGGGTCGCGCCGAGCGGCTCGTCGCCGTCTGGAACGGTGAGCCCCCGAGCGGCAAGGGCGGTGGCACGGCCGACGCGGTGTCGGAGGCCCGTGCGGCGGGTCTGCCCGTCGACGTCGTCTGGCCGACGGGAGCCGCGCGGCGGGGCTGACGCCTGTCTCCGGGGGTGAGCCGTAGGGGCGGGAACTACCAGTTCGCCTCGCCCGGGACCAGGCGGCCCGCCTTGCGGTATTCGCGGCGGGCGCCCTCCAGGAGGTCGCCGTCGGCCACCGGCGCGTCGCGGCCCGCGGCGAGGTAGGCGGCGGTGACGACCGCGCTGCGGATCGAGCCGCCGGCGAGTTCGAAGTCCTTGGCCAGCGGCTCGAGGTCGAGGTCGGCGGCGCACGGGACATGGGCCAGGCCGTGCCGCCACAGCGCGAGCCGTTGGCCGGGGTCGGGGAACGGGAAGTCGACGACCAGGTCCAGGCGCCGGGTGAACGCCTCGTCGATGTTGGCGCGCAGGTTGGTGGTGAGCAGCGCGATGCCGTCGAAGGACTCCAGCCGCTGGAGCAGGTAGGCGCTCTCCATGTTGGCGTACTTGTCGTGCGCGTCCTTGACCTCGGACCGTTTGCCGAAGACGGCGTCGGCCTCGTCGAAGAGCAGCACGGCGTCGGTGCGGTCGGCCTCGGTGAAGATGCGCTCCAGGTTCTTCTCGGTCTCGCCGACGTACTTGTCGACGACCGAGGAGAGCTGGACGACGTAGAGGTCCAGGCCGAGTTCGGCGGCCACGACCTCGGCGGAGAGCGTTTTGCCGGTGCCGGACTCGCCCGCGAACAGACCGAGCACTCCTCTGCCGCGGCCGCCGCCCGCGCTCAGCCGCCAGTCGCCCAGGACGCGGTCGCGGTGCCGGGCGCGCAGGGCGAGTTCGTGCAGTTGGGTCAGCGGGCGGTCGGGCAGGACCAGGTCCGCCCAGCCGACGTCGGGGCGGATCCGCCGTGCGTGCCGTTCCAGGCCGGACGCCGACTGCTGGCGGGCGGCCAAGCGGACGTGGTCGGCGGTGAGCGGCCCGCCCTCGAAGGCGGCCAGCGCGGTGGCGGCGTGCGCGGCCCGCGCGATCCGCTCGCCGCCGAGGCGGTAGGGGGCGACGGTGGTGGCGAGGTCGAACCCCGGTTCCGCCCCGCCGAGCGCCACCGCCCAGGCCGCCGTCCCGCCCGTCCTGCGGCGCGGTGCGTCCAGGACCAGCGGATCGTGGGTGGACCAGTGCGGGTCGTAGGGGCGCGGGTCCGTGAGGAGGACGGTGACGTCCGGGGCGTCGGTCAGCGCGCCGATCAGCCGGCCCGGTTTGTCCGGCAGGCCGGACAGGACCACCGCCCGGCGGGCGAGGCGTGCCTCGCGCAGGAGGTCGGGGACGCGGTCGTCGGGGCCGGTGAAGCGCAGCGCTTCGAGGCCGGCGGCGCCGAGCGCCGAGGCGATCGCGGCCAGGCCGTCGCCCTCGCGGTGCTCGCGCAGATAGACGGTGAGCGGGCCGCCGTCCCGCAGCCGGTGCGCCAGCCGGTCGACGAAGTCGTCGTCGGCGGCGGGGAGGGGCGGAGGGAGTTCATGGAGGAGGCCGTGCAGGGCCGCGTCCGGGGTGTCGTCGCCGAGGAGATGGGCGAGCAGCCGGTCCGGGACGCGCAACAGGCGGGACAGGAAGGGCCGTTCGGGCTCCTCCAGCTCCAGCAGACCGTATGCGTGCAGGGGCGCCGAGGCATGGAAACGGGCCCGGGCCGCGGCCAGGTGCGCGGGCGCCCCGCACAGGTCGAGGGCCAGCCCCACCGTGGCCCGCCGTCTGCTCACGTCGTCGTTGAGATAGCCGTACAGCGGCTCGAAGGAGCGGTCGAGATCGGGCGCGAGGGCGATGAGGAGGATCGCGGCGTCGAACTCGGTCAGGCGGAGACGGGCGCAGAGGGCGGTGAGGGTGTCGGGCGGGTCGAGCGCGGGGGTGAGGCCGTCCGCGGGGGGCTGTGGCGCGCCGGCCAGCAGGCGGCGTACCGCGTCCTCGGAGAGGTACAGACCGCGGAGCGGGTCGGCGGCCGTGGGGTCGGTGGCGGCGCGGCGGTCGACGAGGGCGGCGACCCGCTCGCGCAGCCCGGCGAGGCGGGTGAGCAGCCCCGCCGACTCGGCGACGATCGCGGATTCCCCGGTGTACGCGCCGGTCACCGCTTGCCCGGCGGGCGGGTCGCGGCCTCACGGGCGGCGCGGGCCGCGGCCACCTGGTGGGGGCGGTGGGCGCGCTCGCCGGACTCCGGCGGGTCGCCGTCCATCCCGCGCAGCCGGACCGCCGCGCCCTCCGTGACCGGCGGCCCGGCGTCGTACTCGGGGTACGCCGGGAAGGGCGCCGTCACCACCAGGTCCAGGGAGGGCTTGAGCTCGCCGCCCAGGGCGGACCAGATCTCGGCGAGGGAACGGGACTCGGTCTGGATGCCGGCCACGGTCACCGGCACCGCGAAGCCCAACGCGCCGAGAGAACCGGGGAGTTCGTCGGCCGCGAGCATCTCGCGGGGCAGCAGCGTCGCCAGCACGGCCGACAGCAGCCGGTGTTCGTCCTGCGGGGTCCGCGTCCAGGCGGTCACCAGGTACGACAGCCGGAACCAGCGCGGGGGTTGACGGCGCTTGACGACGACGTCACGTTCGTCGCGCACCGCCATCTGGCCGCGCTGCCGACGGGACACGTCCTCGCGGATGTCGTACAAGTAGGTGTTGATCACAGGGGCGTTGCGGCGGGCGGCCCAGTCCCGGGTGGGCGCCTCGAAGGAGACGTCGATGCCGGAGCCGGCGAGCGCGCCGCCTTCGAGCAGGCTCTTGAGGACCTCGTCCACCTCGTGGATCACCGTCGTGCTCCTCAATTGCCTTGCGTTTACCTGGCGATCGCGTGGTCGGCGACAGCGGTCGCCTGTTCATCCTGCCCGTCGCGGGCCGGTTTGCGCACGCGCCGCGGGACCTGTGGACGGGCAGCGCATGCTGCCCGCGTGTCCTCCTTCGATTGCCCGTTCGGTCAGATGTAGCCTTCCCGGAGGGCATATGCCACCGCGTGCGCCCGGTTGCGCAGATGCAACCGCGTCGTGAGTCCGTGCATGACGTTCTTGACGGTTCGTTCGGAGTAGGACAGCTTGCTGGCGATCTCTCCGGTGTCCAGGCCCTCGGCCACCAGCCGCAGCACGTCGACCTCCCTCGGGGTGAGACCCAGGGAGGGGGCGCCGGGCCTGCCCGCCGCACCGCGATGCAGTGTGCCCACCTGGCTGATCAGCCGGCCGAGCAGGTCGGAGGGCAGGTCGCCGTCGCCGCGGTGGGCGGCGAGCACCGCCTGCACCAGCCGGTGCGCGGTCGCCTCGCGACGCCAGACGATGGCCCCGACCCCGCACTCGATGACGTCCAGCAGCTCGGTCTCGCGGATCGTGTTCACGACGAGGACCGCCTGCGCCCCCTCGCTGCGCACGATCCGCCGCAGCCGGGTCAGCGCCGCTTCGTCGAGGGTGTCCTCGATCAGCAGCGCCACCGTGCCCGCGGCGGCCGAGAGCTCCTCGCGGACCTCGATCTCCGGACGCCCGCGCAACTGGCTGACCGCGCCCTCGCGGGAGATCGGGTCCGGCGCCTGGACGGCCACCGGAACCCGTCGCCGGGCGGCGAGGGAGCTGCCCGCGGCAGAGCTGCCCGCCGCGGCCGCGCCGACTGCGGTGACGCCTGCCGTGCCTGCGGCGGCGGTCTCTGGTGTCCGAGGTGTGCTGAGCAACCGTTTCCCCCATGTTCACGGGCCCGCCGCTCGGCGGGGAGCCGTGACGGGTGGGTACGGTCCACACTTCTGCGACTCCTGGGGCTCGCGCAATCGTGGAGCACCACGAGGCGGACCACGAGAGCAAGCCCTCCGGCACCACAGTTCGCCAACATTTTTGCAAGTCAGAGGCGTGATGATCGGTGCGCGCCGCGCTTTCGTGAGCCTCGCCACAACGGCCGCGCGGACCCGTGCCCCACAGCACGGCCTCTACCTGTACATACCCGACCAGATGTCCGACGTACCCGACCGCGAAAGCAGGAAACTGGGATGACCGGACCGTTGCGGGAACGCGAGGACGCGAGCGCACTCCTTGCCGCGGAGGCCGAGCGGGCCCGGGCCGGAGCCGGCCGGCTCGTACTGCTGCGCGGGGCCACGGGCACCGGCCGCTCCGCCGTCCTGGAGGCCGCCGCCGCCCACGCGACCCATCTCGGGCTGCGCGTCCTGCGTGCCCGCTGCTCCCCCGAGGACACCGCGCTGCCGTTCTCCGCCGTCCTCCATCTCCTCGGCCCCGTACCGGAGTTCGCCGACTTCTCGCCGGGCGGCGAGGACCGCGGCAGCGCGGCCCGGCTGTGGCGGCTGCTGCGTTCGTACACGGACGAGACGCCGCTCATGGTCGCCGTGGACGACGTCCACCTCGCCGACGAGGCCTCGCGCCGCTGGTTCGTGGAGGCGGCCCGCCGTATCGACCGATTACCGGTACTGCTGGTGGCCACCGAGCGCAGTCAGTACGACATCGCCCCGCGCCCCACCGGTCTCACCCACGCCCTCACCCCGTCCCTGTTCCGCACCCACACCCTCGCCCCCCTCACCGACGACGCCTCGGCCGACCTGGTCCGGACCGCCCTCCCGAAGGCCTCCGACCAGGCTGTCGCGGACTGCGTGCGCGCGAGCGCCGGCAGCCCGCTGCTTCTGCACGCCCTCCTCGACGACCTCGACGGCGCCCCACGGCCGACGGTCGTCCCGAGGACGTGCGCCGCGCTGTACCCGGGCTCCTACCCGGCGGCCGTGTCCTGGTGGCTGGACAGCGCGGGAGCGGCGACCGCGGAGGTGGCCCGGACGCTCGCCGCCCTGGAAACCCCCCTGGAAACCCCGACGGCCCCGGACACCGCCGACAGCGCAGACGGTTTCGACACCGCAGACGCCCCTGATGACAGCCTTGCCACCCCTGACGGCCCCGGCGTCCCTGCCACCGTCGACGGTCTCGCCGCCCTCGTCGCCGAGGCCTCCGGCGCCGACCCCGTCCGTGTCTCCGGCTGGTTCACCGCGATGACACGGCTCGGCGTGCTGCGTCCCGACCCCGCCGGCCGCCCCCGCTACGCCCACCCGCTCCTGCGCGACGCCGTGCTCGGCGGCTGGTCCACCGCCCGCCGTCAGGACGCGCACCGGGCGGTGGCCCAGGCGATGCTGCGCCGGGGCGACCATGTCGACGCGGTGGCCCGGCAGTTGCTGGGCAGCGCGCCCGCCGGCCTGCCCTGGGCGCTGCGCGTGCTGCGCGACGCCGGCACCGTCGCCGTCCGGGACGGCCGCCAGGGCGACGCCGTCCGCTATCTGCGCCGGGCCCTCCAGGAACCGCTGCCCGACGATCTGCGCCAGCGCCTCCTCACCGAGCTCGGCTCCCTGGAGTACGCCTCCACCGACGCCCCGGCGGGCATCCCACGGCTCGCCGAGGCGCTCGACCTGCCGGCCCAGCCCCGCGACCAGGTCCGCACGGCCATCGCGCTGGGCACCGCGCTCGCCGGCCGCGGCGAGGTCCGGACGGCGGTGGAGGCGCTGCGCGGCCTGGAGACCCGGCTGTCCGGCCACCCCGACCTGGCCCGCACCCTGCAGACCGCGTCCGCGCTCCTGTCCGACCAGGACCAGGCGGTCCGCCGGGAGGCCTACCGCTGGCTCACCGACACCGCCGAACGCACCCCGGAGCTGGTGGGCGCGTCCGGCCGGGCGCTCCTGGTCCGCTACGCGGCGACCGCGGGGGACATCGCGGCCCGGGAGGCGATGCGCCGGATGCGCACCCTGCTGACCGAGCCCGCCGACTCCCTCGCCGAGCCGTTCCTGCTGGGCACGGCCGCGGCGGTGGCCCAGTGGGCCGACGAACTCGACGAGGCGGAACGCCTGGTGGAGCGCGGCCTGGCCGGTCAGCACCCGGCGCTGCTGCACCCGATGGAACAGGCGCTGATGGACACCGACTGGGACATCGCGGCGGCGCGCGGCGCCTACGGGACCCTGCTCGCCGCGCACCCCGGGGCCCGGGCGCGGCACACCGGCTGCGGCCCCGCCAACGTCGACGCGCACGCCCTGCTCGCCCTGGTCGAGACGGGCCGCACACCCGACGCACGACGCCTAGCCGACAGCTTCGACCTGCGCGACGCCCCGGACTCCTGGGCACTCAACCGCTTCCTCTACGCGCGGGGCGTGCTGCGGTTCACCGAGGGGGACGTCGCCGGCGCCCTCCACGACTTCCTGGAGTGCGGCCGCCGGCAGTCCGCGCGCGCCGTCCTCAGCCCGGTCGTCACCCCGTGGCGGACGGCGGCCGCGGAGTGCCGGCTGGAGCTGGGCAACCCGCAGGAGGCGCTGGCGCTGGCGACGGAGGAACTCCGGCTGGCCCAGGTGTGGGACACCCCGCGCACGAAGGGACGGGCGCTGCGTGTCCTGGGCCGGGCGACCCGCGGGCGGCGGGGTCTGGAGCTGGGCGAGGAGGCGGTGGCCGTCCTGCGGGACTCCCCGGCCGAGGCGGAACTGGTGGCCTCGCTCCTCGCGCACGGCCGCCAGTTGATCGACGCCGGCGAACGCAGCCGGGGCCGCGAGCATCTGCGCGAGGGCGCCGAACGCGCCGAACGCCTGGGCAGCGTCCGCCTGTTGACCCACGCCGAGCAGGTCCTGCGCACGGCCGGGGCCCGCCGCACCACCCCCGCCCACACCGGCTCCGGGTCCCTCACCGGCAGCGAACGCCGGATAGCGGACCTCGCGGCGGCGGGCCGTACCAACACGGAGATAGCGGAACTTCTGCATGTGGCCCGCCGCACCGTGGAAACCCACCTGACCAGCACCTATCGCAAGCTGGGGATCCGACGGCGGGCGGAGCTGCGGGGCTCGCTGGGGGAGGACTGACGTGGCGAGCTCTCCCCGGCGGCACCCAGCTGCCCGCCCACGGATGGCGGGTCCGCGCGCTGTTCCCGGCAGAGCACGGGCGGAGGCAGGTGTGACAGGCCCGTGACCGGAGGTGTGGCTTCCGTCCCGGCCGGATGATCACCCTCCTGGTGCAGTGGCCGGATGAGCACCGCACTCGGCGCCCTGCGCGGCTGCCTGCCGTCGTTCCTGGTGCACATCCCGGCCGGGGCGACGACGGAGCGACGTCCGCACCGCCCACTCGCAGGAACCTTGCTTAACTTAGGCAAGTAGCTGCTACCGTGGGGGAGTCCCGCACGAAGGGTGCCGTCATGTCCGTGTCCCCGCCCGTGTCCCCGCCCCGCGGGGACGGGCAGCAGGTCCTGGTCGTCGCCGACCCCGCAGACAGCGAACTGGTCAGCACCGCCCTGGAGTTGGCCGGCTACCGGGTCGGCACGGCGGGCAGCGGCGCCGAGGGCATGGTCCGGCTCGACAGCCAGCGGTTCGACCTCCTGGTGTGGGACGCCGCCCTGCGCGAGAACGCGTACCCGGCCCGGCGCCGCCGCGCGGCCCCCGCCGACGGTCCGCCGCTGCTCTTCCTCGCCACCTGCGACGCGCTCCCCCGGCTCGTGCCCGAACTCGCGGCCGAGCAGGAGGACTACGTCACCAAGCCGCTCCGGATCGCCGAGCTGCTCGCCCGGGTCGCCGTGCTGCTGGTGGACCGGGAGGGACCCGCGCTCATCCACACCCGCCGCGGCTTCGGCTACTGGCTGGGCCGCGCCGACTTATGAGGAGACGCCATGCTGAAGCCCGAGGACCAGTTCCACGTGGGTATCGTCGCGGAGGACCTCCGGGCGACGACGGACCGGCTCTCCCGGTCGTTCGGCCTGGAGTGGCACGACGAGATGGGCGGCCCCGTCGAGGTGGAGCTGCCCACCGGCACCGCCGTCCTCGACTTCCGCTGCGCGTACTCGAAGTCGACGCCCAGGATCGAGGTCGTACGGCCCCTTCCCGGCACCCTCTGGGAGCCGACGCCCGGCTCCGGGATCCACCACATCGGCTACTGGTCCGACGACGTGGCCGCCGACACGGCCGACCTCGAATGCGACGGCTACGTGGTCGAGGCGACCCGCAGGGGCCCCGACGGCACACCGTTCTTCGCGTTCCTGCGCGCCGGCGAGGTGACCGGCTTCCGGGTCGAGCTGGTCAGCAGCGCGGTCCGGCCGACCCTGGAGCGGCTCTGGTCCGCGCAGTGAGCCCGCATTCCCCACGCGTATGGACCGAGTACGCGTGAACCGAGTACGTGTGAACCGAGACAAGGAGCACCACATGACGACTGCAAGCCCAAGCCCCGCAGGCCGTGGCGCACGCACCGTCGGCGTCGTCACCGGCGCCGGGCGCGGGATGGGGGAGGCCTGCGCGCGGCGGATGGCCGACATGGTGGACGTGCTGCTGCTCGTCGACCTGGACGAGGACAGCGTGACGGCGGTCGCCGACGACCTGAACGCCTCCACCGCCCGGGCCGTCGCCCAGCCCTTCGCCCTCGACGTCACCGACCGCGACGGACTGGCCCGGCTCGCCGACCGGGTCGAGGAGCTCGGCACGCTCCGCGCGGTCGCCCACGCCGCCGGCATCTCGCCGACCATGGCCGACTGGCGGCGCATCTTCGAGGTCGACCTGATCGGGACCGCGCTCCTCGCCGAGGCGTTGCGCCCGCTGGCCACCGCCGGGACGGCGCACGTGTACTTCTCGTCGATGGCCCCGCTGCTCGCCGGCGTCGACCCCGACCCGGACGTCGCCGAACTGCTCGAGGACCCGCTGCGGGCGGGGTTCCTCGACCGGATCCGGGCGGCGATCGGCCCGGGCCTCGAGGAGTCCACGCTCGCCTACCCGTGGGCCAAGCACGGTGTGGCCCGCTTCGCCCGCCGGGAGGCGGTACGGCTGGGGCCGGTCGGCGGCCGGGTGTGCTCGCTCGCCCCGGGCGTCATCGACACCCCGCAGGGCCGTCAGGAGGCGACCGAGCACGAGTCGATGCGCAAGCTCGTCGAGGCGACCCCGCTGGGCCGCACCGGCCGTTCGGAGGAGGTCGCCGCGGTCGCCGCCTTCATCCTGTCGGACGACGCGAGCTTCCTGAACGGCATCGACGTCCTCGTCGACGGAGGGGTGTGCGCGGCGGTCGCCGGACGGTGACGCAGATCACGTCTGCGACCGATCAGTTCCCTCCCCTCGGCCGGTCAGAAAGCCGAAGGAAGCAGACGGAAGCCATGGAAGCCGACGGAAGCCGAAGGCGGCCGAGGACCGAGACCAAGGGGAACGACCGAGATGACCGCACCTGTGAAGGGCCCCGCCAGTTACTTCCCGTCGATCGAGAAGAAGTACGGCCGCCCGATCGACGAGTGGAAGACGCTGATCCGCGCCTCGCCGCTGACCCGGCACATGGAGCTCGTCGCCTGGCTGAAGACCGAGCACGGCCTGGGCCACGGCCACGCCAACGCCCTGGTGGCCCACACGCTGGCGGAGACCGCCGGCGCGTGAGCCTTGGCCCTTAGGACCTGTCCTAGCGGCCGCCGGTCGTGCCGTTGCCCTTGGCGGGGGTCCGGCGACGGCCCTGCCCGGAGCCGGAGCCGGAGGCGGCAGCGGCGGCGGGACGGCCGCGCCGGGCGCGAGAGGCGGAGCCGTTGCGCTCGCCGCCGCCACGCCCCGAGCCACCGCGTGCGGGACGGCTCTCGGCGGGGACCGGAGGGGCCAGGACGACGGGCACTCCCGACGGCGCCTGCGCACCGGTGATACGGCTCAGCTCGGCGCCGCCCGAGCGGACCCGGGTGGTCTGCGGGGTGATGCCGGCGTCCGCCATCAGACGCGTCATCTCCCGGCGCTGGTTCGGCAGGACGAGGGTGACGACCGTGCCGGACTCGCCGGCGCGCGCCGTGCGGCCGCCCCGGTGCAGATAGTCCTTGTGGTCGGCGGGCGGGTCGACGTTGACCACGAGGTCGAGGTTGTCGACGTGGATGCCGCGGGCCGCGACGTTGGTCGCCACCAGCACCGTGACATGGCCGTCCTTGAACTGGGCCAGGGTGCGGGTGCGCTGGTTCTGGGACTTGCCGCCGTGCAGGGACGCGGCGCGCACCCCGACGGCCAGCAGCTTCTTGGCCAGCCGGTCCGCCGCGTGCTTGGTGTCCAGGAACATGATCACGCGTCCGTCGCGGGCGGCGATCTCCGTGGTCGTGGCCTGCTTGTCCTCGTCCTCCACATGCAGCACGTGGTGCTCCATCGTGGTGACCGCACCCGCGGACGGGTCGACCGAGTGGACGACGGGGTCGTGCAGATAGTTGCGCACCAGCCGGTCGACGTTACGGTCCAGGGTCGCCGAGAACAGCATGCGCTGGCCGTCGGGACGCACCTGGTCGAGCAGCTGTGTCACCTGCGGCATGAAGCCCATGTCGGCCATCTGGTCGGCCTCGTCGAGGACGGTGATCTCGACCCGGTCCAGTCGGCAGTCGCCGCGGTCGATGAGGTCCTTCAGCCGGCCGGGCGTGGCCACGACGACCTCGGCGCCGCCGCGCAGGGCGCTCGCCTGTCGGCCGATCGACAGTCCGCCGACGACCGTGGCGATCCGCAGCCGCAGCGCGCGGGCGTAAGGAGAGAGGGCGTCGTTGACCTGCTGGGCCAGTTCCCGGGTGGGGACGAGGACCAGGGCCAGCGGCTGCCGGGGTTCGGCGCGCTGTCCCGCCGTACGGGCCAGCATGGCGAGGCCGAAGGCGAGGGTCTTGCCGGAGCCGGTGCGGCCACGGCCCAGGACGTCCCGGCCGGCCAGCGAGTTCGGCAGCGTCGCGGCCTGGATGGGAAAGGGGGTGGTGACGCCTTCGGCGCCGAGGGCGGCCAGCAGCGGCTTGGGCATGTCGAGTTCGGTGAACGCCTCGACGGCCGGCAGCCCAGGGGTGAGGGTGACGGGCAGCGCGAATTCACCGCCGGACGCGGCGGGACGACTCCCGCGTCCGCTCCGCCCTGGCTTGGCCGAACGGGCGGGGGCGCCCTGGCGCCTGTCCGAACGGGAGCGGACGGAGCTGTTGCGGTTCATTCGGAACCTTCCTCGAAAGGGCAAAAAGCCATGAGCCGGGGCCCGTACTCAGGAGTACGGGCCCCGGCCACGGGATCCGCGTGAAAAGCGCGCGGATCTCAGCGTCTCGTGGACGTCAGGCGGTTCAGGCGGGAACGATGTTCTCGGCCTGCGGGCCCTTCTGGCCCTGCGTGACGTCGAAGGTCACCTTCTGGCCTTCCTGAAGCTCGCGGAAGCCCTGGGTGGCGATGTTGGAGTAGTGGGCGAAGACGTCCGGGCCGCCACCCTCCTGCTCGATGAAGCCGAAGCCCTTTTCCGCGTTGAACCACTTCACGGTGCCAGATGCCATATTGAATCTCCCTTGGGGCAGTGCCCGGTGTCCGCACCTTGCGGACCCGGCGTCGCAGGATCAGAAAGCCCCGGAAACAAAAAGAGTGCTCGTCGACGGATGGTCGAAGAGCACTCACAAGCCTCTGGTAACCGAAACTGCCACTTTTATCACGGTAGCACAGGAACGCAGGAGGGGCCCGTGGAGCAGGGAGGCAACCCCTGCGGGCGCCCTCACGTCCGGCCGACCTGATGATGATCCGATGATGATTTATCACGTCGTAACGCTCGCGGAATGGGACGCGGCGCACGCCGCCGGCCCCGACCGGCCCTACGCGCCCGCCTCCCTCGTACAGGAGGGGTTCGTCCACTGTTCACCCGACGAGGCGACCACGCTCGCCGTCGTCAACGCGTTCTACCGGAGCACGCCCCGGCCGCTGCTGGCGCTGGTCATCGACGAGGAGCGGCTCACCGCGAGGTGCGAGTGGGAGGCCGCCGCCCCCGCCCCGCCGCCCGGGGTCGCCGAGGGCACGCTGTTCCCGCATGTCTTCGGACCGCTCGACCGTGACGCCGTGGCCCGCGTCCTGGAGGTCCGCTGGGACGCGGAGGGCCGCGCCGTCGGCCTGACGGACCGTCGCTGAGCCGAAGGGCGCACCGACGCACCGCAGGTGCGGTGCCCCGGTGCGCCCTTCGGACTTGCCAGAGGTGACTTGGCAGAGGTGACTTGCCCTTGCCAGAAGGCCGGACTCGTCAGAGGTCGAACTCGTGCGGGGGCAGTTCGAGGGTGAAGCAGGCTTCGCGGACCACGGCCTGCTCGGTCTTGTCGAAGTCGCCGTCCGCGCCGCCGATGACGATGCCGATCTGGATGACGGCCCGCGCCTCGGCAGGCTTCTTCTTCGCCTTGGCGATCTCCTGCAACACGCTGACCTTGCCGAACGCGAAGTCGGCCGTCAGCTTGTCGAGGTTGGCGTCGAAGCGCCGCTGAAGGTCCGTGGCGTCGAAGTTCTTCAGCACCTCGTTGGTGGCGATCAACTGGGCCACCCGCTGCCGTTCGGCCGGGTCGATGCTGCCGTCCGCCGCGGCGACCAGGGCGCACATGGCCATGCTCGCGTCGCGGAAGGCGCCGCTCTTGAGGTCGTTCTTCTTCGCCTCGAGCTGGGTCTGCATCGTCGACGCGGACTCTTTGATGCGATCCCACAGGGCCATGAGAACTCCAGAAGGTCGGTACGGATCCGAAGTTGGAACTAACGATCGTCCGGATTGGTTCCCGCCGGTTCCGTTTCGGCTCCGTACTCCGCTCCGTTTTCCGTTCCGTTCTCCGTTCCTGGAACTCGGCTCAGCCGAGGCAGATCAGGCCCAGCAGACAGACGTCCGACGGCGAGGTCGACGCGGCTGCGGAGCTGCTCCCGGACGTCGAACCCGACGTAGACGTAGACGTAGACGTAGATGTCGAACTCGACGAGTCGGTGGCGCTGTCGCTCGCGGCGGACGTGGACGACTGCTGTCCGGACGATGTGTCGGATGTGGCCGACGTGTCGGTGGGGGTGGTGACGGCTCCCGCGTACGAGGAGGTGCCGGTTGCCTGTTGTGCGGCGGTGAGCGAGGCGCTCGTACGGGGCGCGGAGGGCGCGGCGGCGTCCGGGTCGGCGTTGGACGGGGTGTAGCGCTCGCCCCCGAGTTCGGTCGCCGGGGACTGCGGCTGCGTCGGGGCGGTGGGGGCGGTCGAGGGCCGGTGCGCGTCGGACCGGTCGACCGTCGGGCGGGTGTGCTCCGAGGTCGGTACCTCGCCCCCGTACGTGGTGGGGTTCTCCGGCGCGGTGGCGGCCTGGGCGCGGTCCCCGCCCTGCCGGTCCAGCGCGGCGACGGTCAGACCGCCGCCGACGAGGGCGACGGCCGTCGCGACCACGGCCCGGCGCTGGTTCTTCTTCCAGCGCGCCAACTGCCGTCGCCGTGCGGCCCGCCCCGGCGGCGCGGACGCCACGGGCGGCGCATACGGGTCGGACAGCTCGGGCAGCTCGGGCACATCGGGCCGCACCGGCGGCGTGGGCGGCTCGATGTACGCAACGGCCTCCACGGTGGCGTACGTCGTCGTCTGCGCGGGCCGGAGCGCGACCGGGGCGATGTCCGGGGCGTAGGCGCCGCACCCGGGACACACCAGGGCGCCGTTGAGATGCCGACGACACGAGGAGCAGTAGTCCATCTGCGGCACGCTAACGAGTCCTTCGAACGACTGTGTGCAGCCTGTGTGATGCTCCTGCGCGGATCCGTCGTAGATCCGTCGCGAATCCCTTGAGGGGTGTGGGCGGAGGCCGCCTCCGCGACCCCGTTCGTCCATCCACATGAATATGAATCAAGTACGTGACTATTGACGCGCTCGGGGCCGTACCCCTAGCTTCCGCTAGAAAGCGCTTTCCGCACCTCTGGCAGACGACCCGCACCGTCCTGGAGATGGAGAGATCAACGATGTCAAGGATGCTTCTGAGACCCGTCATCGCATGCGTCGGCCTGGTGGCAGGCGCGCTCGTCGCGTTGTCCGGCACCACGGCGCAGGCCGCCACCGTCCGCTACGAGGCGGAGACGTCCCCGGCGGTCTGCACCGGCACCATCGACTCCGACTGGACCGGTTACTCCGGCACCGGATTCTGCAACGGCACCAACTCGACCGGCGGATACGCCCAGTTCACCGTGAACGCGGCGACGGCCGGCACGGCGACGATCGACGTCCGCTTCGCGAACGGCACTGCCACGGCCCGCCCGGCCTCGCTCGTCGTCAACGGCACGACGGTGCAGACGCCGTCCTTCGAGGCCACCGGCGCCTGGTCGACCTGGGTCACCAAGACGCTCACCGTGACGCTGAACGCGGGCAGCAACACCGTCCGCCTGAGCCCGACCACGGCGGAGGGCCTGCCCAACGTCGACCACCTCGAGGCGACGACCGCCGACGGCGGCACCACACCCCCCACGACCGGCGCGATCTACGTCTCGCCGAGCGGCACGGACGGCGCGGCGGGCACCCAGTCCGCCCCGACGACGCTCACGTCGGCGATCAGCAGGGTGACGGCCGGCGGCACGATCTACCTGCGCGGCGGGACGTACGCGCAGTCGTCGACGGTCACCGTCCCGGCGACCAGCAGCGGCACGGCGAGCGCGCGCACCACCCTGTCCGCCTACCCGGGTGAGACGCCGGTCCTCAACTTCTCGGCGCAGAGCGAGAGTTCGTCGAACCGCGGGCTCCAGCTGTTCGGCTCGTACTGGCATGTGTACGGCATCGTCGTCGAACGAGCCGGTGACAACGGGATCTACGTCGGCGGCAGCGACAACGTCATCGAGCGCACGGTGACCCGCTACAACCACGACACGGGGCTGCAACTGGGCCGGATCTCCTCCAGCACCCCGGTCGCGCAGTGGCCGTCCGACAACCTGATCGTCTCGGCCGAGTCGCACGACAACGCCGACTCCGACGGCGAGGACGCGGACGGCTTCGCCGCGAAGCTCACCACCGGCACGGGCAACGTCTTCCGTTACGCCGTCGCCCACAACAACATCGACGACGGCTGGGACCTCTACACGAAGACCGACACGGGCGCGATCGGCCCGGTGACGATCGAGGACTCCCTCTCCTACGGCAACGGCACCCTCAGCGACGGCACCGTGAACTCCAACGGCGACCGCAACGGCTACAAGCTCGGCGGCGACGACATCGCCGTCAACCACGTCGTGCGGCGCAGCATCGCCTACCACAACGGCAAACACGGCTTCACGTACAACAGCAACCCCGGCTCCATGGCGGTGTCGAACAACCTGAGCATCGACAACACCACCCGCAACTACTCGTGGGACGCGGGGACTTCGGTCTTCCGCACCAACACGTCGTGCCGCTTCTCGGTGACCGGTTCGAACGACAAGACGATCGGCGACGCCGACACCACGAACCAGTTCTGGACCGGCGCCAACGGCTCCCGCTGCGCCTCGTACTCGGGCGCGCTGGCCTGGTCCTTCGCCACGGACGGGAAGCTGGTGGTGACGCTGGGAGGCAAGGTGGTGACGCTCTAGCCGACCTGAGGTCGGACCCGACGGAAGTACTGAAGTGAGGAAGGCCCGGGTCTCGGAGATTCCGACCCGGGCCGTCTTCGTCACGCCGGGGGATAGAACTGCGCGTACCAGCGGCGCAGCGCTCTGATGCCCTTCTCGTGCGGGAGCAGGACCGGCCGCGACTGATGGATCTTGTGGTCCCAGATCCGGACCTCCTCGCGCACCTCGCCCAGCGCCTCCGCGCGGAACACGAGTTTGAGCGCGGGGGTCAGGAAGCGGGCCCGGGACGGTTTGCGCAGGTAGTAGAGCATCCGCAGTTCGCTGGTGTGGTCGTCGACGGGGGTGGAGAGGGCGACGGCGGTCACGGAGAGCACGGGTCCATGGGTGCGGACCACCATGACCCCCGGGCCGTACATGAACGCGTCGAAGGTGTTGTCGATGTCCCAGCCGAGGACGCGCCGCCGGATCCGCCCGCGCACCTCGGCGAAGGGGCCGTCCACCTGCCAGTCCTGGACGGGGGGTTCGCTCTGACCGTGGATGAAGTGGAAGTGGGACTCGTCGACGATGTTCTCGCGCATCTCCTGGATGTGGATCCGGGCGCGGCAGGTGTCGTCGACCGGGCTGGCGAAGTCCCGGGAGGTGGCCTCCGGGATGTCGGGGACTTCCCAGGAGGGCTCGTCGGGTCCGACGTACACGAAGACGAGCCCGCTGTGCTCGCGGACCGGGAAGCCGCCGAGGACCGCTTTGGGGGTGCGGACCGCGAAGGGAGCTTCCACGCACCGCCCGTCGGTCCCGAACCGCCACCCGTGGAACGGGCACTGCACCGTCCCGTCCACGACCTTCCCGCCGGCGCCCAGGTGTGCGCCGTAGTGCGGGCAGTGCGCGTCCCGTACGGCCGCCTGCCCGTCGGCCCCGCGGAAGGCGATGAGCGCCCGCCCGAAGTAGTGCAGGCTGACGACCTTGCCCCGCCGAAGCTCGACGCTCCGCAACACGGCATACCACCCGAACGGCACGACCGGCATCGGATACACGTCCGCACGCGGATCACGGGGAAGCCCCGAGAGGCTGTCTTCCTGACTCCGGGGTAAGGGCATGGCAGGGATGCTAGCGATCACGCGGTGGGGACGGTAGGGACGGGAACGGTGGGGTGGCGGCCCGAGTGTCGGCTCGCCGGGGCGGCGGTCAGTTCGGGGACTGGCTCGTCAGGGTGTTCAGTTCGGCGGTGTAGAGCAGCGCGGGGTCGAAGCCCATGTCTGTGAAGTGGCCCGCCAGTTCGAGGGAGAGGACGCCGTGGAGGCGGGTCCAGCAGGTCAGGGCCCTGTGGAGGGTGGCGGGTGGGGCGGGGTGGCCGGCGGTCCACTGGTCGCCGAGGCCTTCGAGTCGGGCGGTGAGCGGGGTCGGCGGACCGTCCGCGGGCAGGTCGGCGCAGGCGTCGAGCAGGGACGTCATGATCTCGGACGCGATCGTGGTGACGTCGTCGGGCGCGTGGTAGCCGGGGACGGGTGTGCCGTAGACGAGGAAGTAGCGGTGGGGGTCGGCCAGGGCCCAGGCGCGTAGCGCGTGCGCGAGCTCGGTCAGGCCGCCGCCTGCGGCCGAGGTGGCGCGGAAGGTGTCGGCGAGGCTTCGGTACGCGTCCCGGACCAGCTCGGTGATCAGCTCGTCGCGGCCGGCGAAGTACCGGTACAGCGCGGGCCCGCTCATCCCCATCTGCTTGGCGATCGCGTTGAGGGAGAGGGCCGAGGCCCCCGCCGTGGCGATCTGCTCCCACGCCCGTTCCTTGACCTCCGCCCGCACCTGGGCGCGATAGCGCTCGCGCGGGGTCGTCGTGCCCGTCTCCGCCATGGCCTGCCGCCACCTCTCCGCAGGGGTGCCTATATCCCCAAGATTTAGTTAGAGGCTATCACGAAGGTTATTGACACCCTCCATTCGGTTGCGTTACAACTTCTAACGAACGCAAGCGCAAGTAGCGACCGCTGGAGGTCATCATGAACGCCGAAGGATCCACCGAACTCGTCGAGGTCGTCCTGCCGGGGAAGGTCGAGCCCGAAGGGCTGCGGATCCGGTACGGGGTCGTGCCCGTCCCGGGGCCCGGGCAGGTGCTGGTCCGGATGGAGGCGACCGGAGTCTCCTTCGCCGAGCAGCAGATGCGCCGCGGCCGGTACTACGATCAGCCGCCCTTCCCCTTCGTGCCCGGCTACGACCTGGTCGGCACGGTGCTGACGACCGGCGAGGGCGTCGACCCCGGCCTGGCCGGCACCCGGGTGGCCGCGCTGGTCAAGGTCGGCGGCTGGGCCAGCCATGTGCTCGTCGACGCGGCCGACGCGGTGCCGGTGCCCGACGGGATCGACGCGGCGGAGGCGGAGACCCTGATCCTCAACGGCATCACCGCCTGGCAGATGCTGTACCGCAAGGCGCGGATCCGCGCGGGCCAGACCGTCGTGGTGCACGGCGCCAACGGGGGCGTCGGCTCGGTGCTCGTTCAGCTGGCGCTGGCGGCCGGTGCGACGGTGATCGGCACCGCCTCCGCCCGCCATCACGACGCCCTCCGCGAGCAGGGGGTCGTCCCGGTCGACTACCGCGCCCAGGACCTCGCCGCGCGGATTCGCGAACTCGCCCCGGCCGCCGGTGCGGACGCCGTCTTCGACCATGTCGGCGGGCGGGGCATCGTCGACTCCTGGAGGCTCCTCGCACCCGGCGGCACGCTCGTGTCCTACGGCACCGCCTCGACGCGGGACGACGAAGGGTCCAAGCAGTGGCCCGTGCTCAAGCTGCTCGGCCGACTGTGGCTGTGGAACGCCCTGCCCAACCGTCGCCGCGCCTACTTCTTCAACGTCTGGGCGGGTCGGGCCCTGGCCAAGGACCGGTTCCGGGCCCGGCTGCGCGCCGACCTCACGCAGGTCTTCGCCGCCCTGCAGCGTGGCGACGTCACCCCTCGGATCGCCGGCCGGCTGCCGCTCGCCGAGGTCGCGGACGCGGTACGGCTGGCCGAGTCCGGCACGGTCGTCGGGAAGGTCGTCCTCAATCCGTAGGGGTGTCGAGAGTGGTGTCAAGCCCGACGATCATCGGAGGCGGACGGGGGCCGATCTGCTCCTGGCCTGAACCGGCTCGCCATGCTCAGCCCTACACTGCCTGCCGCCGCCGAACACTGCCGAAAGTCCTGTGACGCAGGTCACGGGAAGGCGGGGTGGGGTGCCGGACAGCTCATGGAGGTGAGCACACATATGCGTACCCGGGTACGGGCCGGGGAGTCGGGCGCGTTCGCGGAGCTGTTCGACAGCTACTCCCGCGCGGTCTACAACCACGCCTTCCGGCTGACGGCGGACTGGTCGACGGCCGAGGACGTGATGGCCGCGACCTTCATGGAGGCGTGGCGGCTGCGTGACCGGGTGGAGCCCGAGGGCGGCTCGCTGCGGCCCTGGCTGCTGGGCATCGCCACCAACACCGCGCGCAACCAGTTCCGGAGCAACCGGCGCTACCGGGCCGCGGCCGGCGCCGCCGCGGCCGCCGAGTCGGCCGTGCCCGACCACGCCGACGAGGTCGCCGACCGGATCGACGACCGGCAGCGCCTCGCGAAGGCTCTCACCGCCCTCGCCACCCTGCGCAGACCGGAGCGCGAGGTCGTCGCGCTCTGCCTGGGGGAGGGGCTCGACTACGAGGCCGCGGCCGAAGCGCTCGGGATCCCGGTCGGCACCGTCGCCTCCCGTCTCTCCCGGGCACGCAAGAAGCTGCGCGCGCTCGCCGGGGACGAGCCCACCCGAGAGTCCGGCCGTGAGTCCGGCCATGAGGCCCGCCGGGAATCCGGCAGAGAATTCAAAAGAGTTGGCGGAATTCGGGAAGGCGGGCGTCCGGCCCGACAGACAAGAGGCGATCACACAAACGTGGTCCGGCCCGCGCAGGGAGGAAACCGATGAACGCGAACACGGACGACGCCGCAGAGCTCTTCGCCGCGACGGCACGTGACCTGCCTACGGGCCGTCACCAGTTCCACAAGGAGCGTCTGATGGCCCAGATCCACGACATGCGGCAGGCAGAAGAGACCCCGGCCCCCGCCAAGGTCCGGCGGTTCCGGATGCCGCGCCTGGCGATCGCACTGCCCGCGATGGCCGCCGCCGTGGCCGCGGCGGTCGTCGCCGGAGTGGTGACCAACGGCGGCTCCGGGGTCAGGGACGGCGGTCTCGCCACCGGGCCCGCCCTGACCACGACCCTCGGCACCCCGACCACCAAGGGAGTGCCGCAGCTGCTCGACCAGATCGCGCTCGCGGCGGCCGAGGCGCCCCACCCGGACCTCGAGCCCGGCCAGTTCGTCTACATCGAGTCGAAGACGGCCGACACCTTCGTGCGGACGGTCGACGACAAGTCGTCCCTGGCCAGCCACGAGCTGCACCGCCGTCAGATCTGGGACTCCGCGGACGGCACCCAGGGCTGGCTGATCGATCCCGCCGTCAACGACAGCTCCGAGGGCGAGACCCTGAGCCTCCCCGACGAGCTGGGCAACACCCCCACCGCGCACCTGGGCGCGCCGTCCTACGACTACCTGACCAAGCTGCCCACCGACCCCGACGCACTCCTCGCCAAGATCTACAAGGAGACGAAGGGGCAGGGCAACACCCCCGACCAGCAGGCGTTCAGCACCATCGGCGACCTGCTGAACGAGAGCTATCCGCCGGCGGAGCTGTACTCGGCGCTGTTCAAGACCGCCGCGAAGATCCCCGGTGTGGTGATCGTGAACGACGCGGTGGACGCGATCGGCCGGCACGGCGTGGCGGTGGCCCGGCTGGACGAGACGAGCGGGCAGCGCGAGGAGTGGATCTTCAACGAGAAGACCCATGTGTTCCTCGGCGGCCGCTCGGTCCAGGTCAAGGGCTATACGGAAGAAGGCGTCCTGATCAAGCCCGGCACGGTCACCTTCACCAGCGCCGTCATCACCCGGGCCATCGTCGACGGCATCAAGCAGACGCCGTCACAGGCCGGCTGACGACCGCGGTGGACGTCAGCCGCTCACGTCAGCGGCTGACGTCACCCGGCGACGTCGAAGGCGGCCGCGCGGGGCACGAACAGCGTGTCCCCGTCCGTGGCCGTGGCCAGGGCCGAGACATGCCAGGCGCCCTGGGCCGGCTCGGCGGCGTCCTGCTGCGTGACCTTCAGGGTGTAGGTGCAGCGGGACGACTCGTCCGAGGTGCTCCGGCACTCGGCGCTCTCGGCGTCCCGCAGCTCCGCCGCGGTCGGGTCGAGCTTCGAACTCGCGGGCCACGCCACGACCTTGAGGTCACGGACGCCCGAGTCGTCGCTGACGTCCACGGTGAAGGTGAGCGAACCGGCGGCCCCGGCGGACGGCGCGACGTAGCGGGCCGAGCCGTTCTCCACGGTGAGCTTCGTGGCCGCCGAGGCCATCGCGAGGCCGCCCGCGACCACTCCGCCGAGGACGACGGCGCCGACGAGCGAGGAGACGACAATGCGCTTGGACATGGGAATTCCCCCTGAACTGGGTCGAGTTGATGTGAACGAGCCTAGGGTCGGGGGCCCCGCGCAGTCCTCGCGCTGAGGGACGATCACGGCCTCTCACCACAGGTGGAGCGTCTGCAACCAAAGTAAGAGAGGCGAATCAGCCTCCAGCGGGAATCGGGCCGCTCACCTGCGGCCCTAGCCTGGATCAGCCATGAATCGAACCGACGACCGGCTGCTCCCGGTCCTGCTGATCTGCGTCCAGGCCGTGGTGTGGCCGGGGGCGGCGCTGGTGCGCGGGGACGTCCCCGCCGCGTCCGCGCTGCTCGTGGCCCTCCTGGTCGCCGGGCCGGTGACGGCCGCGCTCGCGCTGCGCCGGACCCGCCCGGTGACGACCGTCGTCGTGGTGGCCGCCGCCTGCGCGCTGGGCGCGGGGCCGCTGCCCGTGGGGGCGGTGGCGGTGCTGGGGACCGCCGGGGTGGCGCTGGCGCTGTTCACCGTGGCGACCGAACGCGACCCCTTCACCGCCGTGCTGTGCGTCGTGGCCCTCGCCGGCTGGCAACTCCTGCAGGGCATCACCCTGCACGGACTCAGCGACCGCAACGGCCTCGACCTCGTCCTGACCGCCCTGCTGTACGCGGCCGCGTGCGGCGCCGGCTTCCTCGTCCGGCGCACCAGGCGCGCCCGACGCGCGGCCGAGCGGCTGCTGAAGCGGGCCGAGGCCGAGCGGCACCGGCTTCCGGCGGCCGAACGCCGCCGGATGGAACGGGAGTTGCACGATGTCAGCGCCCATCATCTGACGGCCGTGGTGGTCACGGCGGGCGCCGCGCTCGGGTTGCGTGAGCGCCGTCCCGAACTCGCCGCGGAGGCCCTGGAGTTCGCCGTCGGGACCGGGCGGGAGGTGACGCGGGCGCTCGGCGCGGTACGGGCTCCGACGCCCTCACGGGAGGAACTGCCCTCGCCGCAGGAGCGGTTGCTGGACCTCGTCGCGGGGTTCCGGCGGCTGGACCAGCGGGTGGAGTGCGAGATCGACGCGCTGCCGGACGGCGCCGTCGCGGACGCGGCGTACGGCATCGTGCGCGAGGCGCTCACCAACGTGGCCCGGCACGCACCGGGCGCGCCGACGAGCGTGCTCTGCCGGTACGGCGACAGCCACACCGAGGTCGTGGTCACCAGCGCGGCCCCGCCGACCGGTGCGACGGCGCACGCCGCGGGCCTCGGCGGCGGACGCGGAACCGGCTTCCTGCGGTCCCGGGCCCGGGAGGCGGGCGGCACCCTGACCAGCGGACCCACCGCGGACGGCGGTTGGCAGGTGCGCGCGGAACTGCCCGGCCGGACCTCCGCCGAGGTGCGGCGGACCGTGCCGCGCGGCTACCGCCCGGCACAGCTGACGGCCGCCCTCGGCCTCGTCCTTCAGCCGCTGCTCCCGGCGCTGGTCATCCGGGCGGAGCCCACCTCGGCCGGCGCGTCGACGGGCTCCCAGGTCTCCGCGGGCGTGCTCTTCGCGCTGCTGGCCGCGGCCCAGGCCGTCGCGCTGCTGTGGCTGCGCCGCGCGCCCCGCGCCGCGCACACCGTCCTGCTCGGGCTGCCGCTGCTCTGGCCGGTCGCGATGGCCGCGGGCGACTACACCGGCCCGGTCGCCCTGCCGCCCGCCCTGAGCATGCTCGCCACCTGCGCGATGCTCGCCTCGACGGCAGCGCGCAGGCCGACGCCGGCGCTCCCCGTCCTGGCGGCGGCCGTGCACGCGGTGGCCGCGACCGCCGCGGTCCTGGACCGGGGGACGACGGTCCCCCTCTGGGCGGTGGCCGGTGCGGCGACGGCCGGGGCGGGGCTGGCGGCGGCTGCGGCGCAGTGGGGCGGTGTCCTGCGGGGGCGGCGCGAACGGGCCGCACGGGGCACGCGGGAGGAACGTCTCGCCGGCTGGACCGAGGAGGCCGTCCGGGACGCGTGGGCCGAGCGCCGTCGTATCGCCGCCGGGCTGGAGACGACCGTGCTGGCGCGCACCGCCGACATGGTCACGGAGGCGGAGGCGGGCCGGCTCGACGAGACCGCCGAACGGGCCCGCGAGGCCCTCGCCGCGATGCGCGCCCTGCTCGACGCGGTCCGGGAGGAGGAGGGCAAGGGCGGCACGGGCCCCGAACTGCGGCCACAGCCCACCCTCCAGGCCCTCGACCTGCTCGCCCACCAGCTCCGGGCCACCGGCCGCGAAGTCGAGATACGGCTGACCGACCGGGTGCCGAGCCGACTGCCCACCGAGGTGGACCTGGCCGCCTACCATGCCGCCGAGACGATCCTCGCGGCCGGCGGCGAGGAGCCCGCGATGCTCGAACTCGACGCGGACGCGAGTACGTTGACGCTCACGGCCACCGGAGTGCCCCGCGCCGCCGGTCCCGCCGTACAGGAGCGGCTGGCGGCGCGGGTCGAGGCGCTCGGCGGCATCCTGACCACCGGTCCGCAGGGCACGGTCAGCCTCCGGCTGCCGCTCGCTCCGCTCACGCCGGTCGACGAGAACAAGAAGGAGCGGCAGCCATGAGCCTCAGAGTGCTGGTCGTCGACGACCAGGGCATCGTGCGAGCGGGGTTCGCCGCCGTGATCGACGCCGAGGACGACATGACGGTCGTCGGCGAGGCCGGCGACGGCGCGGAAGCGGTGCGGCTGGCCGCCGAACTGGCCCCGGACGTCGTTCTCATGGACGTCCGGATGCCCGAACTGGACGGCATCGCCGCCACCCGGATCATCACCGGCCGGGAGAACGCGCCCCGGGTGCTGGTGCTGACCACCTTCGACCTCGACGTGTATGTCTTCGACGCGCTGCGCGCCGGGGCCTCGGGTTTCCTGCTCAAGGACGTCCGCCCCGCCGAACTGCTGGACGGCATCCGGGTGGTGGCCGCCGGCGAGAGCGTGCTCGCGCCGTCCGCGACGCGCCGGCTCATCGGCCACTACGCGTCGGGGACGGCGGTCGCCGACACCGGGGACGGCAGCAACCCCCGCGAGCTGGACAGCCTGACCGGCAGCCAGCGAGGCGTCCTCGAACTGCTCGCCACCGGACTCAACAACGCGGAGATCGCGGCGGAGTTGGGCATCACCGTCGGCACGGTGAAGTCCCATGTGAACGCGCTGCTGCGCAAACTCGGGCTGCGCGACCGGGTGCAGGCCACGATCCTCGCCTACGACCTGGGCCTCGCCCGCCCGAACCCGCCGGGCGCCCACCTCTGATCCGACCCACCTCTGATCCGACCCACCACTGACCATCACCGACCACCACTGAGACCGCGATCAAGGAGCCTGTCCCGTGACCCGTCTGCGCCATGTCCTCGGCAGCGTCTTCGCCCTCGGCTATCTGGCGATCTGCGCCGTCCTGCTCGGGTGGGCGTTCGTGGTGGCCGTCGTCGACGACTCGGGCGAGTCCATGGCGGGGGTCGTCCCGCTGCTCGCCACCGCCCCGGTCAGCCTTCTCCTGCTGCCGTTCGGGGACCACTACGCGATGTTCGTCGTCACCGTGGTCGTCGGGGCGCTGGTCAACGCCACGGTCATCGGCTGGTGCGCGCGTGCACTGCGACGCGGCGCGTGAGCCCGGTCTACGCGGGCCCGGTCTGCGTGAACCGGACTACTTGCGGGTCTCCAGCTGTCGGTCGCTCCACTCCGCCTTTTCCGTGGCGGTGTAGTTCACCAGCGTTCCCGCGGTGACGCCCGCCTCGGCGGCCGCGGCGTTCGGCTCGGTCACCGTCTGCTGCTCGGAGAGCAGGGCGCCGGTGTCCGGGTCGACGATCAGCTCGGACCGCACGGCCCCGTAGTCGGGCGTGTCGATGGCGGGCAGGGCGAAGCCGACGCCCTTGCGGCCCAGCGGGTCGGTCACCTCGCCGAGCGACCGGATGCCGGGCAGGTCCGCGATCACGCGGTACGCGGCGGCCCTGACCTCGGCCTTGACCGGCAGCCCGATCAGTCCGGCCGCCTGCTGCCACATCCATTCGGTGCGGTCGGAGATCTCGCTGCCGCCGTCCTCCTTGTATAGGTCGGCGAGGTAGGCCTTCAGCTTCGTGCTGTCGCCGGGGAGCTTCTGCAGGTCGGCGTAGGTGACGTTGTCGGCGCCGAGCGCGGCGATCTCGTCGCCGTCGTTGATCCGGGTCGTCGTCGGCCGGCTCTCGGACGCCGACTCGATGCGCAGCCCGAGCCTGCCGCCCGAGACGCCGCCGCCGGCGAGGGTCAGCTCCTTCGGCGAACCGGCCGCCTGCCAGCGCTGCCTGTCGCGTGCGGTGCGGGGCTGGGTGGAGTCGTCGATCCCCGACACCCACAGGCTCTCGGCGCCGGACTTCACGCCGTAGGACCACTCCTGCGTCTCGGTGGAGACGACGGAGAAGCCGGACGCGGGCTCGGCGATCACGCCGATCCAGGCCGAGCGCGTGGTCAGCTGCCAGTACGTGCCGTCCTGCGCCGTGCGGTCCAGCTGGGCGGCGACGTTCAGCAGCGCGAGGCGGCCGTTCGCCGGGGTCTGCCCGGATCCGGTGCCGTCCGTCGAGGCCCCGGCACTCGCCCGGGAGCCGCCGACGTCCACGCCGGTGCCCGCGCCGCTGTCGGCCAGGGTGCCGACGACCACGGCCGCGACCACCGCGGTCGCCGCGGCGGGCAGCGCCCAGCTCCAGCTGAACGGGCGCACGGGCCGGACCGGGCGGACCGCCCTTCGGGTCTCGGGCTCGTCCTGGGTGCTCGCCAGGATGCCGATCAGGTCGTCCCGGGCGCGCTCGGAACCGGCCAGCCGGGCCGGATCGAACTCCGCGGGCCGCGCCTGGGCCAGTGTCTTCATGACATCGGGCCGCTTGCGTGCCATGTCAGTGCTCCTTCACATTCACAGTCGCAGTCACCTTGGGGCGGGAGTCACGAGAGAGCCCGGCCGCGACCTCGTCGACGGCTCGTTCCAGCCGCCGTCTCGCCCGGTGCAGCCGCACCTGGAAGGTGGCGGTGGAACAGCCGAGGACGCGTGCGGCCTGTCTCGGGGCGAGCCCGTTCCAGGCGACCAGCGTCAGCACCTCGCGGTCGGCGGCCGACAGCCCGGCCAGCGCCTGCAGCGCCGCCGCCCGTTCGGTCACATCGGCGGCGACGTCGTCGACCTGGCCGCCCGAGGTGATGATGCGCTGGGCCTCCTCGACGGCCGCCGCGTACTGTCTGCCGTCGCGGCGCCGCAGTTCATGGGTCAGATTGCGGGCCACGCCCAGCAGCCACGGCAGCGGCGGCGACGGTATGTCCCGCATCCGCCGCCAGGCGACCGTGAAGGTCTCGCTGGCGATGTCCTCCCCGACCTGACGGCCCACCAGGCTCGACACATAGGCGAGCACCCGGGGCTGGCACTCCTCGTACAGGTCACGGAAGCGTTGGACTTCGGTCACGCACCGTCTCCTCGTCTCGGCTCTCTCACCTGGAAATGGTCGGGAGCCGTGATTTCTTACAGGGGGAGGAGAGGAAGTTCTGAGCTCGCTCGAAACCCGCCCCGAGGCTAGGCTGAATTGAGTATTTGATGAGCAAATCGGGTGTTCAATGAGCTTCCCGGAGCCGCCGTCATGACCCAGAGCCGTCACCCGGACGGGCACGAGATACGCAACCGCACCCCGCAGGAGCGGGCCTCTCTCGGCAAGGCCGCGCGCAGCGCGGTGCCCCGGTCCAGTCACGCAGAGTTCGCACCCGGGCCGAAGCGGCCCGACGCGCTGGAGATCATCGAGAAGCAGTCGGCCACGCGGCTGCCCGACCTCGTGCCGATTCGCTACGGGAGGATGTCCGAGTCGCCGTTCCGGTTCTACCGGGGGGCCGCCGCCATCATGGCGTCGGACCTCGCGGACACTCCGAGGTCGGGGTTCAGGACCCAGCTCTGCGGCGACGCCCACATGCTGAACTTCCGGCTGCTGGCGTCTCCCGAGCGGCGGCTGATGTTCGACATCAACGACTTCGACGAGACGCTGCCGGGCCCCTGGGAGTGGGACGTCAAGCGGCTGGCCGCCAGCCTGGTCATCGCGGGCCGGCTGAACGGCTTCAGCACCAAGGAGCGCAGGACGATCGTCCTGGCGACCGTGCGGTCCTACCGCGAGCACATGCGCACCTTCGCCGGCAGCGGCAACCTGGAGGTCTGGTACACCCGGTTCGACGTGGACTGGGTGCGTGACCGGTTCGGTGCCGACCTGTCCGCGCGGGGCCGTGACCGCTGGTCGAAGGCCGCGACCAAGGCGCGTTCGCACGACACGCTCCAGGCGTTCGACAAGCTCACCCGGGTCGTGGACGGTGAGCGCAAGATCGCCCCCGACCCGCCGCTCATCGTCCCGATCCGCGACCTGCTGCCGGGCACCGGGTACCGCGAGGTGGAGCAGCCGTTGCGCGGGCTGCTCGAACGCTACGGCCGGACCGTGCAGTCGGACCGGCGGTTCCTGCTGGACCAGTACCGGGTCGCCGACATGGCGCGCAAGGTCGTCGGGGTCGGCAGCGTGGGCACCCGCTGCTGGATCGTGCTGCTGCTCGGCCGGGACGACGAGGATCCGCTGTTCCTCCAGGCCAAGGAGGCCGACGAGTCGGTGCTGGCCCCCCACGTCGGCGCCTCCGAGTACCGGACGCAGGGCGAGCGGGTCGTCTCCGGACAGCGGCTGATGCAGGCGACCAGCGACATCTTCCTGGGCTGGGAGCGGGTCGAGGGCATCGACGGCCGACGGCGCGACTTCTATGTGCGCCAGCTGCGCGACTGGAAGGGCGTCGCCGAGGCCGAGGACATGGTGCCGCGGGGCATGCGCACCTTCGGCGAGCTCTGCGGCGCGACGCTGGCCCGGGCCCATGCGCGCTCCGGCGACCGGATCGCCATCGCCGCCTATCTCGGCGGCGGCGACTCCTTCGACCGGGCGCTGGTGACGTTCGCCGAGCTGTACGCCGACCAGAACGAGCGTGACCACCAGGCGCTCCTCGACGCGGTGAGCGCCGGCCGACTGCCCGCGCAGGAAGCCTGAGGGGTCACACCGATCACCGCCGTACGCCGGGCGGTGGCTGTACGGCGGTGAACGGGCTCGTACGGGGATGAACGTGATCGAGATGGGGACGGAAGCGGCGGACGGGGGACGTCGCTGGTCGCGCTAGCTTGCCCTGAGCTGATCCTCGTCCAAGTCCGAAAGGAAGGACTCGGTCTCGATCTCTCCGAAGTCCGGGGCCTGGAAGGGGTTCGTCGTCGGAGGGGGCGACGCTGCCGTGGCGGAGCGGATCGCACCCTCCGGGGCGGAGAACAGCGAGGTCGATTCGATGAGAGGTCTCCCTATCGTTACAGGGCCGTGAGGGCGCCTGGCGTGCCGTGACCGGGCACAGCGGTCCTACAGCTTGCTCATCTTCGAGTAAGGACTCAGGATCCGCTGTTGCGCCGAACCGAAATCCACGAGCGCCGCGATCCCCTCCTCGATACCGATGACCCGGCCGAGGCCGTACATGTCGTGTGTGACCTGGTCACCGACCTCGAAGTGCTTGGGCGGCGGCGCGACCGGTGCCTTGAACGGGCTGGAAGGCAAATAACGCTTCGGTGCAGCTGGCTTTGTCATTGCCACCAGTATGCGCCCGCTTGGGGCCGTTCGCTGCGGCCGTCCGCATCACTGTTCGGCACCGGCTCGGACGAACGATCACCGCCGCGGGCCGTGTCCGGCACGGCGAGAGGGCCGATCCGCAGGTCGCCGGCCGCCCGGACGGCACCGCTGACCTGGTACGGAACCCCGGCGCACCGCCCGCTACCGCACCCGTTCGTAGACGGTGACGCTGCGTCCGCGGCGGACCGTCGTGGAGCGCTCGGTGAAGTGTTCGCGCAGGACACGTTGTTTCGCGCGGTCGCGGGCGTTGCGGGCGGGTCGCCGCACCGCGTCGCCGACGACGATGACACGTTTCTCCCGCAGCAGGGCGCGGGCGATGGCCGCCGGATCCGCCTCGACGCCGTGCAGGGTGCCGGCGGCGGCCGGGCTGTGGACGAGGGCGATGTCACGCAGTCCGTGGAAGGCGCCCGGGGTGACCGTGGCGGTGTCGCGCCGGGCGGAGGGGATGAAGACGACCGCGCCGCCCTGTCCGCGCACCGCCGCCACCACATCGGCCGCGGTCAGCACGTCGTCGACGCGACTGTCGGCGGCGCGGACGTCCAGCTCGACGGGGAGCAGGGCGAGGAACGCGAGCGCGGTCACGAGCGTGAGCGCGACCGCCGGGCGGAGGCGGAGACGGACGGACACGCGTCCGGCGAGCGTGGCCGACGCCACCCCGAGGAGAAGGGCCAGGCCGAGGTGGGAGAACAGCACATAACGGCCGACGTAGAGGGGCTGCACGGTGAGCGAGACCACGAGGAGCGTCACCTGCGGGAGGACGCACAGCGGGACGGCGACCGCGGCCGGGCTCAGCCGCCCCGCCGGGACCAGGTGCGCACGGGCGGGTTCGCGCGCGCCGCGCAGGAGCGCGCAGCCGCCGGCCGCCAGCACCCCGGCCACGACGACGGCCAGCGTCCCGGGGGAGACGGGCGGTATCCAGGACACCTGCCGGGACTGGCCCCGGCTGGCCAGGATCAGGGGCAGCGCGCCGAGCACGGCGGCGCCCGCGGCGAGCAGCCAGCCCGCCCGGACCGCGCGGTGCGGCCGGGCGACGGCGACCGTGACGGCGTGGGCGGCGAGCGCGAGCAGCGAGAACCAGTTCAGCAGCGCCCCGAGCAGGACGGCGACCGCGTATCCGCTCCAGGTCCGGGCGCGCGGGCGGCGCATCGCGGCCACCAGCAGCCAGGTCGCGTACGCGACAGTCGCGGTGACCATCGCGTACGGGCGGCCTTCCTGCGCGAACACCTGGCACAAGGGCAGCAGGGCGACGGCGAGACCGGCCCCGAGCCCGCTCCAGCGGCCCGCGAGCCGGGCGCCGAGGTCGGCGGTGAGGGCGGCCGCCGCGGCCATCGCGACGACGGAGGGCGCCCGCAGCGTCAGCAGGCTGTCGCCGAAGACCTCGAACAGCAGGTGCATGACCGCGTAGTACAGGCCGTGGACGACGTCCACGGTGCCGAGCATCCGCCAGATCTCGGGCAGGCTGCGGTGGGCGACCTGCCAGGTGGCGGCCTCGTCGCGCCACATGCTGTCCTGCCGGGTGATCCCCCACAGGCCCAGGACGAGCACGAGGCCCGCGGGCACGGCCGCCGTGACCGCCCGGCCCGGACCCGGCCCCGGCCGTCGTGCGACGCGCGGTGGCACGGGCGGCCGGGGCCGGATGCCGGTGGACACCGTGGTGGACGTCATCGTGGGTGCCGTGGGTGCCATGGGGGACGGCCTGCTCAGACGGTGGCGGGCAGCGGCGAGCGGCTGACCCGTATCTTCGACTGGCCGTGCGGGCGCTCCTCCCAGTCCTCCATGAAGCGCGCGTACAGGCCGTGCTCGGCCGCCAGGGCCAGCAGGGTCTCGGTGCGGTAGTAGAAGTCCTCGCGCAGCACCTGGTGTTCGGCGCCCTCGGTGCGGTCGAAGGTGAAGTCGAAGAACCCGGTCTCGGTCAGCACCCGGCCGACGTGCGCGAGGCACTCGTCGATGACGTCCAGCGGCGAGTGGGAGAAGACGCTGTGCGCGTGGATGACGTCGAAGTGGTCGTCGGGCAGGAAGTCCAGGGTGAGGTCGCCGCTGATGGTGAGGTGCGGCAGCTTGTCCTGGAGCCCGCGCTCGGTGAGCGTCTTCTTGGCGGCGATCAGGATGTCGGGCGAGATGTCGATGCCGTAGTAGTTGCCGGCGTCGAGGTGGCTGATGAAGCGCCAGCCGCCGCGCAGGTTGCCGCAGCCGATGTCGAGCATGCGGTGCTCGGGGCGCAGCCCGTGCTCCATGAGGTACTCGAACTGCATCTGCCCGAGCGCCAGCCAGCGGTCATGGGTCTGGCTGCCGACCGCGGCCTCGGGGTTGCGGCGGGTGTCCGAGGCCATCACGGCCCGGTAGTAGCCGACGTGGTCGGGGTGCCTCAGCCGCAGCCAGGCGTCCCGTCCGGCCCGGCGCAGATACGGGGAGACGCGGCCGGGGTTGCGCAGCGCGTACCCGATCTTGTGGGTGAGGGCGGCGCGGTTGTTGCGCAGCTTCTTCGGCGACTTGGCGTCTGAAGGCATGACGAATCGACCTCCGTGCAGAGCGGGACCCCGGACATGGGGGGACCCCGGATGAAGGGAATGAAGGAAGTGAGGGAAGTAGGTCAGACGCGGCGGCGCAGGACCAGCACGGTGGCGACCGTGAGCAGGACGGCGAGCCCGCCGAGGACGGCGGTGTCGGTCCACTGGAAGGCCCAGTAGTCGCCGACCGGGTTGGCCTCGTAGAAGCGGGCCACATACCCGTGCCGGGCCATGCAGGCCTCGAGCTCGGCGCCTGACGGGTAGGGGCAGCTCAGTACGTCGTCACGGCGGCCGGAGGCGGTGATCAGGCCGTAGTGGCCGGTCGACCACTTGTCGCCCATGGGCTCCTTGGGGACGCCGCCGGCGCTGACGTAGCGGTGCGGCGGGACCAGCAGTCGGGTCCGGTGCGCCCACTCCAGCAGGAGTGTCGTCGCCCCGGTCACCAGCAGGGCCAGGCCCATCGCGGACAGGACGCGGCGGGCCAGCAGACCCAGCAGCGTGCCGGCCGCCAGGCCGAACAGGGCGGCCGCGACGACCCGCGGGCCCGAGCCGCTCAGGGCCGCGTTCTCGTACCAGAACAGGCCGTAGCTCCGGTCGGCGGCCGGTCGCCACCACCACGCGAAGACCCCCGCGAGCACGCCGGAGACGGCCGTCGTGGCCGCCGCGGCGAGGGCGAACCGGGACGCGAACCACTGGCCGCGGCTCACGCCCTGCGCGAGGACCATGCGGTGGGTGCCCAGTTCCCGGTCGCGGCCCAGCAGCGGGGCGCCCCAGAAGACGCCGATCAGGACGGGCAGGACGAGGTTCAGCGTGCCGAGGTACTGGAGCGGCTCGACGTCCAGCAGCAGGAGCGGGCCGGTGTCGCCCTGCGTGCAGGACAGCGGACCGGGGTCGCAGTGGTCGAACAGTCCGCTGTGCAGCGCGTCCAGCATGCCGGAGCGGTAGTACGCGGCGATCGCGGCGGCGGCGACGAGGACGGCCGCGCCGACGCCGACCAGCAGTCGCTGCTGCCGCCAGGCGAGCCAGAGGGAGCCCTTCACGCGGCCACCTCCGTCGGCTCGGCGGAGGCGTCGGAGGACTCGGCGGCCGGGGTCTGGAGGTGGCCGATCAGGATGGCCTCCAGGCTGGGCCGCTCGACGTGCCAGTCGCCGCGCACCGGACCGCGCCGGCGGACCAGGGCGGTCAGCTGTCTGCCGCTGACCCGGCTGTGCACGACGTCGTGCTGCCCGGCCAGGGCGTCGGCCCGGTCGGCGTGGCCGGTCAGCAGGGCGTGGCTCTCGCGCAGCGCTTCGGCGTCCTCGCTCAGCTCGACCCGGCCGTCGCGCAGCAGCAGCACCCAGTCGCAGGTCTGCTCCAGCTCCGGCAGGACGTGCGAGGACAGCACGATGCTCGTGCCGCGTTCGGCGGCGTCGGTCATCAGCGCCGCCATGATCTCGCCGCGGGCCACGGGGTCGAGGTCGGCCATCGGCTCGTCGAGCAGCAGCAGGTCGGGCCGTTTGCCGAGGGCCAGGGCGAGGGCGACGCGGGTGCGTTGGCCGGGGGACAGCTCGCCGACCCGGGCGGTGTGCGCTATGTCGCCCTCGTCGACGGTCCGCTCGGCGGTCGCCCGGTCCCACGAGGAGTTCAGCTTCTCGCCCAGCAACAGGGTGTCCGCCACGGTGAAGCGGGGGTAGAGCGGCTTGTCCTGGGTGAGCAGGGCGACCCGGGCGCGGGCCTCGGGCGTGCCCGGTAGGGCGCCCAGCACGCGCAGTTCCCCGCTGCGGGCCCGCAGCAGGCCGCCGGCCAGGTGCAGCAGGGTGCTCTTGCCGGCCCCGTTGCGTCCGACGATGGCGGTGACCCGGCCGCCGGGCACCGTGAACTCGCAGTCCCGCAGGGCCCAGCCGCCCCGTGCCCGGTACCGGAATCCGAGTCCCGTGGCGCGCAGTGCGGCGGCCGGGGCGTCAGGCCCGGTCATGCGTCCTCCTCTGTGTGGTTGTCGTAGCTGTCCAGGGCGGCTGTGACCAGCGCGAGGATGTCGGCCCGTTCGAGGCCGGCCGTCCGTGCGCGTGCCGTCCACTCGGCGAGGTCGGCGCGCAGCGGGGAGTCGTCCTCCGCGCCGGGCCGGGCGAGCGACCGCGTCACGAACGTCCCCAGCCCGCGGCGCAGTTCGACCAGGCCGGCCTGCTCCATGTCGCGGTAGGCGCGGAGCACGGTGTTGGGGTTGATGGCGGTCGCCGCCACCACTTCCCTGGCCGTGGGCAGCTTGTCCCCGATCTGCAACGTGCCCATCCGGAGCGCCCGTTCGGTCTGCTCGACGATCTGCACGTAGGCGGGTACGCCACTGCCCCGGTCGATCCGGTACTCGACCACGTCACCTTCCAGGTTCAAGCATGCTTCCATTAATGAATTAATACAAGCATGGTGGAGGGGTCCCGGGGATGTCAAACAACGGGGATGTCGAACAAGGGGATGCCGAACAGGAGTGCAACCTCGGACGCCCGTTCGGCATCAAGGAGGGTGAACAGCTCAGACACATTGACGGCACAGGGGCGGCGCGCGTTGAACACACGGTCCAGGAGGGCGGCCCTGGCCTGTCTCCTTCTCTTGACGAGCCTCGCGACGGGCTGCGCGGCCGAATCCGCCGCGGACTCCGCCGACTCCGCGAAGGCCGATTCAGGGAAGGCCGGCTCCGGGAAGTCCCCGTCCGCCACGCCGACCTCCTCCGCGCCGGGGGCGCAGATTCCCCGTGGTGACGCGGGTGCGCAGGTCGCCGCCGCGGCCGCCTACCGCAAGTGGGGCCTCGAACCGCTGGCCGCTCCGCCCGCCCCGCCCGCGACCAAGCCGGTGACGCTGCCGGCGGCCGACGGCACGGTGCCGGTGATCAGCGACATACCGACCAAGGAGAAGATCGTCTTCCTCACGTTCGACGACGGGGCCGAGAAGGACCCGGAGTTCGTGACGATGATGAAGGAGCTGAAGATCCCCTTCACGATGTTCCTGACGGACGCCGCCATACGCTCCGACTACGGCTACTTCAAGGAACTCCAGGGACTCGGCGCCGGCGTCCAGAACCACACGCTGACCCACCCGAACCTGCGCACCCTGGGCGCGGCGGCCCAGAAGCAGGAGATCTGCGGGCAGCAGACCAAGCTGAAGGCCGAGTACGGCACCACGCCCCGGCTGATGCGTCCGCCCTACGGCAACTGGGACGAGAACACCCGGGCCGCCGCGGCGTCCTGCGGCGCCGAGGCGATCGTCCTGTGGCGCGAGTCCATGCAGATCAAGAACATGCAGTACCAGCGCGGCGACAAGAAGCTCCACCCGGGCGACGTCATCCTGGCCCACTTCCGCGGACCGTCCGAGCTCAAGGGCACGACGATGACCGAGATGACGGCGAACATGCTCCGTCACATCCAGGAACAGGGCTTCACGGTCGCCCGCCTGGAGGACTACCTCTAAGACTCAGGGGCTCAGGGGCTCAGCCGCGAGGGCGCTCGAAGGTCAGCAGCAGGCCCTCGACGGCTCCGGGGCCGATGCGGCCCTTGACGTCGGCGGAGGTGATGGCCTTGAGGGCCCAACCGTCCTCGGCGTGCTTGTTGAGGACCTTCTCCAGCTTGTCGCTGTCCAGCGCGTCGCCGATCAGCGACTCCCGGAAGGTGACGACCTTGTACTCGAACGCGTAGGCATGGCTCATGACCGCCAGCCAATCACCCTCGGGCCGTTTTCGGTGAGACGGGGATCACATTCCGGGGCCGGATCGCGCTGCTGCGGCCACCTCCCCGGGGTCCCAGCCCTCGTGCGGCACGGAGTCGAGGAGCAGCCGGGTGTACGGGTGCTCGGGCGCGGTCAGCACCCGTCCGGTCGGGCCCTGTTCGACAACCGTGCCCCGGCGCATCACCAGGGTCTCGTCGGTGATGTGCTGCACGACGGACAGGTCATGGCTGACGAAGACGAGGGCGACGCCGGTCTCCTGTCTGATCTCGCCGAGGCGTTCGCGGACCGCGTCGAGGCGGTCCTCCTCGCCCCCTACACCCCCACCGGCAACACCAACGAGTCCCTGACTGGCCTCGTCGTCGCCGATGTCCTCGTCCTCGCCCTCACCGCCTTGGACGAGACCTCGGCGGTCGAGCACTCCCACCAACTCAACGCCCTGCGCGCCCAGTTGCTCAACGGCGGCGGTGGCGCCGGAGCACGCGGCGGCCGCTCGGGCTGACGTGACCGAGCCTCTGTCGGGCGGGCGCCCGACGGAGGCTCGGTTCAGTTGGGTTCAGTTGGGCTCAGGTGAACAGCAGGCGCCAGGTCAGCGGGCCGGGGTTGCCGTCGGCGTCGCCGCGGAGCTCCGGGCGCGACTTCTGGAAGTCCCGCACGTTCAGCCGGTCCGCCTCGCCCCAGGACTTGCTCGGGCCGACCTTGTAGTGGTCGCCGAAGCCGCGCTTCACCAACTGCTTGCCGAGTTTCAGGACATGCGCGTTCGTGGCCCCGGTCACGAAGTACTTGCGTCCGGGGAACGCCGGGACCGTCGGCTTGGCGGGCGGTGTGGTCGCCTCGGGGGTGTCGTCGTCCAGGTCCAGGTCGGCCTTCGCGTACTTGATGATCCTGGCGAAGTCGATCGCGCCGGGGTCGCCGTGCACGTTCTCGGGCACGTGCATATGCCCGCAGACCCCCTTGAACGCCTTCCACTGCGCGGCCGTCATCCGCTGACCGCCGCCGTTCTCGTACGACGTCGGGTACGCGGGCCAGCTCTTCGCGCCGACCAGCGGCACGCCGTGCTCCTCGTGCATCCAGCCCAGGAAGGCGGCGACGCCCTGCAGCGCCCAGTCGGGGGCGTCCGGCCAGTAGATGTGCGCCTTGCCCGCGGTCGTCCACTTCTTGTGCGTCTTGGGGTCGCAGGTGCCGACGAGCTCGACCTGGCACACGTTCTGGGTGTTCGTCTCGACGCCGCCGCTCAGATTGACCAGCGCCCGGGAGGAGGTCTCCACGTCGAAGTGCTGGTACCACTTCAGCTTCTTGGCGGCGAGGTCGGGGACCGCGGTCAGGTTCGGCGCGGAGCTGCCGCCGCCGTAGCCGGGCAGGGTGGGGCCCTCGGTGGTGTGCAGGACGACGACGTCGACCTGCATCGGGTCACCCCCGAAGTCGTCCTGGTACCAGTTGGCCCGACTCGCGCCGGGGTATCGCTGAGGTCCGGTCTTGGTGCTCATCACAGACTCCTTACGTGGAGAAAAGCGAACGAGTAGACAACGACAGAGAGAAAGAAGGAGAGGTGGAAAAAGGGGGTGGTGAAAGGGGTGGAAAAGGGGGTGCGAAAGGGGGATCAGTGCCCTGGGGCGCGGATAGGGGCCGCGGCCGGCGCCATGGGGCCCGCCGCGCGCAGATGCCGCGCCAGACGCGCCGGATCGGCGTCCTCACGCCCCGCCAGTTCGCGGGCGAGTGCCGCGTGCCGAAGCTGTCGGGAGGATGGAGTCTGTGTGCTCAGCATCACATCGCGAGCAAGCTCGGGCAACCGGTAGCGGCCGCCCCCGCCGAGGTCCCCGCCCAGGTCCGCGCCCAGGTCCGCACCCGTGTCCGGGTCCCAGACGAGGATCCGGGCCGTCACGGCGGCGTCGACCAACGGCAGCAGCTCGTCCGGCGCCAGGCCCTGCACAGCGGCGAGCAGACCGACGTCCAGCCACTCGCCGTCCGCCGCGGCGTAGGTGAGCATGGAGCGCGCCGCGCTGGGCAACTCGACGAGTCTCGCCTGCAGGACGTTGCGCACCGCGGCCGGCACCTGCGCCTCCGGTCCGGTGCGCCGGCCGGGCGGCAGCTTGAGCAGCTCGGCCAGGGCGAACGGATGCCCCTCGGCGCGCCGGTGCAGCGCCACCGCCTCCTCGGACGCCGCCTCCTCGTGCGCCGCTTTCTCGACCGCCGCGTCCTCGGAAGCGCCGCCCGCGGCGAGCAGTTCGGCCACGTCGTCGACGGTCAGCGGCTCCAGGGGCAGCCAGGTCGCGCCGAGCAGCGCCAACTCCGCGAGCAGCATGCTGGACGCCGGGCTGTCGCCGTCGCGCAGGGCGCACACGAACAGGACCGGGCCCTCCCGCAGCACCTTGGCGAGCCGCCTCAGCAGCCGGTGGAAGCCCTGCGGCGCCTGGTCGAGATCGTCGACGACGCACAGCGTGGGCCCCTGCGTGAGCTCCTGGACGACCGTGCCGAGCGGATCCTTCTGCGCCACGTCGTCCTGGGCGGAGTCGGAGCCGTCCTGCCGTAGCGCGTCCAGGAGTTGGACGGTGGGGCAGGTCTGGACGATCCCGCGGTTCCCGCTGAGCGCCTGACCCGCCCGGGTGCGGGCGACGGTGAACCCGGCGGCCGCGGCCCGCTCGGCCAGCTCCTCCAGCAGCCGGGTCTTGCCCGACCCCTGCTCCCCGCTCACCACGGCCCACCCGGGCCGCCCCGCGGCCGCGGCGGACAGCAGGGCCGCCAACTGCGCGCTCTCCTCGCTCCGGCCCACGAAGGGGGCGGCCGCGGGCCGGGGGCCGAGGTCCGGGTGCACGCACGCGCTGGTGAAGCCCGGTCCGGGGGGCAGCGCGGAGAGGGGCCTGACGGACGCGGACGCGACGGCGCCGCCGAGGACGACGACGTCGTGCCGCAGGATCGCGGTGTGCAGATCCCTCAGCTGGGGGCTGGGGTCCAGGCCCAGCTCCGTGGCGAGCATGCCGCGGAACCGCTCGTACTGCCGAAGCGCCTCGACCGGCCGGCCGGCCGCGTACAGCGCACGCATCAGCAGCGCCCAGGACGTCTCCCGGAGCGGGGCCTTGAGGACGAGGCCCTCGGCGACGTCGATCGCCGGTTCCGTCTCGCCCTGCTGGACGAGGATCGTGGCCTGGAGCTCCTTGGCGTCCTGGAGGGCGCCGTCGAGCCGGGTGCGCTCGCGCATCGCGAAGGCGTGCTCGGTCGCCTCGGCCAGCGCCTCGCCGCGCCACAGTCCGAGCGCCATGTCGATCTCCTTCCGGGCGGTCGCCAGTTGACGTTGTCTCAGCGCCTCCCGGGCCCGGCCCACGGACTCCTCGAAGAGAGCCGTGTCCCGTGCCTCGCGGGGCACCTTGAGGGCGTAGCCGGTCGGGCCGCTGACCAGGGTGGTGGACCGGCCCTGCCGGACCGGGTCGAGGACCGCCCGCAGCCGGCTGATGTGGGCGCGCACGGAGGACGCGGCGCCCGTCGGCCGGTCGGTCGGCCACAGGTCACGGCAGAGCGTGTCCTGCGAGACGGGCCGGCCGTCCTCGATGAGCAGCCGCACGAGCAGCAACCGGCGCTGCCGAGGGCCCAGATCGAGGGAGGCGCTGCCCTTCAGGACTTCGACGGGGCCGAGCACGCCGAACCGCATGGCGTGTGCGTGTCGTGAATCCGGAGTGGCCATGTGCGTAGTTCCTTACGTGGCGAGCTCGTCAAGGAGTCAACCAACGGTTGGTTGCTCGGCTGTTGTCCGCGTGTTGTCCGCCGCTCGGTACGGCTCAATTCTCGAATGCGCGGGCGGGGCGGCGCATCGGCACAGGAAAGGATCTCGGCGCCGGGGAACTGCAACCGCGGATATAGGGCGGGACTACGACCTCGGGGCGACAAGGCCGCCCCTGCCCGCCGCTCTGAAGGAAAGTCAATTACGGGCAACGGGCCGACAATTCCCGAGCAACGAGCCGCGGCTACCTTCGGGATCCCGCGACACGGAATCTGTTGAAGGAACTCATGCGTAAATTGAAGTCTGCCGTCGTCAGCACTGTGATGGCATTCGCCGGAATTGCGGCAATGTCCGGCGCCCCCGCCCATGCGGCGGGAGAACTGGAATATGTGGCCCTGGGGGATTCGTACGCGTCCGGGGTCGGCGCCGGTCACTACGACAGCGCCAGCGGCGCCTGCAAGCGCAGCGAGCTCGGCTATCCGGCCCTGTGGGCGGGCGTGCACGACGAGTACGCGCTCAAGGACGTCTCGTGCAGCGGCGCGACCATCGCGGACGTGCGCGCTGACCAGCTGTCCGCCCTGAGCACGGGCACCGACTTCGTCACCCTCACGGTGGGCGGCAACGACGCCCAGTTCAGCAGCGTGGTCCAGGCCTGTCTGACCAACACCGACGCCTACTGCAAGACGGCCACGGACTGGATGTCGTACTACGCCGAGAACCAGCTGGTCGACGAACTCGCCGCGCTGTACAAGGACATCAAGGCCAAGGCGCCGAACGCCACCGTCAGCGTCCTCGGCTACCCGCAGGCGATCTCCACGTCGGGGGTCTGCCCCGTCATCGACCTCAGCGCCGCCAAGCGCACCTACATGAACGGGTTCGCCGACGCCCTGGCCGAGGGCACGAAGGCCGCTGCGGCCAAGGAGCCGGTCCACTTCCTGGACGTGCGCCCCGAGTTCAAGAACCACGGGGCGTGCGGCTCCGACCCGTGGATCAACGACCTGTCCGACCCGGCCTCGGTCTTCCACCCCACCCTGGCGGGCTACATCGCCGGCTACTACGCCAAGCTCGAAGCGACCTGGGGGTGATCCCTCGGCGGTCGGGCATCGTCGAACGGTGACGCTGCCCCTATTCACCCGCTTCCCCTTCCGCCACCGGTGTCGGCGTGCGGGACGCTCCGGCACCTGCCGTGGCCAGCTCCCAGATCCGGGCCGCCGTGTCGGCCGCGGAATCGGTCGGCGCCGGTTTGTCGGGCAGCTGGGCGGGCACGGTCGTGTTCTTCTTCCTGCCGGGCTGATCGGCGAAGAGCACGACCGTCAGGGCGAGTCGGGAGTCCAGCCCGGTGGACCACACGGTCCGGCGGGCGGTCCCACCGCCCGCCCCGGCCGTGAAGAAGACCGAGGCATCGGCCTGGACGGCCCCGGGGGACGGCCACTTGTGCATCGCCGCGTTCACGGACCACGCCTCCTTCTCGTCCAGCCCGCGCCGGGTCTCGGGACGGGCCGTGTAGACCGTCCGGCCGTCCTGGGTGATCTTCGTGACCGTGTACGGGGTCGCGTACACCCCGTTCGCCGCCGCCGTCGCGTACGCCGATGCCAGCTTCAGCGGGCTGGGCGCCGCGGTCTTCCGCAGGGCGCTCAGCGGGGAGCCCAACCGGACCTCGGCGAACGGCTCCAGCGCGTCCCCCGCCTCCACCGCGCCGTTCACCGCGTCGTTGAACGGCTGCCGGGCGTAGTCCGAACCCCCGTACAGCAGCCGCAGCGCGCCGTCGCCGGGCTCGATCGCCACGACCGCGGTGTGCAGCGTGGTGCCCTTGTCGCCCTTGAGGTCCTTCACCAACTCGGTGGTGGCGTCCTGGAGCGCCAGGTCGAAGGTGGTCTGCACGGTGTAGCCGCCACGGGCCAGTTGGTCCTCGGTGATGCCGAGCCGGTCGGCGGCCTCCTTCCCGGCGACGTCGATCATGTACTGCCGCTGTCCCTCGGTGGTGCCCGGCGGATAGAACCGGAACGCCGGGAAGGCGGCGTCGGCGCGCTGCTTCGCCGTGATGCTGCCGCCCGCCTCCATCGCGTCGAGCACCCACTCCCAGCGCTGCCTGAGCTTCGCGGTCACCGCGGGGTCGGAGCCCGCCTTCTCGTAGTACGAGGGGATGTTGAGGATCGACGCCAGCGCGGCCGCCTGCGAGACGGTCATGTCCTCGGTGTCCACGCCGAAGTAGTTGCGCGCCGCCGCCTGCACGCCGGCGGCGCCCCGGCCCAGGTACACGGTGTTGAGATAGCCCTCCAGGATCTCGTCCTTGGAGCGGGTGCGGTCCAGCTTGATCGCGATCAGCGCCTCGCGCGCCTTGCGCGACAGCGACTGCTCCGGGCTCAGCAGCGCGTTCTTCACGTACTGCTGGGTGATGGTCGACCCGCCCTGCCGCTCGCCCCCGGTCAGGGAGGCCCACACCGCGCGGGCGATGGCCCGCGGCGAGACCCCGCTGTCCGAGCGGAAGGAGCGGTTCTCGGCCGCGATCACCGCGTCCTGGAGGTAGCGCGGGATCTGCGGGAGCGGCACCTCCTGACGGTCCACGGGACCGCGTCGGCCCAGATAGGACCCCTTGGCGTCGGTGAAGACCGTGCTCTGGGTGACCGTCTCCGGGTGCGGCTTGGGGATGTCCGTCAGCCGGTAGGCGACGACCGCCGCCGTGCACAGCCCGGCGATCAGCACGAGGAAGGCGATGAGCAGCCGACGCAGCCGACGGCCCCGGGTGCGGCGCAGCCGGAGGCGGAGCGGGACACGGATGCGCAGCCGGTGCGAGGTCGCCGCCCGTTTCAGCTGCCGCGCCCGACTCCTCATGAACGGGAGGCCCTTCACCTGAGGTCGTCCGTCCGCGCGACGACCTTGGCGTTCGCGTCGTACACGGTGACGACGGCCGGACCGTCCGCGCCGCGCTCGCCGCTCGCGCGGCTCTCGCGGCCCCTGGTGTCGTCGAAGCCCTCGGCGAAGACCGACTTGAGCTCCGATCCCGTCAGCAGGGTGTTCGAGTACCAGAAGCCCCAGCCCGGGCTGCCCGCCAGGGTGAGGACCGCGCCGTTGACCGTGGCGTCCCCGACGGCGACCGCGACGCGGCCCGGGTCCGCGGCGAGGCCGTGATACAGCCCCGACAGGAAGTACTTGTCGTTCACCGCCTCCGCCTGGGCCGAGACCCCCGACTTCGCACCTTCGGTGCTGCCGTCGGCCGGCCCGCGGAACTGGTTGGAGCCGGTCGGTGTCGACCAGTGCTCGCCGTCGGCGGTCAGCCAGACCTGCACGCCCTTCACGACCTGGACCCGCTCGCCGGGCGCGACGATCCGCACCGGGCTCCCCGCCTCCGCGGCGGAGGAGGGCCCGGACGACTCCGCGGCGCCGAATACCCCGATCCGCTCGGCGGCGAACACGGCCGTCGGTGCGAGCAGCAGCGCGCAGACGGCAGCCACGGCGCCGGTACGACGTCGGCGGCGGGCCCGCCCCCGCTGCTCGATCGCACCGAGGGGCAGAGCGAACGGGACGCTGTCGTCACCGAGTTCGACGACCTCGACGACGTCGATGACTTCGGCGATCTCGGCGGCCTCGGCGGCCTTCGCGAACAGCCCGCGCAACCGCTCGGCACCGCTCCCGCCCCCGCGTCCGCCCCCGCCTCCTCCCGCGCTCCCGGCCCCGCAGACCGCCAGGCCGCGCTGGGCGAGGCTTTTGACCGTGCCGGCCGAGCAGCCGAGCAACTGGGCGATCTCGACCTCGCCCAGGCCCTCCGCGTGCAGCATCACGAGCACGACCCGCTGCCGGGCGGAGACCGCGGACAGCGCGGTCAGCGCGGACAAGGCCCCCAACACCCCCTGGGGCACGGGCTTTCGGCGGCGGGCCCGGCGCAGATGGCCCTTGACGAGGGAACGCCGGGCATAGAAGTCCACGTCGTCCCGCGGTATCCGCCGCCACCGTGCGCACACCACCACCAGGGTGTCCCGCGCCAGTTCCTTCGCCCGGTCCAGGTCGCCGGTGAGCAGGTACGCGGTGGTGACCAGCCGGGGCCAGCTCATCCGCGCGTATGAGGCGAAATCGTCGTGCCGCCGACGACCGGAGGGGAGCCGATGGATCCTGAGACTCGTGTTCATCGTCTTTCCCGTGGGTTGTGTTGTGTTTCGATGGGCGCGACCTACGTGACCTGTACGCACGGCGGGTCGGCGAGGTTGCACGGGAATTCCGAGACTCCGGTGGGGGCATGACCGAAGACGAGTTCGACGCCTTCTACACGGCCGCGTTCCCCCGTCTGACCGGGCAGCTCGCCGCGTTCACCGGGGATCACGGAGAGGCGCAGGACGTCGTCCAGGAGGCGTTCGTCCGGGCCTGGGACCGGCGGCAGAACTTCCTCGCCGACGAGGCGCCCGAGGCGTGGATACGCACGGTGGCCACCCGGCTGGCGGTCAGCCGCTGGCGGCGGGCCAAGCGCTGGCTGGAACTGGTGCGCCGGACCCCGCCGCCCGAGTCCACACCGGGGCCCGGCCCCGAGCACACGGCGCTCGTCGCCGCGCTGCGCCAATTGCCCAAGGCACAGCGGTTGGCGATCGTCCTGCACCATCTGTGCGATTTGAGTGTCGAGCAGGTAGCCTCCGAGACCGGCGCGCCCGTGGGGACGGTCAAGGCCCGGCTGTCCCGGGGACGGGCGGCGCTGGCGAGACATCTGACGGCGGACGAGGCGGCCGAAGCGGCTGAAGCGGTCGAGGCGGTCGACCCGGTGCGGAAGGAGGGCGGCCTTGTCGGATGACCTCTCCACCGAACTCTCCACCGCACTCCGCGAGTTGGCCGCGCAGGCCGAGACTCCGCCGGTGCTCTCCGGCGCCGAGGTCCGGGCCCGTGCCGTACGCCGGGCCCGCCGCCGCCTGGCCGGCACGCTGGGCGCGACCGCGACGACCCTGGCCCTGGTGGCCTTCGCCCTGACCGCGAACCTCACAGCGCACGAGGACGGCAAGGGGGCCGCGACCGGGACGGGAGCCGGAGCCGGAGCCGGAAGGCAGAGCCAGCCCCCGTCCGCCACACCCGCCGACCCGTCCTCCTCCCCGTCCCCGTCCTCGTCCCCTTCCGTGTCCGTGCCCGTGCCCGTCGTCGGCACGTTGGACCTCGTCGGGCGCACGCTGACCGTCAAGGACCAGGTCCTGCGGTTGTCCTCGGAGTACTTCGACAGCGCCGGGCTCACGAGCCCGCTGACCGTGTACCGGACGTACGACACCAAGCCTCTGATCGTCACCGACCTGACCGACGGGACCCGCCACGTTCTGGAGATGACGTACGCGGTCGAACTGCGCGACGCCCGGAACGAGCGGGTCTACGTCGGCTTCGACTCCGCCTACGACGTGCAGAAGCCCGAGGGCGACGACAGCGGCAGCAACTGGATCGGTCTGGCGCAGGCCGACGCCAAGTGGTTCCACGGATTGGCGACGGCCGGCACGTCCTTCGCACTCACCACCCTGCCGACGGCCGCCGCCCCGCCGACGGCGACGGACCGGCCCTAGACCGTCAGGATCAGGCCGTGGGGATCCGGCCGCGGGTGTCCTGGAGCATGTTCCGCATCGCCATGCGGAAGATCTCGGCCTGGTGGTCGCCGACGAAGACGGTGTGCCCGAACACCTCCAGGACGACGAGGCCGTGCATATGGCCCCACGCGCTGAGCAGGAGCGCGATCGCGGGCGGCGGCAGGGCGTCCGGACCGTCCGGCGGGAACGCGGAGAGGTGCGTCCGGAGCTCGGACGACAGCGCCGGGGTGTCGGCGGCGGCGAGTTGCGCCGTGCTGAACCCGTCGAACAGCTCCCGCTGGAAGATCACGCTCATCCGGCGCATCGCCTGCGTCGTCGGGCCGTCGACGGGCGCCGCGTAGTCCCGCAGCGGTGTGCCGTACAGGAGCTGGAAGCGCTCGGGGTGGGCGATGGCCCAGCGCCGGTAGCCCTCGGCCGCGACCACCAGGCTGGGTAGGTCGCGGTCGTCGGCCGCAGTGTCGTCCGCCGCGGAGTCGACCGCGGCCCGGACGGCGTCGGCCAGGTCCTCGTACGTCTTGGCGATGATCGCCGTGACGAGGGCGTCCCGGCTCGGAAAGTAGTGGTAGAGCGCCTGCACGGTCATGCCGAGGCCGCGCGCGACCGCCCGCAGGGACAGCGCCTGCGGCCCGTGCTCGGTGATGTGCCGCTCGGCGGCGTCGAGGATCTCCTGGGTGGCGGCGGCCCGACGCCGCTCGCGCAGGGAGGGCAGGACCGTCGTCGCGGGTTCGGGGAGTACAGCCATGAAGAAAATCTAACACTGCCAACTTTTCTTTCCTCCCGTTAGTTTCGTCCGTGGCGCCAGTCCTGTTCTCCCCTTTCCTGTCAAAGGAGACCGGTCATGTTCGACCGCATAGCCGAGCTGGCGATTCGCCGGGCCCGGCTGGTACTCGTCGTCGCCGTCGTGGCGGTGGCCCTCATGGGCGCCGTCGGAGCGGGCGCGTTCGGCAAGCTGAAGGGCGGCGGCTACGACGACCCGGCCTCCCCGTCCACCCGGGCCGCGAAGGCCATCGAGGAGAAGTTCGGCGGGGAGACGAACCTGGTCCTGCTGGTCCGGGCCCCCGAAGCTCCTCAAGGCCGCGTCGACACCCCGGCGGCCGAGCGGAGCGGCCGCGCCCTGCTGGCCGATCTCAGGAAGGACCGCAACCTCGAGAACGTCGTCTCGTACTGGGACGCGGACAGCCCCGCACTCCGTTCCGAGGACGGTCGCGAAGCCCTCGTCCTCGCCCATGTGAAGGGCGACGAGACGCAGGCGGAGAAGAACGCCAAGAGCGTCATCGACGCGTACACGGGAGGACCGTACGAGGGCGGGCTCACCATCCAGGCCGGAGGCGGCGCGGCCGTGGGCAACGACCTGTCGGCCCAGGTGCCCGAGGACCTCGTCCTGGCCGAGACCATCGCCGTGCCGCTGACCCTCGTGCTGCTCCTGTTCGTCTTCGGCAGCGTGGTCGCGGCCCTGCTGCCGCTGGTCATCGCGCTCGTCGCCATCGCGGGCACGTTCGCCGAACTCGCCCTCCTCGGCAGCGTCACCGACGTCTCGATCAACGCGACCAACCTGACCACCGCCCTGGGCCTCGGCCTCGGCATCGACTACGCCCTGCTGATGATCAGCCGGTTCCGGGAGCAGCTCGCGACGGGCGCGAGCGTGGACGACGCCGTACGGCGGACGGTCCACACGGCGGGCCGCACGGTGGCGTTCTCCGCGGCGACGGTGGCCGTCGCGCTCGCGGCGCTCCTGGTGTTCCCGCAGTACTTCCTGCGCTCGTTCGGCTACGCCGGAGTCGGCGTCGTGGCCATCGCGGCCGTCGGCACGCTGCTGGTGATGCCGGCCCTGTTCGTCGTCCTGGGCCACCGGGTCAACAGCGGACGGCTCCCGTGGGCGAAGCCCGGCCGCCCCGCTTCCCGGACGCCGCTGTGGGGGCGGCTGGCCCGCACCGTCATGCGGCGGCCCGCGCTCACCGCACTGCCCGTGCTCGCGGTGCTGCTGCTCGCGGCGAGCCCGCTGCTGGGCATCACCCTCGGCACGCCGGACGAACGCGTGCTGCCCGAGGACGCCCGGAGCCGCCAGGTCTCGTCCGTGCTGCGGGAGAAGTTCGACGGCAACGACGACGCGGCCGTGCACGTCGTCATCGACCAGCCCGTGACCGAGGCCCAGTTGGGCTCGTACGCGACCCGACTGTCGTCCCTCGACGGTGTGGTCCGCGTCGAGGCCGGCACCGGGACCTACACCGACGGCCGCGCCACGCCCGCCTCGCCCGACGCGGCCACCGCCCTCAGCCGCCCGGACGCCCAGCGGATCGACGTGGTGAGCGACCTGGCGCCGAAGTCGGGCGCGGCCCAGAGCCTGGTGAAGGAGGTGCGGTCCGTCGCACCGCCCAGCGGGTCCCAGCCCCTGGTCGGCGGAGTGGACGCCGCGCTGGTCGACAACAAGGACTCCGTCGGCGGCCGCATCCCGCCGGCCCTGGCCCTGGTCGCCCTGACCACGTTCGTCCTGCTCTTCCTCTTCACCGGCAGCGTGGTCCAGCCGCTGCGCGCCCTGTTCCTCAACATGGTCAGCCTGGGCGCGACCCTCGGCGCCATGACCTGGATCTTCCAGGACGGCCACCTCGCAGCCGTCCTCGGCGTCACCCCGCAGCCGATGGAGACGTCGATGACCGTGCTGATGTTCTGCATCGCCTTCGGACTGTCCATGGACTACGAGGTGTTCGTCACCAGCCGTATCAAGGAACTCCACGACCAGGGCGAGGACACCGAGTCCGCCGTCGTCCACGGCCTCGGCCACACGGGCCGCATCGTCACCGCGGCGGCCTGTCTGCTCGCGGTGAGCTTCTTCGCCTTCGGCACGGCGAAGATCAGCTTCATGCAGATGTTCGGCCTGGGCAGCGGCCTGGCCATCCTCATCGACGCGGTCGCCGTACGCGGTGTCCTCGTACCCGCCGCGATGCGCCTCCTCGGCCGAACGGCCTGGTACGCCCCCGCCTTCCTCCGCAGGCTGCACGGACGGTACGGCCTCAGCGAAGCCGGCCCCGCGACCACGCCCACGCCCGCGTCCGCACCGGTGCGGACGACGACGGAGGTCTGAGTCTCCCGCTCAGCCGAAGTACGCCGTCTCGTTCACATGGAACATGTAGTTGCGCCAGTTGGCCTTGATGAACGTGAACCGCGCCGGGTCGTAGCTCCACAGTTCGTCGAGCGAGGCGGCGATGACGTCCTCGTTCGCGCGGACGAAGTCCAGGACCGCCTCCGAGACCGGGGCGTACGACCAGTGCCAGCGTTCCTCGCTGATCGCCGGCGCGGTCGCGGCCGACTCCGCCGTGTACGTCTGGAGGAAGCCGTGGCGGGCCGCGTTCGCGCGCAGCCACCGGTAGTTCGCGGCCTCCGGGCCGTCGTCCGTCCAGTCCTGGGGCGTCGTGTCGAAGAAGTCCGCGTCGGAGCCCAGGTGATGGCGTGAGACGCCGGGCGCCGTCGACGTGCGCAGGATCTCGATCTGGCGGCCCTCGGAGGTCAGGGACTCCCACACCGAGCGGTGGGAGTCCTTGTCCGGGTCCCACTGCGGGTCCGAGCCCAGCTGGGCGGGGTACGCGGCGCGCACCTCGTCGGTGATGACGCCGAAGGTGCCGGCGCCGCCCGAACCGGTGCGCAGGAACTCGTACTTGCGGTCCCATATCGTGCGCTGCGTCGCCGCGCTGCGCACCCAGGAGACGAGGACCGCGTCGCGGTCGGCGTCCAGGTCGGCCGCCGCGGCGTCGGCCAGCGCGTCGACCTGGGCGTCCATCTCCGGCTTGACGCCTTCGGGAGCGGACCCGGTGCCGGTGATCCAGGCGGCGACGGCCGCCGGGTCGGCGGTGTCCAGGATCCTCGCGACAACCAGCCTGCGGCGGTCGATGTCCGCCTGCGAGAGGAACGTCCGCGGCGGCACGGTCGGCTCCGAGGCGAGGGCGGCCCGGCCGACCGTGGCCGCGCCGACGGCGGCCGCCCCGGCCGTGACCAGCCCGAGGAACCGCCGTCGACTGGCCGGCCCGCCGCCATGGGCGGCGCCTGATCTCTTCTGCATGCCGTGCCTGACTTCCCGTTACCGGCACCGGTTCCGTACACCGGCGGCCGAACGAGAATCGCACAGATGTCCCTTGATCCGACAGGGGCAACGGTCGTCCAACACCGCCTGCCATGGCACAAGTTCGGCGGACGGCCGACGAGTTAGGGCCGGTCCGGCAGTGAGGCCGTCAGCTGCTCCCACGCCTCATGGACCTGCTCACCCACCATCCCGAACTGCGTGATCACCGCGACGCACCGCCCGTCCTCGTCGTCCAGTTCGAGCGCCGACGTCGGCCCGTGCGCCGCCGTGGACCGGACCAGATGGCAGGCCCCGACCCCCGCGAGGTCGATCTCCACCGAGCTGTTCTCGATCGCCGCGAACACCCGCCCGCCGACGGTCCGGTCGGTGACATGGACGCGGCCGTTGCAGGCCTGCATGGCCGCCGGGGCGAACACCGCGACGCCGATGGGGAGTCCGACGGAGCAGACGTGGTCGAGCACGGCGGGAAGGACGTCCACGTCGATCGGCCGGTGCTCGCCGCCGTACTCCTCGAACGCCGCGCGCCGGGCGGCCCCGCCGTCCGCCAGGACCGCGTCGAGCTGGGCGAGTTGGTCGCCGTGCTGCCAGGGCGGCACCTCGGGGGGCGTGGGCCGGGCGGCCGGTGACCCGGCGTCGATCGTGCCGACCAGGCCGGTCAGCAGCCGGTCGCCCGCGGAGAGCAGCCGCCCCTGGTGCACGGTCCGGCCGTCCGCGTCGAGCAGATGCAGGGCGACGGATCCCGTCTCCTCGTCCCGCGCGACCACGGCGGAGGCGACGCCGTCGGCGTCCATGCGCAGCGCGATCGAGCCCGGCCGGACGGCGAACGCGTCGCCCCGCAGGCTCGGGACCGCGTAACTGCCGGCCTGGTCGATCCGGGCGACCGGCCCGCCGGTGACCGCCTGGACGTACTGGAAGAGCGTCAGGCAGCGTGCGAGTTCCGGCATCCGCGCGTCGATCAGCCGCGCGGTGCCGTTCCGCCTGCCGCAGCAGCCCTCGAACGCGCAGTGCCGCTCGGGATGGTCGTCCGTCATGCTCAGTACACGTCCCGTACGTAGCGCTTCGCCCGGCGCAGGTCCGCGAGGTACTCGGCGGCGTCGTCGCCCCCGCGTCCGCGCTGCTCGGCGATGACGCCCAGCAGCGCCGCCTCGACGTCCTTCGCCATCCGGGAGGCGTCGCCGCAGACGTAGACGTGCGCGCCGTCCTCCAGCCACCCGTACAACTCCCGCGACCGCTCCCGCATCCGGGTCTGCACGTACACCTTCTCGGCCTGGTCGCGGGAGAACGCGAGGTCCAGCTCGGTGAGCACGCCGCGCTTGCGCAGCTCGGTCAGCTCGTCCTCGTACACGAAGTCCGTGGCGCGGTGCTGATCGCCGTAGAACAGCCAGTTGCGGCCGGCGGCGCCCCGTGCGGCGCGCTCGTGCAGGAAGCCGCGGAACGGCGCGATGCCCGTGCCGGGGCCGATCATGACCATCGGGGCGTCGTCGTCCGCCGGGACGCCGAAGGAGGCGTTGGGGTGGAGGTAGACGCCGACGGCCGCGTCCGCGCCGACCCGGTCCGCGAGATAGGTCGACGCGACGCCCTCGTACCGGCCGTACCGCACGGAGGCGACCGTGAGGTGGACACGGTCCGGGTGGGCCAGGGGGCTCGACGAGATCGAGTACTGCCGGGCCTGCAACGGCCGGAGCAGGGGCAGCAGTTCGGTCAGTCCGGGGGCGGCCGAACCGGCGTCCCGCAGCAGGTCCAGCACATCGCGGCCCCAGAGCCACGAGTCCAGGTCGGACCGGTCGCCGTGCGCGACGATCGCGGCCAGCTCGCTCGCCGGCGCCCGCTCGGCCAGCTCCGCGATCAGCTCCTTCGACGGGGTGCGGATCTCCCGTCCGGCGAGTTCCCCGCGTTCCTCGGCGCCGCTCGCGCCCAGGTGCTCCAGCAGCGTGTCGACGAGCGCGTGGTCGTTCACCGGGACGACGGCCAGGGCGTCCCCCGCCTGGTACGCGATGCCGCTGTCGCCGAGGTCGAACTCGTAGTGGCGGATCTCCTTCGCGCTGCCCGGCGCGGACAGCAGCCGGTTCACCGCGAGCCGGGAACGGTACGGGGTGCGCTTGTTCCAGGGGGAGCGGGCCGGGCCGACCGCGACCGGGGCCGCGCCTGCGCCCGTACCTGTACCCGTGCCCGTGCCCGTCGCTCCGGTCTCGGCGGCCAGCCGGTCCAGGACGGCCGTCGTCCACTGCGCCGCCGGCTCCTCGAAGTCGACGTCGCAGTCCACGCGGTCGTGCAACCGGCTCGCCCCCAGCTGCTCCAGCCGGGTGTCGATGAGCTTCGCGGCCTGGCAGAAGTCGTCGTAGCCGCGGTCGCCGAGCCCGAGGACCGCATAGCGCAGGCCCTCCAGTCGCGGTGCCGTGTCGGACTGGAGCGCCGCCCAGAACAACCCGGCGTTGTCGGGCAGTTCGCCCTCGCCGTACGTCGAGACGACGACGAGCACATGGGTCATCGCGGCGAGCCGCTCGGGCGTGACGTCGTCGAGCGCGGTGACGTTCCCGCCGAGGCCGTGTGCGCGGGCCCCGGCGACGACCTCGCCGGCGAGGAGCTCGGCGTTCCCGGTCTGGGTGCCGAACAGGACGTCGATCGTCGCGGCGGGCGCGTCGTCCGCCGCGGTGTCCCGGCGTCCGGCGGCCGCGATGCCGGCGATGAACCCGGCGAGCCAGGCCTCCTGCGCGGCGGAGAAGGGTGCGTCGGCCGGGATGAGGGACCCGGTCGGGGGCATGAGGGTCACGCGGTCACCGTCTCGGTCGGGGCCAGCGGGGCACGACGGGAGGCGATGTCCTCCAGCGCCGCGTTCGCGAGCAGCTCGTCGAACCGGGCGGCGCGGACGCGGCCGGCGTTCTTCGTGGTCTGGTGGACGATCCAGCCGTAGGTGCCGGGGGCGTCCACGCTGAGGTTGTTGCGCTGCTTCAGCGCACGCTTGTAGTCGTTGAGGCGCTTGATCGCGATGAGGGTCGCCAACTCGCCGTCTTCGAACCGCTCCAGCGTGCCGCGCAGGTACTTCACGACCCGCTGCTTGACGAAGAAGTCCTCGGTGAGGACGAGGTTGCGGACGGCCTCGGCCACCCGCGGATCGTCCGGGCCGGTCGCCCCGGGCACCCGCTTCAGCGCGAGGTCCTGGGCGACGCCGAGCACCGTGTACGACGACAGCAGCGAGAACATGTCGTCGCTGCCCTGGTCGCCGAAGGCCGGGGCCCGGCCGTCGAGCACGGTGCGGCGGTCGCGGTAGTCGACCTTGAACGCGCGGAGCTTGTCCGTCGCGATCGAGGTCGCCAGCTCGTCGAGGAGTTCGCCGCGGGTCGCCGCGGCGAGGATCTCCGTGGAGTCCTGGTAGAGGAGCAGCGCCCGGGGCATCCCGCAGTACATGTGCTGCCGCTCGGTGTCCCAGTCGTGCAGCAGCCGGGCGGCCAGCTCGGAGCCGGTGGCCTCGACATGCCAGGCCAGCAGCAGCCGTACGGCCTCCTCGTGGAAGGCGCCGTGCGCGGTGTCGGTCACCGGGAACACCAGCAGCGAGTCGGCGCTGACCCGGCCGCCCAGCTCGCCCGACGGGTCGTACTGGTAGAGGAAACCGCCGCTCATGCCGTTGCCGAGGCCCTTGCCGAAGCCGCCCAGGTTGAGCACGGTGCCGCCGGTCATGTACTCGCAGCCGAAGTCGCCGACGCCCTCGACGACCGCGGTCGCACCGGAGTTGCGCACGGCGAACCGGTCACCGGCCTCCCCCTGCACGAACGTCCGGCCGCCGGTCGCGCCGAACAGCGCGAAGTTCCCGACGAGCACGTTGCCGCCGCGCTGCGCGCTGCCGCCGCCCGGGGCGCGGACGACGATCCGCCCGCCGCTCTGGCTCTTGCCGACGCCGTCGTTCGCGGTGCCGGTGTGCTCGAGGCTGATGCCGTCGTTGCAGAACACGCCGTACGACTGCCCGGCGGACCCGGTGGTGCGGATCCGGACGGCGTCGTCGACGAGACGGCGACGGCCGCGGTCGTCGGTGGTGATCGCGGGGGCGCCGACGGTGAGCTGGTGGTTGAGCAGCCGCTCGACGTCGATGGAGAGCTGCCCGCCCACCGACTTGTCGCTGTTGCCGAGGTGGATGCCCTCGACCAGCAGGGACGGCTCGCGCCGCTCCAGGAGCGCCGCCCGCACCCGCTCGATGAGGGCGTCGTCGGTGGTGAAGTCCTTCTCCAGGTACTCCGGGTCCGCGACGACCTTCTCGGGCACGCGCGCGAGCAGACGACGGACGTCGAGACGCCCGACGCTCGCCGGGTGGTCGAGGAGCTGGAGCAGGTCCGTGCGGCCCCGGGCCTCGCGGAGCGACCGCAGGCCGAGGCGGGCGAGGATCTGCCGGACGTCGTGCGCGATGTTGAGCAGGTACTGCGCCAGCGCGCGCGGATCGCCCTCGAAGGCCTCGGGGTTCGTGGTGAGCCCGGCGGGACACTTCACGTTGCAGTTCTTCGCCATGACGCAGCCGAGCATCATGAGCGCGGTCGTCCCGAACTCGAAGCTGTCGCCGCCGAGCAGGGCGGATGTGACGACGTCGCCGCCCGTCTGGTGCGCGCCCGAGCAGCGCAGGACGACCTTCTGCCGCAGCCCGTTCGCGACGAGCGCCTGGTGCACCTCGGCGACGCCGATCTCCGCGGACCGTCCCGCGTACTTGAGGCTCGTGACGGCCGCCGCGCCCGTGCCGCCGGTGTTCCCGGCGACGTTGATCACGTCGGCGCCCGCCTTGGCGACGCCGACTGCGATGGTGCCGATGCCCTCCGAGGACACCAGCTTCACGATCACCCGCACCCGCGCGGCCTTGCAGTCGTGGATGAGCTGCGCGAGGTCCTCGATGGAGTACGTGTCGTGATGCGGGGGCGGGGAGATCAGCTCGATGCCCGGGGTGCCGCCGCGCGCGGCCGCTATGTCGACGGTGACCTTCGGCGCGGGCAGCTGACCGCCCTCGCCGGGCTTCGCGCCCTGCCCGATCTTGATCTCCAGCTCCTGAAGCATCGGGTCGGCGAGATAGCCCGCCCAGATGCCGAACCGGCCGGACGCGAACTGCTTGATGCGCGAGCCGCGGATCGTGCCGTACCGGGTGTGGTGCTCGCCGCCCTCCCCGCTGTTCGACAGGCCGCCGACCATGTTCGTGCCGTGCGCGACGGCCTCGTGCGCGGTCGCCACGAGCGCGCCGTGGCTCATCGCGCCGGAGGCGAGCGCACGGGTGATCTCGTGCGCGGGCTGCACGGCGTCGAGCGGAACGCTGTCGGGGGCGTCGTCGAGGAGCGCGAGCAGGCGCGCGGCGGTGCCGGTGGCGGCGACGGTGACGCCGTCGGCGTCCGCCCGGAGGGTCTCGACCTCGCCGGGGTGCGCGAGTGCGAGCCCGGCGGCGAGCGCGGCGTGCCGCTCGGCGCCGTCGGGTCCGGGGGCGGCGAGCCGCAGCCGGACGGACCCGTCCTCGACAAACGCGACCACTCCCCGGGCTGTGACGCTCGCGTTCCCGGTCGTGGAGAACCGGCCGAGCTCGCGGGCGAAGTCCTGCGGGGTGCGCAGCCCCGTGACGTCCGCGGGCAGCGCCAGCACATCACGCAGCGCGGACGGCCGGCGGGACCGCTCCTCGTGGGTCGTCCGCAGGAAGGCGCGGTACCCGGGGGTGATCCGGAACGCGTCGATCTCGGCGTCGCCGAGAGCGTCGTACCCGGTGTTGCGGTAGGCGGCGTCGGTGATGCCGAACGCGTCGTCGAGCTGCCCGAGCGTGAGCAGCCGCAGCGCGTCCGGGTCCTCCGTCCTCCCGAACTCGGGCTGCTCCTCGGTCATGCCGCCGAACCCGCGCACGGCGTTGACGCCGAACGAGTGCCCGGCCCCGTCCGACCGCTCCTTGAACAGTCCGAGCAGCGGGATCTGCTGTTCTGTGTCCACGCTGCGGGCCCGCTCGTGCCAGTCCGTCGTGGCCTGCGCGATACGGGCGAACCCGACGCCGCCGACGGGGGCGTCCATGTGCGGGAAGGCCCGCGCGAACACGTCGTCGCGGGTGTCGAGGTAGTTCGGTTCGAAGAACGCGCCGCCGATGTAGCTCTCGGCGGTGCACAGCCCGACCCGGCCCATGGTCTTGGCCAGCGACTTCTCGGCCGCCTTGCGGAACTTCGCCAGCGCCCGGTCGGTGTCGGTGACCTCGCCCGCGGGGGCGGGCGCGCTCGGGTACCTCTCCTCGGCGCGCAGCCGCGCGCTGAGGCTGTAGACGGCCGAGGCGCCGAAGCCGAGCGCGGTCGCCACGTGGTGCGACGACAGCAGCTGACCGCTCTCCGCCACGAGCGAGGCGCGCAGCCGCAGCCCGGTCTCGATGAGGCGCTGGTTCACCGCCGCGACGGCGAGGATCACCGGCAGCGGAGCGCGCGTCGACGAGATGGCCCGGTCGGTGAGGACCGCGATGCCGCCCCCTTCGCCGGCGAACCGCTCGACGTCGTCGCAGAGCCGGTGGAGCGCGGCCCGCAGCGAGTCGGCGTTGGCGCTCTCGTCCCCGGCCACCGGGTCGTAGAGCATGTCGAACCGCTCCAGCGGCACGATCCGCTGGTCGCGCAGCCGGACCATGTCGAGGTGCCCGAGCACCGGCGAGGAGACGACGAGCTGCCGCCCGCTCGCGCTCCCGGCGCTCCCGGTGCCGTCCGGCTTGGGGCCGAGCGCGACCCGCATGCTCATGCCGTCGGCCTCGCGGATGCTGTCCAGCGGCGGGTTCGTGACCTGGGCGAAGCGCTGCGAGAAGTACTTGGCCATGCCGCCCTCGGTGTCGCTGAGCGCGTTGATGGCGTTGCCGTAGCCCATCGCCGAGATGCGTTCCGACCCGTCGGCGAGCATCGGGTCGAGCATGAACCGGAAGCTCTCCTGGTTCAGCGAGTACGCCACGTACCGGCCGGCGAGGGTCAGGTCGCCGTCGTACCCGAGCGTCGTGGTGCCGCGGTAGTAGTCGGGAGCGGGCAGGTCGTCGAGGTTCACCCGGGCCGTGTCGAGCAGCTCGCTGTAGGGGCGGCGCGCGGCGAGGGCGTCGAGCACCTCGCGGGTCCGCATCCGCCGCCCGGTGCGGTGGTCGACGACGAGCATGCCGCCGGCCTCGATCCGCCCCCGGTGCACGACGTCCTCGTCGGGGAACGCGACCTGACCGGCCTCCGACGCCACCATCAGGTACTCGGCGGTCTCGACGGTGCGCAGCGGGCGCAGCCCGAGCCGGTCCAGGCGGGCGCCGATGACGTCCCCGTCGCTGAAGATGACGGCGGCGGGGCCGTCGTTCTTCTCCTCGTAGAGGGAGAAGTACTCGAGCATGTCCCGGACGGCGTCGGGCAGGGTGCGGTCGTTCTCCCAGGCGGGCGGCATGAGCGACACGACGGCCTCGACGAGGTCCAGACCGTCGTCGAAGACCCGGCTCTGGAGGGTCTGGTCGAGCCGGCTGGAGTCGGACTGCCCGGGCGGCCGCACGATGCTCCGGGTGCGGGCCCGCGCGAGGGCCTCGTCGCTCAGCCGGTTCTTGCGGTCGGTGTTCAGCTCGCCGTTGTGCGCCATGAGCCGGAACGGCTGCGCCATGGTCGGATGCGGTTCGGTGTTCGTGGAGAACCGGGTGTGGAAGTACAGCGACCGCACGGAGTGCCGGGGATCGCGGAGATCCCGGAAGTACCCGATGACCTCACCGGAGTTGAGCCGCCCCTTGAGCACCTGCGTGCGCGCGCTCAGCGACAGCGCGTACAGCCCGGCGTACCGGTCCCGGTCGTCGGCGTAGGCGACGGCCTCGACGGCGAGCAGGGCGCGGTTGGCCGCCGAGTCGACGTCATCGCGCTGCCACCCCTCCGGGGCCCGGAACACCCACTGCACGATGGGCAGCTGGTAGGCCTCGGCGGCGGGCCGGGCGACGGAGTGGTCGACCGGCACCTCACGGACGAGGAGAACCTCGAACCCCTGCGCGGCGAGGGACCGCCCGACGAGCTCGACGGCGTCGGCGCGGCGGGGTCCGGCGTCGGTCGGCACGAAACAGTTGGCGACGCCGAAGTGCCCGGCGAGCAGTTCCTGACCGGTGAGCGCGCTGAAGAACTCCACGGACAGGTCGACGCTGACGCCCGCGCCGTCGCCGACGCCCTCGGCGGACTTGCCGCCCCGGTGCGGGATGGCGCGGAGCGCTTCGTCGCCCCGGCGGATGACGTCGTGGCTCGGCGTCCCGTCGAGGCGGGTGATGAAGCCGACGCCGCAGGCGCTGTGGTCGCGGGCAGGGTCGTACAGACCGAAGGGGGAGTGATTCACGGGCCCGTCCTGTGAGCGGTTCCAGCTGGGGGTACCTCCCCGGCCCTCAAGGCGGTGGGGAGGACGGCCAGGCTGCGTCGGTGAAGCGCTCGCCGCGGGCGGACCGGCCGGGTGTGCTGTGCCGGCCGAGGCCCTGAGTGGTGCGAATGCGTACGGTAAGGGTTACCTAACTTCCCTGGCAAGTGTGTATTGCCCATCGATATACCGGTCGGTATGCAAGCCGGTGTGCGGCTCGGCGTGCGACTCGGTATGCGACTCGGTATGCGACGTTACGGCATAGGCCTCGGCGTCGAAGTCCGCCAGCCGTCGGCGCATCCGCCCCGTCGACCACGGCCAGCTGAAGCTGTTGCGCCCATTGCCGTCGAGGTAGTAGCTGGAGCAGCCGCCCGCGTTGTAGACGGTGGACGGCAGCGCCTGCTGGACCTCGGCGTCGAAGGCCGCCTGCACCTCGGGCCGTACGTCCATGGCGGCCCAGCCCGCCGAGCGGAAGTGGCGCACCGCGCCCGCCACGTAGTCCAGCTGCGCTTCCAGGACCGTGTACGCCGAGGAGTGCCCGGTGCCGAGGTGCGGCCCGAGCAGGACGAACGCGTTGGGGAAGCCGCTGACCGTGGTGCCGAGGTAGGCGTCCGGGCTGCCCTTCCAGTGGTCGTCGAGGCTGGCGCCGTCCGCGTCGAACACGCGTCGGCCGATGGGCATGTCGAGGATGTGGAAGCCGGTGCCCAGGATGATGGTGTCGACGTCCGCGCCGCTGCCGTCGGCGCCGATGACACGGCTGCCGTGGACGGCCTCGACCGCGGTGGCGTGCACGCCGACATTGGGCCGGGTCAGGGCCGGATAGTAGGTGTTGGAGAGCAGGAGCCGCTTGCAGCCCAGGGTGTAGTCGGGGGTCAGCGCCCGCCGCAGCCGCGGGTCCTTGACGGTGGCCCTGAGGTGGAGGGTGCCCACCTTCTGCACGGCCCGCAGCAGCCCCGGGCGGCGGAAGCCGACGCCGAGGGCCTCCAGCGCCGCGTACTCCGCGTTCCGCAGGGCCCGCTGTGCTCCCGGAACGTGCCGCATCAGCCATCGTTCGGCGCTCGGCACCCGGTGGTCGGGCTTGGGCAGCACCCATTGGGCGGTGCGCTGGAACAGGTGCAGCCGGCCGACCCGCGGCTGGATGGCCGGGACGAACTGCACGGCCGAGGCGCCGCTGCCGATGACGGCGACGCGTGCGCCGGTGAGCTCGTGGTCGTGGCGCCAGCGCGAGGAGTGGAAGACCTCGCCGGGGAAATCCTCCAGACCCGGTATGTCGGGAAGCAGCGGCTCGTGCCAGGGCCCGGCCGCCGCGATCAGGAAGCGGGCCGTGTAGCGGTCGCGGGTGGTCTCGACGTGCCAGCGGGCTTCGCGCGGGTTCCACTGCGCCCGGGTGACTTCGACGCCGAACCGGACGAGCGGGGTGATGCCGTACGCGGCGGCCGTGTCGCGGAGGTAGGCACGGATCTCGGTCTGGCCGGCGAAGGCACGCGTCCACTCCGGGTTGGGCGCGAAGGAGTAGGAGTACAGCGCGGAGGGGACGTCGCAGGCGCAACCCGGGTACGTGTTGTCCCGCCAGGTGCCTCCCAGGTCGTCCGCCTTCTCGATGAGGACGAGATCGCGCACACCGGCCTCGCGCAGCTTGATCGCCGCTCCGATGCCGGACAGGCCGCTGCCGATGATCAGCGCTTCGACGTCGTGGGTCTCGCGGGTGAGGGACGCGGTGGGGCGGTCGGCGGGCATATCAGGCTCCTGTCCGGGCGTCGGCGGGCCGGGCGGCCGACCGCAGGCGGTCGCGGACGACGGCGCGTGTGGTGCGCAGAGACGTCTCCAGCACCGTCAGGCGGCGCCGGGGGTCCATGAAGTTGCCGCCCATCACCTCCAGGTCGGCGGCGGTGGGCTCGATCCGGACGACCCGGACGCCCGTCGCCCGCAGGGCCGCGCACTCCGCGTCGAGCGTGCGGGTCATGACACGGCGCAGCAGCGCTTCCGCCCGTCCGAGTCCGCGGCGCGGTCCGGGCGTGCGCGAGCTCATCGGCGCGATGACGTACACCTCGTCGAGCCCGCGGCCGGCCAGGAGGTCGGCGGAGGCGGTGGAGAGGATGCCGCCGTCCGCGTACCGCCGGCCGTCGATGCGCACCGGGGGGAACCAGCCCGGCACCGCCCAGGATGCGCGGAGCGCGTCCCGCAGGGCGACCGGCCGGGTGTCGGGGTGCCCGAAGACCGTGCGTCGGCCCGTGTCGAAGTCGGTGGCCACCAGCCAGGTCGCCGGATGCCGGACCCACTGTCCGGCGGGCGCCAGGAAGTCCGCGAGGGCCGCCATCCGGCGGTTGTCGCCCCGCCCCTGCGGCAGCATGCCGGACAGCCCGGCCAGCATGGGAACGCTGCGGCGCAGTGCGCGGCGCGCCAGCTGCGGCGATCCGGGGAACGCCGCGGGCCTCGGCGGGATCGCCCGGGGCGGAGCCGCGAAGTGCCGGACCAACTCGGACCGGGCGTCCTGGCCGGCCAGTTGGGCGGCCAGCAGATCCGCCACGCCGATGCCGCCGCCGAGCATCGCCGCCACCTCGGCCCCGGCGGAGGTGCCCACCAGGACCTCGGCATCGCGCGGGTCCCATTGCAGGGCCTGCTGGAGCGAGTGCAGGGCGCCGATCGTCCAGGCGGCGCCGAGCGTTCCTCCGCAGCCCAGAACCAGCCCTCGGGAAGGGGACGTGGAAGGGGGCGCGGCAGGGGCTGCGGAAGGAGCTGCGGAAGGAGCTGTGGAAGGAGCTGTGGAAGGGGCCGTGGAAGGGGCCGTGGAAGGGGTCGTTCGTTTGCCCGTTGCGGTCACTGAGGTCTCCGCCCATTCGGGATACCGACGAGATCGGGATACTAGCGGTATCTGAATGCACTGGACAGCCCGAACCGGAGTTAGGATCCGAGAGCTTCAGGAGCTCGGGAGAGGGAGCGAGACATGGCCCGCCTCAGCCGCGCCGAGAGTCAGGAACGCACGCGCGAGCGGCTCGTCGCCACCGCGCGGCAGTTGTTCCTCCGCGACGGCTACAGCGCCACTTCGCTCAGCGACGTCGCGGAGGCGGCCGGCTACTCCAAGGGCGCCGTCTACTCCAACTTCCGCAGCAAGGACCACCTGTGCCTGGCCGTCCTCGACGACATCCGGGCCGAACAGCTGACGCTGCTCACGGACTCCGTCATGCGCGACGCCAGGATCGACGATCGCCTGGCGAGCTTCGCCGCATGGGGCGAGGAACACATCGGGGACGAGGCCTGGACCACGCTGGAGGTCGAGTTCCTCACCAGCGCACGTCACGACGACGAGCTCCGGAGTGAGATCGCGGCCCGCGCCGCCATGATCCACGAAATGCTCGCCCAGCTCCTCGACGCGCTGGCCCAGGAGTTGGGCGTCGCACCGGCCATGCCCGCCGACCAGGCCGCGAGGACCCTGCTCGGTCTGGGCATCGGACTCGGCGTCCAACGGATCGCCGACCCGACCATCCCCACCGCCGCACTGACCGACACCCTGCGGCTCATCCTGCGGCTGCCCGACTAGGGCCTGTCCGGTCCGCGGCGCGGTGCGTTGTCAGTGCCCCCGGCTAGGGTCGCAGGTGCGCGGTCGGCTTCCGAGGTGTCCAGCTCTGCAGAGCAGCTGCATCCCCGAATCTGTCCGGGGGCGGCCCGGTGTCAAACCCGGGACCCAACCGACGGTCGGGCCCAGTCGATGGCCAAGAGGTGACCTGTCAGCGCCGGCCGCGCACCCCTCCGCCGGCGACCACGCGCCAGAGCAGCCGAGGCCGCTCGGCTCATCGCTGGATCATGTTGAACTCGTATCCCGCCTCCTGAAGCCCGATCGCCGTCTCCTGGATGTCGTCGCTGCGGAACTCCCGCCAGGTTTCGAGCAGTGCGGCGATCGGCGCCAGGAGCTGCACATCCTCGACCCGGGCAGGAGTGCCCCAGTGCGGGATGACCAGCGGTATGCCGTGCTGACTCACCTCCCCGACCTCGATGTCGAAGGGGTGCCAGTTCAGGGTGTGGCCTTCGAAGCCGGCGTCGAGGATGACCAGGCCGTTCGCGAAGGGCTCGCCCGGGAGCTCCAACGCCGTGCGCAGGTCGCAGTCCTCCCACGCAACGACAAGCCGTGTCGCCATGAGCACCGAGGGGAACAGTCCCAGGTTCGCGAGTGCGGTCGCCGCGTCCGCGCCGCGGTAGAAGGGCCGACAGGTGATGAAGCCGACGTAGGGCTGGTCCATGTCCTCGGCCAGGATGTGGACGAGGGGCCGGGGGTAGGTACCGGTTTTCCGCAGCAGTTCCTCGCTGGCCCGCAGAATGACCTTGGACAGGGACTCGACCAGATCTGTCATGCGGTCACGCTATGCGTTCGGCGTATCGTGCACAGGGGAACTTGATGTTGAGGGGCGCGCACGGTGAAGTCGGCCGCGCGCAAAAGGCGTTGGGGGGCGCGTGCGGAAGCGGTGGGCGACGGCTGTCCGGTCCAGACTCGACGGTGCGGCCGGTCCGTACGGCCTGCTCGACCCTGCCGCCCTGACCGAGGCGGTGGAGCTCTTCGCCGCTACGACCCGCACCCAGGACATCGTGGAGACGTGCCACCTCGTCGGGATGCTGCACTGGCGGCGGGGGCTGGCTCTCGCCGACGAACGCGCCCTGCCCGAGGTGCGGACGGCCACCGCGCTGCTCGTCCTCGTGAGCCTTCTGAAGCCCGAACTTCCCTTGCCCGAGCCGGTGCCGCGACCGCCCGGGCCGCCCTTGAATCCGGACGGCGAGGCGACGTGGGAGAACCTGCTCCAGGTGCTGGCGTCGCACCTCGACGGTGGCGCCGACGCGCACGCCGCGCGGCTGACGATCCACGCCGCGCGCAACGCCGTGGCCGATGCCGTGGCCGACGCCGCCGATGGTCCCGCCTTGCTCGTCGGCCGGCTGAGGACCCTGGGCATGGCCTGGCAGCGGCTGTACGAGCACACGGGGGAGCTCGCCGACGTCCAGCAGGCCGTCGTGGTCGCCCGTGGCGCGGCGGAGCAGTCCGCCGTCGGGAGCACCGACCGGACGATGTGCCTGCACAACCTCGCCGAATCCCTTCGCGCGTTGTTCCAGCGCACAGGCGATGTCCGACAGCTGCGGGAGGCGGTCGACATCGGTCGGGCGGGGGTCCGCGCGATGTCGCCGGTGGACGAGAAGCGGTACGTGCCCCTGGGCGGGCTGGCCGACTCCCTGCGGATGCTCTACGAGCGCTCGGACGACACCGCCCTGCTGGACGAGGCCCTGCGGCTGAGCACCGCCGCGCTGGAGGCCGTACCGGACTCGGACCAGGCCCGGTCGGTGGTGCTAGTGAACGCCGCCCTCCTGCTGGGCCACCAGTTCGCACGCACCGGGGACCAGTCGGTCCTGACCGAGGCGATCGCCATGTCGCGCGGGGCGGTCAGGGCGGCGCCGCGCGGTACGCCGATCCGGCAGACGGCCCTGAACAACCTCGGTGGCCTGCTCAACACGCTTTCCGACCGCACCGGGGACATGACCGCGCTCGACGAGGGCATCGAGGCCGCGAGCGCCGTCGTCGACCTCCTGCCCGCCGAGCACCCCGACGGACCGCGCTACCGGTCGACCCTCCTGCGCATGCTGAACCAGCGCTTCAACCGGACGGGAGACGTGCGGGCCCTCGACCGCGCGATCGTGCTGGGCGAGGAAGCGGTGGCGGCGACGCCCGAGGACCACCCGAATCGATGGATGCATCTGGCGAACCTCGCCGTCGTACTGAAGGCCAGGGCCCGTCGGGCCGAGGACCTCGGCAGTCTGCGGCACGCCATCGCTTTGGAGCGCGAGATGGCGGACCTCGCCTCCCGCGCGGGCGGCCGTGACCGAGCCGCCGTGCTGGCGAACCTCGGCAACTCCCTGCGGCTGCACTTCGAGCAGTCGGGGGACCCGGCCTCGTTGGAGGAGGCCATCGCGGCAGGCCGCACCGCCGTCGACGGAACCGCCGAGGACCATCACTTCCGGGCGCAATGCGAACTGAATCTGGCGCTGTCGCTGTCGCTGCGGCTGTCGTTGTCGCTGCCGCTGAGCATCCACGGTGTGACCGCGAAGAACGGGCGGCAGGTCGACGGGCGGCAGGTCGAGGAGGCGCTCGGTCTCCTGGAGGCGGCGGCGTCCCGGGGCACCGCCCCGACCGCGGTCCGGCTGTCCGCCGCCCGTGAATGGGGCGAGCTCGCGATGGCGATCGGCCGGCCCGAGCAGGCGGCGCGCGGATTCGCCCTCGGCGTGGAACTGCTGCCCCGCCTGGCGGCTCGTGGCCTCCTGCGCTCCGATGCGACGCGATGGATGACCGAGTACTCACGTCTGGCGAGCGACGCGGCCGCCTGCGCGCTTGCCGCCGGACTGCCGGACCGGGCGGTCGAAGTGCTCGAAATGGGACGCGGTGTGCTGCTGGCGCAGGCCCTGGAGTCCCGAACGGATCTCACCGAACTGCGTGAGCGCGCCCCGGACCTGGCGGCTCGCTTCGACCACCTGTGCGCCCGCCTGGACGACTCCACGACCGAGGGCTCCACGACCGAGGGCTCCACGACAGACGGCTCCCATCTGATCGGCGGCGCCGAGGCCGCCGGAGGCGCGGCCGACCCGGATCTCCGCCGCCGGCTGGCACAGGAGCTGGACGGTCTGGTCGCCCGGATCCGGGCACTGCCCGGTCTGGCGCGCTTCCTGCTGCCCCCGCAGGCCGCTCAGCTGGCCGCCGAAGCCCACAGCGGCCCCATCGTCATGGTCAACGTCAGCCGGTACCGGTGCGACGCGCTCGTGCTGACCGTCGACGGCATCCAGGTGTGCGAGCTGCCGAACGTCGACCACGACGACGTCCACGACCGCCTCCATGACATGCGCCGCCTTCTGGCGCGCAGCGGCAGCTCGCGCGACGCACGCATCGAGGCCGAACGTGTCATGGCGGAGGACACGTTGCCCTGGCTCTGGGACGACGTGGCGGCACCGGTCCTGGACCTGCTCGGTCGCACCGAGCCCGCGGGCCGGACCGGCATGCGTCGCATGTGGTGGATCCCCTGCGGCCCGCTGGCGCACTTCCCGCTGCACGCCGCCGGACGCCATCTTCAGGCGCCCTCGGCGGACGGGCGTCGAGAGACGGTCATGGACAGCGTCGTGTCCTCGTACACGCCCACCGTGCGTGCGCTGTCCCATGCCCGCGCCCAGCACTCCCGGCGTGCGGCGCCGTCCGGGGAATCCGGCCTGCCGCGCGTACTGGCGGTCGCCATGCCGCAGACGCCGGGCGCACGCGATCTGCCGGGCGCCCGTACCGAGTACCAGCACCTGGCCCGGATCTTTCCCGCGCTGGAGGGCCTGGTCGGGGAGGAGGCGACCCGCCAGGCCGTGCTGTCCCGTCTGGCCGCCCACCCCTGGGCGCATTTCGCCTGCCACGCCGGTGTGGATCCCGACGACCCGCACCGAAGTCACCTGCTGGTCCACGACCATGCCGCCAACCCGCTCAACGTGCTGGAGATCTCCCGGCTGCGGCTCGAGCGATCCGAGTTCGCCTATCTGTCCGCCTGCGCCACCGCCGTGACCGGGCGCGACCTGGCCGACGAGGCCCTCCACGTCGTCACCGCGTTCCAGCTCGCCGGATTTCCGCAGGTCGTCGGCACGCTGTGGCAGATCAACGACACCATCGCCGTCGAGATCGCCGAGCGGGTCTACGCGCAACTCGCCGCGGACGGCTTCGACGCCGCCCGCACCGGCGTCGCCGTGCATACCGCGATCGGACTGATCCGAGACCGCTACCCCAGCTTCCCGACCCTCTGGGCCGCGCACATCCACATGGGTCCGTGACCTGCTGCCGACGACCACGGCGGGGTGTACACGGCTATTGACCTGCGCGGATTCGCTGTGTTTCGCTCGCGGGTCGAAGAACGTGCGGGAACGAGGCCGGAAACGGCTCCGGAACGGCTCCGGAACGAGACCGGAACTACGCCGGAACCCGGACAGCTGACTTTCCGTCTTGCTTCGACGGACTGCTCTTCATGCCAGAGAGAGCGGCCCCGGCTGGAGGGTGACGAACGAAACCCACCCCGAAACAACCAGAATCTAACAAAGCGGCCGAAATTGATACGTATAACACCGAAGGCGTCTTCGCGAACAGCGCGAATAACCTGGAGAACGGCGTCCTCCGTGTGGCGTCGACCACGGGCGAGACTCTGGGCCGTGGCGGGTGTCGCGGCCCTCGGATTCCTCATGGCGCTGGAGTTCGCCGCACATCGCTACGGCCTGCCGGGGCCGATCACCTGCCAGGTGCGCGAGGTGATATTCCCCCCTAAGTCGGGCGCTCTGCTGTACGCCAGCATGGCGTTGATGCTGGTGGTGCTCACCTGGCGGCAACGGTTCATCGCGACCGGTGTCGCGATCGGCATCGACGCCGTCCTCTGGCTGGTCCGTTGGGCGGCCGACGTCAAGGTCACCGAAGGCCACCCCTTCGGCACCGGCGCGTTGTGGGTGATTCTGGGCTACGCGGTCATCGCCGTCACGCGCCGCAGCGGCCCGGAACGTGTGCTGCTGCTGAAGGGCGTCGGACTGGCCCTGCTGCTGGTGGCCGGCCGCAAGGCCGGAGACACCTGGCTGCTCATCACCTCGACGACCCGCCCGAGGGTGCTCGACCAGTACGTGGCGACCGCCGATCACGCGCTGGGCGACCCCTCGTGGGTGATGGGCCGGATCGTCACGGCCACCGGCCCGATCGGCTTCAATTTCCTCGACTTCGTCTACGGCAACCTCGCGGTGGCCGCGGTCCTCGTCGCGCTGTACCAACTGCGCAACGTGGGGGCCGAGGGCCGCTTCCCGGGCCATCACCTGGTGCGCACCTTCCTGGTGATCGGCATGCTCGGGCCGGGCATCTACATGATCTTCCCGGTGGTCGGACCGATCTTCGCCTACGGCGACGGCACCGAGCACTGGGCGGCGGTCAGCCTGTGGGCGGAGACGCACTCCACCGCGCAGTGGGCGGTGGCCGATCTCTGGCCGGGAACGCCGCCGCCGATCACCGTCCCGCACCCCATGCCGTTCGACGAGATCACCCCACGCAACTGCATGCCCAGCCTGCACACGGCATGGGCCGTCGCGATCTTCATCCACTCCCGGAAGGGTCCGAGGACCCTGCGATTCGCAGGCACGTTCTGGTTGATCGCCACGCTCTGCGCCACCCTGGGATTCGGCTACCACTACGGCGTGGACCTCGTGGCCGGCGTGGTGTTCACGCTCACGATCGAGGCGGCTCTGCGCTCGTTCGACCGCGGCTGGGACCGATCCGGGGTCCGGCTGGTCGCCCACGGCGCGACGGTCTTCACCGCGCTCCTGGTGTCCTACCGCTTTCTGCCGCTGCAGATGGCCGAGCATCCGTGGGTGTCCGGACCGCTCCTCATCCTGGCGATGACCTCAGTGATCTACGGCTACGTCCGGACCACCGCACTCGCCCAACCGGAACCGCAGACCACCCCGACACAACAACCGGAACCGCACCCCGAACTGATCTGAATCGGCTTGCAGTTCCGCCCCGTTCGCTGTGACGCGGGTCACTGATTCTGTCCCATGACCGGTAGGCCAGGGGCGGCCCGCTGCAAGGCGCAGGGGCCGTCCACCGGCTCTGTGTGCGGTGCGGATCAGTTGTCGTCGCGGATGGTGGTCGCGATGCCGTTGCTGATCACGACCTCCGCGCTGAAGCCCTTCTTGGCGGCCTTCTCGAGCTGGGCCTCGGTGCACTCGGCGCTGCCCTCGCCGCCCGGGCCCGTGTTGATGGCATCGCAGATGTCGTCGTAACCCAGGATCTTGGTGTCCTCGGAGACGAGGAACTGCTGCTCGGTGCCCTTCGAGTCGGAGACCGTGTACTTGCCCGGCGCCACGTAGGAGACGTTGCCGAACCAGGTTCCGTTGACGCCCTTGCCTCCGTTGACGCCTTCGACGACGGTCTCGCGGGAGCCGGAGTCGGAGCCGCTGCTGGAACCGCTGCCGGCGCTGGGCGACGAGCCGGAAGAACCGGAGGACGAGCCGGAGGACGAGCCGGAGGATCCGGACGACGAGCCGGAGCCGGTGTCCTGCTGTGCGGCACGCCGCTCGGTCACCAGGGTGGCGATGCCGTCCTTCATCTCCACGTCGGCGTTCACGGCGCCCTTCTTGACGGCCGCCTCCAACTCGTCCAGCGTGCACGGCGCGTCCACCTTGGACCCGGACACGCCGCATATCGTGCCGACGCCGTAGACCTCGGTGTCCTCGGCCACCAGGAACTGCTGGGCGTCCTTGCCCGTCACGGTCACGATGTACTTGCCCGAGGCGAGGTAGGTGACCTTGCCGTCCTTGAACGTCCCGCTGACACCCTTCGAGTTCTTGGAGTTCGACGCGTTCTCCGCGTCCGCCGCGGCGCCCGTTTCGCTCTTGCCGGACGAGTCGGCGTCAGTGCCGTTCTGGCACGCCGTCATCAGCAGCCCGGCAGTGATCGCAACGGTGGCGAAAACGGCCTTGCGCAGGTGGCGGTTCATCAGGGGTGGTTCCTTCCGAGGGGTGGGGTAGTGGGGCGCCGGCGGCGTTTCCGCCGGATTCCCGATCTTGCTTCGAGCAAGACATCTGAGTAGGACACTGGGTATGAGGGGCCGCAGAGCCCTGAGGTCACGGCCGTCGGCCCTTCAGGACACCGCCGTTGGCCCTTCAGGACACCGCCGTGGCACAGTCGTGACACAGCAACACAGCAACACGGCGGCTGTGGGCGGCGGTTCGGTGACGTGCCGCATTGCGGCACGGTCGTCACCGAGGAGTCGAACTGCCGGGTCAGCCCCGGGCCACGGCGATGGCTCCCGAGAGCCGCTCTCCCGCCTCGTAGATCATGTACGGGACGCCGCCGTCGGTGCCGAAGGAAGGCGCCGCGGCCCGCCCGTCCTCCGGAGCCGCGCTGCGGGAGTTGTAGAAGAGGCCGAGGTGGGTGCGCTTGCCGAAGTCGTTGCCGACCTCGGTGATCATGATGTCGCCGCCGCTCGACTTGTCCTTGTTGTAGACGACGTAGGTGCTGTCGTTGCGGTGGAGAAGGTGCGGACCGCCGACGTTCACGGCGCCGACGTCGCTGTGCCGGATCAGCGGCTGCTGGTCGTAGGTCCAGGTGCGGCCGTCGGCGGACCAACCCCAGTGGATGTCACGGTGGTCGGTGGTGTTGTTGAGCATGAAGAGCATCACGTAGCGGGCGTCGCGTGCGGGCAGGTCGTGGCGGAAGACCCGGGCGTACGACGTCTCCGTGGTGCCGGCCGGGAGCATGGACTTCGACAGCACGACCTTGTCGTACGTGAAGTGGATCCCGTCGGCCGAGCGGGCGAGGCGGGTCGTGTAGTTCTCTCCGTGGAAGTACAGCCAGAACTCCTTGACGTCCTGGTTCCACAGGACGTGGGGCGACGATACATGGCTGACGGAGTAGTGCCCCGACCAGTTGTTGGAGACGATCGGGTTCGACGGGTACTCCGTGAACGGCCCCTCCAGCGAGTCGCCGTACGCCAGGCAGATCCCGCCGGGCGGGTCGTGCGGCGCGTAGTACAGGTAGTAGCGGCCGAGCGGGGAGCTCAGCTTGTCGTAGACGCCCCGGATGCACGGGAAGATGATCTCGCCGGTGGGGTTGTACTTCAGCTGGGACGGCGTCAGAAGAGTGCGGACGTAGGTGTAGTCGGGGAATCCGCCGGGCGCCGCGGCAGCCGGCTGGGCGCCCAGGGCCGTCCCGACGGCGAGAGCGGCTCCGGTGGCGGCGCCGGCGCGCAGGAGGAGACGCCGGTCGAGGTGGTGGTCGGGCATGGGGGGCTCCGATGGCAGGAACGTGCAGGAACGGCAGGAACGGCAGAAGGGCTCAGAGGTAGGTGGCGGCGGTGACGCACAGGCCTCCGAGGGCGACTGCCCACACAAACGGCAGCGTGCGCACCATCACCTGTTGCGGAGTGACGCCCGCGTACTGGGCGCTCCACACGGTCTGGGTGCTGGTGGGGTCGGCGACGCCGAAGACCTGGTTGTACGAGGTGGCCATGCCCAGGACGGCGACCGCGGGGTAGACGCCGGCGGCGATGAGGACGCCGGCGATGCCCGCGCCGAGCCCGAACACGTTGAGCGGACCGCGGTAGAGGCACAGCGGGACGAGCAGTGTGAAGACGAGGACGAACAGCACCGGGTTCTGCGGACTCACGGCCTTGACCAGCGGTTCGAGTGCCTCCACGGAACCCGGCAGCTTCACGGCCGCGAGCAGGATGCCGATGGCGATGAACAGGACGAGCGGCGGGGCCGCCACCTCGAAACCGCCGTAGAGCGTGCGCAGCAGCCGCTTGTTCATCTCGCGGGGCCGGGTGGTCGTGACCAGCGCGTACAGCACGCCCGCCAACAGCGAGGGAATGATGGCGAGTTCGAAGCCCAGGGCGAGGACGAGCGGGACGGCGGGGGCGAGCAGCGCGTACCAGGGCGCGTCGCCCAGCTCCTGGCGGCGTGAACGAGGCTTCCCATCAAGGGAGTCGACGGATTTGAGCGACCAGGCGTGTTCCGTGCCCCGCCTTCGCGTCTCGACGAGGACGAACGCGAGGGCGGCGACGAGCGCGAACGGGAACAGCTTCACCATGAAGCCGCGCACGGTCGGGACCGGCAGTTCCAGCGCGGTGGAGAAGAACTGCCACAGCGGCAGCTCGAAGGGGATGCCCACGGCGATGCCCATCAGCACCGTGCCCGCGGCGGTCACCTTGGGCACGCCGACGGCGATCATGGCCGGGATGCCGATGATCCCGGCGAGCATGGCGGCGGGCGCCGAGCCGGTCACCGTACCGACGAGCGCGGACACGGCGAGGACGCCGAGCGCCACCACGGTCGGGCGGTCGCCGCCGAACTCGACGATCTTGCGGACGAGCGTGCCCGCGATCCCGGTCTCGTCGAGGAGCTTGCCCAGCCAGGAGCCCAGGATGATCGCGATCATGGTGGCCGCCAGGGTCGGCGCGCCCTCCTGGAGAACCGTGTCCAGCACGCTGTTCTTGCCGGTGAGCGGCGCCCCGGCGAGGAAGGCGATGACGACGGCGAGCAGCACCAGCGCGAAGGCGGTGGGGAGTCTGCGGGTGAGCATCAGGCCGACACCGGCGGCCATGACGAGGAGGATGACGACGCCCATGGGTCAGTTCTCTCTTCTCGGAGCGGGACTTCTCGGAGCGGGAGTCCCGGGCCGGGTGAGCTCGGCGCGCAGCGCGGCGGTGAGGAGCAGGGGGCTGCGGCCGAGCCCGCAGACGGTTCTGGCGTAGGCATGGGCGGCGACCTCTTCGGCGCCGGCGACATGCCCGGCCACGCGGTGCCGTCCGAGACGCAGCACGGTGTGGCCGAGCGCCTGCTTCAGCGCGGCCTTCGCCGGACCGTGGTGCAGGTGGGCGTGCACGGCCTCGTGGGCGAGCGCGGCGGCCCGCACCGAGCCCGGCGGATACCAGGCACGCCAGCCGCGCGCATCGACCAGTTCCTCGGCGAGCGCGAGCGTGTCGGTGTACAGCTCGACCGTCGGGGGCCGTGACGTGTAGCGGGCGAGCAGCATCCGCTCCAGACCGTCGCCCCGCTCGACCACGCGAGCCGTGGACGGCACGGGGGCGAGCCGGGACCCGAACTCATCGGCTCTACGGGCCCATTGGCGCAGCAGCTCGGGGTCGCGCCCCTCGTGGGTGGGGGTGGCGGCCAGCAGTCGCACGCCCCATTCGACGTCGTCGACGCAGGTGAGTTCGGTGACCGTCATGACCGCACCTCCAGGACCGCGACCACCGGCTCGTCGGCCGCGCGGGTCCGCAACTCGCTGTGGGCCAGCGCGAGCAGCGGCTGCGGATCGAGGACGCCGGACAGGTCGGCGATCCGGGAACCGAGCAGCAGCCGCAGGGCGGGAGCGCGCACCCCGCCGTCGCCGTACGACGTGGACTCGCCCACCAGCCGGGCGAGCACCTCGGGTGCGCCGGCCACGGTGGTGGTCTCCACGTGGGCGTCGGCGGCGTGGTGACGTACGACGCCGTCCATGTCGACGATCCGTACGGCGTGGCGGGTCGGCCGCAGGCGGCGGTGCGTCTCCGTCCCGTAGACGGTGTGGGCGGCGGTGCCCGCCAGGACGTGGACGGCAGCCGGGTCGGCCTTGAGACTGGCCGCCGCGGCACGCAGCCGCTCGGTGTCGTCGGCGCGATGGGCCCGGTCCTGGGTGCGCAGTTCGGTGGCGCCGGTGGCGACCGCGCGCACGGTGCTGGTCTGCGGGTCGACGGTGACTTCGACCTCGACGCCCTCGGCGGCGGCCCCCTGGGCCACGACCGCCCGCTCCGCCTCGGCCCGCACGGCGAGGATCTGCTCCTGCGAGGCGCCGGGCACGATCCGCTCGACCTGCTCCCGGACGAGCGCGAGGGCGACGCCGATGGGGCTGATCACCTCGTTGTGCCGGGCGATCCGCCCCTCCATGCCACTGCTGAGGGCGAGGTGCGGGGTGACGGACGCGGCCCCGCCGCCCCCGCCGACGACAACGGCCGTGTCCTTGTCGAGGCGGTAGTCGCGGATCATGGCGTCCACCACCGTCCTCACCTGGGCGACGCCCGCGTCGAGGATCCGTGTGGCCGCGGTCGCCACGTCGGTGCCGAGCACGGCGGCCAGCGGGGCGAGCGCGGCGCGCGCGGTCTCCGGGTCGCAGTGGGCGAAGTCACCCTCGGGGACGCGGCCGAGGGCGCCTGCGGCACAGGTCATGGTGACGGCGAACCGCCCGCCCGCCGCGTCGAGCACGACGTAGTCGTCGGGGTCGCCGTCCAGGGGCCGGACGGTGGCGACACGCGCGTCACGCAACTGGTCGGGGGAGGCGAAGCAGGCGTACGGCAGCCCCGCGATATGGGCGCTGCGCGGTCCGACGCCGGTCAGCCGGCCGTCCCCGATCCGCACCATGGAGCCGCCGCCGACCCCGACCGTGCGCACGTCGAGGGCGTTCAGATACGAGGTCTTGCCGAGAACGGTGGCGTGCCGGACGGCGACCTTGCCGCGCCGTACGACGCTGATGTCGGTCGACGTGCCCCCGGTCTCCAGGAACACGCCCTCGCTCACCCGCTCCTGCATCAGCGCCCCCGCGACTCCGGCGGCCGGTCCCGACAGCACCGTCAGGAGCGGTCGGCGGCGCATCTCGTCGAGCGCCATCACGCCGCCGTCGCAGCGCATCACCATCAGGGGCGCGGTCACGCCCGCCTTGGTGATGGAGGCGTCGACGAGGTCGGCGGTGGCCAGCATGCGCGGCAGGATCGCCGCGTTGACCACGGCGGTGCGGGTGCGCTTGTGCAGCCCGTACAGCGAGGTGATCCGGTGCGCGGCGGTCATCGGCAGCCCGTACGGCCGTGCCGCGTCCAGGACGGCCTGCTCGCCCTCGGGCCGGTCGACGCTGAACGGCTGGCTGGCGACGAGGACTTGGGCGCCGTCCTCCTTGAGCCGCTCGACGGCGTGCCGGACGGCCGCCGTGTCGTCGGGGTCGGCGACATGCGCGTAGGCCAGCGGAAGCCTTTTGCCGGGGGCGAGTTCGAGCTTGCCGAACGAGGCGAGGCGGCGGGTGAACACCGCCGCGGGGCCGGTCCCGATACCGATCAGTCCGACGGTCGCCACGTCGCCCTCCAGAAGGGCGTTGGTGGCCTGGGTCGTGCCGTGCGCCAGGAAGGCGACGTCGGTCGGGGCGCAGCCGGTCTGCTCCAGGAGCCGGTCGAGCGCCTCGACGATGCCGTGTGCGACGCCGTCCGCGTGGTGGTGGCTGGTGGGGACCTTGATCTGCCCCAGGAGTTCGAGGGTTGTGGCGTCCACGGCCACGGCGTCGGTGAAGGTTCCGCCCACGTCGATGCCGACGCGTATGCGGGATGTGTTCATGCCAGGGTTGATGGCAGAGCTCATGTCGGGGCACCTCCTTGTACCGTCCGTGCCGTCAGTACCGTCCGTGTGCGGGGGCGATCAGCAGCCGCGTGGCCGTCCTCAGTAGCCGCGTACGTCCGGCCAGTGGCGTTGTACTCCGTCGCGGTCGAGCAGCCGCGCGAAGTCCTCGAACCGTTTGTCCTCGGCCTGCACTTGGTGCGGCTCGACGTCCTCGGCCACACAGTGCGCGGCCAGCGCACCGGCGACCTCGCCGACGTTCCACTCCACCGGGTGCAGCCGGTAGCAGCCGTTGGTGATGTGGGTGGTGCCGATGTTCTTGCCGGCGGGCAGCAGATTGCGCACCCGGCGCGGCACGAGTGCGCCGAGGGGGATCTCGAAGGGCACCGACCCGATGTCGATGTAGTTGTCGCCGCCGGTCGAGGGATGTAGATCGATGCGGTACCCGCCCACGCCGACGGAGTCCCGGTGCCGGGTGCCGCCGTACGGGCCGACGACGTCGATCGCCACGTCGTGCTCGGTGACCGTGGTGACGGCCTTGATACGGCGGGACTCGCGGACGTAGGCCGCCTTGGCCAGCCCATCCGCCGTGCCGGTCACGTCCGGGCGGATCCGCAGGCCCGGGAAGCCGGTGCCGCCGTCCGGACGCGGGGCCTCGGTCTGCAGCCAGTACAGCAGCGACAGCGACAACTGTCGTGCCTCGCGCAGCGCTTCGGCCTCCTGGCCGATGTACGGCTTGAGCCAGTAGTCGTTGAGCGGCCAGTTGACGAGGGTGATGTCGGAGTCGAAGGCGCCCGGCACGTGCAGCTTCCGTGCGAGCACACGGCGGAAGCCCCACAACTCCTTGTCGCCGGCGTCGGCGCTCTGGTCGGCGGAGACGCCGAGCGGGTCGAGATCGGGATTCGGTACGAAGGTCCGCGCCACCGGTTCCAGCGTGCGCGGGTCGGGCGCCTCGAAGCCGAGCAGCGGGCCGGGCCAGAACGAGGGCCGGTAGGCGCGCCAGAAGTCGAAGTCGTCCGGGCGGTCGATCGTGTGGTCCTCGCCCTCGTGGTGGGAGAGCGCGAAGCAGACCGTGATGCCCTGCTGGTTGTCGGGCTGGGCCTCGTCGGGGGCGTGCGGTTCGTCGAACTCGGCGCGCGCCTCGGCCCCGTTCGCGTGCTCGACGCCCGCGAGGTGGAGGAGTTCGCCGGTCTCGGTGGCGTCCAGGACGTAACGCGCGGTGAGGGTGCGAAGCGTCCCGTCGCGCAGGTCCTGCAGGGTCACCGACCGGACGAGATCGCTGTCGGACTCGGCGGAGACCGGCCGGTGCTCGGTGAGCACCGTCAGCCGGCCCGCCGCACGATGGGGCGCGAGCATGCCCTCCAGGACGGCGAGGGCGACCCGCGGCTCATGGCAGAGCTTGCTGACGCGGCCCGCTCCCGGGTTGAGGTCGGTGAGCGCCAAGGCCTCGGCCCGCAGCGGGTACCAGTGGCGGTAGTACCGCCGGATCTCCTCACGCAGCCGCCGGTACGAGGCGGTCGTGCCGAACCGCTCCACCCACGGGTGCTCGTCGGGCGGTACGGCCTGGCTGGTGAGCTGGCCGCCGATCCAGTCCGTCTCCTCGGTGAGCACGACGCTGCGTCCGGCCCGGCAGGCGGCGAGTGCGGCGGCGACGCCACCGAGGCCGCCGCCCACGACAAGGATGTCTGCTTCGGATAACACGGGCTTCCTTGCTGCTAGATCAGGTCCATGACAGGGGAGGGTGGGGAGAGGGGAGGAGGTCCGGGTGAGGTTCGTACGGATCGTGCTCGTGCTCAGGGACGGACAGGCGGCGGTCCGGTCGTCGGGCCCGGCCGGAAGACACAGCTGACGAGCGGCTCCCGCGCCGCCTCTCGCTCCCCCGTTGCCTCTCCCTCTCCCTCTCCCTTTCCCGCGACGAGCGAGGCCAGCAGCCGTACGGCCGCCGCGCCCAACTGCGGCCGGGGAATGTCGAATCCGGTCGGCACGGGCTCGCTCGCCAGATCGGAGGGCGGGCTGCCGAGCAGCGCGAGGGACACGTCCGCGGGGCAGGCGAGGCCCGCCCCGCGCACGGCGGAGAGCAGTCCGCGCCAGGCCGCCCCGGTGTCGGTCTCCTCCACGACGAAGGCCGTCACTCCTTCGTCGGCCCAGGCCCGCAGCCGCTCGGGCGTGAGGTCCCGCTGCGGATCCGCGGACCGGAAGACGGCCGCGGGCCCGTAGGGCAGACCCGCCGCCTCCAACCCCTCCAGGAAGCCGCGCTGACGGTCCGCCGAGGCCGGCGCGTCGTCGTCCTCGCGGACGAGAACGATCCGCCGATGCCCCAACCCGGCCAGATGGCCCACGACGTCACGGGTGGCCTCGACATAGTCCGCGCCCACCCACGCGACGCCCTCCAACTCCTCGCGGCGGCCCAGGTGCACGACCGGGAAACCGTCGTCGACCAGCCGCTTGAGCTCTGCCCGGGGTGTGTGCCGGCCCATGAAGAGACAGCCGTCGGCGAGCCGGACCCGGCTCAGCGCGTCGGGACGCGCGGCCCCCGCGCCGCCGGTGCTGGACCCGGTGAACAGCACCAGGTCGTAGCCGAGCGCCGCCGCCTCGCACTCCACGCCGACCAGGAAGGGGTAGTACGAGTGCTGCACATCGGTGGGGAACGTGGCGGTGAAGCTGAAGACACCGAGGAGGTTGTTGCGGGCCGCGGCCAGCCGCTGGGCGGCCGGGTCGGGCACGTAACCGAGACTGCGGGCCGCCTCCAGGACCCGTCGGCGGGTCTCCTCGGAGATGAGGGGGCCCTTGCCGTCGGGCTTCGGGGAGAGCACCAGGGACACGGTCGCCTGGGACACTCCCGCGAGCCGGGCCACCTCGGCCTGCCGGGGCCGAGCCGTACGTCCGGTCGGCGCGGGCGTCCGGCCGGGCCGCTTCCTGGGTTCCACCGTGGCCTCCCCCCTCCGTTAATGCGTATTACATAATACGCATTAACGGAGACTGCACCTCCCGGCCCAGCGGGTCAAGGCTTGGCACAGAAGCCAGGGCCAGGGTGGCCAGGGTGGCCGGGTGGTACTGCTGTTCCCACCTTCGAGCCTGGCGGCACCGAGGGTATGCAACTGGTCCAGGCCACGTGCGACGACTCCGCGGGGCACTGGACGACGATGGCCCGCATGGCGACGATGAACCACTTCGGCATGACTCTGGGCGGCTGGCGTGAGCGCATGTCACCGCAGGACAGCGAGCTGAGAGTCGTCGGGGAGCGGCGCATCCCCGGACTACGCCGCGAGGAACCGGCCCGTTTGGCGGGCACATCGGTCGGCTGCGTGCGTCCTGTCAGCTGCCCGAGCGTTCGGTGCACGGAACCGGGTCCGGGAGCACCGGGTCACGGAGCACCGGGACCGGCCCGCCGGGGACAGGGATGTGAGCGGCGGGACCCTGGGGATACGCGGCGGGACCCTGGGGATACGCGGCGGGAGCCTGGGGATACGCGGCGGGACCCTGGAGGTACGCGGCGGGACCCTGGGGATACGCGGCAGGAAACGGGGGATACGCGGCGGAGAAGGGCAGCGGCGGCGGGACCGGTGACGGCGCGGGGACGGCGCGGGTCGGTGTGCGGCGGCGCGCGAGCCAGAGGACGGCAGCCGTGTACAGGGCGATGCCGGCCAGGTCGACGGCCACGAGCTGCCAGGGAAGGTCCGCGGCGGTCTCGTCGCTCTTGAGGCCGTCGACGACGGCGGCCGAGACGCCGAAGGCCAGGAGGTTGTTCACGGCGTGTAGTCCGATCGCCGCCTCCAGCCCGCCGGTGCGCACGGTGAGCCAGCCCGCGACCACCGCGAACACGGTCAGGTCGGCGAAGCCCCACGGGGTGCCCCAGCCGTGGGCGGCGGCGAACAGGACGGCCTGGGGCACGAGCGCCCACCAGGGAGAGCGCAGGAAGCCGCCGACCGCCTGCGTGAGCCAGCCGCGGAAGACGTACTCCTCGGCGGCCGCCTGCAACGGCACCAGGACGATCAGCATGGCGAGGGCCGGGCCGAAGACCTCCCAGCCCGCCCACCGCGACGGCTCGGCATCGTCCATGGGCAGCAGGAGCATGACCCCGGTGGTCACGGCGAGGACCGGGAGGGCCGCCAGCACGCACAGCCCCAGCCAGCGCCACCGCAGTCCGCCCGTCACGGACGAGACCGTGCCCGCCGGGCGGCGGCCGATCCAGCGCACCGCGAGCAGGACGACGGGCAGGGCGGAGGCGATCGCCAGCAGGTCGAGGGCGGTGCCCGAGACGGGACCGAACTCGACCGTTCCGTCCGGGGCTTCGGGATACCCCTTGGCCGCTCCCAGGACGGAGCCGAGGCCGTAGACGAGTACGGCCGCGATCACGCACGCCACGGCCATGAACCCGGTGCCCAGCACGGGCCGCCACCATCGATGGCGTACCGAGGCGCGAGCCATGCGGTGGTAGGGGAGCAGTTCGGGGAGGGGATTCGTCATGGGGACAAGCCTCCCCGCGGGCCCGTGTCCCCACATCGGCCGCGGGCACGAAGGGCGACTCTGTCGGAAGGTAGAGAGCGACCTCGTACCTGGGGCCGGTGCCGCGCCGTCGCACCCCGCCCTACGCTCGTGCCGATATGGAGACGACGCTACGCAACTGGCTGCTCCCCGCGCTGCTCGCGACCGGACAGATCGCCTGGCTGTGGCCCGGAGTCGGCTCGGCCGGCGCGGAGCCGCCCGGGGCGGCCGCGCTTGTCGCCGTCCTGGGCGCGGTGGTCGCCGAGACGGCCGCGCTGGGCCGACGACGGCAGACGCCGGTCCGGACCCTGGCCTGGTGCCTCGGTGCCCTCCTGCTGGGCCAACTGGCCTGGCAGGACGGCTACTTCGGGATGGGTGCGCCGATCGCGCTGTACTCGGTCGCGGTCCGCTGCCCGGTGCCCGTGACCGTGCGCGCGCTCGCCGCGGCCGTGGGCGTCGAGTGGCTCCTGTCCCTCATCCACCTCGGGGTCCGGCCCGCGCTCGCCTCGGAGTGGGCGCTCGGCGCGCTCGTGTACGCCGTCTGCGCGGGACTCGGTGAGGCCCGACGGCAGTGGCTCAAGGGGCGGCTCCTCGCGACCCGCCGGCTGGCCGGCGCGGAGGAGACCCGGCGGCGGGCGGGCGACACCGAACGGCGGCGGCTGGCCCGCGAACTGCACGACGTGAGCGCCCATCACCTGACGTCCGTCGTCATCACGGCCGACGCCGCGCGCAGACTGGGCGGCAGCAGGCCCGAGTTGACGGCCGAGGCGCTGTCGTTCGCCGAGCACACCGGCACCGAGACCCTGACGGCGCTGCAACGGCTCGTCGGTCTGCTGCGCGACGTCGACCGTCCGGATCCCCGTCCGATGACGGCGCGCATCGAGGAACTCATCGCCGGATTCGGCCGGTTGGGGCGTCCGATCGACGCCGTGCTCCCCGCCGACCTGGCCGGTCCGGCGGCCGAGGCGGTCCACGGGATCGTCCGGGAGGCCCTGACGAACGCCCTGCGGTACGCCCCGGGCTCCGCCGCGCGCGTCAGCGTCCTGCGCGGGGAGGGCGTCCTGGAGCTGAGCGTCGACAACGCTCCCCCGCGCGGCGCGGCGCCGGACGGAGTCGGCGGCCTCGGTTCCGGGCGCGGCGTCGCGGGGATGAAGGAGCGGGCCGCGGCGGTGGGCGGGGAACTGACGGCGGGCCCCGCCCCCGGCGGGGGCTGGCGGGTGAGGGCCACGCTGCCCGACGTCACGGGACCGTGGGGTCCGCCCGAGGGCGAGGGCGAGGGCGTGGGCGTGGGCGCGGGTCGGCGCGACGTGCTGCGGGAGCAGCGGCTGGCCGACCCCGCGCTGGTGTGCACGGCGACGCTCCTTCCCCTGGTGTTCGCCCTGGTCACCGCGGAGGACTGGACCGGCGCGAGCCTGCGCGCCGCGCTGCCCGGCCTGCTCGTCGTGGCCGTGCTGCTGACCGCTCACGCGGTGCCGCTGCTGTGGCGGCGGCGCGCTCCGTGGCCGGCGTTCCTCGGCGTGCTGGCCACGTCGTGGCTGTGGCCGGCGGCGGTTGTCGGGGCGGGTCTGCCGTCCCGGGAGTCCGAGTTCTTCGCCGGCGGAGCGCTTGTGGAACTGCTGGCGGTGTACGCGGTGGCGGTCTACGGCCGGGGAGCCGCCCGTACCTGGCCCGCGTGGTGCGCGGCGGCGCTCTCGCTCTCCGGGACCCTGGTCGCGACGGCGGGCGCGGACGGCGAGTTGCAGGGCGAGGACTCGACCTGGCTCGCCGCCCTGGTGATGTTCGTGCCGTTGGCCATGGCGCTCGTCGTCGTGTTCGTCGGCCTGTGGGGTGCCGGGCTCGCCGTGCGACGCCGCCGGTTGCGGATCCTCGCCTGGGACGACTTCGCGCTGGCCGGCGCGCTGTGGCACGCGGAACGGGCCGCGGACGCCGAACGGCGGCGACTGGCGGCGAAGTTGCACGACGCGGTCCTGCACCCCACGGCGGCACTCGTCGAACAGGCCCGGCAGGGACGACTGGAGGAGGTGGCCGCCGGGGCCCGTTCGGCCCTCGCCGCCATGCGTGAACTCCTGCACAGCCTGGGGAAGGCGGAGGATTCGGAGGACCCCGGGCGGGGGCTCGCCCCGGCGCCCACCGCCGCGGACCTCGACACCCTGTGCCGGACCCTACGCGCGGCCGGCAGGGACGTGACACTGCGTGGCCTGCCGGAGGCGGCGCAGGACCTGCCACCCTCCGTGACCCTGTCGGCCTACCGGATAGTCGAGGCGGCGCTCGGCGCGGGCGACCAGGGCCCGGCGCGAGTCACGCTACGCCGACGGCGGGACACCCTGCGCGTCACGGTGACCGGCGTACCGCTGGCCGTGACCGGCCCCGTGGCCGAACGCCTGAAGGTACAGGTGGGGACGGGAACAGGGACGGGGACGGGAACAGGGACGGGGACGGGAACAGGGACGGGGACGGGAACAGGGACGGGGACGGGGACGGGGACGGGAACAGGGACGGGGACGGGGACAGGGACAGGGGCGGGGGCGGGCACCGGACGGATCACTCTCGAACAGACAGGTACGGTACGGGTGTTGCTGTCGATCCGGCCGAGCCCGCCGGTGCCCGTCCAGGAGGTGTTCCCATCACCACACGCGTGATGGTCGTCGACGACCAGGCGGTGGTCCGCGCCGGATTCGCCGCCATCGTGGACGCCGAACCCGATCTGACGGTGGTCGCCGAGGCCGGTGACGGGGCGTCGGCGGTGGAGCTCGCCGCCGCCGAGACGCCCGACCTCGTCCTGATGGACATCCGCATGCCCGGCATGGACGGGCTCACCGCGACCCGTCTCATCACCGCGCAGGAGCGGCCGCCGCGCGTCCTCGTCCTGACCACCTTCGACCTCGACGCCTACGTGTACGAGGCGTTGCGCGCCGGGGCCTCGGGATTCCTGCTCAAGGACGCCCTGCCCGAGGACCTGCTGTCCGCGATCCGCGTGGTCGCCACCGGCGAGGGCATCCTGGCCCCGACCGTGACCCGCCGTCTCATCGACACCTTCGCCCAGGGCGCGCCGCAGCCGCCGTCCGTGACGGGGGTGCTGTCCTCCCTCACACCACGCGAGCGCGAGGTCCTGCTGCACATCGCGTCGGGCCTGACGAACGCCGAGATCGGCGCCGCCCTCGGAGTGACCACCGGCACCGTGAAGACCCACGTGAACGCCCTGCTGTCCAAGCTGGGCCTACGGGACCGGGTGCAGGCCACGATCCTGGCCTACGAGAGCGGCTTGGTCAGGCCACGCGGAACGGTCTGAGCACGGTCCTGTCGGTCGCGTTCCCGTCAGTCCTGGTAACCGGGGGCGATGCGGTCGAGGAGCCGGAGCAGTGCCGACCAGGCGAGGTCGTAGGCCCGGTCGTCCTGGAAGTCGGATCCGTGCTCCTCCCCGGTCAGCTGGCGGGCGGTGAGCTCGCAGACCTCGGGGTCGGGGAGGACGAGCTTCGCGCCCCCTGCCATGGCGTTCGTCTGGATCTCGCAGGCCTTGTCCAGGTAGTACATGCGCAGGAACGCCTGCGCGGGCGTCTCGCCGACGGTCAGCAGACCGTGGTTGCGCAGGATCATCGCCGGGTGGCCGTCGAGGTCGGCGACCAGCCGGCGCTGCTCGGCGAGGTTCAGGGCGACGCCCTCGTAGGAGTGGTAGCCGAGCCTGCCGTAGAACTCCATGGAGATCTGGTTGAGGGGTAGCAGCCCCTCCTCCTGGGCGGCGACCGCGCAGCCGGCCCTGGTGTGGGTGTGCAGGACGCACCGGGCGTCGGGGCGGGCGGCATGGATCGCGCTGTGGATGACGAAACCGGCCGGGTTGACGGGGTGGGGGGTCCGCTCGGGCTCGACGGGGTGGCCGGACAGGTCGATCTTGACGAGGTTCGAGGCGGTGATCTCCTCGAAGAGCAGCCCGTAGGGGTTGATCAGGAAGTGGTGTTCCGGGCCGGGGAGCCGTACCGAGATATGCGTGAAGATCAGGTCGGTCATCCGGAAGTGGGCCACCAGGCGGTAGACGGCGGCGAGTTCGCGGCGCAGACGGAGTTCCTCCGCGGAGGCGGTGGGCATCGAGGGCCTTTCATGGCATACGGCACGTGCGGGTGCGGGTGCGGGTGCGGGTGCGGGTCCGGGTGGGTGCGCCTCAGGAGGGCGATCGGCTGGGCGGTCGGTCAGGCCGTGCTGAGCTCCGGGCTCGTGGCGGCAGGGGTCGGCGTCGGCTCGCCCGCCAAGCGGCGGCGCCACGTCTGAAGGACCGTCTCGTCGGTCGGCCGGGTCACGAGGCTCACGACGACGTAGGCGACCAGGCTGGCGAGCAGGCCGTAGTAGATCGGCTCGTTGGCGAGCAGCCCGTCGGTCACCATGAAGACGATCACCGTCGTACCGCCCGCGATCATCGCGGTCAGCGCGCCCGGCAGGTTGCCGCGCCGCCAGAGCAGGCCGCCGAGGATCGGCACCAGCAGACCGCCGACCAGCAGGTTGTAGGCGACGGTGAGCGCCTCGATGACGTCCGCGAGGACACAGGCGATCACCATGGCGGCCACGCCGAGGACGGCGATGGCGAGCCGGTTGGAGCCGATCTCGTCGCTCTCACGGGCGGGGGCGCGGCGGCGCAGCCGGGCCCAGATGTCCTGGTTGGCCACGGTCGCGGAGGCGATCAGCGCGCCGCTGGCGGTGGACATCATCGCGGACAGCGCGGCGGCCAGGACCAGTCCGCGCACGCCCGTCGGCAGGGCGTTCTTGACGATGGTGGCGAACGCCTGGTCGGCGGCGGCCAGGTTCGGGTAGAGGGTCTTCGTCGCCATCCCGATGAACGCCCCGGCCAGGGCGTACACCAGGCAGTAGACGCCGGCGACGGTGCCGCCCCACGCGGCGACCCTGTCGCTGCGGGCGGTGAAGACGCGCTGCCAGATGTCCTGCCCGATCAGCATGCCGAAGGTGTAGATCAGCACGAAGGTGACGATGGTCTGCCCGCCGATGGAGGTGAGGGAGAAGTAGCCGCCCGGCAGCCGGTCCGCCATGGCGCCGAAGCCGCCCGCCTTCACCACCGCGATCGGCAGCAGCAGGACGAGCACGCCCAGACTCTTCACGACGAACTGCACCATGTCGGTGAGCGTGATGGACCACATGCCGCCGAGCGCCGAGTAGCCGACGACGATCGTGCCGCCGACGACCACCGCGACCCAGCGCGGCACGTCGAAGAGGACGTCGAAGACACTGGCGTACGCGATCGTCGAGGTCACCGCCAGCATCAGCGTGTAGATCCACATCACGACGCCCGAGATCACGCTCGCGGCGCCGCCGTAGCGCAGCGACAGCATCTCGGCGACCGTGTAGACGCGCAGCCGGGAGATACGGGCCGAGAAGAAGACGCTCAGCGCGAGCAGCCCGAGGCCGATGGCGCCGACCATGGCGGCGCCCGAGACGCCGTAGGTGTAGCCGAGGCGCACACCGCCGATGGTGGAGGCGCCGCCGAGGACGACGGCGGCCATGGTGCCGGTGTACATGAGCGGGCCGAGCCGACGCCCGGCGACCAGGAAGTCGCTCTTGGATGCGGCACGGCGTCTGCCCCACCAGCCGACACCGATGATGCCGATCAGATAGGCGGCCATGACGACGTAGTCGACGGTCACGGGGACCTCCGGGAGAGGGGAGGGAGCGGAAAAGGGGGGGAGGCGGGTGACATGACCGTAGCCACGCGGTGTACTGGTGCTGAAGTGCCAGTTCTGTCCAATGTGGGGACGTTCGTTGGATGAATCCGCCAACGCCGAGCAGCCGTCCGTGCGCCTCGGCGTGCTGCTCGCCGACCCGGCCCTCGGCCTCACCCAGCTCGCCGGACCGCCGGCCGAGGACTGCCCGGTCGGCACGGTCGGCACCACGGAGCTGGAGGACCCCACGCCCTACCTGGTCGGCGGCGAACTCCTCCTCACCTCCGGCGTACGGCTCCCCGACGACGCGGACGGCATCGACACGTACGTACGACGGGTGGTCGCCGCCGGAGTCGTCGCGCTCGGCTTCGGCGTGGCCCCCGTGCACGAAGAGGTGCCGCCGGACCTGGCCCGCGCCTGCGACCGGCACGGCCTCCCGCTTCTGCGCCTCCCGCCCGCCACCCCCTTCGTCGCCGTCGGACGGGCCGCTTACGCGGCGATCGCCGAGGTCCGCAACCGCGAGCTGCGGGAGATCTCCCGGGCCCAGTCGGCGCTGGCCTCGGCCGCCGCCCGCCCGGACGCTCTCCGGTCCGTCCTCGGCCAACTCGCCGCCCACACCGGGGCGTGGTCGGTCCTTTACGACGCCCAGGGCGCCGAACTCCTCTCGGCGGGCCGGCGCCCCGCGTCCCCGCACCTGCTGCGCGACCTCGCCGTACGCACCCTGCGGCGGGCCGGCGGCCCCAGGGCGGCGGCGACCCACGACCCCGACCGGGGCATCCACCTGACCGTCCACACCCTGCCCGCCGGCCCGGACCGTACGACGGGCACGACGCTGGCCCTGGGACAGGCCGCCACCACACCCCCGACCACCGTGCACCGCCAGGTGACCGGCACGGCGACCGTCCTGCTGTCCCTGCTCACCAGCCCGCGGCACGCCCTGAGCACCGACCCCCACAGCGTCGGCGCGCTGGTACGGCTCATGCTCGGGGCCACGCCCGCCGAGGTCGCCCCCGCGCTGCTCCCCGGGGACGGATCGGCAGCGGACGGTCACTGGACGGTGGTCCACGGCCGCCGCCCCGACGGCACGCCCGTCGCCGCCGACCCGGCTCAACTGGCCTCCCTGTCAAGCCTGTTGGGCACCCCGTACGTCCACATCGACGGCCCCGCGCTCACCGCACTGGTCCCCGGCGTCCCCGACCGGGCGGCCGAGCTCGGCTGGGTCCTCGGCTACAGCGCCCCCGCGACCGCGGACGACCTGCCGCACGCCGCCGCACAGGCCGAACGCGCCCTGCAACGCGCCCTCGCCACCGGGACACCCTCCGCCGTCCACACCACCGACCCCCTCACCCTGCACGCACTCGTCGCCCCGGCCGACGCCCGCGAACTCGCCCGCACCCGCTTCGCCCCCCTGGACGGGGCCGGCCCGCCAGGCGCTCCGGTCCTCCTCGACACCCTGCGGACCTGGCTCACCCTCCACGGCAGCTGGGACCGCACCGCGGCGCTCCTGGGCGTCCACCGCAACACCGTCCGCCACCGTCTGGCCCGGGTCGCCGACCTCCTCGACACCGACCTCCAGGACCCCGGAACCCGCATGGAACTCTGGTTCGCCCTCCAATGGCTACCGGACGAGGCGGCACACGACCGCCCCTGAAGAACGATTACGTTCAGGGCATGGGTGATGTCTCTCGTCGGCGCCTGGTCATGCTCGATGCGTTGGCCGCGGTCGGGTTCGCACTGCTCCCGCAGGTGTCGCTGCTGCGGCCGGCCGTCGGCGGCGAGGCGAGCGTCACCGCCGTGTGGCTGCTGTCGCTGGGCAGCGCGCTGCCGTTGGTGGCCCGGAGGCTGTGGCCCGTGCCGGTCTTCGGGCTGGTCCAGCTCGTCGCCTGCGTGGCACTGGCCGTGGGTGCCGGGCCGATTCCGTTTCTCGCGGCGGCGTACGCCCTGTATGCGGTGGCCGCGACGAGGAGTCGGCGACGAGGGCCGTCCCCGGCGTTCGTCGCCGGACTGTGCACGGCGGGAGCGATCCTGCTCACGGCGACGGGAGGGCAGGACCGGCAAGGCGGGACCAGGGCCGCGCAGGTCGTGTTCGGCCTGCTCGTCCTCGGTGCCGCCTGGGCGTGGGGGACGACGGTCGGAGAACGGCGGGAGAGCATGAGGCGCGCCGTCGAGCAGGCCGCCGAGCAGGCGAGGGCCGAGGAACGCCGCCGTGTCGCCCGTGACATCCATGACGTCGTCACGCACAGCGTGGGCCTGATCGCGGTCAAGGCCGGTGTCGCCAACCACGTGTTCGCCACGCACCCGGAGGCGGCACGGGAAGCCTTGACGGTGATAGAGGACGTCAGCCGCAAGGCACTGCGCGACATGCGGGCCACGCTGCACGTGCTGCGCCGGGATCAGGAGGGCGGTGCTCAGGACCTCCGGCCGGTTCTCGGGCTGTCGGACCTGCCCGCCCTGGTCCGGACCGCCGAAGCGGCCGGAGTGTCCGTGGACCTGCGGTCGCAGTGCGCGGAGGAACCTCCCGACGGCGTCGCGCTCTCCGCGTACCGGATCGTTCAGGAGGCGCTGACGAACGTCGTCAAGCACGCCGCACCCACCCGCTGCAGGGTGCATCTCACCTCGGAGCAGGGCACGTTGACGATCGACGTGACCGACGAGGGTCCTGGGCCCGGGACCCGTCCGACGACCGTGCCCGGCGGCGGCGGACTGGGCCTCGTCGGAATGAAGGAGCGGATCGCCGCCCACGGCGGCACCTTCAGCGCCGGACCGCAACCGGAACCGGACGCGGGCTTCCGGATCCGGGCGACGCTGCCGTACTGAGCCGGACTCATTCGCAGGTATGACTTCGGCCCGCGAAGGCCGTCCGATGGTCCCGACCCCCGGACCGATGTGGCCGACGGGGGCGCTCGACGAGACTCCACCATGTGATCCACGATGTGATCGACCATGTGATCGACGTGCAGAACTTGACCAAGCGGTATGGGCAGAACACCGTGGTGGGCGGCTTCACCTTCACGGTGCGGTCAGGGGCCGTCACCGGATTCCTGGGCGCCAACGGAGCCGGGAAGTCCACGACGATGCGGATGCTGCTCGGCCTCACCCGCCCGGACACCGGATCCGCGACGATCGGCGGCCGCGCCTATCGCGAACTGACGTACCCCGCCCGGCATGTCGGTGCCCTGCTGGAGACGTCCGTCCCGCATCGCGGCATGACCGCCGCCGACCATCTGCTGTGGCTGGCGCAGAGCAACCGGATCGCCCGGCGACGCGTCGGCGAGGTCCTGGAGACCGTCGGCCTCACGGGGGCGGCCGAGCGGCGCATCGGAACGTTCTCCCTCGGCATGGGCCGGCGGCTCGGTCTGGCCGCGGCCCTGCTCGGCGACCCACCGGTCCTGGTGCTCGACGAACCCGCCAACGGCCTTGACGCGGAAGGAATCCGGTGGCTGCGCGAACTGCTGCGCTCGATGGCCGCCGAAGGCCGGACCGTCCTCGTCTCCAGCCACCTGATGACCGAGATGTCCATGGTCGCGGACCACCTGATCGTCATCGACCGAGGGCAACTCCTCGCGGAGACCGGCATGTCGGACTTCATCCGACGCCACGGACGGACATATGTACGGGTGCGGACACCGGAACCCCTGCGGCTCCACACCGAACTGGCACAGAAGGGAGCCTCGCCGAGGCTCGCACCGGACGGCGGCCTGGAGGTCGACGGCATACAGGCGGCGGAGATCAGCCGGCTGGCCGCGGCGAGCGGGATCCCGCTCGAAGAGCTGAGCACCCGCACGGCATCCCTCGAGGACACCTTCCTCAAGCTCACCGGCAACGGAGGAAGCAACACCCATGGCTGAGACGATCGCGGCCGTCCGGGCCGAGTTCACCAAGCTGCGGGGCATCCGCGGCACGTTCGTCGCACTGCTGCTGTTCGCCCCCGTCAGCGTCCTCGTCGCCGCTCTGGGCGGCTGGTCCGCGCAGGGCGCGATCGAGTCCGACAGCTCCCGGCTGCGCTCCGACTTCACCCCCGAGCAGGCCGGCCTGGACGGCATCCTCTACGGTCAACTCGCGCTGATCGTGTTCGGAGTGCTCATCGTCTCCAGCGAGTACGCGTCGGGCATGATGCGGCTCTCACTGCTCGCCGTGCCCCGACGAGGCCGCCTCTACGCGGCGAAGATGACCGTCACGGGTGTCGCCGCCGCGGCCGTCGCCATCCCCGCCACCGTCGCCGGCTACCTGGTCACCCAGATCGCCCTCGGACCCCACGGCGCCTCGATCGACGCGAACGGCGTCCCCCGCGCCCTGGCCGGCGCGGTCGTCTATCTGACGTTGATGACCCTGTTCGCGGCAGGTGTGGCCGCGACCGCCCGCAGCGCCGTCGTCCCGCTGGCGATCCTGCTCCCGATGGTGCTCGCCGGATCGCAGATCCTGTCGGTCATCGGAGCGACGAAGGAGGTGGCACGGTACTTCCCCGACCGGGCCGGCACCCAGCTGCTCACCGTCGACTCACCGGACGGGTACACCGGAGCTATGGTGCTGATCGTGTGGACCGTGGTGGCGCTGTTCCTCGGCTACCTCCGGCACAACCGCTGGGACGCATGACGGGACATGCCCGAACCTTTGGCGCACGGAGGAGTGCGGAGTGGCTGAGCCGGTCCGGGTGCTGATCGCGGACGATCAGGCGCTGTTGCGCGGGAGCTTCCGTGTCCTCATCGACGCGACACCGGGAATGCAGGCGATAGGCGAGGCGGATGACGGCGTCCGGGCCGTGGAACTCGCCCGAGAACTGCGACCGGACGTCGTCCTGATGGATCTGCGCATGCCCGTCATGGACGGCATCGCCGCCACGCGGGCGATCTGCTCCGACGAGACGCTGAGCGCAGTGCGGGTCCTGGCCCTCACGATGTTCGACATGGACGACTACGTCTACCCGGCCCTTCAGGCAGGCGCGAGCGGATTCATGCTGAAGGACGCCTCCCCGTCCGAGCTGGTCGCCGGCATCCGCGTCGTCGCCACCGGCGAGGGTGTACTGGCGCCCACGGTCACGCGCCGCCTCATCGCGAGCTTCTCCCACGGCGACGAACCGGCTCGGTCGGCTTCCCGGCTCGTCGGGCTCACCCAGCGGGAACAGGAGGTGCTCGTGCTGATCGCGAACGGCTTGTCGAACGCCGAGATCTCCCGGCAACTGCTCATCAGGCTGCCGACCGTGAAGACCCATGTGAGCAGCCTCCTCTCCAAGCTGAACGCCCGCGACCGCGCCCAACTGGTCATCATCGCCTACGAAACCGGCCACGCAGAGCGGGGCATGCCGAGCTGACGCACCACGGTGACGGGCGCAGGCCGGTGCGGATCGTCTGCCGTCCACGGCCTCGGCCAGTCGCCGCTGCTCGTCGACTGCTTCGCAGGACGGCACCGGAGATCCATCACGCGGCCATGGCGAACCGTGTGGCCACACACGAGTGGGGACCCGCGGCCGCCGTCAGCGCGGTCGACGACCTGCGACGCTGGATGAGCCGGGACCGGGTCCTCATGCCCGAGATCACGAAAGACCACTTGGGTGCCGCGCAGTCCGTCCGAGTCCGCCACGGCGCGCTCGACCTGGACCTCGCCGATGCGGTGAACGTGGCGCTAGCCGCCGACTACGACACCGTGCGGGACGGTCGACGGTCGATCACCGGCGGGTCCGTTGCCCGTGCCTGGCCCGATTCCTCGTGCACGGCTATGGGAAGTTTTGGGGTGCATCGTTACCCTCCGGCCATGATTCCCACGGTGGTTTGGGGCACAGGCAACGTCGGGCGCGCGGCCATCCGAGCTGTCGCGGCGCACCCGATGCTCAGTCTGATGGCCGTGCTGGTGTCCACTCCCGCCAAGGTCGGTCAGGACGCGGGTGAGCTCAGCGGACTCGGCCGGCGCCTCGGGGTGACGGCGACGGACGATGTGGACGCGGTTCTCTCCGGAGCCCCTCGCGCGGTCGTGTACGCGGCGTCCGGTGACGTCCGCATGGACGGAGCCCTCGATGACATCAGCCGCGCGGTCCGCGCCGGCGCGGTGGTCGTCACACCGTCCCTGTACGGCATGTACGACTGCACGAACGCGCCTGCCGAGATCCGCGACGTGCTGCTCGAGTCCGTCGAGGCCGGGGGCGGCTCGTTGTTCGTGTCGGGCGTGGACCCCGGTTGGGCCAACGACGTGCTCCCGCTGCTGGTCAGCGGGCTGGGGTCCGACATCGACGCCGTCCGCTGCCAGGAGATCTTCGACTACTCGACGTACGACCAGGAGGAAGCGGTCCGCCGGCTGATCGGTATGGGACATCCTCTGGACTATCAGCCGCTGATGCTCGCCGAGGGCATTCCGACGATGATCTGGGGCGGACAGCTGCGGATGATGGCACGGGCCCTGGGCGTCGAACTGGACTCCATCGAGGAGACGTCGGAACGCCGACCCCTCGACACGTCCGTCGTCACGGACACGATGGGGGAGTTCCCGGCCGGCACCCAGGGAGCGGTGCGTTTCGAGGTGCAGGGCGTGGTGGCGGGCGAGCCCCGCATCGTCATCGAGCATGTCACCCGCATTCACGCCACCTGCGCCCCGGACTGGCCGGCACCGCCCGACGGCGGGGCGGGCGCACATCGCGTGATCATCGAAGGGCGCCCCCGCATAGAGGTCACGGTCGAGGCCACGGACGAGGGAGAGAACAGAGCCGCCGGCGGCAACGCGACGGCGGCCGGCCGTCTGGTGAACGCCATCGACTGGCTCGTCGAGGCCGAACCGGGTCTCTTCGACGCACTCGACGTCCCGCTGCGCCCCGCGGTGGGCAGACTGGGAAAGAAGTGATCATGCAGATCGACATCCCCGAGGGCACCGACCCCATCCCGTACGTCTGGGGTGACATGGTGCCCAAGATCGGACATGCGGCCAGCACCTTCTCCCTGTCCGTCTACGAGTACTCGACCCTCGGACTACGCGAGTTCGAGGCCGCCCGCCTACGCATCGCGCAGATCAACGGGTGCCTGTTCTGCCTGGACTGGCGCACCGAACGCGACGGGGAGAAGGTCGAGGAAGGGTTCCTCGACGCGGTCACGCAGTGGCGGACCACGGACGTCTTCGACGAACGGACCCGACTCGCCGCCGAGTACGCGGAGCGCTACGCACTCGACCATCACCACCTGGACGACGATTTCTGGGACCGGATGAAGGCGCACTACAGCCAGGCGGAGATCGTGGAGCTGACCATGAGCATCGGCTCCTGGCTGGCGTTCGGCCGTCTCAATCACGTGCTGGGTCTCGACACCGTCTGTGCGCTGCCTTCGCCACAGGATTCGTGAGGCGTTGGGGGTTGGGGGTTGCGGGCCTGCGGGCTCGCGGGCTTGCGGGTTGCCGGTTGCGGGCCGCGGCACATCGGCCACGGCCCACAGGTGTCAGAAGTCCGCGGCGATGATCTTCTCGATGTTGCGCTCGGCGAGCGCCGTGATGGTCACGAAGGGGTTGACGGTGACGTTGCCGGGGACCAGCGCACCGTCCATCACATAGAGACCCGAATGGCCGTGCAGACGGCCGTAGTTGTCGGTGGCCTTGTTGAGGACCGCGCCACCCAGCGGGTGGTACGTGAGATGGTCGCCCCAGATCTTGTTGGCGCCGAAGAGGTCCGTGCGGTAGATGGTGCCCTCGGTGGCGTTGATCTTGTCGAAGATCGTTTTCGCCATGTCGATGGACGGCTGCTTCCACGCGGTCTGCCAGTTCAGTTCCACCTGTCCCGTCGACGTGTTGTACGTGAACCGTGCGCGGTTGGGGTTGTTGGTGATCGACAGATAGAACGACGCCCAGGTCTCGATACCGGTCGGCAGCGGCGCCACCTCGGCGAACGCACCGCCCGCGGTCCAGTTGTCGATGCCCGCGGTCGGCATCGACGACTGAAGCGCTCCGGTCGGGTCCCACAGGTGGTTGGCCCGGCCGCACATGACGTTGCCGTTGTCGCCCCAGCTGTTGCCGATCTCACTGTTGAGGCCGGGCAGCGCGCCCGTCGCCTTCAGCCGGACCAGCAGCTTGCTGGTGCCGACGCTTCCGGCGGCGAAGAACACCCGCGCGGCGAGCACGGTCTTGGTGGCGGTGACGGCTCCGCTCGTGTCGAGCTGCTCGATGGTCACGGAGTAGCCGCCGGTGGCCGGCGTCACCGTGGTGACCCTGTGCAGCGGTGAGACGCTGACCCGGCCGGTGGCGCGGGCCTGCGCGAGATAGGTCTTCTGGAGGGACTTCTTGCCGTAGTTGTTGCCGTACAGGATCTCGGCGGCCAGGGCCGACTTGGGCACCGTCCCCGCGGCCTCCTGCTTCATGTAGTCCCAGTCGTAGACGCTGGGGACGAACCTGAAGGCGAAGCCGGACCGTTCCGCGTGTTTGCGGCCGACGCGCGCGTACTGGTAGCAGTCCGTCGTCTCGAACCAGGCGGGGTCGATCGTGCCGACGCCGAGCGCGCTGTTCGCGCGCGGGTAGTACACGTCGTACATCTCGTCGGCGTCGACCGAGGGGAGCACCCCGGGGAACCGGGATCGGTCGGGCGTCACGGCCATACCGCCGTTGACGAGGGAGCCGCCCCCGACGCCCCGCCCCTGGTACACGATGATGCCGCCCATTTCCTCGGCGTCGAGAATGCCCGTGTACTTCGGCACGTCCTTGTCGAGCGGGAAGCCGAGGAAGTTGCTCAGGGGCTGCTTGGTCCGGGTGCGAAGCCAGAAGGACCGATAGTCGGGGCTGGCGGTGTTGGCGAAGATCTTGCCGTCCGTTCCCGGGGTGTCCCAGGCCATGCCCATTTCCACCATGTGGACGTCCACGCCGGCCTGTGCGAGTCGCAGTGCGGTGACGGAACCCCCGTATCCGGTTCCGATCACGAGTGCGGCGACCTGTGCGCCGGGTTCGATCGGGTCGGCCTCAGCGGTCGGGATGCCGAAGGTGCTCAGGGCTGCGGCGCCAAGAATAGAACCAGTTCCTCCAATGAAGCCGCGCCGGGACAGACCTCTTCCTTGCAGTATGTCGGCAGGACTTGTGCCCACGTAGATCTCCTTCCCCTTGCATAAGAGAAACGAGTTCTACTGAGAAGGGTGAAATAAGTCACGGGAAACCTGCGGGTAACTTAGGTTTTGCCCGCGGGCTTTCGCATCAGGAATCAACCGCTGACGCATCCCACGCATCCCTCCCTCTGGCATCAATTCAGGTCCGCTTCCTCGGGCTTCGCACCGGGGGCGGGGTCACCGGCGCTCGCCATGAAGGTCTGATCGCCGTTCAGGAATTCCGGCGAACCCGAGATGAGGTAGAAGGATTCGTCGGCGCCCTTGTGCACGTGCGTCCTTTTGAAGGGGCGTTGGGAGGTGAGGGAAGTGATGAAAGGTGATGATGAAAGGCGATGGGGGTCAATGGACGCCGAATCGCCGTGCCTGCCGGGTCGCCGTTCGGACGCCTCCGGTGAAGAGCAGCCCGCGGTCGGTGCGCCGGCCAGTCCTCCGAGAAAGCCGCGCTGATCTATCAGCACTCCGACGACGACCGACAGCAGGAAGTTGCAGCCGGCCTCGACGCGACCGTCCGCGAGGCACGCCAGGAAGTGCAAGAAGCTGCGGCCGTGCCAGAACGGGAGACCCGCGCCCCCGACGATCACTAGGCACTGGTCGACGGCGCGGGTTCCCGACGATGCTCCAGCCATGTGCGGCCTAGGTCGCCCCAGATCGCCTGATGCTGGCCAAAGATCTCGTTCAGCTGATCGAACGTGAGCTCGTCGGCGGCCGTCGATGCCACGAGGTATTCGAGGTGATCGGCAAGTCGCTGGAACCGGTACTGCGCTTCCTCCATCAGAACCCACCGGGAGCGCCAGTTGAAGAACGGTTCGACGGCTCCCAGCAACGTCACCAGCGCCACACACGCCAAGGCCGGACCAGCCCACGCGTTGAGGTTCTGCAGGCCCAGGATGACGGTGGACGCAGCGGACAGTACAAGCGTCGCCACCTTGGTGACGGCGGCACTTCGACCGAACCGCTTCTTCTTGCCGCGGGCGTAGCCGTTGCCCTGACGAATCTTGTCCAGCAGGAGGGCGGCTGCCTCCCTCGGGCTGAGACCGACGCCCAGGCCACTGTCCGGCTGCACTCCGCCCCCAAGCTCTGTCGCCACCTCGCAGCTCGCTGCCCTGGCAATCGCGCGCCCAGCGTAGCCGCTCGAGGCTCCTGCAACGGAAGGTGATCTGGCGGTCTAAGTGGCTCTGACCTTGTACTTCTGAGTCAGGGTGGCGGGATTTGACCCGCGACCTCTTCGTCCCGAAGAAACTTGGGCGGGGGCTGGGCCTTGGGCTGGTATGGCTTTTACCTGCACCGATGGTTCGTAGGCGTTCGCGCGCGTCCGCGATTGTCCGTCGGCGTTGTCGCGCAGTTAGACACTCACCCACTCAACGGTCCATCGCCGACAGGTGCGTTGTCAGTGCTTGCGCATATGGTCTCAAGCGCGCGGTCGGCTTCCGGGGGTTCCAGCTCTGAAGGGATGGTTTCATCCCCGGCCTGTCTGGGGGCGGCTCGGAGACTCGTCCGGGACCTAACCGACGGCCGGGCTTCGTCGATGGCCACGAGGTGACCTGCCAGCGCCGGCCGCGCACCCCCTCTCGCGGGGGCGGACGCACGCTTTCCAACTGCGGTGGTGCGGTCTTGGGTCGGGTGCAGGGGCGTTCACCTGCGTTCATGGGCGGCCGGTCATGAGGGCGGGGGCGGCTGCGGGTCTCGTCTGAACGGCCGTGAACGGCGCTGAATGAGACGGAAACTGAGACGGGAGCGCGCTCCCGGCGTCAGGGCCTGAGACGGTTCTGCTGGGGGTCGAAGCAGACCAGCCCCATTGAGTTTGCAAGGGCCGCCGCGTAGGTGGAGGCTTCCTCAGCCATGCTCCAGCGCATCGGGAAGTAGACGAGCGGGCCGCATGCCTCTCCGATCAACGGCCTCGTCGACCACGGGGAGGTGTCCTTCTCGTCCTCGGTCAGGTCACACCACCGCCCCAGGAGGCCGGCGACGTAAGCCGCTATGCGCTCGGTCGGCGGATGCTCAACATCCGTGTCGACGTAGTGCTCATAGAGGTCCGTGAACGCGCGCGCGGCTGCCTTGTCGTCCGCAGGACGCTCGCCCTCCCACACAGCCAAGTCGTAGCTCATGGCCGGAGGCTCTCATACCGCACTGACAGGTCGGCCTTGTCCTCAGCCAGGGGTGCCATCAGCTTGGGACACCTGCGTGATCGGGGGTCCGTCGGTTGAGGATGGCCCGTGCCGGACACAGGTTTTGCGGGCCAGCCTCATCCCTATCAGGTCGATCACAGTGGTCCGGGGACGTTGGCCAACCGCTCGTGGTCCTCAACTGACCGTCCGCCGAGGTTCGGCGCTGACCGCCGCTGTCGCCGGAGCGAGCCACGACGGCGGAAGCGTGGTGGTGAGGCCTAGACACTCATGCTGCCCCTCGATGCGAACTACGGGCACGGTGGTTGGTGAGGACTACTGAGCTGGGTAAGACCCCGCGGCGCACCCCTCAGACGGGCACGCGGCGGGCACGGCCGAGGGCTTCCATGGTCGGCTGCTCAACTCAGTTGACCGGAGGAGCCGCGGTTGCTCTACTTCGATGCCGGACCGGGGAGGACGTGTGGCAGAACTGCCGGAGAGTGTAGATCGCTACATTCTGGAGGGACGCACCATCCTCGCAGTGAAGGCGATTCGTGAGGCACAAGGATGCCCGCTCCGCGAAGCGGTTGATCTTTACCATCAGCGCTACGGAGAGCTTCATCCTGAGCCGGACTCAGCCCAGAAAGCTCCCCGGCCCCGCGTGCTGCGGTTCGAGCGGGATGGCTCTTTGGTTGTGTTTGACGGACTGCAAGACAGTCAGTAGCCGAAGAAGTGTCGGGTCGCATTCCTGACTTGCGGGCTTGTTGACGATCAACGCTGTGAACTACGACTTAGCTGTCGGTGGTTGTCACCGTTGGTCGTCAACGGGCCCCTTCGGACGGCCCCAGGGCGGCCCGAGCTGGCCGCAGAGGCAGTATTGATCACAATCGATGTGATGCGTCTCTGCCTTCGATGAGTGCACCAACCGCTCGCACGAAGGAATCATGGGCGGCGGCCGAGGCGCGCATTCCCGCGTACTCCTGCTCAAACATCTGAGGTGTGCCAGGCGTGCTAATGGCCTTCACCTCGGCGACCGCTTCGAGATGGATGCAGTAATCCTGTAGGGCGTCCCCCCAATGCGGTGGCCCGTGTGTGGATGGTTTCAGGCCCCATGAGTTTCACGCGCTGTCGTACTTGTCGGAGTCTGTACATGATCTCTTTCAGCTCCGCCGCTACTCCACCCCCCTCGGCACACTCCGCACCGCCCGCGCCGACCGGGCCTTCGCCGGAACCGGCCCATCTCGTGCTGAGGCGACCGCGTTCGCGCTAATGGGAGGGGCAGGTGTCGCCGTTTGGGTCGAGCCGACAGGTTCCGTCCCTCCGGCGACGACCGGCAGCAGGAAGTTGTAGTCGGCCTCGATACGGCCGTTCGCAAGGCACGACAGGAAATGCAGGAAGTGCAGCTAGCTGTCACCATGCCAGCCGCGGAGACGGCCGGCCCCGCTGATCAAAAAAGGCCCCGGTCGATGACCTGGGCCTTGGCTTTTGGAGCGGGTGACGAGAATCGAACTCGCGCTCTCAGCTTGGGAAGCTGATGTTCTACCATTAAACTACACCCGCGTAAGACGCCGGTCACTGCCGGTGTCGGAACGCTCCGTCACTCTACCTCATGCCAGGCCCCGGGCGCTGAAGCCCTGGGGTCCGGGTGCGTTTCAGGGGTGGGATCCGGGTGCGGGGGACCGGAGTTGGGGCGTACGGTGGGGGTGCGGAAGAGGGGCCGGGCGGGGTCGGAGTGCCGCCTGGAGGGTCGTCCCGTTCGTCCCGTAATGTGGCTTTCAGTGTCCGGCGAGCAGCAGCCGGACGCGGCTCTTTGGGGAAGGGACTCTAGGACTTGATGGAGCGCACCGTCGTCCGTTGTGCCGATGGGCACGTGTTCAGCACCGCTTCGTTCCCGATGCAGCAGGCCGAGCGGCTCGGTCCCGGGCGACTCGTCCGGTGCCCTCGTTGTGCCCGGTTGCGAAGTGTCGTGCCGGTGATTCTCGAGAAGCGGTAGGCAAACCGGCCAGTCAGCGGCCCGGCGCGTGGAGTCGTCCCGATTGTGGTGGCTCCGCGCGCCGTGCGTATCCTCGGGACGTGCTTCTCTCAGACAAGGACATCCGGGCCGAGATCGACGCCGGGCGGGTACGGATCGACCCCTACGACGAATCCATGGTGCAGCCGTCGAGCATCGATGTACGGCTCGATCGGTACTTCCGGGTGTTCGAGAACCACCGGTACCCGCATATCGATCCGTCCGTCGAGCAGGTCGACCTGACCCGGCTGGTGGAGCCCGAGGGCGACGAGCCGTTCATTCTTCATCCTGGTGAGTTCGTGCTCGCCTCCACGTATGAGGTCATCTCGCTTCCCGACGATCTCGCCTCGCGGCTCGAGGGGAAGAGCTCCCTCGGGCGGCTCGGGCTCGTCACCCACTCCACCGCCGGGTTCATCGACCCCGGGTTCAGCGGGCATGTGACGCTCGAGCTGTCCAACCTCGCCACGCTCCCCATCAAGCTCTGGCCCGGGATGAAGATCGGCCAGCTGTGCATGTTCAAGCTCACCTCGCCGGCCGAGTCCCCGTACGGCAGTGAGCGGCACGGGTCCCGGTATCAGGGGCAGCGCGGTCCGACCGCCTCCCGGTCCTTCCTCAACTTCCATCGGACCCAGGTATGAGTGACGCGGGCGTGGCTCGGGAGGAGCTGAGTTACGAGCGGTTCGGGGTCGCCGTCCGCGAACTCGCGCAGACGATCGCCGACGACGGGTACGTACCCGACATAGTCCTCAGCATCGCCCGCGGGGGCGTCTTCGTCGCCGGTGGGCTCGCCTACGCGCTCGACTGCAAAAACCTCCACCTGGTGAACGTGGAGTACTTTGGGCTGGCTGCTTAGCACTCGGTGTCTGGCCATGGCAAACGGGCAGATGAGGCGATCTGTAGGGCTAGTTTGATCTTGCTGTTCGTTTGCGTTAACTGTTGCTGATCATGGTCCGTGTGCTGAGCTGGTGCTGACCGCTCAGTGCCCGCTCGTCCCGGCCCTGGGCGGCTGGGCGCGGTTGTGATCGCGCCCTCGCGTTTGTGGGTTGGTTACCCGTAAGCGCGCACAGAGCGGCGGCTCATCAGAACGGCAGCTCTGGCCTGGCAGCCCCGCCCTCCTTTGATGGTCATGACCCGTTCATGGAGGGCACGCGTGGCCGCCTTGCGGGCCTACCGGGAGCGGAGTTCGTTGTCCAGTTCGTCGGCGACCAAGGGCTTGCAGATCACTGGCATGTCGTCTTGATCTTGTTGTTGGGTAGGCTCAGGGCATCGCCGGCAGGGGCAGGCACAGGTGTCGGGCTCGGCGCAGAGGCAGGCACAGGGGCAGGCATGGTGTTCGGGGTGGTCCGGGCGCGGTAGGCGATCCAGGCGGGCTCGGCCGGCGTCGAGGGAGTCACGGACCAGGCGGCCGTCCCCCATGCGTGCGGCGGCGCGTGCCTTGTGGGCGTACAACTGCACACCGACGGAATGCGTCTGGTCGGCGACATGTCCGGCCTCTACGGCCTGGAGCATGTCTTGCCAACGCCCCTGGGTGAGCGCTCGAATGGGCCGTAAACGGTAAGTCTCTCGTCGACCTCGTCCAGGCAACCGCCGTGGATCAACGTTCGAATGTTCGGCGCGAAACCATTTCCGATGCAACTGCCGTCGAACTGAGGCACACGGCCCTTTGAAGGTTGATCTGGTTCTCATCATCTCGGAGACGCCAGAGAGCCAGATCATTAAGTGCCCGCCCAACCACGACTGCGATAGTTCCGAGCGGCTCATTCATATCTTCACCGTTCAAATATCGGTCACTTGTCTGGTGAATACCTAGTTCGTGATCCGTCGGACGAGGGCCCCCCTTAACGGCGATCGCGTATCGTGCCTCCCTTAGGATTTCTTGCGTCACGCCATGCGGGAAGTTATGTCGCCCGCCTCCGGAAGCGCAGGAAATAAGGCTAAACTTGGGACTCACGCGCTCGACCAGTTCAAGGTTGACACCATGTTTTGAGCCGTGGTGTGGCACCTTGAATACATCCGCCTTCAGATAATCCCCGCTAGACAAACGCGGGAATTCTGTCTCTACTTGAGCCCAGCTTACAGTTTGAGCATCCGCACCGAGAAGTAGTCGATTCCCTCGCCTGTGACTGTAGTCATGCCTTCGCTTTCCAAGCTGAGCGACCTGCATCTTCGGGTATTCAACTAGTAGCGCTATAGATGAATTATTGACATCAAATCCTCTCTCTTCAAATCTGTGCTTCAATGCAACGGAAGGCGCTACAACAGTGAGCTGAACCAGATCTCCAATCCTTTGTTCGTATCCACTCGTTGGCAAGCAGTGACCTGTGATGTGACGCCTATCTTCGATTGTTGTACACATGTCGAAATAGCTCTGACTAGGCAACGGGCAGCCCGGTTCCCAGAACTCTCGAACTCTATACGAGCTCAGAAGCTTTGCCATGCCGTAAATGTGGTCTCTGTGAGGATGTGTGGCGATCGCTATTTCAATCTCGCCATTCCAATCACGAAGCAGTGGCGTGTCACTCAGGGCACGTATCAGTCGATCAACCATCTTGAATCGGGCAACGTCGACTACCACAACGGCGCGTCGGCCATACTGTTCAGGAAGGAGCAGAATTTGGGCATCACCATTTCCGACGTCAAGAAGAAAATAAACTAGATCTGTTGATTTAATGTCGCTTATGAAATCGCTTCTTTCGCTCAGTCCTGCGATAGTCTCGAAATCGGAGAGGGTTGTTGGAGAAGACCTGGTCATCGCTGCGACATTCCCCTCTAGAATCATGATTCGCCGTGTGGCTCATCTGACAAAATCGCGATAGTCTCTTCATTGTTCAGCGGTGGGGTATGTGTAGCCAACAGTGCCACACGAGCCAGCTCCCATGCCTCGGATGTAACGTCATAAAGAGGCGACGGGATAAGTTGGGTTAGATCATCACCTCGCACTACGTGCTCTGGTTTTGGCCAGGCTCTAGGAACTACCGCCATTCCAAATACCTCCCCTTCCTGGACGGGAATTCCTTCTTGGCTGATGCCGAAAACCACGCGCTCCTTGTTGCTGAGGTCGTGAGCTGCAATATCAAGAAGGACGGTCTTCTCGTCGTTTTCAATAGTGCTGGATGGCAGGCCAGGAATGGGTAGAAACATGAGACGCCCCCTACTGTCGAGCGTCGGCCAACTTGACACTTCCATCGTTATTACGTCTGTGGTCACCTCATCGGCTACGGCATAGCAGAATTGACATCCGCTCCATCTGCGCATTATTGCCTGTATGTTTATAGCTTTACCGTTCTCGACCGACTGTGGGTCCCAGGAGCTCGCCACTTGGGCCACGACCCTTTTTGGCAATTGCAAGTATGTGCCGTGCTCCATCATTGACTCCACCGCCTCGAATTCAAAGCAAGGTTTCAGGGAATGGGAATTCCTTTGGGGGTGATATGGAGCTGTCAACATATCTCCGCAATGCTGCATCGCATGCCGCATATCCCCAGTTGACCAACTTTAGCGAATCCACTGTGCCCGGAGATGCTAGTCGGGTGCGTATAGCGGCCAAGCGAAGCGTCTCTGTGTGGGGGCTTGGCAAAGAATCGAGAAGTCCATAGTCCTGGACGTTCGTTCGAATTCCCCAGTATGTGCCACCCCGGGCGCCACTCTTGTATTGGTCAATGATCGCCCGTTTGCGCAGCGACCGAACTTGGCCGTCTTCGACCGCAAGGACGCGTCGCAATTGACCGAGCCAGTTTGTATGCGGCTTCAACACGCTTTCGAAAGCGCCGCCGCCATCACTCGCAAATAGCATGGTAAAGCGCTTGACGGTCTCAAGCCCCAAATTATCGTATATTCCCCCGTCGCTCAGAATGATCCGCGATATGCCGGGTTTGCGCTCAAATTTAGGGTCGACCCCAGGAAGGGTCCACATGTGTTGAGGAATCTGCAAGATCATGGGCGACAGGAAGGGGGGGAATGCGGACGAGGCTGCGACTACCGTGCCTAGATCGAACTCGGGATTCTCGATTCCTCCAACTTTGTAATCCCTGGCATACGGTTTCGAGAATCGCCAGAGTGAACCACTCTGCAGGTTTGTCGCATTAAAAACGAACCGTGGATGGTCGGGAATCTGCTGCAGTGTCGTCGAGCCGTAAAGGTGCTTTCTGTAGGTGGCGGCCACCCTGCGGGCGCTACCTTCGAGAGTGACGAATCCTTTTGCTATGGATGGCGCGTCAAGGGTGCGGCGGGAAAATGCCAGCAGGGGTTCGAGCACATGAGCACGGTATGAATCTGGCAAGTTCGGCCCAGTCATCAAGGAATCCCATTGTGTCGCCAATTGCGCTGCGATTATCGATCCCCCAGATACACTGGACACCCGGTCCAAGCGTTCCAGCCACCCCGCGTCGCACAACCGATACAGTGCGCCAGCGTGGAAGAGCATCGCACGGTAGCCTCCGCCAGACAATGACAGAGCTGTAGAAGTCTCGGCACTCATTGCTTGCTCAACCTCCTGAAGCGAGGTGATGAGAGTTCCGAGGATCCGGGCGAACAATCCCTATGTTTCATTCGAACACCCGGCCCGTTCAGGCGCATCTTGGGACCAAGGTTCGCGGGTTCACCGGGGGGATTGGTTCAGTGGCAACGGAGCACAGCACGCCCTGAAGCCATGACGGAGGTCGAGGCGGACAGGCCCGGACAGCACAGCACGGTCCCTTCGCCTGATCGGCCTCTGGCGCCGTGTGGCCTAAGAGCGAGTTCGTGCATGGCTGGCAGTGGTAGGACCCGCCTTGTCGACGGCATTGTGATCCGGGTCCGTCGGACGGCCGTCGGGCTCTCGGAACCAGACGTCTAGGCCACCTCAGAAGGGGAGCTCGGGTCTGGCTGCTCCTCGTTTGATGGTCATGACCCGTTCGTGGAAGTCGCGGGTAGCCGCCTCGCGGGGGTGGCGGGAGCGGAGTTCCTTGTCCAGCTCGTCGGCGACTAAAAGCAGGGACGGGAGCGACTTGCGGTTGGCATCGAGAGCTGTGGTGCCCATGCCGATTGCTTCCTCTATGTCGCCCGTGCGGGCGGCCGCGACTCCGAGTGTGAGACGGGCTTCCGCGGCGCGCATGGGGGAAATCTCGGTGCCATCGGGGCCGGTGCTGATGTTGATCACTGAGCGGGCGTGGGCGGCGGCGCGTTCGTCATCTCCGAGGAGACGGTAGGCGTCCATCTCGTAGAAGTCCCACTTGTCGGGGTCGATGATGAAGTGGTGTTCGGGGTGGTCCGGGCGCGGTAGGCGATCCAGGCGGGCTCGGCCGGCGTCGAGGGAGTCACGGACCAGGCGGCCGTCCCCCATGCGTGCGGCGGCGCGTGCCTTGTGGGCGTACAACTGCACACCGACGGAATGCGTCTGGTCGGCGACATGTCCGGCCTCTACGGCCTGGAGCATGTCTTGCCAGCGGCTTTGCGTGAGGGCGAACCATGCTTCGATTTCCCATGCCCACGCCATGATTTCGCCGTGGCCTGCCTCCTGGCCGATGCGGAGTGCGGCGGCCTTGCTGAGGTTGGCGGCCTCGCGCTGGCCTCGGTCGTACTGGACGCACGCGTTGAGCAGGAAGAGCCATCCGGTGTCGACGAGTAGTTCCCGGTGCTGGCGGAGCGTCATTCGGCCTTCGAGCTGCTTGGTGACGTATTGGAGGCCGTTGCGGGTGCGGTCGTGGAGGTAGTCGGCATCGGCGTACGGGTACGCGCGGGCCAGTTGGTCGATGCCCTGTTCGATCGATTCCAGGGCGGCGCTGTTGATGCTGGACATCTCCGTGCGCCTCAGCATCTCGGCGATGTCCCACAGGCCGGCTCCGCCCTGCGCGATCAACGTGCTGGGGTCCTCGGTCCGGGATGCGGGGGACGGTCGTTCCAACTCCCACGGGCGCGGCGCGAGTCCCGCGAGATGGCCAGGGATGCGTAGGCCGTCGACGACTTCGAGGATCTTGTAGTGCTGGGTGATCCGTGGGCGGACGCCCTTGCCCTCGGTTTCGGGGCGGGCCATCTTGCCGATGTGTTCGCGCTTGTAGCCGACGGCTTCGGAGATCTTGGCGTAGCTGATGTGGCCGTGGAGCCTGGCGAGTCTGAAGACCTCGCCGAAGTCGTGGTTGGCGATCGCCGACCGCACGTCCGCGCGCTCCAGTACGTGCGGCGGCAGAGCTGCCGGTGTCGGTGCTGCCTCGGCCATCTCACTTCCCCATCGTGATTGACCTGACGCCCGTCGTCAGATCGGCTCTCTCGATCTGCACTCACGTCCTATTTCCGAGTGTACCGGTGAGGGGGGTCCCCAAGAGGGGGGAGCGGCAGGTGGGTTGAAGGGTGCACCCTCATCTCCCTGCCGGGAACGCCTCGGTAGACGTGACCTGAGACGGGGCCCGTTCATGGACGCGAGAAGAGCGCGATCACATGCGCACTTAGCGAGTGAACTGGACGCGCACGCGCACTGGTTCGCCGCGCCGGATCCTTCGTCCGGCGGGCACTACCTGACCCTGACCCTCTTCACCGAGTGCGACAACGTGGCCCGCGTCGCGCGGGACCAGACGGCCGAGTTCCTGCGGGGCGTGGGAGCTGGTGAGGCGGTGGACGACGCCCGGCTGATCGTTTCAGAGCTGGTCGGCAACGTCGTGAACCACGTGGTGCCGGAACGCTCCCTGACACGTCCTGGCTGCTCCCGTCGTGTCGACGTGCACTTCAAGGTGTGGCCGAAGTGGCTGTTCATCGGGGTCGCGGATGAGGACTCGTCACCGCCGCTGCTACCGCTCGGTGACACGTTCTGGCCGGGCCTGATGGAAGAGCTGTCGGAAGCGGTCCTGCCGGACAGTGGCCGGGGACTGCTGATCATTCAGCGTTTGGCGGCGGCGGTCTGGTGGACGCCGGAAGACCGGGGCGGCAAGACCGTGTGGTGCCGAATCGACCTCGACGGCGGAACTCGGGGCCATCCGTCCTGATGATCTCCGGCTGTCGTCATCCGTGTCACTCCCTCGGGAGTGGTCCGACAGCCGGGAGCCGGAGGGCGAGCCCTCCGGAGATCGGGGCGTGGCTCCTGGGCTGGTTCGCTGAGTTCCCCACTCAGTGCCTGGGGGCCACGCCTCACAACCTCATACCGAGACCGGGCCACCCTCTCAGCCCTGGAAAGCAAGGGGTGGCCCGGTTGGGGAACGCGAAGATCCCCGGTGCCTGATGGTACCGGGGCCTTCGTGCTGTGTATCCGCCCTGGACCAGCCAGAGTTGACGATCCGTTATCTAGATCAGGGCAGAGGTGGAACACGTGAGCGGCTCGGGTGAGGGCTGGGCGAGTGATGGACTGGACGATGTGGCCGGGGTCGGATCCGGTCTGTGGGTGCGCGGCGTCGACTACATGGCGGGTTGGCGTGTGGCGCGTGAGGCCGCCGATCAGCTGAACTTTGCGCTCCTCTTAGCAGAGTTCGAGCCGTCCGAGTTACGGGCTTTAGCGGCGACAGACGACGACGGGCGCGGGGTGGTGCGCCTGGTGGGTCTGCCCGCTGCGGCCGTCCGGCTCTCGGGGCTCCTGGAGAAGCTCGCCGACGGCGACAGCGGTGGTGCGCGGTGAGGGGTGTTTCCGCTGGTGGGCGGTGCACATGGGCACGTCGCCGGCCGCAGAGACTTTGGGCGGGAGCTGCCATGGGGCGAGTGAACAGGGGGCCTTACGCTCGCCCGGCGAATCGGGCAGGTACTGGACCTGCCCGCGGTTGTGCCCGATGGGCCCCCTGTTCTTCGAGGCTCGCCCCATGGTGGCTGCCTAAAGTCTCTGCGGCCGGCGACCCCCGGCCACCCACGCCCCGGCCCTCGACGGCCGGTCGGCGCTTCGACTCCTGGGGCTGGCTGCGGTGTGGGGCGTCCGGCGCTCGGCCGGGACCGGCGGCCACGCCGCATGCCCGGCCGGGGCGGCCGGGCGGCCCGGCGCGCCGCAGGCGCGCCCTTGAGGAAGTGAAGACTGTTTCGACCGATTACCGTTCGCGGTCACGCCCTCCCGCGTCGGGTGGGCTCCTTGTCGGCGGTGATCCGGTAGCCGAGTGCGGCGCGGTCTGCTCCGATGCGGAGTTCTTCGAGGATCAGGGCGTCGCTGTCGGTGCCGCAGGTGACGCGGGAGACGTGCAGGACCGGGGTCGCGTCGGGCAGGCGCAGCGCGGTGCGCTCGTCGGGCATAGGCATGCGGGCGCGTACCGTCTCGGACCACCACAGCTTGTGCCCGGCCTTCGTCAGCAGCGCGTACACCGTCGCAGGATCGGTGTCCGGTGCCTCGGCGAGAGCGGGTACGGCCTCGGCGGTGGTGAAGGGGATCAGGGTGCGGTGCATCGCGCGGGCCCCGGTCGCGGGGTCGGCGAGCAGGCGGTCACAGCCGAACAGGGCGTCCTCCACCTTGAGTTCCAGTTGGTGGGCGGTGGCTTCGGTGGCGTGGGTGCGGTAGGTGGTGGGCTCTTCGGTCTGTTGCCAGGCGGCTACGCCGTACAGCGTGAAGTGTCCGGCCGGCGTCTTGCCCACGTAGCGGGAGATGCCTGCGGCGGGGCCGCGGTCGGCGCGGACGAAGCTGCCCTTGCCGTGGCGGACGTCGATCAGCCCCTCCGCGCGCAGGGCGGCGACCGCGTTGCGGACGGTCGGCCGGGACACCTGGTAGCGCTCCATGAGCTGCGCCTCCGACGGCAGGGGAGCGCCGGGTTCGTGCTCGCCGGACAGGATCGCTTCGCGGATGGCGGCGGCGACCTGCTGGTAGAGGGCTCCGGGGCGCTGGATCTCCGACATCTGGGCATCTCCGACGGGTCGGGGTCATAGGCACGTCGCACGCGCGGCGTCACTCGTCAGCATAAGTACTTGCGCTCTCGCCGTACAGCACCACACACTCATCACTCGTAAGGACAAGTGACGTCAGTACCAGACTGGCGTCTCGACTGGCCAAGGAGGCCAAAGATCATGCAGTCCATTCCCGTGGACACGGCTCGGTTGGGCGTACTGCGGTGCGCCATCGCGCCGGAAGTGAAGATCAGCAACTCCGAGACACAGGAGGTGAAGAGGGACCGGGACGGCAACCCCGTCTACACCGTGGCCGTGACCGTGCGGCAGGACCGGCGGCGGATCTCCGTCATCGAGATCGCCGTCAGCGGCGAACCGACCGGCATCGAAGAAGGACAGATCGTCAAGGTCACCGGGCTCATGGCGTTCATGTGGGCGATGGGCGACCGCCACGGCGTCAGCTTCCGCGCCGACGCCATCACCCCCGTCCGTGCCACTGCCGCGCACGGCAAGGGCGGTGATGCGTGATGGGGCCGATCGTGCTCGCCTTCGCCCTGGCCGTGCTGGCCTGGATGCTCGTGGTCGGCGACCTGGTGCGCCGGCATCGGCCGGTCTGGGACTGGTACCTCGTCGGCTACCCGGTGACTGCCTGGCGGGTGGCCTGCACCTGGCGGCGGGTCTCTGTCCTCAACGACCTGGCGGTGTCCCGGCTTCCGGCCCGGACCCTCGTCGGTCACCTGCTGGTCAAGGGCGACCCGGTGCGGCCGGTGGCTCCGCGCTGCTCCTTCCCCCGCGCCACCCCCATGGGCCTGACGCTCACGATCCGGCTGCATGCGGGGCAGACCCCGGCGACCTACCTGAAGGCGGCGGACGCCTTCGTGCACGCCTGGAAGGTGCACGCGGTGCGGGTCACCTCGCCGGAACGCGGGCTCGTGCTGCTGACCGCCATGGCCCATGACCCGCTGGAGCGGCCGGGCTTAGTCACGGCCCCGGCCGAACTCCTCTCCGCCCTCATCGGGGCGTTGGAGACGGGCGGGGCGTGGGTGATGAACCTGCGGCTCGTGCCGCACTGGCTCATCACCGGGGCCACCCGGTCCGGCAAGTCCACCCTGATGGCCCGGCTCATCACCCAACTCGCCACACAACGCGTCGCCCTGGTCGCCGTCGACTGCAAGGGCGGCATGGAACTCGGCCTGTTCACCGCACGGCTCAGCGCGCTGGCCACCTCGCGACGGGAAGCGGTCGCGGTCCTCTCCGCCCTCGTCGTCGACATGCACGACCGGATGAGCGCCTGCCGGTCGGCAGGGGTCCGCTCCGTCTGGGAGCTCCCGGACAAGCTCCGCCCCGTCCCGGTCGTGGTCCTGGTCGACGAGATCGCGGAACTGTACCTGTCCGACGGCACCCGCGAGAGCAAGGCGGAAGCCGAACAGTGCTCGACCCTCCTGCTGCGGCTCGCCCAGCTCGGAGCCGCCCTCGGCATCCACCTGGTGGTGGCCGGCCAACGCGTCGGATCCGACCTCGGCCCCGGCGTCACCGCCCTGCGCGCCCAACTCGGAGGCCGCATCTGCCACCGGGTCAACGACCCCGGCACGGCGGAAATGACCCTCGGCGACCTCAACAAAGACGCGGTTGCCGTCGCCCAATCCATCACGCCGGAAGAGCGCGGGGTGGCCGTGTGTACCGGCCCTGACGGCGGATGGAGCCGCGCCCGCTCCCACCTCACCCCCACCGACGAAGCCGTGGCCACGGCCCGGAAATACGCCGCGATGACCCCGGAACTGCCCCTCGTCGCCCGCGCCCTCGCAGCGCTGGAAGGAGAGTCCAAGTGATCAGCGAAGGTACGGCGTTCACGTTCGCGGTGATCTTCGGGATCATCACCGTCCTCCTCGTCCGCTCCCGCGACGTCCGCGCCTGGGAAGCGGTCTGCGTCGGCCTCTTCGGCGTCTACCTCGGCCAGACCCCCGTGGTCTTCACCATCCACGGCCTCGTGACCTGGTTCATCAGCGGCTTCTCCCACACCTGAGCAGAGAGGACACCCCAGTCATGCCTATGCCTCGCGTGAGGTGCCCGTACTGCAAGGGCGACGGTGCCCGTCGGACCTGGACGGGGCGGATCCGGCGCTGCCGCGTCTGCCGCGGTACCGGCACCATCCGCTGAACCCGTCCCGCCGCCCCGACCAGTCAAGGGAGTGATCCCCATGACCCACCTCGCACCACCCACCCACATCCGTGCCGCTGCGGCGGCCCACCCCGGAAGGTCACCACCATCACCCCGGACTTCACCCCGGCTGACAGGCGCGCCGCCCTCGACCGCGCGGCGCGCCTGCGTCAGCTCACCGAAACCGACCGTGATGCCATACGCCTCGCCCAGGACCCCAAGTTCTCGCGCTGGCTGGAGCAGATCACCGCTACCGGCGGCTGCTCCCACCCCGTCCACCTCTCCGGCTCCACCACCACCCTGGACGGCGAGACGGGCGAGATCCTCCGCCGCTACGACACCCGCGACGAACCCGGCGAACGCCTCCTCATCCGCTGCCGCAACCGCCGCGCAACCATCTGCCCGGCCTGCTCCCGACTCCACGCAGGCGACACCTTCCATCTCATCCGGGCGGGCCTCCTCGGCGGCAAGAACGTACCCGCCACAGTCCGCCACCGGCCCCGGCTCTTCGTCACCCTGACCGCTCCATCCTTCGGCCCGGTCCATCGCGCTGGCGAACGATGCCGCCCCCGGCGCGACGGCGGAACCTGTGAACACGGCCGTCCCCTCGGCTGCGGCGCGGTCCATACGCCGGACACACCTGTCGTGGGCCAACCCCTTTGCCTGGACTGCTACGACCACACAGCACACGTGCTGTGGCACGCGCACGCCTCCAAGCTGTGGGACCGCTTCGTGATCGACGTCCGGCGTCGGCTCGCCTCCTCTGCGGGCATCGTGCAGTCCCGCTTCGCCGCTCACGCCCGCCTGTCCTTCGCCCGCGTCGCCGAGTACCAGAAACGGGCCGGCGTCCACATCCATGCCGTGGTCCGCCTCGACGGACCGAACGGACCGGACGACGAACCCCCGGCCTGGGGCACTGCCGAGCGTCTGGCCGACGCTGTACGGTCCTCCGCCGGGCGCGTCCTGGTCCGGACCCCCTACAGTCCCGCTGTCGGCGAACTTGCCCTCACCTGGGGCCCTCAGATCGACATCCGTCCTCTCCGGGCGGACGGCGACGGTCCCGACGATGACGCTGTGGCCGCGTACGTCGCCAAGTACGTCACCAAGGGTGCGGACGAGACCGGCGCCGGCACTGACCACAGGATCACCACCTGGGACGACGTCGCTTCGGTACCCGTGAGCGAACACGTCCGTACGCTCATGCGCGCCTGCTGGCGTCTCGGCGGCCTCCCGGAGTACGAGCCGCTGCACCTGCGCGCCTGGTCTCACACCCTCGGGTACCGGGGCCACATCCTCACCAAGTCGCGCGCCTACTCCACCACCTACGCGGCACTTCGCGCCGAACGTGCCCAACACGTCGGTCACACCGACATTCCCGACACGATCACGGAAAGCCGCTGGCGCTACATCGGATCCGGCCACACCTCGGGCGCGGCCCTCATTGCCGCCGGAATCGCCGAAGATCTCGCCCACAACCGAGAGGCCGTCCGAGACGAGTGCAAGGGGGCTGTCCGCTCATGAGAGGAGGCTCCAACCGGCTTCTGACGCCTGCTCAGACCGCCGAGTTTCTGTCGGTGTCCCTGCACACGCTCTACGGCAACTGGAGGGCGTGGGGGCTGACCGGCTACCGCGTCGGCAAGCATCTCCGCTTCCGAGAAAGGGACTTGGAATCCTGGTTAAGCAGACACGTCGTTAATAAGCACGTATAGAATATTGGTGCTGAGTAGATCGAGCGAAGGGGGACCCTGTCATGGGTTCGATCATCAAGCGGTGTGACTGTCCCGTCACGGCATGGGACCGGTGCCCGCATCCCTGGGTGACCCGCTGGCGTGAGCCTGGTGGCCGCTCGGGGCGGCAGCGAGAGAAAACCTTCGAATCGGGCGCGACCGGCAAGAAGTTAGCTGCCAAGTGGGAGCGCAAGGTTGAACGCGACAAGGACACCGGGTCGTACATCGACCCTGAGCAGTCCAAGAGGACGTTCGCCGACGTCTGGGACGAGTGGCTGAACGCGGGCTCGGACGAAGATCAGTTGGCGGTGTCCTCGCGCGCACAGTACGTGAGCATCTACAAGAACCACTACGCCGAGTTCTTCGGTCCGCGCCCCATCGCCTCCATCACTGGCAGTGATATCACCAAGTGGGAGACGCTCCAGAAAGAGAAGGGGTACAAGCCGTACGGCATCCACACGCGCAAGGTCGTCCTTGCCTCGCTCTTCAAGTACGCCTGGACCGCCGAGATCATCCCGCGTAACCCCTGCAAGAAGGCAGAAGCGCGCAAGCGCAGGGATCCGGCCTACCGTCCGATCGATCCGGCCGAAGTGCCGACAAGCGGTGAGGTCGAGGCGATCTTCGAGGAGATCAAGCCCTACTACCGCTCGGTGGTCTGGAGCATGGCGGGGTGCGGTCTCCGGGTCGGTGAGGCCCTGGCGCTGTGCGAGCAGAAATGGGAGCAGGGCACCGGCTTCGTGAAGGTCAACGCCCAGCTTTCCAGCTTCGGTGCGAACGAGGGCGCGGGCCGTGGAACGGCGATCCGGGATGAGGTGAAGTGGTCTCGGACGGGTCGCAAGGTCCCGGTCCCGGAGATCACTGACGAAGCGTGGCGCGCTCACATCGCCACCTATGGCACCTGGGGCGACGAAGGATGGTTCTACGAGTCCGAGACGTACGCCAACCGCTTCCCGTCGCGGACGACGTTCGCCGTCCGGTGGAACAAGGCGATCGAGGATGCGGGCCTGGGGCACAGGGGTCTCACCCCCAAGTCCCTCCGGCACTACTTCGCCTCGGTGGCCATCGCGGCCGGCGTCCCACTCCCGGAGCTGGCCGTATGGATGGGGCACGCCAGTAGCAAGACAACCGAACAGGTGTACATCCATCTCCTTCCGGGTGCCGAAGAGCGGATCAAGGGTGCCGTGGCGCGGGCCGTCGCCCGTGATCTGTCCGAGTCGCTGAGTCGGATCCGCACGGCGTAGCTGGTGCTGACTCGGCCACACGTGCTGAGCTGGTGCTGAGTTGAGGCGCAATAGCCGGGCATATTGCTTGGTGATTGCGCCTCTTAACTTTAACGTGGAGTTCTATACCGGGGTGGGGACGACCCTCGAGATGCCCGTCATGCTCGCGCCCGTCCCCAACGTCATCGACTTCTCCGACAAGAAGGTCCTGATCACCGACGACGTCGCCGACACGGGCAAGACGTTGAAGCTCGTCCGCGACTTCTGCCTGGACGCCGTCGCCGAGGTGCGCAGTGCCGTCATCTACGAGAAGTCGCACTCGCTCGTGAAGTGCGAGTACGTGTGGAAGCGGACCGACGACTGGATCAACTTTCCGTGGAGCGTCCTGCCTGTAGTACGTAAGTCGGGGGAGCCGATCACTCCGTCTAAGGATGCGCTCTGACCTGCGGGTTCTTGCGGCTGCTTCCGCGTGTGCAGGGCACAGGGCTGTCGACTGAAGACCCTTGGTCATCTGGGCTGCGAGCGATGTGTCAACCGTCCTCGGCCAGGGACGTGGGTTCATCACCTTCGCCGTAGCGGTCGGCGCGGAGGCGCTGCTGCGCTGTCTGCAGCCGGGCCATACGTGCACGCGACACTTGCGCCGACCGGACCGCATCGTCACCCGGGCCGGTCCAGAGCGTCGTCGCGACTGCGAGGTTGCGGTGCTCGCCCTCGGCCCCAAGCATGGCCTCAGGGGAACAGCGACAGAGCCCCTCCGAGGGGCGCATCCAGGGAAGACATGAGAGCCATGACGCTTCTTGCGGCCCGGTCCGCCGGCCGTCGCCGGACAAGGCGCACCAGACCGGCATGCGTGCGATCGGCATGACCGACGACGACCGGCCGCTGCGCTGTCTGGTCACCGGCGCCACCGGTTACCTGGGCGGCAGGCTGGTGCCGGAGTTGCTGGCGGCGGGGTACTCGGTGCGCTGCCTGGCCCGCTCGCCCGGCAAGCTGCGGGACCATCCGTGGGCCGGGCGGGCGGAGATCGTACGCGGGGACGTGACGGACGAGGCGTCCGTGCGCGCGGCCATGGAGGGCATGGACGTCGCGTACTACCTGGTGCACGCGCTGGGCACCGGGCGGGGTTTCGAGGAGACCGACCGGCGCGCGGCCGGGATCTTCGGCGAGCAGGCGCGTGCCGCCGGAATCCGGCGGATCGTCTACCTCGGCGGGCTGACCCCCGTCGGCGTACCCGAGCACGCGCTCTCACCCCATCTGAGGTCCCGCGCCGAAGTGGGCCGCATCCTCCTGGCCTCGGGCGTGCCGACCGCCGTACTGCGGGCGGCAGTGATCATCGGGTCGGGTTCGGCCTCGTTCGAGATGCTGCGCCATCTGACCGAGCGGCTCCCCGCCATGGTGACCCCGAGCTGGGTGCGCACCCGCATCCAGCCGATCGCCGTCCGCGATGTGCTCCGCCTCCTCGTGGGCTGCGCGCGGCTGCCGTACGAGGTGAGCCGGGCCTTCGACATCGGTGGGCCGGACGTCGTCACGTACCAGGAGATGATGCGGCGGTACGCCGCCGTCGCCGGGCTGCCGAAACGCGTCATCGTGCCCGTTCCGTTGCTCACCCCCCGGTTGTCGAGCCTCTGGGTCGGTCTGGTCACCCCGGTGCCGGGCGCTCTCGCGCGCCCGCTGGTCGAGTCACTGAAGCACGAGGTGGTCTGCGCCGAGCGGGACATCGTCCGTTACGTGCCGGACCCGCCGGAGGGGCCGCTCACCCTCGATCGGGCGATCGGACTGGCTCTGCGGCGCGTGCGGGACGCGGACGTGGCCACCAGGTGGTCCTCGGCCTCCACTCCTCGCGCCCCCAGCGACCCGCTGCCGACCGACCCCGACTGGGCGGGCGGGAGCCTCTACACGGATCACCGCGAGCAGACGGTCGCGGCGTCGCCGCGTGCGCTGTGGCGGGTGGTGGAGGCGATCGGCGGCGAGAACGGCTGGTACTCCTCGCCGCTGGCCTGGTCCCTACGGGGCTGGCTGGACACCCTGGTGGGTGGTGTCGGCCTGCGCCGGGGCCGCCGGGACGCGACCCGGCTGCGGATCGGCGACAGCCTGGACTTCTGGCGAGTGGAGGAGATCGAGCCGGGCCGGCTGCTCCGGCTGCGCGCGGAGATGCGGCTGCCGGGCCTGGCCTGGCTGGAGATGGCCGTCGACCGGGATCCACAGGGGCGCACGGTGTACCGGCAGCGGGCCCTGTTCCATCCGCACGGTCTGGCCGGGCACGCCTACTGGTGGGGCGTGGCCCCCTTCCACGCCGCGGTCTTCGGCGGCATGGCCCGCAACATCGCGGCCGCTGCCGAATCGGCTGCCCCTGAACCGGCCCGTACCCGATGAGAGGTGGCGGGTTCACCCTGGATCGACTGGTACGGCGTCGGGCCTGAGCGTTGGGGCCCTGAGCCGAGTAGCCGGCTGACGTATGTATATAGGGGTGCGCACCGCGCAGGCCTTGCCTTGGAGCCTCAGCGGTCGATCCGACGTCGGCGGCTCGGAGGACGGCCGTGCGGTTGGCGGTTGCTCACTCGCTGCTGCCGTGACCACCAGCTCCGCATGTCGCACCGAGGTGAGCAGCGGGCGTGCACCGTCGTTGATGTCAGGTGTGGATTTGTTTCAGGTTGACCGGGGCACGATATCGACCGCGCGGTAGTCGTAATCGTCCTGTTTGAAGCCGGGGGCTTCCCACGTGAGGTCCACTTGCTGTCCGGGTGACAGCGTGTGGTGACCCGTCGTCCGGATGTCGGCGTAGTGGCCGAAGCAGCCACCGGGGGTCTCGGGGGAGTCGAGCACGCCCCACCCTTCCTCGGCGTACCACTCGCGGACGGTCGCAATCACCATGAACGACACCGGACGGGCTCTGTCTGTGCCGGCCTGCCGGTCACGCGGAAGTACCCTGGCCGGTCGCCCGCTCGGAAGTACCTGCTGCGGGAAGGCGGCCCGTGTGGCGTGGGGTGGGGCGGGGCCGGCGCCATTCTGGTGGCGGCCCCGCCCGGTCAGGTCCGGGTGTGTTCGTTCCTTCGCGTCACTTCACGCGAATCGCCCTGACGCCGTAGCGCTCGAAGTCGTAGATGTGGTCGTTCAGTCGGAGGCCGTCGATCGCGCCGATCCACATGAAGTCCCGTCCCTTGCCCACGGCGACCGTGTAGATGGTCGGCCTTGCCTGGAGGGTGCGGAACGAGGCCTTGAGCTGGGTGAAGGTGCAGCGGGCGGCCTGGGTGCAGCTCGTCTCGTTGCCGGTGAGGTACCAGTAGCCGGTCTTCGTGGCGTCGATGAACGGGCTCCAGCCGCTTGTGACCGGGGATGCGTTCGGCACCCACACCAGCGTGGAGTAGTCGTCGGTGGACGTCACATCCGGGTCGATCTCGAACCTGATGTTCGGCATGTTCGTCGGGCCTCCGTAGCCGACGTTCTCGTTCGTCTGGAACACGTGGAAGCCCACTTGCCGCACCCGCAGCACCTGTTGGCCGAAGAAGTCCACTTCATTGCCGAAGTCGACCTTCTCGCTGGGAGGGGTCAGCGTGGTGGAGTTGTTCGCCACCTCGATGCCGAGGCTGCCTCGCCCGTACGGCGGTCTGGCGACAGCGGCCGGCGTGCCGAACGGGCCGAAGGGTCCGTTGCGGAGTTCGGCGACGGGGGAGCCGATCGTGTTGCGGGCGATCACGCCCCAGTGGTCCGAGTGGGCTTGGTTGTCGTCCGTGTTTGCGGCTGCCGAACCCGGAAGGGTCGCGGCGCTGAGGGCGACCAGCAGGGCGGCCACAAGCACCGTTCCCCGCCTCATGCCAAAGCGAGCTTTCACGCACACTCCTCGTAAGAGGTTTGGTTGTAGGGAACAGTCACATTATATTACGCTCTGTAGTTATGATGGTGCGACATGCGACTGTTCGGCTGGTTTGTCCAGCCGTGTGTTCGTGAAATCTCGCTTTCGGTGACGGCATGCCAAGAGCCCCCGGCCACCCGCCGAGGGCCCTACTGGTGTCCGCCAGGTACTGGCCGGTGTCTGCCAGGTACTACTGGCCGGTGTCCGTCAGGTGCTAGAACGTGCCCAGCTTCACGATCGACAGCAGCGCCAGCAGCTGGATCGAGGACGCGCCCAGCGCCTTCGGCCACGGCAGGTCGTGGGAGCGGCTGACCATCAGAGTCAGGAGGGCGCCGGCCGCCACCCAGGTCGCCCAGCCCAGGAGCTGTACGAACGACGCGTCGCCGCCGAAGAACATCGCGACGACCAGACGCGGCGCGTCCGTCAGGGACATGATCAGCATGGAGAGGCCGACCGTGGGCTGCCAGGCGCCGTCGCCGCCGAGCTGGCGGGCCAGCGTGTGGGTGACCACGCCCAGGACGAGCGAGCTCAGCACCATCGCCACGGCCGTCGTCAGGACGATCGGGATCGCGTTGGAGAGCGTCGCGTTTATCGCGTCCTTGCGGGCGCCGTCGAAGCCGAAGACCGCGAGCAGTCCGTAGAGGAACGTGACGACGAGGGCGGGGCCCCACATCGCGTAGTCCCGCATCTGGAGGAACGTCTGGTTGGGGGCGACGACGATGCCCTTCAGCAGTTCCTTCCAGTGCAGCCGCGGACCGACCGGGCCCGCCGGGGCCGCCGCACCGGCGTGGTACGTACCACCCTGGTTGTACTGGTCGTACTGGTTGTGGTCGTCGACCGAGAAGGCCTGGGTGTGACCCGGGTTGTTCGCGGCGTACGGGTCGTACGGGGCGCCGCCGGGGCCGTTGCCCGGAGCACCGGGCCCACCCGGACCACCGGGGCCGCCGGGCGCGCCGTACGGGGCGTCGCCGCCGAAGTACTCCGGCTCGTCGCCGCTCTGTCCGCCCTGGCCGCCGTATCCGCCGCCGTTCGCCTGCGGCCACTGGCCGCCGCCCGCGCCCGTGCCGCCGTACTGCGGCCGCTGCTGCTGCGGGTACGGCTGCTGGGCCGAGGGGTAGCCGTACGACGGGCCCGAAGGCCGTGCCGACTGTCCCTGGGGCGCCTGCCCGTACGGGGGTTGTTGCGGTCGCGCTTGGGGGGCGGGGTTGTCCCGGCCGCGTCCGATCCTGAATCCAGCCACGTCATCGAACGTACCTGGTCCGGCCGACTCGTGCGGCTGGGCGGGGCGTACGGGGACGGGTTTGCTGCCGAGCTGTGACATCCCCTAGGGGGTGGATCTGAGGGTGCCTCAGGGGGTCTCACCAGGCCTTGAGGGAGCTTCAGGGTGCACGACGGCGCCCCGGGTCCTGTGACCCTGGGCGCCGTCGTGCATCCGTCATGGGGAACCTGTCACCGCTGCCGTCACCGCATCGGCCACGGCATCGGCCACGGCATCCGTCACTGCACCGGCGTCGGCTCCGGCGCGCTCTCCGTCTCCGCGTCGCCCGCCGGGGGCTCGTCGTCGGTGACGGGGGTCTTGACCGACTCCAGGAGGAGCTGGGAGACGTCCACGACCGTGATGGACTCCTTGGCCTTGCCCTCGTTCTTCTTGCCGTTGACCGAGTCCGTGAGCATCACCAGGCAGAACGGGCAGGCGGTCGAGACGATGTCCGGGTTCAGGGACAGGGCCTCGTCGACGCGCTCGTTGTTGATGCGCTTGCCGATCCGCTCCTCCATCCACATCCGCGCGCCGCCGGCGCCGCAGCAGAAGCCGCGCTCCTTGTGGCGGTGCATCTCCTGCTGACGCAGGCCCGGGACGGCCGTCATGATCTCGCGCGGGGGCGAGTAGATCTTGTTGTGGCGGCCCAGGTAGCACGGGTCGTGGTAGGTGATGATGCCCTCGACCGGGGTCACCGGGATCAGCTTGCCCTCGTCCACCAGGTGCTGGAGCAGCTGGGTGTGGTGGATGACCTCGTAGTCGCCGCCGAGCTGCGGGTACTCGTTGCCGATGGTGTTGAGGCAGTGCGGGCAGGTGGCGACGATCTTCTTCGCCGACTTCGGCTTGCGGGACTCCTCGGTCACCTTGCCGTCGTCGTCCAGCTCCTCGCCGAACGCCGTGTTCAGCGCCATGACGTTCTCCATGCCGAGTTCCTGGAACAGCGGCTCGTTGCCGAGACGCCGCGCCGAGTCACCCGTGCACTTCTCGTCGCCGCCCATGATCGCGAACTTGACGCCCGCGATGTGGAGCAGCTCGGCGAAGGCCTTCGTGGTCTTCTTCGCGCGGTCTTCCAGGGCTCCCGCGCAGCCGACCCAGTACAGGTACTCGACCTCGGTCAGGTCCTCGACGTCCTTGCCGACCACCGGGATCTCGAAGTCGACTTCCTTGAGCCACTCGAGGCGCTGCTTCTTCGCCAGGCCCCAGGGGTTGCCCTTCTTCTCCAGGTTCTTGAGCATCGTGCCCGCCTCGGACGGGAACGCGGACTCGATCATCACCTGGTAGCGGCGCATGTCGACGATGTGGTCGACGTGCTCGATGTCCACCGGGCACTGCTCGACGCAGGCGCCGCAGGTGGTGCAGGACCACAGGACGTCCGGGTCGATGACGCCGTTCTCCTCGGCGGTGCCGATCAGCGGGCGCTCGGCCTCCGCGAGGGCCGCCGCGGGCACGCCCGCCAGCTGCTCCTCGGACGCCTTCTCCTCGCCCTCCATGCTCTTGCCGCCGCCGGCCAGCAGGTACGGCGCCTTCGCGTGCGCGTGGTCGCGCAGCGACATGATCAGGAGCTTGGGGGAGAGCGGCTTGCCGGTGTTCCAGGCGGGGCACTGCGACTGGCAGCGGCCGCACTCGGTGCAGGTGGAGAAGTCCAGCAGGCCCTTCCAGGAGAACTGCTCGACCTGGGAGACGCCGAAGACGTCGTCGTCGCCGGGGTCGGTGAAGTCGATCGGCTTGCCGCCCGAGGTCATCGGGAGCAGCGCGCCGAGCGAGGTCTCGCCCTTGGCGTTGCGCTTGAACCAGATGTTGGGGAAGGCGAGGAAGCGGTGCCAGGCGACGCCCATGTCCGTCTTGAGGGCGACCGTGATCATCCAGATGAAGGAGGTCGCGATCTTCAGGCCGGCGAAGAAGTAGGTGAGGTTCTGGAGCGTGGAGACGTCCAGGCCCTCCAGCGCCGACACCACCGGGTACGAGATGAAGAACGAGGCCTCGTAGCCGTCCACATGGTGCTGGGCGCCCTCCAGCGCGTGCAGCATGAAGATGCAGACGCCGACGATGAGGATGACGGCCTCGACGAAGTACGCCTGGCCGAAGTTGGAGCCGGCGAAGCGGGACTTGCGGCCCGGCTTGTTCGGCTTGTTGAGCTGGCGGATCACGATGAGGGTCAGGATGCCGAGGACCGTCATCGTGCCGATGAACTCGACGAAGACGTTGTACGGCGCCCACTCGCCGATGATCGGCAGCATCCAGTCGGCCTGGAACAGCTGGCCGACGGCGTTGACGATCGTCAGCAGCAGCGAGAAGAAGCCCACCGCCACGAACCAGTGCGCGACACCGACGATGCCCCAGCGGTTCATCCGGGTGTGGCCGAGGAATTCCCTTGCCACGGTGACGGTGCGCTGGACGGGCTCGTCGGTGCGGGTGCCCGCGGGCACGCTCTGGCCGAGCCGCATGAAGTTGTAGATCTGAAGGATCGCGCGGGCGAACAGGGCCACGCCGACCACGATCAGAACCAGCGACACGATGATCGCGGCGAGTTGCATTTGGGGGCTCCTCGGGCCTGCGAGGGACTTCGGTAGAGATTACTAAGCGGTAACTTATGTAGTCCGTCTGAGAGTACCCCTCATTCTGCGTCGCACTGTAGCGGGGTGTGGAGTGATCTGAGTCGCTCAGGGTTGCCTCAGAACTCGAGATAAACCCGGCCGTGTTATTCGTACCAAATTGGTACATTTATAGCTAATTTATAGCCGTGCTCTACGGGATCGTCGCTGCCGCCACCGCCCTGCTCCTCGCCGCCGTACTCGCCGCGCTGCTGCGCGTGCCCGCCCTGAGACTCGGGCTGATCGACCGGCGGCAGCGGCAGCGACGGGTTCCGCTGTTCGGGGGCGCCGCCGTCGCGCTCGCCACCTGTCTCGTCTCGGTCGCCGGGGACTGGACGGGCGTCGCGCCGCTCGGGGACGGCATCGAGGTGCTGCTCGTCGCGGGAGGCGCCGTCGCCGCGCTCGGGCTCGTCGCGGACGTGTGGCGGCTCAAGGCGCGGTTCCTGGTGGTCGGCACGGCCGTCGCGGCGGCCTTCGTGGTGCCGTACGGCGACACCGGGCCGGTCGCCGCGGCGGTGGGCGTCGGCTGGATCACCTTCGTGGCCCTCGCCTTCCGGGCACTCGACCACGCCGACGGGGTGGCCGGGACCGTCGGGGTCGTCACCGCCTTCGGGGTGGCCGCGTGCGTCGCCGTCGAGGTCATGGACGGGCTGGTGGTGCTGCTGAGCGTGCTCGCCGCCGCGCTGACCGGGTTCCTCATGCACAACTGGCCCCCCGCACGTGTCGCCCTCGGGACGTGCGGGTCGCTCTTCGCGGGCTTCCTGCTCGCCGCGGCCGCCGTGATCGCCCGCGCGGGGCACGATCCGGTCGTCGGCGCGGGGGTGCTGTTCGCGCTCACCGCGGTCGCCGGGGCCGACGTCCTTCTGGTGGCCGTGTCCCGGCGGCTGGCCGGACGGCCCCTGCTGCGCGCCGCGCCCGACCATCTCGCCCACCGGCTGCGGCGGCTCGGGCTCACTCCTCAGGGCGTGAGCGTCCTGCTCGGCGTCGCGGCCTTCGGCGCGGTGCTCGTCGGGGTGCTGGTGCACGGCGGGTGGGCGGACGCACGGGCGGTGCTGTGGGTGGCCGGCGTGGCAGTCGTCGTCCCGCTCGGGCTGCTGCGGGTCTCGGTGTACGGGCCGCCACGCGCGCGTGCGCCACGGCCGCGTGCGCCACGGCCGCGCGAGGCGCGCGCGCCACAGAAGGTGCCGCAGGCGGACGGCCCTCGTGCCCGTCGCGCCCGCCGGGCTCGTCCCGCCTCCCGAGAAGCCGCTTCCCGAGAGGCCACTTCCCGAGAGGCCGCCTCCCGAGAGGCCGCCTCCCGAGAGGCTGCCTCCCGAGAGGCGCGTCCCGCGCCCGTGTACGGGCCCCGGCGTCAACCCGAGGCCGCTGCGGATCACCCGGAGTTCGGGGTGAGGCGGGCCACGTCGTCCGTGTCGTCGCAGGTCAACGCTGGATTGCGTGTAAGGAACGGATAAGAGTTGAGTGGGTACGACTCAGGTCTGTTGACCCGGAGGCGAGCCTCGTGCACACTTGAGTCCGTTCCACTCAAGTCAGCTGGAGGAAGATCACCATGGCACGTGCGGTCGGCATCGACCTGGGCACAACCAACTCCGTCGTAAGCGTTCTGGAGGGCGGCGAGCCCACCGTCATCACCAACGCCGAGGGTGCCAGGACCACGCCGTCCGTCGTCGCCTTCGCGAAGAACGGCGAGGTGCTTGTCGGCGAGGTCGCCAAGCGCCAGGCGGTCACCAACGTGGACCGGACCATCCGTTCGGTGAAGCGTCACATGGGCACCGACTGGACGATCGAGCTCGACGGGAAGCACTTCAACCCGCAGCAGATGAGCGCCTTCATCCTGCAGAAGCTCAAGCGCGACGCCGAGGCGTACCTGGGCGAGAAGGTGGCCGACGCGGTCATCACCGTCCCGGCGTACTTCAACGACTCCGAGCGTCAGGCGACGAAGGAAGCCGGCGAGATCGCCGGTCTCAACGTCCTTCGTATCGTCAACGAGCCCACCGCGGCCGCGCTCGCGTACGGCCTCGACAAGGACGACCAGACGATCCTCGTCTTCGACCTCGGCGGCGGCACGTTCGACGTGTCCCTCCTGGAGATCGGTGACGGCGTCGTCGAGGTGAAGGCCACCAACGGCGACAACCACCTCGGCGGCGACGACTGGGACCAGCGGGTCGTCGACTACCTGGTGCAGCAGTTCAAGGCCGGCCACGGCGTGGACCTCGCCAAGGACAAGATGGCGCTGCAGCGTCTGCGCGAGGCCGCCGAAAAGGCGAAGATCGAGCTGTCCTCGTCCACCGAGACCTCGATCAACCTGCCCTACATCACGGCGTCCGCCGAGGGCCCGCTGCACCTGGACGAGAAGCTCACCCGCGCCCAGTTCCAGCAGCTGACGGCCGACCTGCTGGAGCGCTGCAAGACGCCGTTCCACAACGTCATCAAGGACGCCGGCATCAACCTCTCCGAGATCGACCACGTCGTTCTCGTGGGCGGCTCCACCCGTATGCCCGCCGTCGCCGAGCTCGTCAAGGAGCTGACCGGCGGTCAGGACGCCAACAAGGGCGTGAACCCGGACGAGGTCGTCGCCATCGGCGCCGCGCTCCAGGCCGGTGTCCTCAAGGGCGAGGTCAAGGACGTCCTGCTGCTCGACGTGACCCCGCTGTCCCTCGGCATCGAGACCAAGGGAGGGATCATGACCAAGCTCATCGAGCGCAACACCACGATCCCGACCAAGCGCTCGGAGATCTTCACGACGGCCGAGGACAACCAGCCGTCCGTCCAGATCCAGGTCTACCAGGGCGAGCGCGAGATCGCGGCCTACAACAAGAAGCTCGGCATGTTCGAGCTGACCGGTCTGCCGCCGGCCCCGCGTGGCGTCCCGCAGATCGAGGTCGCCTTCGACATCGACGCCAACGGCATCATGCACGTGACCGCGAAGGACCTGGGCACGGGCAAGGAGCAGAAGATGACCGTCACCGGCGGCTCCTCGCTGCCGAAGGACGAGGTCGACCGCATGCGCCAGGAGGCCGAGCAGTACGCGGACGAGGACCACCGTCGCCGCGAGGCCGCCGAGGCCCGCAACCAGGGCGAGCAGCTCGTCTACCAGACGGAGAAGTTCCTCAAGGACAACGAGGACAAGGTCCCGGCCGAGGTCAAGACCGAGGTCGAGGCCGCCGTCGAGGAGCTGAAGGCCGCGCTCAAGGGCGAGGACACCGCCGAGATCCGCACGGCCACCGAGAAGGTCGCCGCCGTCTCGCAGAAGGTCGGCCAGGCCATGTACGCCGAGGCCGGCGCGCAGGGCGCCGAGGCCCCCCAGGCCGACGCCCCGCGAGCTGACGACGACGTCGTGGACGCCGAGATCGTGGACGACGAGCGCAAGGACGGTGCCGCGTGACGGAGGAGACCCCGGGCTTCGAGGAGAAGCCCGACGTCCCCTCCGGCGCCACCCCTGAAGACGCCGAGCCGAAGGCCGCCCCCACCTCCGCTGCGGCGGCGGGGGCGGCCCCGGCCGGGGACGCGAACCAGACAGCCGGTCTGGTGGCTCAGTTGGACCAGGTGCGCACCGCCCTCGGCGAGCGCACCGCGGACCTCCAGCGCCTCCAGGCCGAGTACCAGAACTACCGCCGCCGGGTCGAGCGCGACCGGATCGCGGTCAAGGAGATCGCCATCGCGAACCTCCTGACCGAGCTTCTGCCCGTGCTCGACGACATCGGTCGCGCGCGGGACCACGGCGAACTCGTCGGCGGCTTCAAGTCGGTGGCCGAGTCGCTGGAGGTCGTCGCGGCGAAGATGGGCCTGCAGCAGTTCGGCAAGGAGGGCGAGCCCTTCGACCCGACGATCCACGAAGCCCTCATGCACTCGTACGCGCCCGACGTCACCGAGACGACGTGCGTGGCGATTCTGCAGCCGGGGTATCGCTTCGGCGAGCGCACCATCCGCCCCGCGCGGGTGGCCGTCGCCGAACCGCAGCCCGGGGCGCAGCCCGTGAAGGCCGAGGACGGCACCGAGGCAGGCGAGGACAAGGACAACGGCCCTGAGGAGGGCTGACGTAGACAGCCAGCGGAACACCGGAAAGGGGGCACGTCGAGGATGAGCACCAAGGACTTCATCGAGAAGGACTTCTACAAGGTCCTCGGCGTTCCCAAGGACGCCACCGAGGCCGAGATCAAGAAGGCGTACCGGAAGCTCGCCCGCGAGTTCCATCCGGACGCCAACAAGGGCAACGCCAAGGCGGAGGAGCGCTTCAAGGAGATCTCCGAGGCGAACGACGTCCTGGGAGACCCCAAGAAGCGCAAGGAGTACGACGACGCGCGCGCGCTCTTCGGCAACGGCGGCTTCCGCCCGGGCCCGGGCGCGGGCGGCTCGTTCAACTTCGACCTGGGCGACCTCTTCGGAGGCGGCGCCCAGGGCGGCGGCGGTGCCCCCGGCGGCTTCGGCGGCGGCATCGGGGACGTGTTCGGCGGCCTGTTCAACCGAGGCGGCGCGGGCGGTACGACCCGTACCCAGCCCCGGCGCGGGCAGGACATCGACACCGAGGTCACCCTCACCTTCACCGAGGCGATCGAGGGGGCGACGGTTCCGCTGCGCATGTCCTCGCAGGCCCCCTGCAAGGCGTGTTCGGGCACCGGCGACAAGAACGGCACACCGCGCGTGTGCCCGACATGCGTCGGCACCGGCCAGGTGGCGCGGGGCTCCGGCGGAGGGTTCTCCCTCACCGACCCCTGCCCGGACTGCAAGGGCCGCGGTCTGATCGCCGAGCATCCGTGCCTGGACTGCAAGGGCAGCGGTCGCGCGAAGTCGTCCCGGACCATGCAGGTCCGCATCCCCGCGGGGGTGACGGACGGACAGCGCATCCGTCTGCGCGGCAAGGGCGGTCCGGGCGAACGGGGCGGCCCGTCGGGCGACCTGTACGTCGTCGTCCATGTCGGCGTGCACCCCGTCTTCGGCCGCAAGGAAGACAACCTGACGGTGACCGTGCCGGTGACGTTCACCGAGGCGGCGCTCGGCGGCGAGATCCGGGTGCCGACGCTCGGTGGACCGTCGCTCACCCTGAAGCTGCCGCCCGGCACGCCCAACGGCCGCACCATGCGGGCGCGGGGCAAGGGCGCGGTCCGCAAGGACGGCACGCGCGGCGACCTCCTGGTCACCGTCGAGGTGAGTGTGCCCAAGGACCTGTCGGGGAAGGCTCGTGACGCGCTGGAGGCGTATCGCGAGGCGACCGTGGGCGAGGACCCGCGGGCGGAGCTGTTCGAGGCGGCGAAGGGAGCCTGAGAGTGATGGACGGCCGTCGACGTAACCCGTATGAACTGACCGAGGAGACCCCGGTCTACGTCATCTCGGTGGCGGCCCAGCTCTCCGGCCTGCACCCGCAGACCCTGCGTCAGTACGACCGCCTGGGGCTCGTCTCGCCCGACCGCACCGCCGGCCGGGGCCGACGCTACTCGGCCCGGGACATCGAACTGCTCCGCACGGTGCAGGCGCTGTCCCAGGACGAGGGCATCAACCTGGCCGGCATCAAGCGGATCATCGAACTGGAGAACCAGGTCGCCGCGCTCCAGTCCCGCGTCGCGGAAATGGAATCGGCGCTGGACGGCGCGGCTGCGGCCATGCAGCAGCGGGAGGCGGCGGTGCACGCCTCGTACCGGCGGGACCTGGTGCCGTACCAGGAGGTCCAGCAGACGAGCGCGTTGGTGGTGTGGCGACCCAAGCGGCAGCAGTCGTCCGACTAGTCGTCCGATCTGGTCGTCCGACTGAGGCATACGCGTGTATATGAGGGAGGGGCGGCCTGGTGCCGCCCCTTTCCCGTGCTTGCTCGCTCGCCCGCTTGTTGCTGTGGGTCAGTCGCCGATGCCCATGTTCGGCGTCGGCGGTTCGTAGCCGGGGGGCTGCTGCTGCGGCTGCTGGGCGGGGGCGGTGGGCGGACGGCCGGCGACGCCCTGGGGGCGGCCCGCCTGCCAGAGGTGTGCGCCGGGGACGCGAGGGGTGGGGGCGGCGACCGGTCTCGGGGTGGCCGGTTTCGGGGTAGCCGGTTTCGGGGTGGCAGGCTCGGGGGCGGGACCGGTCTCCTGCCCTTGACCTTGCTCTTGCTCTTGCTCTTGCCTGTGCCCCTGCTCTCGGTCTTGCTCTTGCGTTTTGTTCTGGCTTCGATCCGGGCGGCGCCAGCGTTCCGGGATCTCGTTGGTGCGCCGGATGGCGTTCTCGTCGCCCGCTGCCGCCGCCGCGACGGCGCGTGCGCGCAGGGCGCTCTGGCGGGCGATCGGGGAGAAGCCGGGGGCGGCGTTGCCGGTCTCGGACGGCAGTCCGCGGATGCCCATCTCGTTCAGCTCGGCCTGGATCCCCGTCTCGGGGGCGAATATCTCGCGCGGCAACTGCCAGGAGGCGGCGCCGTCCACGTCGACGCGGTGTTCCTGACCGTCGACGGAGAAGGTGAGGCCGTAGCCGATGTACTGGTCGTCCCTGTCGAACAGCAGGTCACCGGAGATCTCGCCGCCCCGGTCGCGGACCTCGTTCGCGAGGACCTGGAGGGCGGGCGGGAGCGGGTTGGTGCGGCCGAGGCTGGTGACGTAGCCGTCGGCCTTGGCCATCCGCGGTTCCTTGGTCTCCTTGTCGTTGTAGGGGACCTGGAAGTGGGTCTCTCCCTCTGCGTCCTGGTAGGTCTCGATGGCTCCGACGCGGGCCTCGATGAAGGTCAGGCGCTTTTTCTGACCTTCCTTGTCCTGTCCGTACGTCTCCATCATCGCCGGGAACTGGACCTGGTGCTTCAGCGCCGGTGGCGTTCCCGTGCCGACGATCGTGACGTGGGCGTCGGGATTCTGGATCAGGATGATCTCCGCGTTGGCGACGGCGGTTCCGCCCGTGCCCACGACGATCCACTCCTTGGCGGCGTGGGGGTCGAAACGGCTCTCGGCGACCTCGTCGCCCAGCAGCACCCGACCCGGCGCCGCCTCGCGTGCCGACTCCCACTTCTGCGTCGATTCGAGGGCCGTGAAGCAGTTGCCCATGCGGGCGGCGTCCGCGGTGCCCAGGCCGGCGGTGAGGGACTCCCGCAACGACGGGAAGGAGTTCAGGGCGTCGAGGACGGTGCGGGCGTCCGCGCCTCCCCGTTCGGCCTGGGTCAGCCAGGCGCGGATCTCGCCTGCTTCGGGGAGCCCCGGGCCCTCCAGCTCCCGCAGGCGGTCGCTGATCAGACGTACGGCCTCGCCGCGGCTCTCCACTCCGGAGGCTCCGCGCGGCGTTCCGGGCACGAGTTCCGGCGTCAGACCGGTGGCGATGCTGGGGGTTCCGTCGCAGGCGACCCAGAGCGGGTCCGCGCTCTCCTTGCCGTCGTCGCCCAACGGCCGTACCTCGGCGAGGAGTTCGCCGCTCCGGCCGAGCCGCAGCCGAGCATGACCGTTCACCAGGTCGCCCTGGGTGGCCAGTTGGTCCTCCCAGACGCGGACGGCGTGGATGGAGATCCGGTTCCGGGGATCCTGGACCGCCGAGTAGGGGTCGACGCCCATCCATTGGGCGAGATCACGGTCCTGGTCTGCGGACTGGACGATTCCGTCGCCGGGGTCCAGATGCCAGCGGCCGACGCCGTCGATCAACAGGGCGTCCGAGTTGCGTCCCGTGAGGCTCGCTCCGCCGCCGATCACCACCTGCCGCAGGGGGAACTGCCCGGCGGCGAGCTGCCCCTCCAGGGTCTGCACGGTGCGCTCGCTGACCTGGGCACGGTAGTCCGCCCACGCCGTGGCAGAGGCTTCCAACTCGTCGCGGGGGAGGGGGAGGCCGTTCTGGTCGTAGCCGGGGAGGGGCATGGTGACGTCCCGCCGCCCGATGAACGCGTCGACCTGGCGGTCGGCCCGGAGGGCTGCGTCCCGGGAGGCTTGCAGGGCGGTGGCGTCGGCGGGGGAGAGGTGTTCTATGGGGTGGGCGAGGTCCCTGACCAAGCGCTTGGCGTCGTAGGAAAGGGATTCCTTGGATGCGACGAGCCGCGCTCGCGCCGCCTTCGATTCAACGTCGTAGGCGTCCGCTTCCGCCACGGCGGTCACTGGCCGGAGCCCGCACTGGTCGAGCAGCGCCGAGAGCTCGGAACGGGACTCGGCCCGTTGCTGCTCCGGAAGTTCTACGTCGGCGGCTTGGGCCGCCAGCCAATTGAGTTCGCCGATGCGTGCATGGTCCTGGCTGGACAGCTCATGGCGATCACCGATGTCAGCCTCTTGGGTCAAGAGGCTCTCGCGCACCGGCGCCAGTCCTTGGCTGGACCGGTCGCGTACCGCGACGAGTTCCCCCACCTCGTGGGCGAGGACGCGGGACAGGTGCTCGCTCGGCAGCCGGTCGGATATCTGTAGGAGGTAATAGCCCGACGTCGTGTTCGTCACCGTGTATGCGAGGGTGCCCGTCTCCATCGGAATGGCATCCACGCAGATCTTGGCGGAACCGCCCTGGGAATCCTTGAGAAGGAAGTGCTCCCGATCGTCCTTTGTGCCCTCTACTTTATGGAATGCGCCGAAACGTTCCCCCAGGACGATGGACGCCACGGCTCCCAGATCGCGTTCCGCCGCCGCGACCAGCGTCGCCTGTCGGGCACGCAGTTGTGCGTCAGTGGCCTCTTCGGATTCCGGTAGCAGCACGTCCCCCGTACCTTCCGTCTACATGTTCATCAACGGCCCGTAGGATCATGTCATGTTGACTGCGCGCTCAGCCTTCGAAGCCCACCTCTACATGGATCTGCATCCCTGTGAGTGCGGTTCCGGCGACTTCGATCGGCAGCATCGGCTGGAGCAGCACGGGGATGATCTCGTGGCGGTGTACGAGGGTGCGTGCCGCCAGTGCGGCACGACTCGTCGTTTCGTCTTCCGGATGGCGGAGGAGGTTCCGCCTCCTCCGCCGGCTTTCGGTGGACCCGAGCCGTCCCAGATCATCGACCCGGGAGAATTCGCCGGGGTCGCTCTCCGGCTCTCCGAATCCGTGGGCGTGCGGCTTCTCAATACGCCTGAATCCGAGAAGTACAAGTTGCGTGATGCAATGGCGTATATCGTGGCGGCTTTCGAAGAAGTTCCCAAGTTCATCCCGCCGGGCGAAGACGCCGTTCCGGCTGATGCCTTCACTTCCGAAGCTGGTAAGGCTCGCTACCGGCGCGAACCGCGTGACTTCGAGCGCGACATTCTCGAGATGAACATCAGGGACGCCCGCGCGGTCCTCGCCGACATCGATGAGGCCGGTGCCCCGCCCTTCGGCACCGCCCCCACCGACTGACCAACCGCCCCTACCGATAGCCCCCCGGCTGCTGGCCCGGCCAGTTCGGGGGTGGGCCCTGGGTCCAGCCGCCCGGTTGCTGGGGCTGGCCCTGGTTCGGCCACTGGGGCTGCTGGAAGCCCGGGGCGTAGGGCTGTTGGGGTGTGGTCGGGTACGGCGGCTGGGCGTAAGGCTGTTGCGGGGCCGTGGGGGCGTACGGCTGCTGCGGCGCCGCGATCTGGGTTGCCGCCGCCGCCGGCGACGGTGGCGGGGTGAACTGCGGGAGTGGGGACGTACTCACCCGGTCCAGGAAGACGATGTTGGGGTTGCAGTCCACCGGGTGCACCTGGACCGCGCCGCCCGCTCGGCGTTCCACGACCAGGAGGCTGAACTCGGCGAGGGCCTGGAGCTGGGTGGGTTCGAGGACGTACTCGTAGACGCGCTGTCGTCCCGTCGCCAGGCTGGTGCTGTCGCTGTCGCCGGTGGTGTGGGTCGTGGACTCGTTGGTGGAGTGCGTGACGCTGGTCGAGGTGCCGGTCGTCTCGCTGTAGCTGCCGCCGGAGCTGGTGGAGGTCGACGTCGACGTCGAGAAGGGGCTGGACCCGGCCTGGTAGCTGGTGGAGCTGCTGCTGCCCCAGTTGCTTCCCCGGGTGACGGACTCGCTGTGCGTGGTGCCCCGGCTGACCGACGAGCCGATCGTCTTGGCGACGGAGGTGTTGACCGTGTGCCCCTCCGTGTCCGTCAGCGAGTGCAGGACGAAGGAGTGCTCGCGGCCGATGAAGTCCGCCGCGACATTGGCCTCCTGGTGGTTGCCGAGCTTCATGAACGCGACCGTGCCGCCGCCTATCATCTGCTCCGCCGCATCCCTCAAGTGCGGGTGCGACAGCACGAGTTGCGCGCCCCTGCGCTCGCAGACCTGCGCCAGCTGTTCCAAGTGGCGCCGCTGCAGCCCCTGTTCGCCGAGGGCCACGACGACCGACGGGGCCGTCTCCTCGAAGGTGGACAGTCGTCGCATCACGCTCTGCACGGCCAGGTCCGCCAACAGCTCCGTGCTCGCCGAGCCCGCGCCGAAGTCCAGCGCGAGGCAGGTGAGATAGCCGGGGCCGCGTCCGCCCCGGGCGGTGCCCAGCTGCTCCAGCGGATGGACGAAGGACACCAGGCGGAACAGGCTGTCCCGCACCTGGTCCTTGTTCTTGTCGTTCAGCAGGTCGTCCGCGATGCGGTTGCGCTCGTCGCGGCCGAGGCACTTGGTGTCGTCGGCCTCGCCCATCAGGACGCGCAGCCCCGCGCCCAGCCGGGCCAGGGAGACGTCGGCGCCGAGCGCCCCGCACAGCTGGGTGAGGATGCGCGTGTCGACGGCCCGCTCGGCGCGGCCCGCCTCGGGGTTGTCCCCGTGCACGGCCTCGACCAGCGCGTGCACCAGCTCGTGCGGCGCGAGCCCGCCGACGATGCTGCTCTCCGCCATCCGGCCGGGCAGCAGCTGCACGTCGACCGGCACCCCCGCGGCCTCCGCGAGCATCGACAGCTCCCGGCACACCAGCGCCTGGGTCAGGTCGACGACGATGACCGGCCGCTCCTGGAGCGTGGACGTGCCGAAGACCGTGAGGAAGCCCTCGCGGCCGCGCTGGCTGCCGCCGAAGACGTCCAGCCGCCGGGTGTCGGGGCCGATCGGCTGCGCACCCCAGGCGTCGAGGCTGTGGACCCACTGCTCCTGCTGGCTCTCGTGGTACTGCCTGCGCTGCTGCCACACCTGCCAGGAGGACTGGAACCGCTGCTCCAGCGCGCCGTGCTGGGCCGTGAGCGCCCCGGTGGCCGAGGACAGCTTCTGCTGGGCGAGGGCGAGACGGGCCAGTCCGAGGACGAGGGCCACGACGCCGACGATCGCCAACGCGGGGCCGAGGTAGAAGCTCAGGACGAAGCAGGCCGCCGCGACACCGCCGCCTATCTTGAGGGCGGAGCCGCGTCGGTCCTGGTGGTCGAGCCGGGCGGCCGTCGCCTGGTTCTCGTACCCGGCCGCCACCTGCTCCCGTTGCGGTTCGGGCTCGACGAACGGGTGGCGCAGCGACTCGGGGTCACGGTAGATCCAGCCGAGGCGCTGGCCGGCGTCGAAGAGACGCAGATAGCGGCCGAGCCGTCCGGCCTCGGTGTTCTCGACAGTCATGGGTCAGGGCTCCCGGCCGGTCAGGAGACGAAGGTCTCGAGCGCGCGGATGCGCTGGTGCAGCGGCGGATGCGAGGACATGAGCCGGGCGACCGGGCCCTCCTTGCGCGCGGCGTCGTCATGGCCCTCCGCCTGCCAGCCCGCGAACACGGACATCAGCACGGGCCCGTAGCCGAGCTGGCCGGCGAACCGGTCGGCCCGCAGTTCGCCCTGCCGTCCGGCCCAGGCGAGCAGGAACGGGAGCGCGTAGAGCGCGAGGGCGGGCGGGAAGGTGAGGAAGGTCGCGACGGCGAGGGAGCCGAAGACCAGCACGAAGACGGCGGCCGCCAGGCAGGAGAGATGGGCGGTGAAGTAGAACAGGAAGCGCGTCACGAACTTCACGACCGTCATGAACATCCGGACCGGGACGGCGTACCAGATCCCGAGCAGGAGCGCCCAGGAGTGACCGCCCACATGATGTCCCAGCTCGTGGGCGAGAATCGCCGACAGCTGGTGGGGCGGCTGCCGCATGGCCCCGCGTGTCACACCGACGATGTGCCCGGCGGCGGCCGACGCGTTGAGCTCGTCGGTGTCCTCCATCCACAGCGTGTACTGCGAGCCGTCGATCCCGGCCCGCCGGGTGACGTCGTCCCAGAGCGGCTGGAGTGCGGCCAGTTCGGCGCCGGTGGGCTGACGCATCCGGAACAGCATCCTGGCGAGGCTGCGTTCGGTCGGCCGGTGGAACACCAGCGCGCCCGAGGCGAGCCAGGCGATGATGAGGGCGGTGTCGAGGCCGCTCGGCAGGGCGCGCGAGATCAGCCAGATCACCAGCAGACTGCCCAGGAAGAGCGGCACGTTGAGCAGCAGCACGGCCACCGAGGACGCATCGGCGCCGCGCCGCACCTGCGGCACGCCGGCCGCGGTCCCGCCCGGCGCGTACTGCGGCGGCTGCTGTTGCGGCGGGTACGCCAACTGCGGTGCCTGCTGCGGCGCTTGGTGCGGTGCCTGATACGGAGTCTGCTGGGGATGCGGATACTGCGGCGGCGCGAACGACTGCTGGTACGGCTGTTGATACGGCTGCTGCGTGTGCTGCTGCTGCGGGTGCTGTTGTGGGGGTGCGTAGGGCGGCTGCGGCTGACCGTACGGCGGCTGAGGCTGCGGCTGCTGGGGCTGACCGTACGGCGGCTGCTGCGGCGCGAACTGCGGTGGCTGGCCCGGCGCGAACTGCGGTGGCTGCGCCGGAGGTTGGTAACCAGGCTGCGGCTGCTGCGGCTGCTGCGGGTACGGCGGCTGGGCCGGCGGAGCTGCCTGGTAGGGCGTCTGCGGGTACGGCGGCTGCTGCGGAGGAGGCGCGGCCGGGTAGGGCTGCTGCGGCGGCGGCGCTGCCTGATAGGGCGGCTGCTGCTGCTGCGGCTGGCCAGGTGGAGTCGCCTGGTCGTCGGGATCGCCGGGGCCGCCGTGCCCGTACGGGTTTTGGGGCTGGCGAGGGTCAACGGGATGGGTCATATGGGTTCGCCCTGAGAGAGATGGACGCCAGAAAGACGCTCAAATGTGGACAGGTGAGAAATGACCGTCCCGAGGGCAGCAAGAAGCACGCCTCTGATGATTGAACTCGCCCCCGTGTCCGCCGAAGCGGATGCCAGTCATTGATCTGCAGCCGACACATGGTGCCTGACGGGACTTCCCAAGTCCACCGGGAATCCTGGAAAGTGACGTTACAGTTGCAAGGCAAGATCGACAGCTGGGGATCGGCGGGGGATACGTTGCCAACCACACTGCCTGCGCATGTGCATGCCCAGACGGAGTCCGGGTCTGCGTGCGTTCTCCGCAGCGAACTCGTTGCGCGGACGGAACTCGCCGCGCGGACGGAACCTGCCGCTCGGACGGAACTCATATGACGGACGGTCCCGTCGGCGGCGCCTGGCAGCGGTTCGCGAGTGCCGAGGCCGCGCTGCTGCGCGAGGTTCCTCGGCAGCGGCCGTCCACGGACCGGCCCGTCGGCAGCGAGGACGAGCTGCGGGCGCAGCGCCTCGCCGCCCTCGTCTCCGCCCACCACGCACCGCACCCGCACGATCCGGCGGGCGGCGCCGTGCTGGTCGGCTGGGCGCGCCGGGCGGCCGACGGCCCGCTGGACGTCCTGATCGGCGGCAGCGCCCTGCTGGGCGGCCGGGCCGAGGAATCCGACCCGACGGCGTCCCTGCTGCGGCTGCCCGCGGGCGCGCGCGGACAGCGTCAGCCGACGGGGACGGCCGCCGCGCTGATGGCCTCCTTCCCCTGCTGGAGCGCGGTCGCCGGGGTGACCGACGGTCTGCTGGTCGACGACGAGCCGAGGTACGCGAACCCGGGAGCGGCCCTCCAGCGGCCCACCTTGGAGGACTGTCTCCTCGGGGTCTGGCAGGAACCGTTCGCCTGGTTGGTGTTCGCCGAGCCGGTGCCGCCCGCCGAACTCGACGAGCTCACCGGCGACGTGTCCGACGAACGACGCAGGGCACAGACCAAGGCGGAGGGCTCGCCCGAGTACGCCATCGCCGCCGCCCGGCTGGAGCGCAGGCACAAGGAGCTGGCCAAGGCCTCCGCCACCGGGCTGTGGCGCATACGGCTGCTGGCCGGCGGCCGCACGCCCGAGGAGGCGACCCGGGTGGCCGCCCTGCTGTGTGCGTCGGCCGACCTGGAGGGACTGCCGTACGCGCTGCGTCCGACCGGGCGGGTCGGTGATCTGCCCACCGCCCTCGGCGGAGTCCTGCCGGCCCCCGAGGAGTACCCCTTCCACGCCGGCTCGGACCTGCTCGCGGCCCTCGCCCGGCCCCCGGCCCAGGAGATCCCCGGCGTACGGTTCGCCCTGCGCCCGGAGTTCGACGTCACGCCCGAGACCGCGGGCCGTCCGGCGCAGCCCGGAGCCGGGCCCGTCCGGCTGGGCTCGGTCCTCGACCGCAACCGCAGTCCGGTCGGCGACCTCGAACTGACCCGCTCCACCCTCAACCGGCACACCTTCGTGTGCGGGGCGACCGGCGGCGGCAAGTCGCAGACCGTGCGCGGACTGCTGGAGTCGGCCACGCACGCGGGCATTCCGTGGCTGGTCGTGGAGCCGGCCAAGGCCGAGTACCGCTTCATGTCGGCGCGGCTCGGGGACGACGCCGAGGTGGTCGTCATCAAGCCGGGGGACCCGGAGTCGCTCCCGGCGGGCCTGAACCCCCTGGAGCCGTCCGCCTACACGAGCGGCGAGCGCTTCCCGCTCCAGACCCACCTCGACATGGTGCGCGCGCTGTTCCTGGCGTCCTTCGACCCGCAGGAGCCGTTCCCGCAGGTCCTGAGCGCCGCGCTGACCCGCTGCTACGAGGACCTCGGCTGGGACCTGACGCTGGGCGAGCCGACGATCCCGGGCACCGAGCCGCGCTACCCGACCCTGGAGGACCTGGAGCACACGGCGCTCAAGGTGGTGCTGGACATCGGCTACGGCAAGGAGGTCGCCGACAACGTCCAGGGCTTCATCAAGATCCGCCTGGCCAGCCTGCGCCTCGGCACGACGGGCCGCTTCCTGGAGGGCGGACGTCCGATCGACTTCGGCGAACTGCTGCGCCGTAACGTCGTCTTCGAGATCGAGGACGTGGGCGACGACAAGGACAAGGCGTTCCTGATGGGCACGATCCTCATCAGGCTCGTCGAGTACCTGCGCATGGAACAGCGGGTGACCCGTCGGCTCTCCTTCCCCCTGCGCCACTTGACGGTCTTCGAGGAGGCGCACCGACTGCTGCGCCGCGCGGAGGAGGGCGGCGCGAGCGCCCACGCGGTGGAGATGTTCGCCGGCCTGCTGGCGGAGATCCGGGCGTATGGCGAAGGCCTGGTCATCGCCGACCAGATCCCGAGCAAACTCCTGCCCGACGTCATCAAGAACACGGCGGCGAAGGTCGTCCACCGGCTTCCGGCCCAGGACGACCGGGAGGCCGTCGGCGCGACGATGAACATCACGCCGGCGCAGTCCGAGTACCTGGTCACCCTGCGGCCGGGCGAGGCCGCCGTCTTCACGGACGGCATGGACTACCCGCTGCTGGTGCGCATGCGCGACGGAACGTCCCGCGAGGACGCGGGCGCGATCCGCCCGTCGAAGGCGGCGGGACTGACCGGCCCGCGCAGCCGGGCCTGCGCGGCGGACTGCTCGACGACGACCCCCTGCACGCTCCGAGACCTGCGCAGGGCGCAACGCCTCACGGCCCGGACCGAACTCCGGATCACCCTGTGGGCGGAGATGGCGGTGGCCGCCCACCTGCTGGGCTGGACGACCCCGCTGCCGGGCGAGGCGATGCGCCGCGACCTCGACCCCTACCGGGGCCGTCTGCTGGACTGCGCGATCGGCCAGGCCGTCGACGCGGCGGTACACAGCCGCGTGGGCGCTCCGGCGGACCCGGGGGCGCTGAGCGAACACGTGGCGACGATGATGCGCGCGCAGTTGGACGGGCATGACCCGTGCCCGGTGGGCGAACCGCGCTGGAAGGCCCGCAAGGGCACGAAGACACGGGAGTACTACCACGGACGGTACGAGCCGTCGGCGCTGGAACGGATCGTGGGGTGTGTGGATCCGTCGGAGGAGTGGAGGAAGCGGTTCGCGCGCACGCTGACGTGCTTTGACCGCACGATCAGGCGACCGGGCATTGCCCTGCCGGGAACACCACGGGGGACCAACGGTGAGTGAAATCCATGAGAGCGAACGACCAGCAGTCCCGGATGTGCCGCCACAGCAGGCTGAAGCCGCGACGAGGTGGGAACCGGATGCGGTCGGAGAGCCTGAAGAACCGTACGGGGACGACTCTGCGGAATCTGCAGACCGGGGAACCGAGGGCGCATCGAGGCGTCCACCGGATGCCCACGACGGCTTGGCCGCGGACGAATCAGAGACTGCTGTAGACGAGATCGGGTTTCGAGAGCCTGAGTCACTGGCCTCCGGCCCGGACACGGGAGAACCTGAGGAGCCGTCCGACGACGAAGCCGACGTGTCACCAGGCGATGCGATCGAAGCGCCGGGCGGCGAGTTCGCGCGGCCAGAGCCGCCGTACGTCGATGTCCCTGACATGGAGCAGGAGGACAGCGAAGACTCGGGGGCCGGTGACATGGGCCACGAAAGTGATCAGGTCGCCGCGGCGGAGGAAGCTGACTCCACGTCGCCACCCGATGCCGGGCCGGGTGAGACAGTCGGAGGCGCACAGGCGTCAGAAGACGCTGCGCAGTCCTCGGACAGAGGCCTGCTGGGGCATTTCAGGGATGCTGTCGCCGCGGTGAGGGGCCGGGACAAGCCGACGGAGGTCCAGTCCCTGGTGGACAGGCCCGACTTTCAGAATCAGTACGCCCTGAATGCCCGTCCAGATCGCTACGGAACTCCACTGGAACGCGAAGACGGTACGCGTGTTCCGCTGTTCGATGGCGCCCCACGACGGGAGCAAACGCATCAGGGCAGCATTGGCGACTGCGGGATAATTTCAACGATGGGTGCCGTTGCCGGGCACATGCCCGACACTATTCGTGACTGTGTGCGGGAACGGGAAGACGGCTCCTATGATGTGACGCTTCACGAAACGAAGTACGTGGCGACACGGGATCGCTATGAGTCGACCGGGCGTCCTATCAATCTCACGGTAACGCCCGACCTGCCAGTGTTCTCGAAATCACCTGGTGAGGCCGGGTTTGCCCGGACGGCCGAAGTGGGGGTCGCCTGGTCGGCGATTCTGGAGAAGGCGATCGCCGGCGTCGACCAGACCTGGGACGACGAGCGCCGTGCAAAGTGGGATCGACAGCACCCTCAGGCTGATTCCGGCGCCCAGGGGTACGTGAGGCTGGATGATGGCAGCTACGGCAACGAGCGTGCGGAGTTGCTCACTCAAATAACAGGCCGTCCCTCGTCCACCGTGGATTTCCCCCGTGGATACGATATGCAAGGGCGCAGTGCTGATCGTCAGCTGATCGAAGACATTCGCGGGAAGCTCGCTGATGATTGTCCGGTTCTCGTGGGCACGGTGTCGAGGGGGGCAAGTGAATCTCCCCTCGCCAAAGACCTCATCTCGGGACATGCTTATGAGGTGACCAAGGTGGATGACCGAGGGTTCTTCCACCTGAGGAATCCGCATAACAGGAATCATCCCGAGGCGCTGACGCTCTCCGAATTCAAGGAATATATCAACCACCGCTATGTCACATTGGAGTGATGGCAAAGTGTCTGAAGTCAGGCTCGTGCATGGAATTCCTGCTTTCGAGGACGGGATCCAATTCGGAGTGATCCACGTCGATGCTCGGCCCGAAGTGCCGTTGACCGTGCGGTTGGGGGTGGCTGCGGAAGATGAGCAGAGGTACACCCTGGAAGTGGGTGATTCCTTTCTGGTCCGGGGAGAGGCTTGGAAGGTCGATCGAGTGGAGAATCCCGGCAGAGACAACTGGTGTGTTGTTCTGAAGAGGGTCGATTAGGACTTTCGGGTCGAACGGAGAGCGCCCTGAAATCCGTCCGTAGGCGTAGGGGAGCCTGACGCGCCCGGAGGGAGTTTGGTGCGAGGGCGTTCTCGGACAGGTGCTGGAACAGCCGGGCGTACTGGTCCAGGCTCGGCCTGTCGCCCAAGTACGTGAGGCCACTGGGAAGTTCGAGCAGAACGGTGCCCAACTCGGTGATGCCGGGCATGGCGTGCACGAAGTTGCCGCTGTAGGCCGGGTAAGTCTGGGCGGTCGTCGCCCACCCCGCCGCAGGGGCTGTCGCCTGTTGGGGGAGGGGGCTCGCCCTTGTGGACGAGATGGCGGACGGGTGGGGTGTGGCCGACGAGCGGGCGGGGCGGTATGCGAAGGGGGTGTGGTTCGAGCTGGGTGGGGGCCGTGGATCCTTCCGCTGTCGCTCGAACGGGTGATCAGGAGGGCTTCCCCCTGTTCGGACGTATTGCCGTACCTACCGTGATCGCGTCGCTTGTGGTCCAAGGGACGTCAAGCCCACACTTGAGGAGGTGATGCAGCCATGACCGCTCTTGCGCACGAGAGGCCCGACACCATGCCTGAGACCAGGATCGAGCCCGTGTCCCGGCCGGAGAACGGCCCTGACCTCGACGAGGTCGTGTGGCAGGCATGGAAGGCCATGGAACTTCCCGAGGGCTACCGCGCTGAGATCATCGAGGGAGCCATCGAGGTGTCGCCCACCGGCCGCTATTCGCACAGCCAGATCATCTTCCTGCTGAAGGAGGCGCTGGGAGAATTCCTCAGGGGTGGGGACTTCGCCGCCCGACACGACACCAACATCATTCACGGGGGCTCGGCGTGGATTCCCGACCTGTTCGTCGTCGCGAGGGACCCCGAGCGCTACGTGACCGATGACGGCCTCGGCCTCACCGCTGCCGCGGTCCGGGTGATCTTCGAAGTCGTTTCCCCCGGCAAGCGCAACCAGGACCGCGACCACATCCGTAAGCGCCGCGAGTACGCCCGCGCCGGCATCCCCGTCTACATCCTCATCGACGACTACGACGACCAGGGTGCCGTCACCCTCTTCAGCGGTCCTCAGCCCGACAAAGCCGACTGGGCGGACATCCACCGCGTCCCCTACGGCACCGACGCCACCATCCCGAAAGGCCCCGCCAAGGGGTTCGTCATCGGTGAGGCGATCACCGGGCCCAAGCGGGGCTGAAGCTGCTCAGCCCAGCTGTTCCGTCGTGCCGTCCGGGTGGATGAGGAGGCGGATCGCGCCGCCGTAGCGGTTGTCGGTGATGGTGGCCGGGGTGGGCGCGCCGAGTTGCTGGGCGCGCTGTTGGAGGATCGACAGGACGACGTCCTGGATGTCGCCGTAGGGCGGAGCCGTGACCGGGACGCCGTCGATCAGGCCGGCGTTGGGGGAGAAGACGTGCACCTGGGCGTCCGCCGTGGCCGGGGGCGGGGGTGTGGGCGTCGGTTCGGTCATCGGGGCGGTGGGTTCCTTCCGGCTCAGGCGCTCTTCGCCGCGTCCGGCTCGGGTCGGCCGGGCAGGACGGGGACGTCGGGGACGTCCACGGTGCGAGCGTACGTGCCACGGGCGAGGCGTTGTAGGCGGCCCGACTTGACCAGGGCGGACAGGACGTTGCTGATCGTCTTCGAAGGGTCGCCGTAGACGCCGGGCGGCAACGCGCGCAGGACGTCGCGGGAGGAGAAGGGGCCCGGGAACGTGGCCACGGCGGTTTCGACGGCGGCGCGGATGCTGGGGGTGTCGGACGGCGTGGTGTGGGGGGTCTGGCCGGTGGCGGCGGGCGACGCCCTGCCGGCCGGGGCCGGGTGCGGGAGGCATGCGCGGACGCCCTGCAGCGCGCTGCGGATCGGCTCCAGGCGGCCCTCGTCGCCGGCCGAGGTCGCGGCGAGCATCGTCGCCACCTTCTCTATGTTGGCGAGGCCGGAGGCCAGTTCGCGCAGCAGCGGTTCCAGGAAGTCTCGGCGCAGCGCCGCCACCGGGTCGGTGGTCGCGAGCTCGACGGAGACCGAGCCGGTCAGGGCGCGGAGGGGGGCGCCGGTGTCGGCGGCGGCCTCGGCGGGGTCGTCGCAGCAGCCCTCCGGGGCCACCGCCTCCACGGCCTTCCGTACGGCGCGGAGGTGGTCCGGCAGCTCCGGTGCGATGTCACCGCCGGGCACGCTCGCCAGCATCGTGACCAGCTGCTCCAGGCTGTCGAGCGTGGGCAGGGCGGAGCGGATCAGCGGGACCAGCAGGGCTTGTCGTACGGCCTGGGCGGGATCCTCGTACGAGAAGGCGATCCGCTGCCCGGACTCGGCCGATGGCATGTCCTCGCTCCTGCTTTCCGGGTGGGCGTGTGGGTGGGGGTGTGGCTGGGGGTGGTGTCCGGGGCCCTGGCTGTGCGTGGGCTGTGCGGGCCGCGTGGTGGTGTGCTCGTGCAATTGCCTGGGTATTGCGGGCAACTCGCGGCGCAGCCTGGCCAGTTGCTCCTGGCGGGCGTCGAACGCGTCGAGGATCCGCTCCAGCTCGGGCAGCCCGCGCTCGGCGGCGTGCAGGGCGGCCGCGTCGGTGGTGCGGGAGCGCAGGCGCAGGAGGCGGCGGGAGGTGTCGCCGGTACCGCCGGCGCCGCCCGTGCCGCCGGTGCCGTCGCCGGTGTGGGTCGGGAGGTTGCCGTCGCCGTCGCCGATGCCGAGCGTTCGGCGGATCCAGCGGCGGTCCTCGAGCGTGGTGGCGGCCGTGTAGCCGGACGGCTCCGCGTGTGCGACCGCGTCCTGGAGGCACTCCTGCCACAACGGGCAGGAAGCGCACAGGTCGCGGGCGGTGCGCAGCAGGACGAGGTGCTGGTGGCGCTGTTCGGGAGAGATGTCCGGGATGTCGGTCGACGCCTCCAGCAGTGGGTGCTGGAAGACGTCCGGTCGGCGCTGGCAGGGCAGGGCGGCGTCCGGTATGTGAGCTCCCTGCCCATGTACCGGTCCGCGCGGCGACCGCGCGTGCAGCACCGTATGGCTGGCCATACGCATGTTTGTAATCCCCCGTGGTGATCCGTGATCGGAGGGGACTCTAGAACGACCCGTCAACCCGGTGCAACGCATCTGCAAAGCATGTGCCGTTCTGGCACAGTGACGAGACGAAAAGTTCACACGGGCCTCAACTGTCCGCCGGGTCACTGGCTTTGCGCGGCCGCAGTCGGCCAAGTACCCGACGGGTACGGGCTACCACGGCATTCGCGCTGTTTCCGCGCAAGGCCAGTACACCGATCACTCCCAGGAAACCGAGCGGTACGCCCGCTTCGGGCAGGAACATCCCGACGACCGACGCGATGACGAGGATCACATCCGCGAGCACGACGGTGACGCCGCGTCGGCCCGGATGGTCCTTCACCATCCACGCGCCGAGGAGCGCCATACCGGCGAGCGCCCAGTACCCGAAGGCGGCTTGGCCGGTGACGGTCGCACTTGTGGACATACGGGCCGAGTCGCCCACGGCGGAGAACAGTCCGGTGAACGCGGCCGAGAGGATCGTCGACCCGAGGCCCAGGAGGAGCTGGCCACGGCGGCGCAGCAGCCAGACCACCGCACCGAGGACGACCAGGGCGCAGACCGTGATGAAGCTGGAGCCGCTCTCGGAGGCGATGGCGAAAAGCGTGTAGGCGGCGGCGAGGCCGAAGACGACGCGGGGAAGGAGCTTGACCGCCCAGGGGTCGTTCTCGTCCTGGTGGAGGAGACGGCGGAGGAGGGGGAGCGGGCCTCCCGTGGAGCCGGTGGAGCCGGTGGGGTCCGTGGAGCTAGTGGGGCCCGTGGGGCTTTGTGCGGGGCGGGTGCTCCGTTTGGGTTCGAGGGGCGGCTTCGGCTTCTGGCCCGGCTTCTGGCTCGACTTCGACTTCGCCTGCTTGCTCGTCTTTGAGCTCATCCCAGCCCCGGTCCTGTCGTTTGTTTCTGTAGGTCGGGCGCCGCGGACGCCTCGGCTTTGGGAGCCAGCAGCCGGCCGGGGCCGTCGTCCTCGGCTGTTCCACCCGCCCGCTTCTCCTCGTCCTCAGGAACACCCGCCCACACCGTGGGCCAGTCCACGCCGATGAGCCGCTCCAGCTCCACGACCAGTTGGCCGGGGGTGCGGTCGGCGGTCAGGGCGGGCATCGGAGGCTCCTCGGAGGCTTTGCGGGCGGGTGGGCTGGGTCAGCGGCTGGGTCGGTGGCCGCGGGTCAGACGCGACCGCTGGGGCCGCGGGGGTCCCGGGGCGGTGGCGGGGGCGGGGACGGGGTTGCGGGCGGCGGTGTGGTGGGGTTGGGGCGGGGACGGGGGGTGGGGGGTTGGGGCTGGTGCTGTGACTGCTGCGGAACAGGCGAAGGCGCAGGAGCGGGCGCAGAGGCGGGCATCGGGCGGGGCTCGGACGGGGGCGCCGGCTGCGCGGCGGACTGGCCGCCGCCGCTGACCCGGCGACCGCGTGTCGGGGTGGGGGCGGGGGACGACTCCGGCTCCGCTGCCTTCCGCGCTTCGAATTCCTCCCGGGTCATCTCGTGCTTCATACGCGTCGTGTCAGCCGACTGGTGCTGGGTCTTGCGCTGCTCGCGCTTGGACTGACCGATCCAGCCCCACTGCTGCATCTTGTCCCGGCCCCTGCCGCCGGCGACGACCCTGTCGATTCCCTTGGCCGTGCCGCCCGCGACGCGGCCCGAGGTCTTGGCGGCGGACGCGGCGAGACCTGGCGCCATGGCGGTCACCTTGCCCGCGGTGTCACGGATGCCGAGTACGTCCTCGCCGCCCGCGACCTGCGGGGTGAAGTTCCCGCCGAGGAGTTTCTTCAGCATCATCACGATGGCGATGGTCACCAGGAGCAGCATCAGCAGCTGGGTGCCCAGGGCGACCTTGGCCGGCAGGATCATCTGGTAGAGCACCAGGAGCACGGTCAGGATCACGCCGAAGCCCGCCCGCAGCACAAAGCTGTGGATGAACGTCTCCAGCCAGCTCCGCAGCAGCTTCTGCTGGGACGGGTGGATGCCGAGCGTGGCCACCAGCGGCAGCAGGATGACGAGGATCAGGGTTACCGCGTGCCACAGCAGGGTCAGGGCGCTGAGCACGATGACCATCAGCCCGACGATGAGCGCGGCGATGATGGAGTAGAAGGCGAGCCCCACCCGGTTGCCGGCGTGCTTGCCCGCCCAGTCGTCGAAGGCGACCGGGTAGATGTGCATGTCGTCCACGTCGTCGCCGTCGTCCTTGCCGCCGGCGACCTGCTGGCGGATGGGCACCCACGAGTCCTCGAACTTGTCGAGCTTCTTTCCGCTGAACGCGTCGACGTTGGTCTTGGACTGGGCCACGAGCTGGATCACCCGAAGGTCCTCGCAGCGGGCCCCCTTGCCCCAGTCGCACGTCTCGTTCTTGTCGGCAGGAACGCAGACGCCGTTCGTGACCTTGCCGCCGCCGTCCTTCTTGAAGATGCAGTTCTTGCCCGGGTCGCCGAACTGTCCGAGCGCCCACGGCCGGAAGACGAGCGTGTCGTACATGGCGCAGCTGGATATGCGCAGGCCACGGTTGTACTCGCCCTTGTCGAGGTCGCAGGGCGCCTGTGTCTCACCGGACACGCCGGCCAGGACGGTCTCCGTCAGCGCCGAGTTGGCCCGGGCGATGTAGGAGTCGGCGGTGCTCACGAACTTGTCGTAGTTGCCGCCCGTGAGGAACGCGGTGACGGCGATGATCGTCAGTGCCGACCACGAGATGCCGGCCCACACCTCACGCATGTCGCCCTTGCGCCACTTGGTGAACACCCACAGGCCGACCAGCACGATCATGACCGGCACGGCCGGACGCAGCACGTTCTCCTTCAGCGTCGTCACGACGCTGTCGCGGCCCTCGTAGAGACCGGCGAGCGGGCTGGGGTTGGACGCGGACTCCTTGATGGAGATGGCGGCCCGGGTGAAGATCTTGGTGCCGTTGAGGATGGAGTCGGCGATGCCGTTGTTGACCATCGACATCACCGAGCAGTCGTCGGCGCCGCTGCCCAGGTTCCCGTTGTCCTCGGAGGCGTCACCGCGGCCCTTGAAGGTCTGGGACCAGTTCATGCCGCGCATGCCGTCGAGTTCGTACATCGTGTACTTGTCGGGGCTCTTCGGCATCTTCACCGCGCCGGTCGTCGTCCCGGAGTCGTCCAGGAGCGTCGTCGACTGCTTGGTGTCCTTGTCCCACTGGATCACCGCGGCGAACATGGACTCGCCGTTGTTGCCCGGCGTGTCCATCTGGTAGCTGTCGTCGCCGGTGAAGTCGCAGGAGAAGCCCGCGTACGCCGGGGTCGGCATGGCCAGCGTGAGGGCCGTCAGGGTCAGCGCCACGAAGAGGAGGGCGCGGACGGCTGTGCCTGCCCTGGTGAGGGCGCGGCGCAGCGCTGTGCGCGAGGGCATCTGTAGTCCTTCGGGGAACGCGGGGGTGGGATGGGGGAGGGTCGGGGTTCGGGTCAGCTGGGGAAGTAGTCGCTCAGCACACAGCCGTCGACGGCTGCGGCCTCCTTCGTGAAGCCGCTGGGCGCCGAGAAGTCCGCGTCGCAGGTGAGGAACCTGAGCTCGGACTTCTGCAGGCCCTGGCGTGCCGTGTCGCCCACCGGGACGACCGCGAAGTCCTGACCGACCAGGAACTCGGAGCCGTCCTTCTTGACGGCCGTCTGGAACTTCTCCATGTCCTCGACGGACAGCAACGCGATGGGGTGTCCGGACTCGTCCGTGCAGACCCCGCGCTCCTTGATGCCCCAGGACGGGTCCGCGGCTTCGTCGGCGCCCCAGGCGCTGTCCTGGCTGTCGTGGTTGGCGTCGTACTCCTTGCCCGTCGACAGGTCCAGGCAGGGGGTGTACTTGTTCAGGTAGTACGCGATGGACGCCATGTCCGACGCCTTGGGCAGCGAACTGCCCGCGGCCTGCTCGGTGCTGCCGGTCGAGGCCGAACTCTTCTCGTCGCCGCTGCTCTGGTCCTTGTCGTCGCCGCTCCCGCACGCCCCCACAGCCGTCAACGCGACGAGGGTGGCGCCGATCGCGAGCGCTCGCTTGATTCGCATGGTGTCCGTCCTCAGTGCTGATGGGGGTTGGTCGGCGGCGGGTTCGCGCGCGGTCATGCCGGCTGGGCGGCTGCGTTCTGATCTGAGCGTTGCGCCGTGGCCGGGTCCTCCTCGACCTCCTGGAGGAACGTCCAGTCCCACACGCTCAGGGGCGGGTTGATGCCCTGCCGGGCCGGGCGGGTGGTGCCGTTGGTGTCCGTGGCGGCCAGGATCTCCTTGAAGACCAGGTCGACGGCGACCGTGCCGACGCGTTTGTCGGCGTCGCGCTGGAGGCAGACACCCGTGCGGAGTTCCTGCAGCGCGGCGATGACCTTCGGGTCGTTCTCCGGGCGGCCCAGGAGCGGGGCCACCAGGGACGCCTCCTGCGCCGACTTCTGCTTGAAGGCGAAGACCGTGTGGATCTGGTTGGCGCCGCCGCTGCGGGCCTCGGAGTCCTCGATCTGGACCAGGTCGATGGCCTGCTGGGTGATCAGGACGGTGACCGCGAGGTAGGAACGGCCCTGCTTGAGCGCGCGGCGCATCAGGTCGCGGCCGGACTCGGTCGCGGTGACGACGTACGCCTCGTCGACGAAGAGCGCCTTGGGGCGCAGCCCGATCTCGCCGGTCACCGGGTTCTTCTCGTAGCCGACGTCGAGCATCTGGCTGCCCAGTTCCACGACCGCCATCAGGGCCGTCGCCGCGAGGCGTTCCGCCGGGTTCCAGCTGCGCGGGTCGGAGGCCGCGGGGGACTGGAAACCGCGCAGGGTGATGACCGTGCGGCGCTTGCGCATGCTGGACAGCGGCTGCGGGCGCTCGGCGAAGGAGAGCCGGGCGTACGGCAGTGTGCGCAGCTCCGTGAGGAGCATCTGCGCGAGCTTCAGGTCCTTGATCGCCTCCCGGTCGCCGGACGCGACCGCCTGGTCGTACGCCGCCACGACCTCGTCGACGACCTGCCACAACGTCGGGCGGGGGACGGCGAGTTCGGCGTCGCGGGCCGTGTAGCCCTGCTCGACCGCCTGGCGGATCGCGGAGTTGTAGCGGCCGATGACCGTCGCCATGCCCTCGATGACGGGGAGGCGTACGCGCTGGTAGTCGTCGTCGCCGAGGAAGCCGCGGAGCATGGACTCGGCGAGCAGGCGGCCCGCGGGGACGTCCCGGGCGATGACCCACGGGTCCAGGACGCCGGCCTGGCCCTTGAGGAGGTCGACGACCTCCGTCTCCGCCCAGAACTCGGGGTTCACCGGCTGGAACCGGCTCTGCGGCGTGCCGAGGAGGCCGGACTCCGCGTCCCCCGCGAAGGCGGGGTCGTTCACCTGGGAGCCGTAGGCCAGGTAGTAGCACATCTGGGCGAAGTCGGTCTTCGGGTCGATGACCAGGCAGCGGACGCCCGACTCCGACTCCTCGTAGAACTTCTGGAGGGCGAGGGACGACTTTCCACCACCGGACGCGCCGACGATCGCGAGGCCACCGCCGTCGTTGCGGGCCGGGCCGACGTGCAGCGAGTAGTGGACCGGCATCTTGCCCGCCCAGCCGACCAGGTTGCCGACCCAGCCCAGCCGCTTGCCGGACCGCTGCTCGGGGTTGTCGCCCAGTTCGGTTCCGGCGGTCGGGAGTCCGGCGCCCAGCTGCTCGACCTCCTGCAACCGCAGATAAGGAGCGATCGGCAACTTGGGCGCATCACCCGGAAGTTGGGACTGGAGCAGTCGCCACTGCTGACGGGTCGGGCGCAGCAGCGTGACCTTCAGGTCCTGCTTGAACTGCATCTCCAGAACGCGGCGGCGGCGCTCCAGCTCCTTCACGTCGTGCGCCGAGATCGTGAAGCGGATCTGCGCCTCCATGCCCGGCATCTTGTGCTCGTCGATGTCGTCGACGAGTTCCTGCGCGCGGGTGACCTGCGTGGCCAGCTTGGTGTCGGGGCTGCGGCCGGAGTTGGCCATGTCGTTCATCTCGTCGACCAGGTTGCCGCGGATCTTGTCGGCGCGGTCCTTGAACTTGAGGTACGGGATGAGCGTGAACCGCATGTCGATCTCGACCGGGAAGTCCACGTGCTGGGCGGCGTAGCGGGCCCAGGCGGTCGACTGGCGGAAGCGGGTCTCGGCGGGCCAGTTGGCGGCGACCAGGGTGGTGGTGTAGCTGGTCTGCTGCTCGCCGGTGACCTCGTCGTACTGGTTCAGCACGATGTGCGTCTTGCGGTTCTCGCCGGAGAAGTCGACGACCAGGTCGAACTGGTTGGGGCCCCAGGCGCGCGAGCCGAGCACCGGCTCCGGCGGGACCGGGAGGTCGCCGTGGAGCGGCTTGCGGATCAGCCAGACGAGCTCCTCGCGGCTGAGCGGGGTGCCCTTGAGGCCCTCCAGGCTCTCGTGGACCTCGACGGCGACCTGCGTCCACTCGGCGAGGACGTGCGGGGAGAGGTACTCGTCCGCGACGCCGGTCGCGGTGGCGGCGGCCTGGTCGGCGGCGCCGCGGACGCCCTGCAGGAGGCCGGGCTCGTCGTACGGCTCGTCGTCCTGGGCGACGACGCCGGAGCCGCCGCTGGTGCGCTTCAGCGAGCCCAGCTTCACCAGCAGGATGTTGCGCTCCCGCTTGGCGCCGATGCGCTCCTGGTACTCGGCCTTGCGCAGGTTGTACGCCTTGTAGTTGTCGGTCGGCTCCCAGGCGATCGCGTTCAGCTCCTCCGCCCAGGTCAGCGCGGTGATCGGCTGGTAGACCTTGCGGTAGTGGCACTCGACGTTGCGGTCGCCGCGGGCCAGGTTGAGCAGACCGCGGGCCGGGCCCTCGGCCATCGCCTGGAGCTCGCCGGCGTTCAGGTACTCGTCGATGGCGTTGGGCAGGACCATGCCCGTCCACACCGAGTCTCCGTGCACGAAGATCATGTCGTCGGCGTAGCGGTACGGGAGGCGGAGGTCCTCGCGGCGGGCGCCGGCCGAGGAGCCGGACGGCTTGGAGCGGGCCGAGGACGACCGGTTCGAGCCGCCCTGGCCGCCCTGGCCGTTCTTCTTGCTCGACGTGGCGGCCATGATCATGGCGACCACGAAGAAGGCGGCCGCCCCGCCCAGAAGGATCAGCATGAACATGGGGGAGTCATCCTGCGGTAGTTGGCGTGTAAGAGGTCAGCGGTGGCTCGGTGAGTGGCTCGGCGGTGTGGCTCATCGATAGGTGGAGAAGGCGCTGCCGCGCTGTGCGGCAGCCCGGCGGGCGGCGTCGTAGCGGGCCTGCCAGCGCGGTGAACCGGGGGTGAAGAGGATGACCTGCCAGTGCAGTTCCTCGGGTTCCTGGTCCGCGGCGAGGCCTTGCAGGCGTTTGGGCTGGAACCACCAGTCGGTCCACACCACGATCTGCTGGCTCAGCGTGAGCGCCGAGGGCAGCGGCCGTCCCCAGACGAAGTAGACGGCGAACGGCGGCCCGAAGTAGAGGATCGACGTCCACATCGACATGCCGAGGAAGGGCAGGAACGCCGACATCGTGAACAGCGTGATGAGCCAGAGCAGCCCGAAGCCGAAGGCCGCGCCCAGCGCGGGCAGCAGCAGGCCCGGCAGCGGGATGTTGCCCCAGTTCCAGATCCGCTTGGGGCGGTTGACCAGATCGGTGTGGTCGTACGCGACCAGCGGCTCCGGTGGTGCCTCCTGGCTCATGTCTGCGAACTCCCCTGGTAGGGACGGCTACTGACGGTCCGTTCGAAGTCGGACGTCAGCCGTTGCCGCCGCCGATCTGGCCGCCGAGGTCGATGAGCAGACCGGCGAGGCCGGTGGCGCCGCCGATGATGAGCGCGGCGAGCGCGATCATGCCGAAGCCCTGGAAGGCCTCGCGCATGCCGTCGCCGCGCTTCATCGACAGAAGCATGCGGATGCCGAGGATCAGGAGGGCGATGACGGCGACCATCGTGCCGGCGTTGCGGAGGATCGTCTCGATCTCTCCGAACATGTCCTCCATCGTGGTGGCGGCCAGGTACACGGTGTTTCCTCTCGGGTGGTGAAGCAGTAGGTGAGCGAATGCAGGTCAGGACGCGTCGGGCTACTGGCCCTTGGGCGACTGGGCGGTCGTGGGGGCGGACGCGGAAGCGGAGGACGAGGGACCGGCCGAGGGGGAGGCGGTGCCGGTGGCGGCGTCCGCGTCCCCGCCGGTGTCGGCCCGTCCGCCCTGTGAGTCGAGCACACCGCCGCGGATGTCCTTGATGAACCAGCCCTGGGCCGTGTTCACCACCGTCATCCGATAGGCGCGGCGCACCGTCTCGCTCTTCGGATCGCCCCAGTCGACGACCACGCGAACCTCGACGGCCTGTCCGACGGGGTAGGTGTAGGGGTTGGTCTTCTGCAGGCTCGCCGGGACGAGCGCGACGACGTCGTTGATCGTCGGGGTCGCCAGTCGGCCGGACAGGCCCGACGTGGCCGACTGCGTGGCGTCGGGCGTGGTGAAGCGGGCCATGGCCGTCGCGTCGGAGGCGCCCCAGGCCGCGAAGTAGCCCGGCAGGACCTTTTGCTGGAGCTGCTGTGCCAGGGAGTCGTCCACGACCTCGTCGTCCTGGTCGATCTCCGGCACGTCCGCGCGGGCCGGCAGCGGCATCTGGCCGACGTCGCCGGCGACGCGCATGCCGTCGCCCGTCGTGAGGTCCTTCACGTACACCGGGACGGTGAGCGTGGTGAGCGTGCCGTCGTCGGTGCGGACCTGGACCCCGATGTAGCGGCCGTGGTCGCCGTACTCGGGAAGCTTCTCGGCGGTCCCGTCCCAGGTGGCGGAGACGGCGGTGGAGGTTCCCTCGCCGCTCCAGCCGCACTCGGCGTCGACGCCGGAGGACGCGTAGCGAGCGAGGTTCACCCGGCGGGCGGACGCGGTCTCCGGGGAGAACGTCATGCACAGCAGGGCGTACTGCTCCGCGAAGGTCGCCGCCTGCTGGGTCGGGAAGTCGGTGAGGCGGTACTTGTTCACATCGGCGGTGTCCAGCCCGGCGGTCGAGGGCCCGGACGACTTGCCGACCACCAGTCCCATCACGCCGCAGGAGCCCAGCGCGAACACACAGGTGGTGATCAGCAGGGTGGCGCGGAGCGCGACGTGCGTACGGCGGCCACCTGTGGAGATACGACCACCGGGCTTGGGGACGACGAAGTCGCGGTGGGGGGCCGCGGTCTGGGCGGGGCCGGACGCACCGGCCGTGGTGGTGGCCCGGGCCGGGGCTGCCTTGAGGGAGAGCGTCTGATGGGCGGCGGCGGGGGCCTGGGGCGCGGCCTGGGCCCCCGCGGCCACGGCAGGCGCGGGTGCGACTGCGGGGGCAGCGGCGGCCGTAGCCGGGCCGCCCCTCTTGCGCTGCTCCTTCTCCGCCTTCTTCTGCTCGTACGCCGCCTTGCGCGCCGCCCGCTCCCGCTCGCGCTTCTCCTGCTTCGACTCGCCCTGGGGACGCGTCTCACGCGGCGGCAGCGACGGTACGGCGGCCTGGCCGGCCCGGGGCGTGTTGCGCACCCAGGCGGCGGCGACCTGTGCGCGGGCCGCGTCGGAGGGGAGTTGCTGCGGCTGGGGCTGGGATGCCTGTGGCTGCTGGGGGGCGGCACCGTGCTGCCCCTGACCCTGCCCTTGCCCCTGCCACGCCTGCTGCTGAGGCTGCTGGGAAGGACCGAAGGACCCGGGCTGCCCGGAAGGCTGGCCTCCGCCGACCGCGCCAGCAGGGCTGTTGTGGTCTGTCATCGAGTCGGTTACTCCAGCGAGTCGATTCCCCGTCCGTCCGCCGGGGCGGGTCACGGCCGCACCGCACGACGGGCCCTGGCCCAGCCAGGTGCGCTGGCAGTGTGACAAAGACCCGTCACGGGACCGGTGTCGCTTTCCTCGTCGGGAGTCGGAGGATTCCCGGCCGGCCTCCTTCGGGAAAGTCGCCGGGAAAACTGGCAGGGGCATGTCGGGAAGAGGCGTCGGCGCGCCGAAGGCCCTCGGCCCACAATGCCCGGGGCGCGTCTGCCCGACGCGTCGACGTACCCGGCACCACCCCTGGACCCGACGGACCTGGCGAAGGACGAGAGTTGAGCGACGACCACGGGCTTTCGCAGCAGCCCGATCCCCGTATCCCGGGCGTGCCCCAGCAGGTGCAGGCGGGCGGACAGCCGCCCCCGGCCCTGCAGACCCCGCAGTTCTTCCAGTCCGACCGCGCGTGGGTCGACGGCTACGAGCCCGGCAACCCGTGGCAGGCCCGGCTGTGTGTGGAGACGCCGTACGGCACCTTCGCCTATCCCCTCACGCCGAACACGATTCCCGAACTCCTCGAGCAGATGGTCCTGGTGGCCCAGGAGCAGCAGGGTCTGCCGGTCGGGATCGACGACGACGAGCCGTCGACGTCCGACGGGGACGACGACAGCGAGGAACAGCAGCCCGTGGGCGCGCGGCTCCAGAGCGGCCGTGCCGCCCGAATGACCGGCTGGGCCGTCGTCCACGACCTGTGGGAACGCGAGGACCCGACGGCGCGCATCGTCATGGGCGCGATCGTGGTGCTGCTGTTGCTGCTCGGTATCGTCCTGACCTGATGGCCTGATCGAGAGGGGTAGCCATGCTGACGGAGACGACCGGCCGCACGGCACAGGACCTCGCCGCCGAGCTGACGGTGCTGCGGGGAGTTGACTGGGCTTCGGTGTGGCCGGGTCCGCCGTGGGGCCCGGAGCGCGTGCTGCGGGAGTGGTGCGGGCGGTACGGGTGGGAGCCCCTGACGTTCGACCGGCAGCTGGTCGTGCGCGGCCCGAGCGGGGGGAAGCTGACGTTCTACTCGGACGGCCAGTGGGCCCCCGTCTCCGGCGTGGGCTACGACGCCTGGCATGTGAAGGCCGACGAGGCGGGCGCCAACAGCGCCGTGCTGGCCGCCGCGGACGAGCGCTGGCCCGTCTGCCTGGACGCGGCCGCGGGTGTGCTGGGCGCTCCGCTGTGGACGGGCGCCTGGGACGCCGAGGACTTCCCGGAACCGCCGGCCCCCACGTTCTGGGAGGAGCGGGAGTCCCGGCTGCGGCGCCGCAGCCCGTACCGGCTCGCCCACTGGACGGCACCGGGCGAGGGTGGCGCGGCGTTCGTCCTGGAGCAGTCGGTGTCGTTCCCCACGTGGACGCAGGATCGGCCGGGCGGATCGATGATCAGCCTGTCCGTGTACCCGGCCGTGCGGGAGGCCGGGTGAGTTTCGACGCTCCTCCGACGCGGGCCGAGATCGCGGACGCGCTGGCGTTGCAGAGCTCCTCCCGACAGGCGCAGCCGCAGTCGCGGGAGGAGGGCGCGGCGGTGGCCGAGCGGATCTACGCGGACTGGCGGGCGGCCCACGAACAGGGCCGTCAGGTACCGGACCTGGCTTCCTTCGTTCGTGACGTGGCGCAGAACGACTCCGTCACCCACGAGGGCCGCGGCGCCGTACGGGCGTTCTGGTCGTTCATGTCGCAGCCCGAGGGCGCGCCGGAACCGGTGGGACATCGTTTCCTGGCGCAGGCCTGCGGGAGGACGAGGGACTTCCAGGTGTTGGAGGACTCCCCGGCGGGCAGTCGGCTCGACTCGTACCAGCTGTGGAACAAGCATGTGCAGAGCGCGCTCGTCAGGGACTACGAGCTGGACTCCGCCGAGGTGGCGGACCTCGCCCCCGAGGTCTGGTCGACGGTCTCGCAGCGCTATGCCGAAGCCGCCCAGGGACCCGTCGTCGCCTTCGCCACCGACATCATGAGGTCGTCCGTCCTGGGCAAGGACGAACTGCCTCGGCTGCTCGCCCACGACAACGTCGGCAAGGACAACATCAAGTTCCCCCTGCCCGCGCCACGGCATGGTCATCTGCCGCCGGAGATCGACGAGTTGATCACGAACGACGCCCTGCGGGCACAGGTGTGCATGGACGACTTCGACCCGGCGAAGTCCCCGAAGGAGTTCGCCCGCAAGCTCGGCGGCGTCGAGGTGCCCGAGAAGCTGCGCGACGGCCATGAAGCGGCCCTGTGGCGACTCCAACTGGCGGATTCGTACGAGGAGTTGAACGCCAGGGCGAAGCCGGCGCGGCGCGCCGCCGGAAACGAGTTCCTCCCCGGCGTCGACGTGCGGCCCGTCGCCCGTCCCGCTGCCCCGCGCGGGCCGACCGCGGGCCATGGAGTCCTCGATCCCGCCGCGGCCCTGACCCTGCCGCCCCCGATGCCTCAGCAGCAGCCCGCAGGAGTCGAACGATGACCGGTACCGAACCCGCCGCCGAGGAGCCGGAGTTCTACTTCGCGGACGTCTTCGTCTTCGTCTCCGACTACCTCGCCCAGGTGATCCGCCGCCGTCTCAACGGCTCTTCGGCCACCTGGTGCCCGAGGTGGTGGGAGCACCCCGAGGCCGGCGCCCGACTCTCCGCGCTCTGGCTGGCCTGGGAGCACCTGCGCCAGGACCCCGCGCTCGGCATGTCGACGTGGTGGCTGCATCACGCGGATCCGCATCTGCGCGTGCTGATGGACGCCGACGCGGGCCCGTTCGCGGCCTGTTCGCCCAAGGACGGGCACACGGCGTACCCGTTCGACCCACTGCCGGTGGATCCGCGACCCGAGTGACCGCCCGCGGCGGGCCGCCGGATCCGCGTGCCGCGGACGGTGCCGCGGTGAGGTGAGTCCGGCCCCGGCTTTCCTCCGTTTTCCCGACGCCCGCCCCCTCCCTTTCCCCGCCGGGAATTCCCCCGACTCCCCGCCTCCCCCGCCACCTACCGTGTCCCGGTCACCCGCCGTACCGGCTCAACACAAGGGAGGCGCGGGAACGTGGAATTGCCTGCGGAGGGCAAGCGCTCGGGGCTGCTCGCCCTGGCGGTGCTCGGAGTTCTTCTGGTCGCCGTGCTCACGGTGTTCACCGTCTTCGACGGGGACGACGGGGACGGGGCCGGCGCCGGCGGTTCGGCGACTCCCGCCGCGACGCCCGGCGGGCAGGACGCCGCGAACGCGGACCCGGGATCGGACGGCACGCAGGCGCCGAGCGGCGGCGCCACTCCCATCGTCGCGCTCGACGAGGTGGCCCAGGCGCACGAGGTCATGGCGACGTACATGGCCGGCCTCAGCACGTACGACCACACCAGCAAGTCGGCGACCTGGAGCGCCCCGCTGCTGCGACTGACCACCGGCGAGACGCAGATGGAGCAGGCGACCACCCTGCCCACCGACAAGGCGTGGGCCCAGTGCGAGGCCGACCGGTGCTCGTCGAAGGGCACGGCGACCGTCGTGCGGGACGCGATGATCTCGGACGACCTGGTGCGGGACAGCGGCCGCTCGATCTCCAGCGTCGTGGACGTGACCGCCGCCCTGACCGCGAACGGCAAGACCACCACGGAGTCCAACGAGTGGCTGGTGACCGTCAAGGAGGAGAGCGGCGCGTGGGTCGTCTCCGGCTTCGACATCTTCGGTCTCGGCGACGTGGGCGCCTCTGACGAATCGGGGGAGTGAGCCGGCATGGTGGCACCCGCCGTACTCGCGGCCGCGCAGAAGGCCGCGAAGATCGCCAAGACCGCCAAGAAGGCCCGGCAGGCCGCGTCGGGGGGCGGCGGTCAGGGCGAGGGCAAGGGCAAGGACAAGAGCAACCTCAAGCTCTGGCTCATCCTCGGCGGCAGCGGAGGGCTGCTGACCTTCGGCGGCATGTCCCTGGCGATCGTCGTCCTCATGGGCATGATCGGCGGGACCGGAAACGGCGCCGTCGCGGCTGCCTGCGGCGACTACGCCGACAACGCCGACGCCGGCAACACCGGTGACGCCGCGGCCACCAACCCGATCCTGCCGGCCGGCAAGATGTACATGCCGAGCGAGACGGCGCGCAACGAGATACCGCCGAAGATGATCCTCGCCGCGATGCGCGCCGCCGCCCGCTACGAGGGCCTCGACTGGGCGCTCATCGCCGGACAGATGTACCAGGAGACCAAGTACGGCCAGGACAAGTCGGCCGCGCCCGGGGGCAAGAACTCCCTCGGCTACATGGGCATCCTGCAGTTCGGCACGCCCGCCTGGACGGACTACGGCGCCGACGGCAACGGCGACGGCAAGAAGGACCTCTACAACATCGACGACGCGGCCTGGGCCGCCGCCAACTTCCTGCACGCCAAGAAGGCCGAGACCCAGGCCTTCAAGGCGCTGCAGATCTATTCCGGTTCCACGGCGTCCAACACGATCTACCCGCGGGTCGTCATCACCCAGGCCACCCGCTACCACGGCGTGCTCACGGGCGATCAGGACCTGATCAAGCGCTGGTACGCCCATCTGAAGGCGACCGTCGACAAGAACCCCGACTTCCCCACGCTCGGGCAGCAGTCGGACATCCCGGAGCCGGTCGGCAACAACGCCGAACCCGGCTCGGCGCTCAGCATCGCCGCGACCTCGCCCCGCTCGTGGTCCACCCCGCCGCTGGACGGCGGCGATGAGGAGACGACCACCACGGCCATGGAGCCGGCCGCGTACACGGCGAACACCCTCCTGTCGACCGGCGTCACCACGGTCGCCTTCCCGGCCGCCAAGCAGCCCACGGGCGGGGCCGGGTGGCAGTGGCCGCTGAAGGAGGGCACCTACACGCTCGGCACCAAGTACCACGAGAACGGCAGCATGTGGAGCCTCGGCTACCACACCGGCCTCGACCTCGTGGCGACCTCCGGCACTCCGATCTACGCACCGGCCGACGGCAAGATCGTCCACGCGGGCCCCGGCGGCTCGTACGGCAACATGACCGAGATCCAGCACGCGGACGGCGTCATCACGCTCTACGCGCACCAGACCACCATCAAGGTGTCCGTCGGCCAGACGGTCAAGCGCGGTCAGCAGATCGGCACGGTCGGCGCGACCGGCAACGTCACCGGACCCCATCTGCACTGGGAGGTGCGGGTCCCGGGGGTCGACAACCCGTTCGTCGGCGGCCAGGACGCGGGCCCCGGCATGGTCGACCCCCAGGAGTGGATGAAGGGCCGGATCACCGCCAACCCCGACTACGGCACGGTCCCGGGCTCCGCCGACTCCGACGACCAGGGCAAGGACGCCCAGTACGCCGACTGCGCGGAGGAGAACGGCAGCGCGGCCGTCGCCCCGGACGGCGCCGGCGCCTCCGGTGTTCTCCCCGACTCCGACGACCCCGTGATCCGCGCGGTCCTCGGCTGGGCGCAGCGCGGCATCGGCACCCCGTACGTGTTCGGCGCGCCCCGGCTGCAGGGCGAGAACCCGACCAGCTTCGACTGCTCCAGCTTCACGCAGTGGGCCTACTACATGGCCAGCGACGGGAAGATCGACATCGGCACGACGACGTACACCCAGGAGCCCTACCTCAAGAAGTACGAGGTGCCGCTGTCCGAGGCCCAGCCCGGCGACGTCATCTTCTTCAGGCCGGAGGGCAACCACTCGGGCCACGTCGGCCTGGTCTGGGACCCCAAGGGCCACAAGATCATCCATGCTCCGCGTCCGGGCAAGTCGGTCGAGTTCAGCAAGTGGGACTACCAGGACGAGATCACCGGCGTCTACCGCGTGCCGATCCCGCAGGGCACGAACGCGGTCGAGGGCGACGGCACGGGCAAGGCGAAGGGTGCCTGACCGAGGCCTCCAAGCCCCCGGACAGTCCAAAGAGTCCGGACAGCCCAAGGAATCCAGACAGTCCAAGGAATCCATACAGTCCAGACAGTCCAAACAGTCCAGAAAGGACGGACCCGCGGGTGACCGCAGAACAGCAGAAGAAGCCCCGCGCCGAGGACGACTGGACCTTTGAGATCGTCATCGCCGTCGCGGTCGTGCTCCTCGTCGGCGCCGGCGCCTGGCTCGCGGCGAAGGTCGGGGCCGGGTATGCCGACAAGCCCGCGCCGGCGTCCAATCCGTTGACGTTCCTCGTCGAGGTGATCAAGGGCGACTACAGCTGGCCCGGTTCGCCGGCCAGTGCCGTCGCGGCCGGGGAGGCGGTCGTGGTCGGGCTGCTCGGCCTGGCCGCCTACCGGGTGCGCGAGCGGTTCAGGAAGAAGCCCAAGGTGGACGGCGCCGCCAAGCACCTCGCGAAGGGCGAGGAGCTCGGCAAGCTGACGATGAAGGGCGCCGCCGCCACCGCCGAGCGGCTCGGCGTGCAGTCCTCCACGCCCGGCGTGTTCATCGGACGGTCCGTCAAGGGGCGCCAGCCGCTGTACGGGTCGTATGAGGACATGCATGTGGACATCTGGGGGCCGCGGACCGGCAAGACGACCCGGCGGGCCATTCCGGCCATCCTCGACGGGCCCGGCGCCGTCCTCGTCACCTCCAACAAGCGGGACATCGTGGACGCCACCCGGGGGCCGCGGACCGCGCGCGGGCCGGTGTGGGTGTTCGACCCGCAGCAGGTCGCCCAGGAGGAGCCGACCTGGTGGTGGAACCCGCTGTCGTACGTCACCGACGTCGCCAAGGCCCGCAAGATGGCCGACCACTTCGCCAGCGGCTCGCGGGACGCCAACGCCTCCACCGACGCCTTCTTCGACCCGGCCGGTCAGGACCTGCTCGCCAACCTGCTGCTCGCCGCCGCCTGTGCCAGGGCGCCCATCACGCAGATCTACACCTGGCTCTCCAACCCCAAGGACGACGCCCCGGAGCGGATCCTGCGCGGCGCGGGGCACGCCATGTCCGCGGACGGTCTGGCCGGCGTGATCAACGCCCCCGACAAGCAGCGCAGCGGCATCTACGGCGTCGCCCAGCAGATGGCGTCCTGCCTGGTCAACCCCGAGGTCAACCGGTGGGTGACGCCGCCCGCCGACGAGTACGCGGGCGAGTTCAACCCGCACGAGTTCGTGCGCGGCGGCGGAACGCTCTACTCCCTGAGCCGGGAAGGGCGCGACTCCGCCGGGCCGCTGGTGACCGCGCTCACCGTCGCCGTCGTCGAGGCCGCCGAGGAGTTCGCCACCACACAGCGCGGCGGACGGCTGCCGCTGCCGCTGGTCGGTGTGCTCGACGAGGCGGCCAACGTGTGCCGCTGGCGCAACCTTCCCGACCTGTACTCCCACTACGGCTCGCGCGGCATCATCCTGATGACGATCCTGCAGTCCTGGGCGCAGGGCATCGAGGTGTGGGGCGAGCGCGGCATGGAGAAGCTGTGGTCCGCGGCGAACGTCCGCGTCTACGGCGGCGGCGTCTCCGACACCCGCTTCCTGGGCGACCTGAGCGAGCTCGCCGGCGAGTTCGAGCTGCGTGAGTACCAGACGAGCCGTGAGTCGGAGTTCGGCGGCTGGTCCGGCAACCGCGCGATCAGCGAGTCCACGCGCCGCGAGCGGGTGCTCCAGGTCTCCGACCTCGGCGCGATGCCCCCCGGCCGGGCCCTCGTCCTCGCCTCCGGCACCAAGCCGGTGCTGGTCGAGACGGTCCCGTGGTGGGAGGGCGCGTACGCGGCCGAGGTGCAGGCCTCGCTGAAGAAGTACGACCCCGGGGCGCGTTGAGACCCGACGAACGGGAAGGGGCCCGGAGGCAGTCGCCTCCGGGCCCGTTCGCGTACCTGCGCCATCCCTGTGCCTACGGCTCGGTGACCGTGGTCCCGCCCGCCGGGAGCGACTCGGAGCCGTCCGCGGCCACGGCGGTCACCCAGTAGTGGAGGGCGGTGCCGCGCGGTGCGTCCACGTCGTCGAACCAGGGGTCGTCGCTCGCGCGGTCGGCGAGCTTCTCGTAGTGGGACGTCGCCGGGTTCCAGCGGTAGACGCGGTAGCCGCCCGCAGCCTCGGGTGCGGACTCGTCGAGGCCGGTCCAGTCCAGCAGGACGACGCCGTAAGGCGCCCACGCCGCTTCCAGCTTCAGCGGGGAGCCCTCGGGCGTCGGGACGCTCGGCGTCATGTCGAGTTCGGTCGCCCGCAGGAAGTCGGCCTTCCCGGTCGAGGTGACGACGGAGTTGCCGTAGTCGTCCACGGCGGACACGAACAGGCAGGTCTGCCCGCCGTCCGGGACGGTGACATGCACGTAGGAGGTGGCGTCGGGGTCGTCCACGAAGGCGATCCCCTGGTAGGAGGAGGAGCAGACCCCGTTCTCCCCGTCGCCCTGCAGTTCGCCCTGGTAGACCCTGTAGTACTTGACGTCGGTCGCCGTGCTGCGGTCCCAGGTGAGCCGGAAGCCGTACGCGGTGGGGGTGGCGGTCAGTCCGGTCAGGGCGGGCGGCGGGGTGCTGTCCCCGCGCCAGGCCTTGACCGCGACGGACTGCTTGGACTCGTTGCCCGCCGCGTCCACCGCCGACACGCGGTAGTAGAAGACGGCCCGCTCGGCGATCGTCGTGTCCGTGTACTGCGACCCGTAGCCGGGGCCCACGAAGGTGAAGACTCCGTTCGGCTCCGTGGCTCGGTACACCCGGTACGAAGCCGCGCCCACGACGTGCGGCCAGTCGATGAACGCACCCTGCTGGTGGTAGGTGCCCAGGACCCCGGTGGGTACGGCCGGCGCGACTCTGTCGACGGTGGTGACGAATCTCAGGGCGCTGCCCTTCGACTCGCGGCCTGCCTTGTCGTAGGCCCGGATCTCGTAGACGACGGTGTCGCCATCGGTCGGCGGGGTGTCGACATAGGAGGTGGAGGCGGTCGAGGACCGGGCTGTGAAGCCCCCGAGGTCGTTGTTGCGGTAGACCCGGTATCCGGCGAGGTCCATCTCCTTGTTCTTCGCCCAGGTGAGCCTGGCTTTGCCGGACGCCTTGTCGTAGGCGACCGCGAACCCCGTCGGCGCCAGCGGCTTCACCGTGTCCACGCTCGCCGAAGTCCTCGGCGCGTACGTGAACTTGACGTTGGCCTTCCCCGTCCAGTTCGCGTAGTCGATCCGCAGGGTGTGCCTGCCGGCCGGGACGGTCAGGTCGACGGTCCTGCTCAGCGTCGTCGAGACGTTCTTCCAGAGGTTCACCTTGCGGACGCCGTCGACGTACACCCGCAGCCCGTCCTGGGCCGACGCCGAGAACGCGAAGGGGCCGCCCGAGCCGAAGTCCCTCGTCACCGTCCAGCGGACGGAGAAGTTGTTCGACGGGACGCCGGAGGCGGGGGAGCCGGCGCCCCAGTTCTCGGCGATCGCCGCGTCGCAGCCGGTCTGCTTCGCGGTGCCGGACAAGGCGGTGTTGGCGAAGATCTGGCGTTTGTAGACCGGGGAGGCGCAGGTCGTCGCGGCCGAGGCGGCAGGCGCGGCGACGGCGGTGAGGAGGCCGCCGGTCGTGGCGAGGGCGACGGCTGTCGCGATTCTGGCCGAGTTCATGGGTTCCTCTGGTCGGAAGAAGCCTGGCGTGATCATGACTCGCGAATAACGGCGTTGGTTGTACGGTCTTTTCAGTGTCTGTGCGTCGCCTCCGCGCCGTCTCCGCCTGGTCTTCACGCATCCCACGCCCGCTAAGCGGAGTGTGATGTTGCTACTTCGTTAAGTGGTTTTGCTTGACGCCGGCGGTAAGCGCCGCGTTGTCTTTCAGACACGTGGGTCACCATGTCGCACCCATGTCCGCACCGCCCCGAACGCACCTGAAGTGAGCCCCCGAATGCGTCGTATCGCCATAGCTGTGGTCATCGCCTCCACGATGTCCCTCTCGCTCGCCGGATGCGGGCTGGGGGCCTCGGAGAACGCCAGCAGTGCGACACCGACCCGGAGCAACGACATCACCGTGGGCGTCCTGATGCCGGAGGAGACGAACACCCGGTACGCGGAGTTCGACTACCCCATCATCAAGAAGAAGGTCGCCGAGCTCACGCAGAACAAGGGCAAGACGGAGTACGCGAACGCCGCCGCGTCCGCCAAGACGCAGAACAACCAGATGCAGCAGATGATCGACAAGAAGGTCGACGTCATCCTGCTGGACGCCGTCGACTCGCACAACATCGCCGCCATGGTGAAGAAGGCGAAGGAAGCGGGCATTCCGGTCATCGCCTACGACCGTCTCGCCGAGGGCCCGATCGACGCGTACGTCTCCTTCGACAACGAGCTGGTCGGCGAGGTGCAGGGCCGCACGCTGGTGGAGGCCATCGGCAACGCCCAGCTCAGCGACAAGATCGTCATGGTGAACGGCTCGCCCACCGACCCGAACGCCGGGCAGTTCAAGGAGGGCGCGCTCAACGAGCTCAACGGCCGGGTCACGATCGCGAAGACGTACGACACCGACAAGTGGAGCCCGGAGATCGCCGAGGCCAGCATGACGAAGGCGATCGACGCGATCGGCAAGAGCAACATCGCCGGCGTCTACTCCGCCAACGACGCCATGGCCGGCGGCATCATCAAGGCCCTGAAGGCGGCGGGCGTCAGCGACAGCGACCTGCCCCCGATCACCGGTCAGGACGCGGAGCTGCCGGCCGTGCAGCGGATCATCAGCGGCGAGCAGTACATGAGCGTCTACAAGCCGTACCCGGGCGAGGCCGAGGCCGCCGCCGAGGCGGCCGTCGCCAAGGTCCAGGGCCGCAACATCCAGTTCGACGCCCTCACCCGTGACCGGGTCGACAGCCCGACCAACAAGGACATTCCGGCCAAGCTGGTGACCGTGGTCGCGCTGACGAAGAAGAACATCAAGCAGACCGTCGTCGCCGACGGCATCTACACCGTCGCCGACATCTGCACCGCCAAGTACAAGTCCCTCTGCGACGCCATGGACCTGAAGTAGTCGAAACCGATGCGAAAGCCCCGCCCGGCGCGCACTGCGCCGAGCGGGGCTTTTGCATCACGGACAGTCCCTGGTGCGGGCTCCCGGTCAGCCCACTCTGGTGAACTCCACGGTCACCTCCGGCGGTCCGCCGGCGACGCCCCGGTAGATCCCCTTGTGCGGCGTGACGTCGTCGTAGTCGCGGCCCCGGCCGACCACGACGTGGGACTCGTCGGCCCGGGTCCGGTTCGTGGGGTCGTAGCCGTGCCAGTCGCCCGCCCAGTACTCGACCCAGGCGTGGCTCTGTCCGGCCACCGGGCGGTGCAGTTCCGCGTCGCGCTCGGGGTGGAGATACCCGGAGACGTAGCGCGTGGGCAGGCCCAGGCCGCGCAGCAGGGCGATCGTGAGGTGGGCGATGTCCTGGCAGACGCCGGCGCCCTGCTCCCAGGCCTCGGCGGCCGAGGTGTTCACGCCGGTGGCGCCGGGGAGGTAGGTCACCCGGTCGGCGACCAGCGCGGACACGGCCACGGCCGTCCCGTGCGGGTCCAGGCCCGCGGCCGCCTTCCGCGCCTTCTTCACCAGCTTCGGCGGGACCGTCGTACGGACCGTGGGGCCCGCGAACTCCAACAGGCGGGAGCCGGCGACGCGTTCGGCGATCTCGGCCCAGGCGGGGGCCGGCGGCAGGGTGTCCGGCGGGGCCGTCTCCACCAGGCTGGACGCCGTGATGGTGAGGTCCGCGTGCGGGTCCATCAGCTCGAAGGCCGTGACCTGGGTTCCCCAGTAGTCCCAGTACGACCAGGTGGAGGCCGCCGGGCGGATGGTGACCCGGGAGTCCAGCGTCGTCTGGCCCGGCAGGGTGAGCGGGGTCATCCGGACCTCGTTGTGCGAGAGGACGGCGGCCTGCGCGTAGGCGACACGGGTCGTGTGCCGGATGCGCAGCCGGCGGGTGGCAGCCGCGGTGGTCATCGTGCTCACGCTCCTTCCTGGGCCCACACGACGGGCCCCTGGTACGGGAAGAACCGTTCCGCGACCGCCTCCGCCGAGGCCATGCAGGCCGTCTGCAGGTCACGGAGCAGCAGGGGGAGTTGTTCTTCCAGGGCGTGCGAGTCGAGGTATTCGAGGCGGGTGCGCAGCCGGCCGATGGGGCGGCGCGCCGGGTCGTGACGGGGCCGGCCGAGCGCGGTCAGGCACTCCTCGGCCGTCGTCAGGGCGTGCAGGGCGGAGCGCGGGAAGTCCCGGTCCAGGAGGAGGAATTCGGCCACCCGCGGAGTGTCGCCGAAACCGCCGTACACGCGCGCGTACGCCTCGTCGGCGCCGGACGCGCTCAGCAGGGTCGGCCAGTCGGGCGCGTGCGCGGCGTCCAGCACCCGCACCGACAGCAGCCGTACGGTCATGTCCACGCGCTCCAGGCTGCGGCCCAGCACGACGAACCGCCAGCTGTCGTCGCGGCTCATGGTGGAGTCGGCGAGGCCGAAGAACAGGGCCGCGCGGCTGCGCACGAGCTCCAGATAGCCGTAGGGGCCGGTACGGCGGGCCGCGCGCCGCTGGTCGGCGAGGGCGTGCCAGGTGGCGTTGAGGCACTCCCACATCGCGGAGGAGACGGCCTCCCGGGCGCTGCGGGCGTTGAGCCGGGCCGCGCCGAGCGCGCCCTCGATGGAACAGGTGGAGCGGGCGTCGAAGGCGAGCTGGTCGAGGACCTGCTGCATGTCCACGGCGGGGCCGCCCGCGTCGACGCCGAGGATCGCGTACAGCGACCGGCAGGCCACGTCCTCGTCGCGCCAGGGGTCCTCCAGCATGCGGTGGAGGTAGGCGTCGAGGATGCGCGCGGTGGCGTCGGCCCGTTCGACGTAGCGGCCGGTCCAGGTCAGTGCCTCGGCGATGCGGGAGAGGATCACGTCGTTCACTGCTGCTGCGCCCCTTCCTGTGCTCCGACGGGGGTCTGGTCGGGGCCGAGCTGGCGGGGGACGACGGACGGCAGCGGGCCGTCGTCGGCGGTGCGGGAGGGGCCCTCGACCGGGCCCTCGGCGAGCACCCAGGTGTCCTTGGAGCCGCCGCCCTGGCTGGAGTTGACGATCAGGTTGCCCTCCTGGAGCGCCACGCGCGTCAGTCCGCCGGGCAGCACCCAGACCTCGTTGCCGTCGTTCACGGCGAACGGCCGCAGGTCTATGTGGCGCGGCGCCATGCGTTCGCCGGTGAGGGTGGGCGAGGTGGACAGGGCGACGGGCCGCTGGGCGATGAACCCGCGCGGGTCGGCGGCGACGGCCTTGCGCGTCTTCTCCAGGGTCTTGGCGTCGGCCTTCGGGCCGATCACGATGCCCTGTCCGCCCGCGCCGTCGACGGGCTTGATGACCAGCCGGTCCAGCTGGTCGAGGACGGCGTCGAGTTGTCCGGGCTCGTCCGGGCGGTACGACTCGACGTTGGGGAGAATCGGTTCTTCGCCGAGGTAGTACCGGATCAGGTCCGGGACGTACGTGTAGAGGAGCTTGTCGTCGGCGATGCCGTTGCCGACGGCGTTGGCGAGGGTGACCTTTCCGGCCACGGCCGCGGTCATGATCCCCGGGCAGCCGATCACCGAGTCGGGCCGGAAGTGGAGCGGATCGAGGAAGTCGTCGTCGAGCCGCCGGTAGACGACATGGACCGGCACCTCGCCCTTGGTGGTCCGCATCCACACCCGGTGGTTGCGGACCACGAGGTCGTGCCCCTCGACCAGCTGCACGCCCATCAGCCGGGCCAGCAGGGCGTGCTCGAAGTACGCGGCGTTGCTGGGTCCGGGGGTGAGGACGACCACCCGGGGGTCGGCGGTCCCCGCGGGCGCGGCGGCGCGCAGGGCGGCCAGCAGCCGCGCCGGGTAGCCGTCCACCGGGACGACGTGCTGTCCGTCGAAGAGGGAGGGGAACACCCGGGTCATGGCCCGTCTGTTCTCGATGACGTACGACACCCCGCTGGGTACCCGCACGTTGTCCTCCAGCACCCGGAAGTCCCCGGCCTCGTCCCGGACGAGGTCGATGCCGGCGACGTGGATGCGCACCCCGCCGGGCGGTTCGACCCCGTGGGCCGCGCGGTGGAAGTGCGGGGAGCCCAGCAGCAGCCGCCAGGGGACGACCCCGTCCTCGAAGGCGCGGCAGGGCCCGTAGGCGTCGGCGAGGTAGGCCTCCAGGGCCCTGACCCGCTGACCGACGCCGCGTTGTATGAAATCCCATTCCAGTGCGTCGAGGATCCTGGGCACGAGGTCCAGCGGCCAGGGCCGCTCCTCGCCCGCGAAGGCGTAGGTCACGCCACGGTCGGTGAAGGCGCGGGCCATCTGATCGGCCCTGAAGCGCAGTTCACCTGGTTCGATCGGCTGAAGTGCCGCCAGCACCGGCTCGTAGGCGGTCCTGACCTCACCCGGCCGCTCGAACATCTCGTCCCACGCGTCGGCCAACGCGTACGCGTCAAATATGTCCGCCATGGCCCGACGGTAAGTGCGGCAGGTAACGCGGCGATCACTCGGGCATTTCCGGAAGTGCACGCGTGTGCGAGGGGGTGTGAGGGGGTGCGGGTATGTGGGCCCGGTGCGGCTGCGCGGCCGGGCGGGATGGTGCACGCGTGGGACGGTGCACGGGGTGTGCGCCGGAGAAACCCCTGGCCCGGCCGGACTCCCCCGTGGTCCGGCCGGGTTGGTTCTGCTTTCCCCCGAGTGGGGAGCACCCGGGGGGAAGCCCCGGACTCAACGATGCACCGCCGTGCACGCCCTGCACCACCGTCAGCTTGTTGCAGTGCGAGGGGAGGAGGCCGGTAGAAACTCACCCAGACGGGTGGTTTTCTTCGGCGTTGGCCGGAGGAGCCGTGTTGCGGAGCCGCTCTCGGCCGCGCATAGTTGCGCTCCGGAACAGGCGTACGGCGGGGGTGGGATGGACGATGGCCGGGCACGGGACGGAGGACCATCCACACGGTGCCGACCGACTGTGCGAGGCCGGGGATCGCGTGTATTCCCGGGCCGTGCGGCGCGGTCGGGTGGCGCGGACCGACGCCGAGCCGGTCCCGTGCCTGCTGGAACTGGCGCTGCTGCACCCTGACCCCGACGACATGGACTGGCTGGTGCCGACCTCCCCGCAGGAGGTCATGACCCGGCTGCTGCGCGGCCTCTACGACGAGGTGAGCGCGAGCCGGCGGCGGATGGGCTCGGCGGTCGCCGCCTTCGAGTGGTACGCGGGACTGGGCGGTCCGGCCCGGGCCGCGACCGCCGGTGAGGGCGCGGCGATCCGGGTCCTGGACGGCCCCTCCCGCATCCAGGCCGCCCTGGACGCGGCGACCGAGGCGTGTATGACCGAGGTCCTCACCGTGCAGCCAGGCGGCATCCGGCGTGAGCACGAGCTGTCGGAGGGCCTGCACCGCGCGCTCGAGCTGCGCGGCCGGGGCGTGCGCATGCGGGACCTCTACAACCATGTCGCCCGGCACGGCCAGGGGCTGCTCAACTATCTGGAGCTGATGGGCGACGCGGTGGAGGCCCGCACCCTGGACGAGGTCATCGACCGGCTGATCCTCTTCGACCGCACGGTCGCCTTCATCCCGGCGAACGCGGACCGCACGATGGCTTTGGAGCTGCGCCACCCGGCCCTGGTCTCCTATCTGGTGACGGTCTTCGAACGGCTGTGGCGGCTGGCGGTCCCGCTCACCGCGCCGCTCCCCGACACCCGGATCGAGGGCATCTCGCACCGCGAGCAGTCCATCGCCGCCCTGCTGGCGGAGGGCCACCAGGACGCGGTGATCGCCGAGCGCCTGGGCATCAGCGTCCGCACCTGCCGGGCGCACATCGCCCGCCTCTCGGAGACCCTGGGCGCGGCCAGCCGGACCCAGCTGGGGGTGCGGATAGCCCAGGTCGGCCTCGACCGCCCGTCGGGGGAGGCGGAGGCGCAGACGGCGGACCCGGCGGCCGCGCCCGTCAGCGTGCCGGCTCCGGCCCCGGACCCGGACCTGACCCCGGACCCGGCCCCTGCTCAGGCTCCTGACCCCGCGCCCGGCGCTGTTCCCGGTGCTGTCCCTGGTGCTGTTCCCGGTCAAGGATCCCCGACTGCCCGATGAGGTAGCCGAGTTGGGCGCGGCTCTCGCTGCCGAGGGTGGTGGCGAGTTTGGCGATGTGCACGCGCGCGGTGCGGATGTTCATGCCGAGGCGGTCGGCGATGACGGCGTCGGTGCAGCCCTCGACGAGCAGGGCGGCGATGGCCTGCTGGCGGGGCGTGACGCCGTCCCGGGACAGCCGCTGGACCGCTTGCGGGTACATCGGCGTGGCCAGCCGCCAGAGCCGGTCGAAGGTGGTCGTGAAGTAGGTCAGCAGGGCGGGGTGGCGCACCTCCAGGGCGAGCCGGCCGTCCTCGCCGGCGGGGATGAAGGCGACCGTGCCGTCGATGACGATGAGGCGGTCGGTGACCTCGTCCAGGGTGCGAGCCTCCGCGTCGCCCCGGAGCTGCTCGTAGCGGGCCAGGACTAGCGGCATATGGCGCTGGGTGTGCTGGTAGAGGGTGCGGATGCGGCAGCCCCGGTCGAGCAGGGCCTGGTCGCGGGCCATGGCGACGCCCTGGGCCGTCTCGCCGCGCGGCCCGTTGTAGTGCATGTGGGGCTGGACGCAGAGGACTTCGCTCGTCGCCTCGGCCGTCGCCTCGGTGATGGCCTCGTTGATCCGGTCGGTGCCGCTGAGGAGCCGCAGGGAGGCGGGGTCCGTGGGGGCGGTGCGGCCGCCGGTGATCCGCATGAGGGGTTCGAACAGCGTCGTCAGTCGCTCCTCGCGCCGCCGTTCCTCGGCGATGCGGGTGCCCGAGGCGCGCAGCAGCCGGTGCAGGGCGAGGGCCGGGGCGACGGGTTCGAGCTGGGCCGCGTCGTCCACCGCCGGGTGCACGAGGCCCAGGGCGAGCAGGCACGGGGCCGTCGCCTCGGCTTCCTCGGTCTTGACGCGTCCGAAGCGCAGGGCCTGCTCATAGAGTCTCGTGCCCGCGGGGCAGAGGTTCTCCACGCCGTGGTGGGGGTGCGGCGGCGCGTTCACTGCGGTTCTCCCTCCCCTTCGCGATGTGCGGATCTTCGAGGACGTGCGGAAGGCCGCGCTCAGGGCTCCTGTTTGAGGATCCCCGACTGGGCTATCAGGAAGCCGAGTTGGGCGCGGCTGCCACTGCCCAGGGCGGTGGCGAGTTTGGCGATGTGGGCTCTGCAGGTGCGTACGTTCATGCCCAGCCGGCGGGCTATCGCCTCGTCGACGTGCCCCTCGACGAGGAGCTTGGCGATGGAGTGCTGGATGTCCGTGATGCCGTCGGGCGCGGTCTCGTAGGGGGCGCCGGTGGCGAGCGGGACCGCGCGGCCCCACATGAACTCGAAGACCTTGATGAGGTAGCGGACGAGCCCCGGGTGCCGGAGTTCGAGGGCGACCTGGCCGTCGTCGCGGGTGGGGATGAAGGCCACGGTCTCGTCGCAGATGATCAGCCGCTCCACGAGTTCGTCGATGGTGCGGTACTCCACCTTGCCGTCGGTGAACTGGGAGACGTAGGCGATGGTCTCGGGGCTGTAGCGGGCCGTGTGCTGGTAGAGGGTCCGGATGCGGCAGCCGCGTTCGATCAGCGGCCGGTCGCGTTCGAGCCCTTGGACGAGGGTGTGCTCCAGGCGGCGGCGGCTCGGCTGGACGGTGAGCATCTCGGTCTGGCACTGGGACGTGGCCAGATCGAGCGCCGCGTTGATCCGGTCGATGCCCTCCAGCACCGTGATCGAGTGGGTCGTCGGCGTCGGCTGGGCGCTGAGGGTCATGAACGGCTCGAAAGCGTCGGCGAGCTCCACCGACAGCCGTCTGCGCTGGGTTATCTCGCGTTCGATCGGGTTGAGCAGCTGGGACAGCGCGATCGACGGGGGCACCGGGCGCAGCCAGTTCGCGTCGTCCGGGTCGGCATGAAGCAGGGCGAACTCCATCAAACACGGAGCAGGCTCCACGTCCGCACGGGCGATGCGTCCCGTCCGAAGAGCGTTCCCATAGAGACGGCGACCTTCCTCGCACAGCTCAGTCGACGCATGAGGATGTGTCTGCTTTGTCTCATTTTTCGTCAAATCTCCACCCCCCAGGGTCCTGAACGTGCAGGAACATGATGCATCGATTGTGTGGCCATGACGTGCCCGAATGGGCCATCGTCGTAGTCGACGGGGGAGAGGTGACCTTCAAATGAGGACGAAGCCGACTATGCATAAGAGAATGCTTCGCTCGGCGCTTGCCGCCGCCTTCTCCGCCGCCCTGGCCTTCGCGGCGCTGAGCGGCCTGACGGGGACGACGGGTGACACGGCGCGAGACAGTACGTGGAGCCCGGGTACCGGGACCGTCTCGGCGCTCGACAGCACGTGGTCCACTCCCACGGACAGCACGTGGGTCGTGACGGCGTCCGACGCGCTGGGCGACAGCACCTGGGTCGCTCCCGTGGGCGACGGCGACAGTACGTGGGCCGCCGAGTCATGACCACGCCACCCGACGACCGCTCCTTCCGCCGCGAAATGGCCACGGCCTACCGCTCCGGCTGGCACTTCATCGACCTGGTCACCGCCATCCCCCACAGTGGTGACTCGTTGATGGTGACCGTGTTCGGCGAGCCGGTGGTCGTGACGCGCGACGAGGACGAGGACGTACGGGCGTACCGGTGCCTGCGCAAGCCCCGGGGAGCGCCGCAGCCCGTGCGGTGTGCCATTCGATACGGAATGATCTTTGTGAACCTGGACCAGCGGGACCACAGGCTCGTCGAGCCCGAGGCCCCGCCCCTGAAGACCATCTCAGCCACCCCCCGCAGTGCCTGACGCGATTCCCCCGTCGTAACAGATCGCTCAGGTACTTCCCCCCGCAGCGGCGTCACCGTGACCTGAACACGGTGACGCCGCTGCAGTTTCCGGGGACATTTCCCGCTATGCGCCCGGTTGAGCCTTGGCCGGAAAACGACGGGGACGGATCCGGTCACGCCGCCCTTCTCGCCCGCCTCCCACCGCCCGCGTCACCCGCCTCCCACCGCCCGCGTCACCCGCGCCCCATCGCCCGCGTCAGTTCGATCTCGATCACCACGCGCGCGGGGTTGGGGCTCGGGGTGCGCCCGTAGCGCTGCGCGTACCGGCGCTCCGCGTCCGCGACCCGGTCCGGTTCCGTACGCACGCGTGCCCGGCCCTCCAGCGTCGCCCAGCGCCCCCCGTCCACCTGGCACACCGCGACCCGCGCGCCGGCCGGGCCCGCCGCCAGGACGTTGCCGACCTTCGTGCTGGTCTTGAGGGCGATGACCCGAGCGAGGCGGCTCTCGGGGTCGTATGTCACTCCGACCGGAACCACGTGCGGACTGCCGTCCGGGCGTGGTGTGGTCAGCGTGCACAGATGTCGTTCGCGCCAGAAGCTGAGATACGGATCGTCCGGGGCGCCCGGGTCCTGCGGGTGTGCGGCCATGCTTCGGAACCTAGCCCTTCCCGGACGCCCGGCGCACGTCGCTGAACGATCTTCGCGAACCTTGAGCGGAATAGACTCAACTTTGTGTACGCTGACTGAGTCAGTACTGAAGCAGTACGGGAGAGCGCTGACGCAAGGAGGAGAACAGCGAACGTGGACGCCGAGCTGACCAACCGGAGCCGGGACGCGATCAACGCGGCCAGCAGCAGAGCCGTGTCCCAGGGACACGCCGACCTCACCCCTGCCCACCTGCTGCTCGCGCTGCTCCAGGGACAGGACAACGAGAACATCGTCGACCTTCTGGCCGCCGTCGACGCCGACCAGGCCGCCGTGCGGGCCGGGGCCGAGAAGGTGCTCGGCTCGCTGCCCAGCGTGACCGGGTCCACCGTCGCGCCCCCGCAGCCCAACCGCGAGCTGCTGGCCGTCGTCGCCGACGCGCAGAGCCGCGCCCGCGAGCTGGGGGACGAATACCTGTCGACCGAGCATCTGCTCCTCGGCATCGCCGCCAAGGGGGGACCCGCCGGTGAGGTGCTCACCCAGCAGGGGGCCACCGCCAGGAAGCTCCAGGAGGCCTTTCAGAAGGCCCGCGGCGCGCGCCGGGTGACCAGCGCCGACCCCGAGGGGCAGTACAAGGCCCTGGAGAAGTTCGGCACCGACTTCACCGCCGCCGCCCGCGAGGGCAAGCTCGACCCGGTCATCGGGCGGGACCAGGAGATCCGGCGGGTCGTGCAGGTCCTCTCCCGCCGTACGAAGAACAACCCCGTCCTCATCGGCGAGCCCGGCGTCGGCAAGACCGCCGTCGTCGAGGGGCTCGCGCAGCGGATCGTCAAGGGCGATGTGCCCGAGTCCCTCAAGAACAAGCGGCTCGTCGCGCTCGACCTGGGCGCGATGGTCGCCGGCGCCAAGTACCGCGGTGAGTTCGAGGAGCGGCTGAAGACCGTCCTGGCCGAGATCAAGGACTCCGACGGGCAGATCATCACCTTCATCGACGAGCTGCACACGGTCGTCGGCGCGGGCGCCGGCGGCGACTCCGCGATGGACGCCGGCAACATGCTCAAGCCGATGCTCGCGCGCGGCGAGCTGCGCATGGTCGGCGCGACCACGCTCGACGAGTACCGGGAGCGGATCGAGAAGGACCCGGCGCTGGAGCGCCGCTTCCAGCAGGTGCTGGTGGCCGAGCCGACGGTCGAGGACTCCATCGCGATCCTGCGCGGTCTGAAGGGCCGCTACGAGGCCCACCACAAGGTCCAGATCGCCGACGCGGCCCTGGTCGCCGCCGCGACCCTCTCCGACCGGTACATCACCTCCCGCTTCCTGCCCGACAAGGCCATCGACCTCGTCGACGAGGCGGCCTCCCGCCTCCGCATGGAGATCGACTCGTCCCCGGTCGAGATCGACGAGCTCCAGCGGTCCGTCGACCGGCTGAAGATGGAGGAGCTGGCCCTCAGCAAGGAGACCGACGCCGCCTCCCGCGAGCGCCTGGAGAAGCTGCGCCGCGACCTCGCCGACAAGGAGGAGGAGCTGCGCGGCCTCAACGCCCGCTGGGAGAAGGAGAAGCAGTCCCTCAACCGGGTCGGCGAGCTCAAGGAGAAGCTCGACGAACTGCGCGGCCAGGCCGAGCGCGCCCAGCGCGACGGCGACTTCGACAGCGCCAGCAAGCTGCTCTACGGCGAGATCCCGGCCGTGGAACGCGACCTGGAGGAGGCCTCCGAGGCCGAGGAGGAGGCCGCCGGCGACACCATGGTCAAGGAGGAGGTCGGCTCGGACGACATCGCCGACGTCGTCGCCTCCTGGACCGGCATCCCGGCCGGCCGCCTGCTGGAGGGCGAGACGCAGAAGCTGCTGCGCATGGAGGACGAACTGGGCCGCCGGCTGATCGGCCAGAGCGAAGCCGTCCGGGCCGTCTCGGACGCCGTGCGCCGCTCCCGCGCCGGCATCTCCGACCCCGACCGCCCCACCGGCTCCTTCCTCTTCCTCGGCCCGACGGGCGTGGGCAAGACCGAGCTGGCCAAGGCCCTCGCCGACTTCCTCTTCGACGACGAGCGGGCCATGATCCGCATCGACATGTCGGAGTACGGCGAGAAGCACAGCGTCGCCCGCCTGGTCGGCGCGCCCCCCGGCTACATCGGCTACGAGGAGGGCGGCCAGCTCACCGAGGCGGTCCGCAGGCGCCCGTACTCCGTGGTCCTGCTGGACGAGGTGGAGAAGGCGCACCCGGAGGTCTTCGACGTCCTGCTCCAGGTCCTGGACGACGGCCGGCTCACCGACGGCCAGGGTCGCACGGTCGACTTCCGCAACGCGATCCTGGTGCTGACCTCCAACCTGGGCAGCCAGTACCTGGTCGACCCGGTGCCCACCGAGGCGGAGAAGAAGCAGCGGGTCCTGGAGGTGGTGAGGGCGTCCTTCAAGCCGGAGTTCCTCAACCGGCTCGACGACCTGGTCGTCTTCTCGGCCCTGAACAAGGAGGAGCTCGGCCGGATCGCCCGCCTCCAGATCGACCGCCTCGCCAAGCGGCTCGCCGAGCGCCGCCTCACCCTGGAGGTCACCGACGCGGCCCTGGCCTGGCTCGCCGAAGAGGGCAACGACCCGGCGTACGGCGCCCGACCGCTGCGCCGCCTGGTCCAGACGGCCATCGGCGACCGGCTGGCCAAGGAGATCCTGGCGGGCGAGGTGAAGGACGGCGACACGGTCCGCGTGGACGCCTTCGGGGAGGGCCTGATCGTGGGCCCGGCGACCGGCAAGACGCTGTAGCGCCCCTGCCCCTGCCCCTGCCCCTGCCCCTGCCCCGTCCCGTCACGTCACGTCGTGAACGCCGAGTACCGCACCCGCGCGGTCTCGGCGTTCACGTACGTCACGTTCACGTTGACGTAGTAGGCGTCCGCCCCGGGGTGCTCGGTGACGTCGAGCTGGAAGCAGTAGTCCGTGCCGTGCGCGCAGGCCTCGGTCCCCGGGCCGCCCGGCTCGGGGGCCTCCGGATAGGCGTCCGTCAGCCAGGCGTCGACGCCCGCGCGCGGCATCCGGAAGTCCGCCTGGTAGTTCGTGTCCAGCCAGGACTCCCTCGTGCACTCGGCGTCCTGGGCGCCGGCCGGCAGCTGCGCCCCGCCGAACGCCAGCGCCTCGGCGCAGGGCACCTTCTCGATCCGGGCCCCGTCCAGCTCCTCGTCGTCGGTCAGCACCCAGACGGCGAACAGCACCACCAGGCCGACCACCAGCAGCACCGGCAGGGCCAGGATCGCCGCCACCACGCCCCACCTGGTCCGCCCCCGCGGCTCGGGCCCCGGCTCCGGCTCCGGCGGCACACCGGCCCCGCTTCGCTCGTTCGCCATGTGAATCCCCTCCCCCTGTCACCGCAGCTTCGCGCAACAGGCCGGATCATGTCAGCTCACGGCTGACAGGTCCCGGCCGGGCTTGCCACCCCCCTCCCCGCATGGGGGAGGATGGCGGGATCCGTACGAAGGGAAAAACACGGTGAGCATCGACCCGTCCTCGATTCCGAACTTCGGGGGCCAGCCCGAGCCGCAGCCCCAGGGTGGACCGGCGGGCCCCGTCGTCCCGGATCAGGATCTCGTGAAGCAGCTCCTCGACCAGATGGAGCTGAAATACGTCGTCGACGACGAGGGTGACCTCGCGGCGCCGTGGGAGGAGTTCCGTACGTACTTCATGTTCCGCGGCGAGGGTGACCAGTCGGTCTACTCGGTGCGGACGTTCTACGACCGGCCCCACCAGATCGACGACAAGGCGCAGCTCCTCGAGTCGATCGACGACTGGAACCGGCGCACCCTGTGGCCCAAGGTCTACACCCACACCCACGACGACGGCACCGTCCGCCTCATCGGCGAGGCGCAGCTGCTGATCGGCGCCGGTGTCAACATCGAGCTGTTCGTCTCCTCGACGGTGAGCTGGGTGCGGGCGGCCATCGAGTTCGACAAGTGGCTGGTGGAGCAGCTGGGCCTGGAGAAGGACGTCGACGACGCCGAGGCGAAGTCCGACGAGCAGCCGGAGGACGGCGACGAGTAGGTCGCACGACCCGGCCCGAGAGCCGAAAGAGCGGGCGTCCGTCCACAGCCTGTGGACGGGCGCCCGCTTTCTGCCGCCGGGGCTCAGCTCGCCAGCGCCTTCAGCCGGGTCGCCGCCTCCTCCAGCACGCTCGCCTTCTTGCAGAACGCGAACCGCACGAACGGCGCGCCCGCCTCGCGGTGGTCGTAGAAGACGGCGTTGGGGATGGCGACCACGCCCGCCCGCTCGGGCAGCGAGCGGCAGAACGCGAAGCCGTCGCTCTCGCCGAGGGGGCGGATGTCGGTGGTGATGAAGTAGGTGCCGGCCGGCCGGAAGACCGCGAAGCCGGCCTCCGTGAGCCCCGTGGCCAGCAGATCGCGCTTGGCCAGCATGTCCGCGCGGAAGGCGTCGAAGTAGCTGTCGGGCAGGGCGAGCGCCTCGGCGACCGCGTACTGGAACGGGCCGGACGACACATACGTCAGAAACTGCTTCGCCGAGCGCACCGCCGTGACCAGACCGGGCGTCGCCGTGACCCAGCCGACCTTCCAGCCGGTGAACGAGAACGTCTTGCCGGCCGAGCCGATCGTGATCGTGCGCTCCCGCATGCCGGGCAGCGTCGCCAGCGGCACGTGCTCGGCCTCGTCGAAGACCAGGTGCTCGTACACCTCGTCCGTGACGACCAGCAGGTCCCGCTCCACCGCCAGCTCGGCGATCGCCGTCAGCTCCGCCCGGGTGAGGACCGTCCCGGTCGGGTTGTGCGGGGTGTTGACGAGCAGCAGCCGGGTGCGGTCGGTGACCGCGTCGCGCAGCTCGTCCAGGTCGAGGCGGAACCGGGCGTGCTCGGGGTCCGGGCGCAGGGTGACCGGCACGCGCGTGGCGCCCGCCATCGCGATGCAGGCCGCGTAGGAGTCGTAGTAGGGCTCCAGGGCGACGACCTCGTCACCGGGCTCCAGCAGGGCCAGCAGGGTGGCCGCGATGGCCTCCGTGGCGCCCGCGGTGACCAGGACCTCCGTGTCCGGGTCGAAGGAGAGGCCGTAGCGGCGGCGCTGGTGGTCGGCGATCGCCGTGCGCAGCTCGGGCACGCCCGGGCCCGGCGGGTACTGATTGCCGCGGCCGTCGCGCAGCGCCCGCACGGCCGCCTCACGGATCTCCTCGGGGCCGTCCGTGTCGGGGAAGCCCTGGCCCAGGTTGATCGAGCCGGTCGTCAGCGCGAGGGCGGACATCTCGGCGAAGATCGTCGTCCCGAACTCGGCGAGACGGCGGTTGAGGAAGGGGCGTGCGGTGGAGGTCATGCCCGCCATCCTGCGCCGAAGCTCTGGACTTCCTCAACTCTGCTTTGGCAGTCGAGACGGGCGGGCATCCCCCGTTCACGTGGGCGCCGACGCACCACGCGAGGCGCCCACGGGGGGTCGCTTCGGGGGACATGGAAGGAGGGTGACGCCATGGTCTTCGGCATCATCCTGGCGGTGATCGGAATCCTGCTCGTGGCGGCCTTGTTCACGAACGCCCGCAGGCACAGCGCCACGAGCTCCTACCGCGGCGGCCGCTCGCGCGGCCGCTCCGGCAGCTCCGGCGGGGCCGGTGCGGGCGCGACCGGCAGCGACGGCGGCAGCTGGTGGGCCGGCGGGGGCGACGGCGGCTCCGGCGACTCCGGCGGCGGGCACGGCGGAGGCCACTCCTGCGGCGGTGGGTCTTCCTGCGGCGGAGGCGGCGGATGCGGCGGAGGCAGCTGACACGGGGCAGCTGAGCTCCCGTGGGGGGAGCCGTATCCGGACCGCGGGGCCCGATCGACCACGGGCTCCGCGGTCGCACCATGCGCGTGGCATGTGCACGTGGCGGGCGCGAAGGGGGCGTGCCGGCCCGCCCGGCGCACGCCGTGGTTGAACAGTTGAGCTGTGGAGCCCCCCGAGGGATGGAAACCCCACGAAGTTGGGTAAAAACGCTGTGGCGGCACCACAGTTCATGATTCCCTCTAAAACATCAACGCAGCCCCTCGGACCCCTTCGGACGTCCCGAGCGGACGACCTCCCCAGACCGGGCTGACCGGGGCCGTTTCCCCGGTGTCGACCGGGGTGCGCCGTACCTACCCTCTTTTCTTTGCGTCTCCGCGGAGCCGACCCATGCTCACGACCCTGAACACCTCCTACACCGATACGCGCGCGGCCGATCTCGCCTGGGCACTGGGGCGCGAACCGCTGCCCGCCCTCGCCACCCTCGACCTCGAACTGTCCGGTGCCAAACTGCAGTTGAGACTGCTCGGCGCATCGCACCAGGTGCTGCTGGAGGAGGAGCAGGGCTGCTGTTCGGAGACGGTGGCCTGCATCCCCGGCAGCAGCACCCCCCTCCCGCTGGGCGTCGCCAAGCGGGTCGGCGACTGGGAGTACGAGTTCGCGGCGCGCGTCGAGGTGCTCTCGCCGGGCCAGTTCGCGGGCCGCGCCCAGGAACTCCTGGCCCTCGTCTCCGAGCATCCGCACGGCCTCGCCGGCGTCTTCCCCGGCAGCCCGCACGCCTTCACCGCCCTCCTCGCCCACCACCACGAGGGCCAGGTGCACTGGCGCACCTGGCACGCCTACCCACAGGACGGCCAGTTGGTGGCGACCAGAACCCGGGTCGGCGTTCGCGCGCGAACCGGCGCGGAGTCAAGGGTTTGACGCTCAGGTTCCACACGTGTGGGTGACGAAGCGTGCGAGGGACGTGACGTAACGTCGCAGTCGTGATCGAACCGCACGCGCCAGCCCCGCCCGGTGTCCGGCCGGACGGGCAGCCGCCCTGGCGCGGGCCCGCGCGGCTGCCCGTCCGGCCGGACACCGGGCGGCTCCTGGTCCTCGCGTGCGTGTTCGTCTGCGCGGCCTGCGGTCTCGTCTACGAACTGGAACTCGTCGCCCTCGCCTCCTACTTGATGGGCGACTCCGTCACCCAGGCCTCCGTCGTGCTGTCCGTCATGGTCTTCGCGATGGGCATCGGCTCCCTCGCCGCCAAACGGCTGCGCCGGTTCGCCGCGGCCGGCTTCGGCGCCCTGGAGGCGACCCTCGCCCTGGTCGGCGGCTGCAGCGCCATGGCGCTCTACGCGATGTTCGCCTGGACGGGTGACTGGGGCGGCCTGTGGGCGGGCGGCTCCCGCGTCCTGCTCGTCGGGTTCTCGCTCGCCATCGGCCTGCTCATCGGCGCCGAGGTCCCCCTCCTCATGGAACTCATCCAGCGCATCCGCCGCCAGGACGCGGGCGGCGCGGTGGCCGACCTCTTCGCCGCGGACTACGTGGGCGCACTGGTGGGCGGCCTCGCCTTCCCCTTCCTGCTGCTGCCGTTCCTGGGCCAGCTCACCAGCTCCCTGCTGACCGGCGCGGTCAACGTGGTGGCCGGGGCCGCCCTGGTGCTGGGCCTCTTCCGCCGCGACCTCACCTGCCGGGCCCGCTGCCTGCTGCTCGTCGCCAACGTCACCGTCCTCGGCGTCCTCGCCTCCGCCGCCGTCCTCGTCGACGACTTCGAACGGGCGGCGCGCCAGGCGGTGTACGGCGACGACGTACGGGTGGCGGTGAAGACCGGCGTACAGGAGATCGTCCTCACCGGCGGCGGCGACGGCCGCCCCCTCGACCTCTACCTCGACGGCCGCCTCCGCGTCGGCGGCCGCGACGAACGGCGCTATCACGAGGCCCTCGTCCACCCCGCGATGAACGGCCCGCACACGCGCGTGCTGATCCTCGGCGGCGGCGACGGCCTGGCCGCCCGCGAGGTCCTCACCCACCCCGACGTCCGCCGCGTCGACATCGTCGAACTCGACCCCGGCCTGGTCCGGCTGGCCCGCACCGACCCGGCCCTGTCCCGCCTGAACGAGCACGCCTACGGCGACCGAAGCGTCCACGTCACCACGGAGGACGCCTTCCACTGGCTGCGCGGGGCGCGTGCGGCGACGTACGACGTGGTCGTCGCCGACCTGCCGGACCCGGGCATCACGGCGAGCACGAAGCTCTACTCCGAGGAGTTCTACGGCCTCGCCCGGCGCGCCCTCGCCCCCCGCGGCCGCCTCGTCGTGCACGCCGGCCCGGTCGCGACCCGGCCGCGCGTGTTCTGGACGGTCGAGGCGACGATGCGCGCGGCGGGCCTGCACACCGCCCCCTACCGCGTGGGCGGCCGCGAGACCGGCTTCACCGCGGGCCCCGACCGCACCGCCGACGCCGCCCGGGCGCCCCGCGACTGGGGCTTCGTCCTGGCCACCGCCGACACCCGCCCCCTCCTGAGCCTCGACCGCCGTGCACACCCGCTGCACACCCTGACCCAGGCGGCCCTGGCGGCGGACGCCCGAGCGGCGGAGGAGACCCGGGTGACCGGAGTCCGGCCCTCCACCCTGGTGCATCCGCGGTACTGAGGCGGTACCGAGGCGGTTCGAGGCGGTACCGACGCCGTGATGACGCCTGGATGACGCGGTGACGACCCGTACCACCGGGCGGCGGCCGGGGGACCCGAATCCCGGTTTCGGCAGGTGCTTTCCCGTACTCGCTGGGTAGGCTCCGCACTCATGGAGCAAGAGGTGTTCGTTCCGGTTCCGGCCGAGCGGCTGAGGGCGGCCCTCGCCGACCCCGCGCAGGTGGCCCGGGCGGTCCCCGGGCTCCAGCAGGACGTCGGCACCGAGCCCGTCGCCGGGCGGCTGAAGGTGCGCATCGGCGGCCACACCATCACCTACCGGGGCGCGGTACGCGTCTCGCCGCGCGAGGACGGCACGTACGCCGTGACGGGTGACGCGACCGAGGCCCGCGGCAGCGGCTCGGTGAAACTGGCCCTCACCCTGCGGCTGCGCGAGGCCGACGCCGGCACGACCCTCGGCTTCGAGGGGACGGCGACGGCGGACGGCCGGGTCGCGGAGCTGCCGCCCGAGGCGGTCGGCTCGGCGATCGCCCGGCTGCTGAACCGCTTCGCGGACAACCTGGGAACGGGAGCGGCGGCCGAGGAGCCCGAGTCCGCATCCGAGTCCGCATCCCAGTCCGAGGAGGACGCGGTCGATGACGTCGACGGCGCCGATGACGCCGACGAGGTCGACGGCGTCGATGTGCCCGCCGTCCCCGAGACCGTGTTCGAGGACCTCACCGGCCCCTCGGAGCCGCCCGCCGAGGCCGCGCACGCGCGCCGCACGATGATCGGGCGCAGCGCGGAGGAGGTGGACCACGCCCCGCCGCGCGGACGCTACGCACCGGTCCCCGCCCCGCAGACCGTCGTCCCCAACAGCGCGCTGCGCTGGGCGGCTCCGGCGGCCGCGCTGGTCGTGGCGTCGGCGATCGTGGTGGGCAGGGCACTGCGCCGACGCGGCTAGGCCGGCCCCGCACGCAGCTGGTGGCGGCCTCGCCCCGATCGCCCCAGTAGGGTCGTCCCGTGAGTGACGAAGACATCACGCTGACCGCGGGTGACGCGGAGGTGACCGTGCAGCCGGGCAACGGCGGCCGGGTGGGTGGGCTGCGCGTCGGCGGCCTCGAACTGCTGCGCCAGGGCGAGCGGTTCGGCTGTTTCCCGATGGTCCCCTGGTGCGGGCGGATCCGCGACGGCCGGTTCCGGGACGGCGGGGCCGTCCACCAGATGCCGCTCAACGCCGCGCCGAACGCCATCCACGGCACCGCCCGCGACGGCGCCTGGAAGGTCGCGCGGCGCACGGCGGACGGCGTCGTGCTGACGTACGAACTGGTGGAGCCCTGGCCCTACGCCGGCCGCGTCACCCAGGAGATCGCGCTGACCGAGGACACGCTGACGATCCAGCTGGCCGTCGAGACCTGGGACTCGTCCTTCCCGGCGCAGCTCGGCTGGCACCCCTGGTTCAACCGCAACCTGGGCGGCCAGGACGGCCAGGACGTGCGGGTCGCCTTCGACCCCGCCTGGCAGGAGGAGCGCGGCGACGACCATCTGCCGACCGGCAACCGCATCGGGCCGAAGCCCGGCCCCTGGGACGACTGCTTCGGCATGCCCGGCGGCGTCGACGTCACCCTCACCTGGCCCGGGCAGCTCGCGCTGAAGGTGACCAGCCCCGAGGAGTGGGTCGTCGTCTACGACGAGCAGGAGGCGGCCGTGTGCGTGGAGCCGCAGACCGGCCCGCCCGACGGTCTGAACACCCTCCCGCGCCTGGTCACGATGCTGGAGCCGCTGGAGGCCACCACCACCTGGTCCTGGACCCGCCTCTAAGCTGAGGGGCATGACGGACGTGGATGTACGCGGCGCGCTGCTGCAGCAGATCAAGGACAAGGCCGTGGTGCACGGCAAGGTGACCCTGTCGTCGGGTCTGGAGGCGGACTACTACGTCGACCTCCGCCGCGTCACCCTCGACGGGGAGGCCGCTCCGCTGGTCGGGCAGGTGCTGCTCGACCTGACCGACGGCCTGGAGTTCGACGCCGTCGGCGGGCTGACCATGGGCGCCGACCCGGTCGCCGCGAGCATGCTGCACGCGGCCGCCGCGCGCGGGCGCAGGCTGGACGCCTTCGTCGTGCGGAAGGCGGCGAAGGCGCACGGGCTGCAGCGCCGGGTCGAGGGTCCGGAGATCGCCGGCCGGCGCGTGCTGGTCGTCGAGGACACCTCCACCACCGGCGGCTCGCCGCTGGCCGCCGTGGAGGCGGTGCGCGAGGCGGGCGCCGAGGTGGTGGCCGTGGCGACCATCGTGGACCGGGCCACCGGCGCCGACCAGAAGATCTCCGAGGGCGCGGGGGTGCCCTACCTGTTCGCCTTCTCGAAGGATGAACTGGGACTGGACTGACCGGCCGCTTTGACCTGGACTTGGGCAGCGCGTGGAGTAACGGCGCATGTCTGGAAAGATGGGGACGACGATGACGTCGCACCCCAAGGTCTAGGTCAGGGCCGTAGCACGCGCCAGATCGCCAACCCGCAGATACACAAGGAGCGGACAGATGCCCATCGCAACCCCCGAGGTCTACAACGAGATGCTCGACCGGGCGAAGGCAGGCAAGTTCGCCTACCCGGCCATCAACGTCACCTCGACCCAGACCCTGCACGCGGCTCTGCGCGGCTTCGCCGAGGCGGAGAGCGACGGCATCGTCCAGATCTCCACGGGTGGCGCCGAGTTCCTGGGCGGCCAGTACAGCAAGGACATGGTGACGGGCTCCGTGGCCCTCGCCGAGTTCGCGCACATCGTCGCCGAGAAGTACCCGGTGACCGTCGCCCTGCACACCGACCACTGCCCGAAGGACAAGCTCGACGGGTATGTGCGTCCGCTGCTCGCGGTCTCCGAGGAGCGCGTGAAGGCCGGCCGCAACCCGCTGTTCCAGTCGCACATGTGGGACGGCTCCGCCGAGACCCTCGCCGACAACCTCGCGATCGGGCAGGAGCTGCTCGCCCGCGCGGTCGCCGCGAAGATCATCCTCGAGGTGGAGATCACCCCGACCGGCGGCGAGGAGGACGGCGTCTCGCACGAGATCAACGACTCCCTCTACACCACGGTCGACGACGCGATCCGCACGGTCGAGGCGCTCGGCCTCGGCGAGAAGGGCCGCTACCTGCTGGCCGCGTCCTTCGGCAACGTCCACGGCGTCTACAAGCCGGGCAACGTCGTCCTGCGCCCCGACCTGCTCAAGGAGCTCAACGAGGGCATCGCCGCCAAGTACGGCAAGCCGGCCGGCTCGCAGCCGTTCGACTTCGTCTTCCACGGCGGCTCCGGCTCCACGGCCGAGGAGATCGCGACCGCGCTGGACAACGGCGTCGTCAAGATGAACCTCGACACGGACACCCAGTACGCGTTCACGCGTCCCGTCGCCGACCACATGTTCAAGAACTACGACGGCGTCCTGAAGGTCGACGGCGAGGTCGGCTCCAAGAAGACCTACGACCCGCGGACCTGGGGCAAGCTGGCCGAGGCGGGCATGGCCGCGCGCGTCGTCGAGGCCACCCAGCACCTGCGCTCGGCGGGCCAGAAGATCAAGTAGCCCTTTGGCCGTGCCATAGCCGTGCCGTAGCCGTGCCGTAGTCGCTGTGCGGAGAGCCCGGCGTCCGTCTGTCGACGGCGCCGGGCTCGCTGTATACCTGGGGACATGGCGGACATCCGGATGGCCTCGGCCCAGGGCAGATGGATCCTGCTCACCACCGTGCTCGGCTCCAGCATGGTTCTGCTCGACTCGACCGTCGTCAACGTGGCGCTGCCGCGCATCGGCCGTGACCTGGACGCGGACCTCGCCGTGCTCCAGTGGACGGTCAACGCGTACATGCTGACGCTGGCCGGTCTGATCCTGCTGGGCGGCTCCCTCGGCGACCGCTACGGGCGCCGCAAGGTCTTCGTGATCGGCGTGGTGTGGTTCGCCACCGCCTCCCTGCTGTGCGGGCTCGCGCCGAACGCCGGGGTGCTGATCGCGGCCCGCGCCCTCCAGGGCATCGGGGGCGCTCTGCTGACCCCCGGCTCGCTGGCGCTGATCCAGGCCTCCTTCCACCCCGACGACCGGTCCCGGGCCGTCGGCCTGTGGTCGGGTTTCGGCGGCATCGGAGCCGCGGTCGGCCCCTTCCTCGGCGGCTGGCTGGTGGACGGGCCGGGCTGGCGGTGGGTGTTCCTGCTGAACGTGCCGCTGGCGGCGGTGTGCGTGCCGGTGGCGCTGCGGCACGTCCCGGAGTCGCGGGACAAGCTGAAGCACGGCCGCTTCGACGTCCTGGGCGCGGCGCTGGGCGCGCTGGCGCTCGCGCTCGTCACCTACGCGCTGATCGAGGCCCCGGGAGGGTCCGTCCTGGTGGCGCCTGCGGCCGTCGCGGGAATCGTCGCCGGGGTGGCCTTCGTGATGGTGGAGCGGCGGCGGCCGGACCCCATGATGCCGCCGGACATCTTCGCCTCCCGCCAGTTCACGGCCGTCAACCTGGTCACGCTGTGCGTGTACGCGGCCCTCGGCGGGTTCTTCTTCCTCGCGGCGCTCCAGCTCCAGGTGGTGTCCGGCTGGTCGGCGCTGGCCGCCGGCACGGCGCTGCTGCCGACGACCGTCCTCATGCTGCTGCTGTCGGCCCGCTCGGGCGAGCTCGCGGAGCACATCGGCCCGCGCATCCCGCTGACCGTCGGACCGCTGCTGTGCGCCGTCGGCATGCTGCTGATGCTGCGGGTCGGTCCCGACGCCTCCTACTTCGCCGACGTGCTGCCCGCCGTGCTGGTCCTCGGCTTCGGCCTGGTCACCCTGGTCGCCCCGCTGACCGCGACCGTCCTGGCCTCGGTGGACGTCGGCCGGGCCGGGCTGGCCAGCGGCATCAACAACGCGGCGGCGCGCGCGGCCGGCCTGGTCGCGGTGGCCGCGCTCCCCCTGCTCACCGGCATGGGCCCGGAGGCGTACCGCTCGGCGACCGCCTTCAACGACGCGTTCCAGCAGGCGATGGGGTGGTGCGCCGGGCTGCTGGCGGTCGGTGCCGTGGTGGCTTTCGCGACGGTCCGTCGTCCGGCGCCGGACTGCACCCACCCGGAGTGTCTGAGGCACGGGAGTGTGCTGGCGCCCCCGCTGGAGGGCGAACAGGCGCACAAGCGCCTCGGCTAGCGCGCGTGGAACGGCGGGCGACGGGGTGGGGTGCGCCGGGCTGCCGGCGGTCGGCCGGCGCGCGTGGAACGGGGGGCGGGCGGTGGCGCAGACTGGACCCATGTCCATTCACGAAAACCTTCTCGGGGGCCCGCCCCCGACCCACCTCCCCGACGACCCCGAGCCGCGCGAGCTCCTGGCGAGCGGCACCGCGCCCGCCGACGTCGCCGCGAAGTACCCGACGTCCTCCCTGGCCTGGGCCCAGCTCGCCGACGACGCGTTCGAGCGGGGCAGTGTGGTGGAGTCGTACGCCTACGCCCGTACGGGCTACCACCGCGGCCTGGACAGCCTGCGCCGGGGCGGCTGGAAGGGCCACGGCCCGGTGCCCTGGGAGCACGAGCCGAACCGCGGCTTCCTGCGCGCCCTGCACGGCCTCGCCCGCGCCGCGCAGGCGATCGGCGAGCAGGCGGAGTACGAGCGCTGCACGCAGTTCCTGAAGGACTCCTCGCCCACGGCCGCCCAGACCCTGGGCTGACCCCCTAGGGGTGGTGCGGATGGCCCGTCCGGTCCTGGTGTGACCGGACGGGCCTTGCGTTTTCGGTGTCCGATTGCGCAGGATGCCAGTGGGGACCGGGGCCCCCGTGTCGGTAACGGCAGGGGCGGACCGCTACCCGGAGTACATAACAGGAGACAGCGATGTCCCAGCAGGCTCAGCCTCACGAGGCTTCGGAGCCCGAGACTCCGCATCTCGACTTCGCCGGCACGACGCCCTACGAGGACTACGTCAAGGCAGACGTGCTCACCCACCTCCAGCACACCCTCTCCGACGACCCCGGAGAGATGGTCTTCCTGGTCACGACCCAGGTCATGGAGCTGTGGTTCACCGTCATCGTGCACGAATGGGAGACCGCCGCGCAGGCCCTGCGCGAGGACCGGGTCCCGGTGGCGATCGACGCGCTGAAGCGTTCCGTCCGCGAACTGGAGGCGCTCAACGCCTCCTGGAAGCCGCTCGGGCAGCTGACCCCGGGCCAGTTCAACTCCTACCGCTCCGCGCTCGGCGAGGGCTCCGGCTTCCAGTCGGCGATGTACCGGCGCATGGAGTTCCTGCTCGGCGAGAAGTCCGCGTCCATGCTGGTCCCGCACCGCGGCGCGCCCCGCGTCCACGCGGAGCTGGAGAAGGCGCTGCACGAGCCGAGCCTGTACGACGAGGTGCTGGGGCTGCTGGCCCGCCGCGGCCATCCGATCCCCGCCGCCGTCCTGGAACGTGACGTCTCGCAGCGCTACGAGCCCTCGGCGGACGTCGAGTCGGTGTGGACGGCCGTGTACTCGGCGGACGCCTCCGACGACATCGCGCGCCTCGGCGAGGCGTTGACGGACGTCGCCGAACTGGTGTGGCGCTGGCGCAACGACCACCTCGTGGCCACCCGCCGCGCGATGGGCGCCAAGGCGGGCACGGGCGGCTCGGCCGGGGTGGCCTGGCTGGAGAAGCGCGCGCAGAAGAACGTGTTCCCCGAGCTGTGGACGGCGAGGTCCCATGTCTGACCTCGGCCTCACAGACAAGGCCACCGCCGCGAAGGAGCTGGACGCCGCCGACGAACTGGCCGGCCTGCGGGCCCGGTTCGTGCTCGACGACGGCGTCTACCTCGACGGCAACTCGCTGGGCGCGCTGCCCGCCGCCGTGCCCGACCGGGTGGCGGACGTCGTCCGCCGCCAGTGGGGCGAGCTGCGCATCCGCTCCTGGGACGAGAGCGGCTGGTGGACCGCCCCCGAGCGGATCGGCGACCGGATCGCCCCGCTGGTGGGCGCGGCGGCCGGCCAGATCGTGGTCGGCGACTCGACCAGCGTCAACGTCTTCAAGGCCCTCGTGGGCGCGGTGCGGATCGCGGAGGGCGGCGACGGCGGCGGCGGCCGGGACGAGATCCTCGTCGACGCGACGACCTTCCCCACGGACGGCTACATCGCCGGGTCCGCAGCCCGGCTGACCGGCCGCACGCTGCGCCCGGTGGCGCCCGGCGAGGTGCCGGCCGCGCTGTCGGAACGGACGGCCGCCGTGCTGCTCAACCACGTCGACTACCGCACCGGGCGGCTGCACGACCTGCCGTCGCTCACCGCCGCCGTGCACGCGGCGGGCGCGGTCGCCGTCTGGGACCTGTGCCACAGCGCGGGCGCCCTGCCGGTGGGCCTCGACGAGCACGGCGTCGACCTCGCGGTCGGCTGCACCTACAAGTACCTGAACGGCGGCCCGGGCTCACCGGCGTATCTGTATGTGCGCAAGGGGCTGCAGGACCGCTTCGACTCCCCGCTGCCCGGCTGGAACTCGCACGCCGAGCCCTTCGGCATGCGGGAGGTGTACGAGCCGGCGCGGGGCGCGCTGCGCGGTCGGGTCGGCACCCCGGACATCCTGTCGATGCTCGCCCTGGAGGCGGCGCTCGAGGTCTGGGACGGCGTCCCGGTCGAGGCGGTCCGGGCGAAGTCGTTGGCCCTTACGGACTTCTTCCTGGAGTGCGTGGGCGCGTACGTCCCCGAGGGACGGGTCGAGTCGCTGACTCCGGTGCGTCACGAGGAGCGCGGCAGCCAGGTGGCGCTGCGCTGCGCGGACGCCGGCGACGTCATGAAGCGGCTGATCGAGCGCGGGATCGTCGGCGACTTCCGCCACCCGGACGTCCTGCGCTTCGGCTTCACCCCGCTGTACGTCGGGTTCGCGGAGGTGGAGCGGGCGGCCCGGGTACTGGCGGAGGTGCTGGCGGAAGTACTGGCGTAGGGCCTGGTGCGGGTCTGGCACCGGGCCTGGTTCGGGGCCCGGTGCGGGCCTGGTTCAGGGTGTGGTGCCGGATTCTCGCAGGGCCGTCGCAGGGCGGTCGCAAGGCTGTCGCAGGCAGGTGCGGGACTGCCGGGTTCGCCCGGTAGTTACCCGGCAGAACCGTTTTTCCCCTCACCGAGCGTGATATCCGCGTGTCCGCGCACGTCACGGGCCTGATACCGTCCCGGCCAACGGCCTGATTCTCTCCTGGTCCGCCAAATCCTCCCCCAGTGCCGAAAGCCTGGGAGGTACCCCATCACCGCTGAGAGGTTGGAGCATGCCGGACGACGTTGTCGCAGCCCGGGCCGTCGCCGAGGAGGAGTCGGCCTTCGGGCATCCGCCCGTCGACCCCGACGTCACCGCGGCGTACGGAGACCACCCCGACCAGGTGATCGACTTCTATGTTCCGCGAGTGGAGGTGGGTCCGGGCGGTCCCGTCCCGCTCGTGGTCGTGCTGCACGGCGGGGCCTGGCGGGCGCCGTACGACCGGCGGCACGTCACGCCGTTCGCGGAGTACCTGGCGGGGCGGGGGTTCGCCGTGGCCAACGTGGAGTACCGGCGCGGCGCCGAGAGCCCGGCCCCGGAGGGGACATCCCCGATCGCGGGCCGCTGGCCCGACACCTTCGACGATGTGGCCGCGGCCCTCGACGCGCTTCCCGCCCTCGTCCGGGAGGCCGTGCCGCAGGCCGACGCGCGCCGCATGGTGCTCGTCGGCCACTCGGCCGGCGGCCACCTGGCCCTGTGGGCGGCGGCCCGGCATGTACTGCCCGCCGACGCGCCCTGGCGCACCGGCGGTCCCGTCCCGCTGCGGGGCGTCGTCGCGCTCGCCCCGATCGCCGACTTCGCGGTCGCCGAGAAGCTGGACGTGTGCGGCGGGGCATCCCGTCAACTCCTGGGCGGGGAAGCGCAGTTCGACGAGCGTCGGCCGTACGCCGACCCCGCGCTCCTGCTGCCGACCGGCATCGCGACGACGCTGGTCCAGGGCCGCAGCGACCTGGTCGTCCCGCAGGCCGTCGCCGAGGCGTACGCGGACGCGGCGGCCAAGGCGGGCGAGGTGGTGGGCCTGACCCTCCTGGAGGACGTCGGCCACTTCCCGCTGATCGACCCGGCTGCGGACGCGTGCGCGGTGGTGGCCGAGGAGATCGCGCAACTGGCGTGGTGATGCCGGTCCTTGGGTAGCCCCCTGCTGGGGGCCCGTGCCTCCCGTAGGTGTGCGGACCTGTCGTACCCGTAGTACCTGAGAGCTACGTCGCAGAAGAGCTCCCAGGTGGGACGCGAACGACGAGCGCCGATCCGTAACTTCCAAGCCAGAAACGCCCGATGGCCGGGCGAACGGGCGGGGGAGTGGCGGGATGGCGGAGCGTCGTTTTCGCGGGCGGTGGGGTGGCGAAGGGGTAACGCCGCGGGCGCTGCGCTTTCGCGGGCGGTGGGGTACCGAAAGGGGAACGCTCCGGGCGCTGCGCTTTGGCGGACGGTGGCGCAGCGAAGGGGGAACGCCTCGGGCGCGGCGCTGGTTCCGCGCTCTGCTGGCCGTCCTCATCACCGCCGCAGTCGTCGGCCCTCTCACGGCTGCCGCGGCCAGTCCGCAGATCCCGGCCCCGGCTCCCGCCGACCTCGCCCCGGTCACGGCTGCGACGCTGGAGAAGGCGTACGCCGCCAACCGGGCCAACGCCGCACTGGCCGCCCGGATGGCCGCCGCCCACGGCGACCGCCACCGCGCCGCCGCCGACGAGGGGTTCGCGTCCCCGTCCCGCACCCTGCTCGCCTTCGACGGGCGTGGCCAAGGGCGTGCGACCGAGGTGTTCGGGGACCTCGCCCACGCCGACCGCGTCGCGATCCTGATACCGGGCTCCGACACCTCACTGGACACGTACGCCCGCTTCAGAGCGGGAGCGGCCGCGCTGTACGAGCGACTTGAGGGGGAGTCGGGCGCACCGGGGGAGTCGGGCACGGGCCGGGAGTCGGGCATGGGCCGGGCGTCAGGTCCGGGCCGGGAGTCGGGCACGGGCCAGGAGGCGGGCACGGGCCGGACGTCGGGTGCGCGCACGGCCGTCGTCGCGTGGCTCGGCTACACCACACCGGGCACGGTCAGCGCGACGGTGATCACGCCGGCCCGCGCCGACGAAGCGGCCCCGGAGCTGCGGGAGTTCCTGCGCGGGCTGCGCACCCTCACCGGCCCGGACACCCACGTCTCCCTCCTCTGCCACTCGTACGGCACGGTCGTGTGCGGCCGGGCGGCCCCTGGCCTGGACGTGTCCGACCTCGTGCTGCTGGGCAGCCCCGGCACGGGCGTGGACACGGTGGCAGGCCTGCGCACCCGCGCGCGGGTCTGGGCGGCCCGGGGCGCCGACGACTGGGTGGCGGACGTCCCGCACGTCAGCGTCGACCTGTTCGGCACGACGGTCGGCCTCGGCGCCGACCCGATGTCCGCGTCGTTCGGCGCCCATGTCTTCGCGGCGGGCGCCGGCGGCCACAGCGACTACTTCCGGCCGGGCTCGGCCGCGCTGGCCAACATCGCCCGGATCGTCCTCGGCGAGACCTCGGAGGTCACCGATGCGTGAGACACATCAGGTACGCCGACTGCCCGGGACCCGGCGGGCGGCGGCCCGCATCGACGCCGCGACGCCCCCGCAGCGCGACCGCGCCGTCGACGCCCTGCGCGCCTTCGCGATCCTCGGCGTGGTGCTGGGCCACTGGCTGGTGACCGCCCTGGTCGCCGACGGCGGCACCCTGCGCGCCGCGAGCCCGCTCGGTCCGATGCCCTGGCTGGCGCCGGTCTCCTGGATGTTCCAGACGCTCGCCGTGTTCTTCATGGTGGGCGGCCATGTGGCGACCCGGAGCCTCGCCTCGACCCGCGCGCGGGGCGGGACCTACCGGGCCTGGCTACGGGCGCGCCTGGCCCGGCTGTTCAAGCCGGTCATGGCCGTCCTGACGGTGTGGACGGCAGTCGCGCTGGGGCTGCTGCTCGGCGGCGCGTCCTTCGTCACCCTGCACACCGTGGTCAAGCTGGCGCTGTCACCGCTGTGGTTCCTGCTGGTCTTCGCCGCGTTGACGGCGGCCACCCCGCTGCTGGCCCGGCTCAACCCGCTGTGGCCATTGGCCGTCGTCCTGCACGTGGACGTGGTGCGCTTCGGCCTTGGCGGCCCCGACCGGCTCGGCTGGGTGAACCTGGCGGCCGGCTGGCTGGTGCCGTACACCTTGGGCGCGGCCTGGACCCGCGGCGAGCTGGAGCGCCCCCGGGCGGGCTGGACGCTGCTGGTCGGCGGCGCGGCGATGACGGCCCTGCTGGTCGGCTTCGCCGGCTACCCGGCGTCGATGGTGGGCGTGCCCGGCGCGGCGGTGTCCAACCTGAACCCGCCGACCCTGGCCGCCATCACCTTCGGACTCGCCCAGTGCGGACTGGCCCTGCTGCTGCGCGACCGACTGCGCCGGGCCATGACCCGCCCTGTGCTCTGGGCGGGAGTGGCGCTGGTCAACCTCTCCGCGATGACCCTGTTCCTCTGGCACCAGACGGCGATGATGGCGACCACCGCGACGGGCCTCCTCGCCGGCCGGCTGCCCGGCCTGCACACCGTCCCCGACGGGCTGGACTGGGTGGCGGTCAGGCTGCTGTGGCTGCCGGTCTTCGCACTGGTGCTGGGGGTGTGCTGGGCGGCGTTCCACTCCTACGAGCGGGGGCAGGAACGAGGGGCACGCCGTGCCGACGGCCGGGGGTCGCGGGTGATCCGCGTCCACCGCCGTTCCGGCCGGCCGGAGACGAAGGCGGCCCGCAGTGCCTAGGGTTGAGCCCGTGACCGGCGAGGAGAGCATCACCCCACCCGACCGTGCCACCCTCGCACCGCCGCCTCCCGTCCGCCGTCGCCGGTTCCGGATCGCCCGCGGTGCGCCCCGTTCCCGGACCTCGCCGCGTGGGCGCGCTTACCGCTGGCTGCGGTTCCCGGCGTACGTGGTGGTGTGTCTGATCGCTCTCGGGACGGGGCTGGCCGGCACCGACCAGATGAGCCGGGACTACCACCCGGGCGCGGAACTGTCCGCGCTGACCGGACTCACGCAGGGCGTGGCAGTCGTGCTCGCCCTGTGGCGTCCGCTCCCCGCGTGGGCGCTGTCGCTGGCCGTCACCGTCGTCGCCGCGATGTCCGCCCGCCCGGCCCTGCGCGGTCACCCGCTCCCGGGACCGGACTGGCCCTGGAGCGCCCCCCAGATCGTGGCGCACGCCGTCGTGTTCCTGATCCTGGCGCTCCGCGTCCGCAGCAGTGTGTCCGTCGCGGCTCTGACGGCCACCGGCCTGGTGACCTGGTTGGTCCAGGGCGTCATCGGCGGGGCGACGTACAACTCGACGGGCGTCACGGCCGTCGCCGTCTGCGGGGTCGCCGTCCTCGTGGGCACCGCCTTCCGCGGCCTCGGCGAGGCCCGCACCCAGCTCGTCGAACAGGAGACGATCACCGCGGAGGAACGCGCCCGCCGCACCCTGCTGGAGGAGCGCAACCGGATCGCCCGCGAGCTGCACGACGTGGTCGCCCACCACATGTCGGTGATCTCCATCCAGGCGCAGGTCGCCCCGCACCTGGTGGAGAACCCGTCCGAGGAACTCAAGGAGAACCTCGCCGGCATCCGGCAGAACGCCCTGGAGGCGCTCGCCGAACTGCGCCGGGTGCTCGGTGTGCTGCGCTCGGAGAACCCCGACGACCCCTACGGCCTCGGCGCGGCCGGCGCCGGAACCGCCCCGGACGCCCCGCAGCCCACGCTCGACCGACTCGACGCCCTGATGGAGAACACCCGCGCCGCGGGACTGGACGTGGTCGCCGCCATCGAGGGCGAGGCGCCCGTGTATCCGCCGGGCGTGCAGCTGTCGGCGTACCGGATAGTCCAGGAGGCGCTGAGCAACGCCCTGCGCCACGCGCCGGGTTCCCGGGTGCGCGTCGAGGTCACCCATCACCCTCGGGGCCTGCACCTGGAGGTCATCAACTCCCGCCCGAGCGTGCCCGTACGGCCCTCCCCGGGAGCGGGACACGGACTGCTCGGCATGCGGGAGCGGGCGGCGATGCTGGGCGGCCACGTCAACGCGTACCCGACCCTGCACGGCGGCTTCGCGGTCACTGCGTTCCTGCCGAGGGACGGCACGACCCCGCCTCCCGACGACTCCGACGACTCCGACGCTCCCGGAACGCCGGAGGGCCTGGAACTCCTCTTCCCCGACGACCCCGACGACCCCGACGACCCCGACGACCCCGACGACCCCGACGACCCTGACGACCCGAACCGTCCGTCCCCGACACGCGAAGGAAACCGATGACGACCGGCGGCACCATCCGCGTACTGATCGCCGACGACCAGCAGATGGTCCGGCAGGGCTTCACCGTGCTCCTCAACGCCCACCCCGGCATAGAGGTGATCGGGGATGCGGTGGACGGCCTGGACGCGATCGCGAAGGTCGCCGAACTCACCCCGGACGTCGTCCTGATGGACATCCGCATGCCCGAGCTCGGCGGCATCGACGCCACGCAGCGCATCACCCTCGACCACCCCCACATCAAGGTGCTGGTGCTCACCACCTTCGACCTCGACGAGTACGTGTACGAGGCGCTGCGGGCCGGCGCGTCCGGGTTCCTGCTGAAGGACGCCTCCGCGGACCAGCTGGCCGAGGCGGTCCGGGTGGTGGCGGCCGGGGACGCCCTGCTCGCCCCCGGCATCACCCGCAAGCTCATCGCCGAGTTCTCCCGTCTCGACGGCAAGCCCAGGGCTCCGCTGAAGGAACGGGTCGGCGACCTCACGGAACGCGAGACGGAGGTGCTCACCCTCATCGCCCAGGGCCTGTCCAACACGGAGATCGCGAGCCACCTCTTCGTCGCCGAGCAGACCGTGAAGACGCATGTGGGCCGCATCCTGGTGAAACTGGGCCTGCGGGACCGCACCCAGGCGGCGGTGTTCGCGTACGAGTCGGGGCTGGTGAGACCGGCCGGGTACTGAGCGTCGGGGTACCGAGGGCCGCGGTACCGAGGGCCGGGGTACCGGGCGGCATCGCTCCGGCGGTCCCCCGTCGAACCCGTAGTACTTGAGAGGGACGCACAGGAACCCCTCTCACTGGTGACGACCGCGACCCCCGGCTACGCCTACCGTTTTGAACGTGACCGAGACGACGCAGACGCACACCGCGCACCCGGATGACCCGGACGACTCCTTCGAGGCCTATCGGCCGCGCAGCCCGGAGTTCCGGGCGGCCGTGGAAGCCCTGCGAGGCCTGCGACAGGACCTGATCCACGATGCCTTCGCCTACCGCCCGCTGCCCCGCAAGGAGCCCACCGGCGCCGTCCTGGGCCGGCTGAAGGGCCGCAGGCGGGAGTACGCGACCTGGTACCGACACGCGGTGGTCGGGGCGGGCGGCGTCCTGGCGCTGCTGATCGCCTCGGCCGACAACGGCGGAGGGAGTCTGGGCGCCGTGCTCGGCCTGCTGGCCCTGGTGCCGGTGCTGATGACGCTGGTGCGGCCGATCGGCGCGTTCTGGCTGTCGCTCGCCTCGACCACGGCGGTGGCCCTGCTCGGCTCGAGCTACGACGACTGGCCCTGGCTCCCCGGCAGTTTCGCCTCCCACCTGATGGTCCTGACGGTCGTGGCGATACGCACCCGTCCCCGCACGGCGGCGTGGATGTGGCTGATGACGGCGGCCTACGGCTTCGTCGCCGAGACGGCCTTCGGGTGGGGCCACTACGCCACGAACACCGCGCCCATGCTCGTCTTCTCCGCGATCATCCTCCTCACCATCACGGTCTGGCACATCCGCCGGCAGGCCGAGGAGAAGGTGACGGCCCAGGAGACGGTGACGGCGCACGAGCGGTCCCGACGCACCCTGCTGGAGGAGCGCACCACGATCGCCCGCGAGCTGCACGACGTGGTCGCGCACCATATGTCGGTGGTCGCCATCCAGGCGGAGGCCGCCCCCTACCGGGTGGAGAACCCGCCGCCGGAGCTGGAGAAGGCCTTCGCGACCATCCGGGAGAACGCGGTGGCGGCTCTCACGGAGCTGCGCCGGGTCCTGGGCGTGGTCCGCGCCGAGGACTACGAGGTCCCGGACGCCCCGCAGCCCACGCTCGCCGAGCTGGACGGGTTGCTCGCCAACGTGCGGGAGGCCGGCCTGGACGTGGAGAAGGGGGTCACCGGCGCGGTGCGCGAACTGCCGCAGGGCGTGGAGCTGTCGGCCTACCGAATAGTCCAGGAGGCGCTGAGCAACACGCTCCGCCATGCGCCCGGGGCGAGCGCGCGAGTGGAGGTCGGGTACGTCCTCGGCGGCCTGGGCCTGCGCATAGTCAACGGCGCCCCGCCCAACCCGACCCTGATCAAGCCCTCACCCGGCGCCGGCCACGGCATCACCGGAATGCGGGAGCGGGTCACGATGCTGAACGGCGAGATGACGGCGGAACCGACGCGGGAGGGAGGCTACGAGGTGACGGTGTTCCTGCCGGTCCCGATGGCCGCCGAGCCCTCGACGAGCCCGTCCGCTCCCGTCCGTGCTGCCGATGAGGGTGGGGCATGACGATCAAGGTACTGATCGCCGACGACCAGATGATGGTGCGTGAGGGCTTCTCGGTCCTGCTGAACGCGATGCCGGACATCGAGGTCGTGGGCGAGGCGGTCAACGGCCGGGAGGCGGTGGACCGGGTCCGCGAACTGGCTCCCGATGTCGTCCTGATGGACATCCGCATGCCGGAGCTGAACGGCATCGAGGCCACCAGGGAGATCGTGGCGGCGGACGGCACGGCGAAGGTGCTGGTGCTCACCACGTTCGACCTGGACGAATACGTCTACCAGGCGCTGCGCGCGGGAGCCTCGGGCTTCCTGCTGAAGGACGCCTCGGCCCGACAACTGGCTGACGGGGTACGCGTGGTGGCGGCGGGCGAGGCCCTGTTGGCGCCCTCCGTCACAAAGCGCCTGATCACGGAGTTCTCCAAGCTCACGGACACCCCGAGCCTGTCCCGCACGGCCGCCCAGGCGTCCTACGGCGACCTGACCGAACGGGAGACGGAGGTACTGGTCCTGATCGCCCACGGCCTGTCGAACGCGGAGATAGCCGAGCGGCTGGTGGTGGCGGAGTCGACCATCAAGACCCATGTGAGCCGGATCCTGGTGAAACTGGGCCTCCGAGACCGCACCCAGGCAGCGGTATTCGCCTACGAGGCACGACTGGTGACCCCGGGCTGATACCGACGTCCGGCCGCCCGACGTCCGGCCGCCCGACTGCCAGTCCGAGCGCGGCCAGGCCGACCTACGGCGTGTCCCGTCGGCGGAAAGACGGAAAGACGGAAAGGCGGAAACCGGCTGCTCTCCAGCCACGTCCTTGTCTCTGATCGGATCCGATTCGGGCCGCCGACGTGCCGTCAGTGTCGGGCGGCGCCGGCTCGGAACAGGGAGGAGCAGGGCATGAACCCGGTTCAGCAGATGGAATTCCACGCCTCGTGCGGGCACTTGATATCAGCTTCGGCAGACCGTGCCGGTCAGGACGTCCGCTGCCCGCACTGCCACCAGGTGGTCCGGGTCCCGCCGCCCGACGTTCCGTACGCCTCGCCCGTCCCCGTGCCGGCCGGTGCGGCGGATCCGGTTGCTCTGACCGCCCTCTATGTGATCGCGCTGGTCGGCGGTCTCATGGGTGCCGCGCTCGTCTATCTGGTGATGTTCGACGAGTTCTCGGAGTCCGAGCTGGTCACGATCACACCGGTGTGGTTCTTCCCGATCGTCTTCGGCCTGTACGGATTCGTCTCCCAGCGGCTGCTGCGGCGCATCGCCACAGGGCGCGCGGGAACCCTCACCGAGGCTGCCGGCATGACGATCGATGTGGCCGGTCACTGGGCGGTTCTGGCGCTCTTCCCGTTCCTGGTGCTGAAGTGGCGCAGCTCCCTGTTGGTGTCGCTCGCGGCGGCGGCCTTCTGGGCCGTACTGCTGTGGCTGTTCTTCGTGCTGCTCTTCCCGACCCTCTGAGCCCCGCCTCAGGTGGAGTGGTCATCCGGCGGATCCACCGGCTCGGGACGCTCCACGGCAAGCTCCCGGACGCCTCCGAACCGTCCTGGGAAGCAGACGACGACGTGGTACGGCCGTACGTACTCCCATACGGAGCGAGAGCAGCCGCGCGGGTCCCCCCTGGTCAGCACCCCGGGCCACGGGCTAGCGTCCGTTCATGGCAGTAGCTGACGACCTCTCCTTCGATCCTTGGGATCCCGCGTTCGTGTCGGACCCGTACCCGGCGTACGCCGAGCTTCGGGCTCGGGGGCGGGTGATCTACTACGAGCCGACCGACCAGTGGCTCGTTCCCCGGCATGCGGATGTCTCGGCGCTGTTGCGGGAGCGGCGGCTGGGGCGGACGTATCAGCACCGGTTCACGCACGAGGACTTCGGGCGTACGGCGCCGCCGGCCGAGCAGGAGCCGTTCCACACGCTCAACGATCACGGGATGCTCGACCTGGAGCCCCCGGACCACACCCGGATCCGGCGGCTGGTGTCGAAGGCGTTCACCCCGCGCACGGTGGAGCAGCTGAAGCCGTATGTGCGGCGGCTGGCCGGGGAGCTGGTGGACGGGCTGGTGGCGGCGGGCGGAGGCGATCTGCTGAGTGACGTCGCCGAGCCGCTGCCCGTCGCCGTCATCGCGGAGATGCTCGGGATCCCGGAGTCGGACCGGGCGCCGCTGCGGCCCTGGTCCGCGGACATCTGCGGGATGTACGAGCTGAACCCCGCCGAGGAGGTGGCGGCGCGGGCGGTGCGGGCGTCGGTGGAGTTCTCGGAGTATCTGCGGGAGCTGATCGCCGCGCGGCGCAAGGAGCCCGGGGAGGACCTGATCTCGGGTCTGATCGCCGCGCACGACGAGGGCGACCGGCTCACCGAGCAGGAGATGATCTCGACCTGCGTGCTGCTGCTGAACGCGGGCCACGAGGCGACGGTGAACGCCACGGTCAACGGCTGGCAGGCGCTGTTCCGCAACCCGGACCAGCTGGCGGCGCTGCGCGCCGACCACACGCTGGTGCCGTCCGCCGTGGAGGAGCTGATGCGCTACGACACCCCGCTCCAGCTCTTCGAGCGGTGGGTGCTGGACGAGATCGAGATCGCCGGGACGACGATCCCGAGAGGCGCGGAGATCGCGCTGCTCTTCGGGTCGGCCAACCATGACGGGGAGGTCTTCCGGGACCCCGAGCGGCTCGACCTGACCCGTCAGGACAATCCGCACATCTCCTTCAGCGCGGGCATCCACTACTGCATCGGCGCGCCCCTGGCCCGGATCGAGCTGGCGGCCTCCATGACGGCGCTGCTGGAGAAGGCCCCGACCCTGGCTCTGGCGGCGGAGCCCCGGCGGAAGCCGAACTTCGTGATCCGGGGGCTGGAGGGCCTGAGCGTCACCGTCTGAAGCGTCATGTGTCGTCCCTCGTCCGTCTGCCGCCCAGCAGGCGGGCGAGGGACGCGTAGGCGAGGGCCGGGACGGCGGCTCCCGCGAGGAACACCAGCGGCAGTTCGGTGAACAGGACGGTGAGGTCCATGCCCTCGTTCTCGAAGCCGTGGCCCAGTCGGATCCGAGTGGGCGTCCAGGCGAGCCACACGGACGTGGCCGTCAACGCGCCCGCCATCGACAGCACACAGCCACCGCACGCCACCGCATTCCGATTCCGACTTCGATTCCCGTTCATGCCAGGAGAGACGGGTCCCGCCCGCACCCGGTTCGCCCGCACCCCTCGTCACGTCAGCACGTCACGTCAGCACGTCACGCCGGCGCAACCCGGCCAGCCCCGCCCCCACCAGCCCCATGGCCACGAGCAGAAGGACCAGCACAGGTCCCCACTCCATCCCGCCGCCGGGCAGCTTCGGGAGGTGGCCGAAGGGAGAGAGGTCCAGGACCGCCTGCGGAGCGTCCAGCGCGGGGCCGATCCAGCCGATCAGCAGCACGGCCCCGGCCACCGCCCAGGCCGCCGTCGACGCCCGGGGGACGAGCCCGTGCAGCAGCACCGTCAGCCCGCCGACGACCCAGACGCCGGCCACCTGCACCAGACAGGAGCCCAGGATCGGGCCGACCTCCCGGCCGTAGCCGACGGCGAAGCCCAGCCCGGCGAGCAGCATGATCAGCACGGATCCGCCGAAGGCGATCGTCAGATGCCCGGCGGCCCAGCGCAGTCGGCCCACGGCGTTCGCCAGCACCGGTTCCGCGCCCCCGGAGGTCTCCTCGCCGCGCAGCCGCAGGACGGAGGCGACGACGTAGAGCGCGGCGATCAGGCCGAGCATGCCGATCATCGAGGCGAGGAACGCGTCCGTCAGACCCGCCTGGCCGCCCATCCGCTCGAAGATCTCGCGGGCCCTGTCGTTGTCGCCGACCAGGTCGGCCGCGCCCTCCGTGAGGCCGCCGTAGACGACACCCGCGAGGAAGAAGCCGATGCTCCAGCCCAGCACGCTGCCCCGCTGCAGCCGCCAGGCCAGTGCGAAGGCGCCGCCCAGCCGTCCGGTCGGCGGTCCCGGCCGGGTCGGCAGGAAGCTCAGCCCCAGATCCCGGCGGTCGGTCAGCGCGTAGGCCAGCGCGCCCTGCGCCACGATCGCCGCCGCGAACAGCAGCAGCACCCACCATCGTTCGTCCGCGTACGGCCGCAGGTTCTCCAGCCAGCCGAGCGGGGACAGCCAGGTCAGCACGGAGGAGCCCCCGTCGCTCGACGAGTCGCCCGCCGCCCGGAGCACGAACGCGGCTCCCAGCGCGGCGGCCGTCAGACCCCGGGCCAGCCGCGCGCTCTCCGTGAGCTGCGCGACGACCGCCGCCGTGGTCGCGAACAGCATCCCCACCCCGGCGAGGCCGAGGCCCAGGGCCAGCGCCCCGGCCGTCCCCTGTCCCGCCAGGCCCGCCGTGACCAGCAGTGCCAGCACGCCGCTCGCGACCCCGGCCGCGAGCAGGGCCGCCGTCAGGGAGGCGCGGCGCCCGACCGTGCCGGACACGATCAGCTCGTGACGGCCGCTCTCCTCCTCGTCCCGGGTGTGCCGTACGACGACCAGGAGGCCGGTGATCGCGGCGAGGAGGCCCGCGTAGACGCCGACGCGCCAGGCGGTGAGGGCGCCGAGGGAATCGTCGAAGACGGGCCCGATCAGGGCGCGGAAGGAGGAGTTGGCAGCGACCTGGTGCAGCAGGTCGGCGCGCTCGGCCTCGGTGCTGTACAGGCCTTTGAGGGTGCCCGGCATGGAGATCACCATGAGGGCGGTGACCGCCACCCACACCGGGGTCGCGATCCGGTCGCGGCGGAGGTTGAAGCGCAGCAGCACTCCCGTGCCCACGAGGGACGTCATCACGCCTCCTGGTAGTGGCGCAGGAACAGCTCCTCCAGCGTCGGCGGCGTCGAGGTCAGCGACCGCACCCCCGACCCGGTCAACGACCGCAGCACGGCGTCGAGTTTGTCCGTGTCGACCTGGAGCCGGACGCGCCGGCCCCGTACGTCGAGGTCGTGGACGCCCGGCAGCTGCGCCAACCCGTTGGGGGCGCTCGCCAGTTCGGCCGTGACGCTGGTCCGGGTCAGATGGCGCAGGTCGGCCAGCGAGCCCGTCTCCACGGTGCGGCCGTTGCGGACGATGCTGACGCGGTCGCACAGCTCCTCGACCTCGCTGAGGATGTGGGAGGACAGCAGGATCGTCCGGCCCCTGTCGCGTTCCTCCGCCACGCAGGTCTGGAAGACCTCCTCCATCAGGGGGTCCAGGCCCGAGGTCGGCTCGTCGAGGATGAGGAGGTCGACGTCGGAGGCGAACGCGGCGACCAGGGCGACCTTCTGCCGGTTGCCCTTGGAGTAGGTGCGGCCCTTTTTCGTCGGGTCCAGCTCGAAGCGGTCGATGAGCGCGGCGCGGCGGGCCTTGTCCAGACCGCCGCGCAGTCGCCCGTACAGGTCGATGACCTCGCCGCCGGAGAGGTTGCGCCAGAGGGTCACGTCGCCCGGTACGTACGCGATGCGGCGGTGGGCCTCGACCGCTTCGGTCCACGGGTCGCGGCCGAGGATCTGGGCGGCGCCCGAGTCGGCGCGCTGCAGGCCGAGCAGGATGCGGATGGTCGTGGACTTGCCGGCGCCGTTGGGGCCGAGGAATCCGTGTACCTCACCGGTCTCGACCTCCAGGTCGAGGCCGTCGAGTGCTTGGGTGCGGCCGAAGGACTTGTGCAGTCCGGACACCGTGATGGCCTTCGTCATGTTTCAGAACGTACGCTTCTTTCAGGAAATTGTGAAGTTAAGGAAGCGTATGAAGCTCAGATAGGATGGACGCATGACGGAATCACCCGAGGTCGGCCAGGGCGCCGAGGAGGCAGGGCGGGACGCCGAGGCCCTGTCGAGGTTTGTCGAGGCGTTCGCGGCGCAGCTCGTCGAGGCAGGGATGCAGCGGATGGCGGCCCGGGTGTTCGCCGCGCTGCTCGCGTCCGACTCCGGGGCCATGACCTCCGCCGAACTCGGCGAACAACTCCGGGTCAGCCCGGCCGCGGTCTCCGGGGCGGTGCGCTATCTCTCGCAGGTGCACATGGTCTCGCGCGAGCGTGAACCCGGCTCGCGGCGCGAGCGCTACCGGGTGCACAGCGATCAGTGGTACGAGACGCTGACCAACCGGGACGCCATCCTGAAGCGGTGGGGACTGACCCTGCGCGAGGGCGTCGAAAGCCTTGGCACGGAGACTCCCGGCGGCCGACGGATCGCCGAGACGCTCGCCTTCTTCGAGTACCTCGAGGGCGAGCTGACCCGGCTGATGGAACGCTGGCGGGAGCACCGCGACAAGACCTTCGGCCCCTGACGCGGTCAGCGCTCCTTCGTCTCCTCCAGCACGGTCCGCCCCAGCAGCAGATACCGCTGCGGAGACCGTCGCTTGAGGTACTGGGCGTAGCCCAGGCCGGCCGCCGCGATCAGTGCGACGAGCCACGGTGTGGCCTTCAGGACCAGCGAGCCCGACTCCGGACCCGCCGCGACGGCCATGTTGGACACCAGCAGCGCCACCACGGCGAGCATCGCGACCCCGCCCAGGAGCGGCGCGGTGAAGGTCCGGAACCAGTGCCGGCTCTCGGGGTGGTGGGAGCGGAAGTACACCAGCACCGCGAACGAGCACACCGCCTGCACGACCAGGATCGCCATCGTGCCGAGGATCGCCAGCAGTACGTAGGTCCCGGTGTACGGGTCCTTGCCGGCCGCCCAGAACGCGCCGATCAGGACGGCCGAGACGACCGTCTGGACCAGGCCCGCGATGTGCGGGGAGCCGTGCCGGGCGTGGGTGCGGCCGATGGTGGTCTTCAGGGACGGCAGGACGCCCTCGCGGCCCAGGGCGTACATGTAGCGGGCGGCGCAGTTGTGGAAGGCCATGCCGCAGGCCAGCGACCCGGTGATCATCAGCCACTGCATGACGTCGACCGCCCAGTGGCCGACGTACCGCTCGGTGGGGCCGAAGAACAGGCCCAGCGGGTTGTCGGTGGCGACCTTCACGGCGTCCGACTGGCCGGTGCCCGAGATGGCCATCCAGGAGACGAACACGTAGAAGACGCCGACGCCCAGCACCGAGATCATCGTCGCCTTGGGGATGATCTTCTTGGGGTTGCGGGACTCCTCGCCGTACATCGCCGTCGACTCGAAGCCGACCCACGACCAGAAGGCGAAGAACAGCCCGAGTCCGGCGCTGGTCCCCTTGAACGCGTTGACCGGGTTGACCGGGTCGAGGCTGAAGCCGTCCGGGCCGCCGCCGTGGAAGGCGACCGAGATCGCCATCGCCGCGAGGACCGTCACCTCGGTCGCGAGCAGCACGACCAGCAGCTTCTCGGCGACGGAGACGCCGAACCAGGTGCCCGTCGCGTTGACGGCGAGCATCAGCACCGCGAACGCCCACCACGGGATGTCCAGGCCCGTCTGGTCCTTGAGGGTCGTGGTGGCGAACGACGAGAAGATGCCGATCAGCGCCGGCTCGAACACGACGTACGCGAAGGTCGCGAGCAGGCCCGACGCGAGGCCGACGGACCGGCCGAGGCCGTAGGAGATGAAGCCGTAGAAGGCGCCCGTCGAGGTGATGTGCTTCGCCATCGAGGTGAAGCCGACGGAAAAGATCGCCAGGACGACCATTGCGACGAGGTAGCTCGCCGGGGCCCCGATGCCGTTGCCCGCCGACACCATGAAGGGCACGTTGCCCGTCATCGCGGTGATCGGCGCGGCCGTCGCGACGGCCATGAAGACCACGCCGAGCAAACCGATGGCGTTGGGTTTGAGCCGGTGAACGGTCTCGTCGCCGCCGGTCCTCGCCTCGGGGGCGACGTCCTCCTGCACTGCCATCGGGTGGCCCCTTCCGTTGCCGCCGCGCGCGCCGGATCGACGCCCTGATGCAGGAGGATGCTGTAGCCCCAATGAGTCGTTCAAGGGGCCGGACCGGTTAAATATTTGTCAACCAGACCTTTAGAACACCCGGGCGACGGCGATGGCTACGGCGGCGGCGACGGCTACGGCGATGGCTACGGAAGCGGCTGCGGCTGCGGCTCAGCGCGGCATGGCGCGCTGCAGCTCCAGGACCTGTGCACGCAGCCGGGCCGCCCGGCCCGGGTCCACGGACGACGGCACCTGCACGGCCATGAACCCGTCGAGCGTGGCGGGCCGCTCCGGCAGGCGCACATCGAGACCGATCCGCGCGGCGAGCGCCAGGACCGTCGCGATGAAGCCGTCGGCCAGCGCGTCGACGATCGCGTGACCGGTGTGGTTGTGCCGGTCCAGCAGAGCGTTCGCGAACGCCTCGAAGGCGGGCACGTCGATCGGGCACTCGTCGTTGCGCATCGGCCCGAAGCCCGACGGAACGCCCACCCATTCCTCGTACACGCGCACATGCGCCAGGAACAGCTCGGACGCCCGCGTCGCCGGATTCCACACCGACTCCCCGTCCACCTCGTAGTACTGGCTCATGACGGCCCCTCCCCGAACGACGATCACCGGCCGGGCAGCCTATGCCGGACGTGCCCCTGACACGCCGGAATTTCCGCTCACCGCCCCGGCAGCATCAGCCCCAGCGCCCCCTCCCGCACCGTCCACGTCCGCCGCCGCACCGGCCCCGCGATCACCGTGTCCGACCGGTAGCGGAAGTCCGCGCCCGAGACGGTCACCGTCCGCCCCCGGGCCTGAAGGGGAGCCGCCTCCGCGCCCAGGGACAGCGGCCGCACCTCGACGACCGCGGTGCCGGACGCGCCCGTGCCCGGGATCACCGACACCGCCTCCACCGGCTGGTCGAGATCGATCAGCGTCACCTCGTCGACCTCGATCCGCAGCCGGGCGGGCCCGGTCGGGGCGGGGACGGGGGAGATCCGGGACGGCCGTGCGGGCACCAGGGTCCGCACCAGCGACTGGCACGTCCGCAGCCAGAGCCGGCCGCCGGCCTCCGCCCCGTCCACCCCGTTCGCCTCGTCCCGCGCGTCCTGCGGGGCGAGCGGCACGGGCGGGATCCGGAGCGCGCCCAGCACCACCCCGTCGCTGTCGTCCACCAGGACGTCCAGCCGGCGCTCGGCGCCGTCCAGGACCGCACGGGCCGCCGCCACGGCCCCCGTGGGCACCCCCAGAGTCTGTGCGACGCCCAGCATGGAGCCCACCGGCACCACCGACAGCACACATTCGGCCAGGGCCCGCTGCCGGTGCAGCAGGGCCACCGCCCGGGTCAGCGCACGGTCGTCGCCGATCACCACCGGCCGCCGGGAGCCCCGCCGGGCCAGGACCCGGGCGAATTCCTCCGGGTCCTGCGGCAGACACACCTTGGTACTCGCCGCACCCGCGCTGAGCACGTCTTTCGCGATTCGTACGGACTCCCCGTCCGTGCGCAGGGCGACCGGATCGATGATCACCAGCAGCTGATCGGACGCCGGAGAAGTCGCCACCTCGGTCCTGCCTCGCTTCCTCGGGTAGCATCTTTGTGCAAGAGCCCCTTGCGCTATTGCGCCAGGGGCTTGGTCTATTCCGGGGCATCCGGGTCCGACAAGCGGCGACCAACGGCGGTCGCGGTGCGTGCGGTGGTGCACGCGGTGGAAAGAGCCACCGTGTACGCCCCTGACCTTGGACATGCCCCACCCGGAAGGGGTGTACGCGCGTGCCCGCACTTGTGCTGCTCGGTGCTCAGTGGGGTGACGAAGGCAAGGGAAAGGCCACCGACCTGCTCGGTGGCTCGGTGGACTACGTAGTGCGCTATCAGGGCGGCAACAACGCCGGTCACACGGTCGTCGTGGGCGACCAGAAGTACGCACTCCACCTGCTCCCTTCCGGAATCCTGTCCCCCGGCTGTACGCCGGTCATCGGTAACGGTGTCGTCGTCGACCCGTCGGTCCTGCTCTCCGAGCTGAGCGGTCTGAACGAGCGCGGCGTCGATACGTCGAAGCTGCTGATCAGCGGCAACGCGCACATCATCACGCCCTACAACGTCACTGTCGACAAGGTGACGGAACGCTTCCTCGGAAAGCGCAAGATCGGCACCACCGGCCGGGGCATCGGTCCGACATATGCGGACAAGATCAACCGCGTCGGCATCCGCGTCCAGGATCTCTACGACGAGTCGATCCTCACCCAGAAGGTCGAGGCGGCGCTCGACGCCAAGAACCAGCTGCTCACCAAGCTGTACAACCGCCGCGCGATCGCGGTCGACCAGGTCGTCGAGGAACTGCTCGGCTACGCGGAGAAGCTCGCTCCGTACGTCACCGACACCGTCCTGGTCCTCAACCAGGCCCTGGAGGACGACAAGGTCGTCCTCTTCGAGGGCGGTCAGGGCACCCTCCTCGACATCGACCACGGCACGTACCCCTTCGTCACCTCCTCGAACCCGACCGCGGGCGGCGCGTGCACGGGCGCGGGCGTGGGCCCGACGAAGATCAGCCGGGTCATCGGCATCCTGAAGGCCTACACGACCCGCGTCGGCTCGGGCCCCTTCCCGACCGAGCTCTTCGACGCGGACGGCGAGGCGCTGCGCCGCATCGGCGGCGAGCGGGGCGTCACCACCGGCCGCGACCGTCGCTGCGGCTGGTTCGACGCGGTCATCGCGCGCTACGCGACCAGGGTCAACGGCCTCACGGACTTCTTCCTCACCAAGCTGGACGTGCTGACCGGCTGGGAGGAGATCCCGGTCTGCGTGGCGTACGAGATCGACGGCAAGCGCGTCGAGGAACTCCCGTACTCGCAGTCGGACTTCCACCACGCGAAGCCGATCTACGAGACGCTCCCCGGCTGGTCCGAGGACATCACCAAGGCGAAGTCGTTCTCCGACCTCCCGAAGAACGCCCAGGCGTATGTGAAGGCCCTGGAGGACATGTCCGGCGCCCCGATCTCCGCGATCGGCGTGGGCCCGGGCCGGGACGAGACGATCGAGATCAACTCGTTCCTGTAAGCCGCACAGGCACAGCAAGTCGCACAGGCACAGCAAGTCGCACGGACACAGCAAGCCGCACAGGTACACAGAGCCGCACAGGCAGAGCAAGTCGCCCGACAGCACGTCGGCTTGGGCCGGTCTTGGACATCCTTGACCGGCCCATGGGCTGTTCCCGGTTACGCCCGTAACTGGCGAAGGCAAGCATCTACGCGGGTAGTTGCCGTTCCCCCTTCCTCGCCAGTTCGCTCAGTTCCGGGAGTTCCGAATGCCCGTCAACCCCATGAACCGCCGTGACTTCGTGCAGCGTTCGGCCGTCACCGGGGCGGCCGTCGCCGTCGCGGGAGCGGTCGGTTCCGGTACCGCCGAGGCCGCGGGCCGCAGGCCTGCGAAGACGCCGCGCACCTGGTCGTTCTCCATCCTCGGCACCACCGACCTGCACAGCCATGTCTTCGACTGGGACTACTACACCGACGCCGCCTACAAGGACAGCAAGGGCAACTCGGTCGGGGTCGCCCGGGTCGCCACGCTCATCAAGCAGCAGCGGGCGGCGAAGGGCGAGGAGCGCGTCCTGCTCGTCGACGCCGGCGACATCATCCAGGGCACGTCACTGGCCTACTACTTCGCCCGGGTCGACCCCATCACCGACGGCGTGAAGCATCCGATGGCCGTCGCCATGAACCACCTGCGCTACGACGCCGCCGCCCTCGGCAACCACGAGTTCAACTACGGCATCGAGGTGCTGCGCAAGTTCGAGCAGCAGTGCCGTTTTCCGCTGCTCGGCGCGAACGCCCTGGACGCGAAGACGCTCAAGCCCGCCTTTCCGCCGTACACCGTGAAGAAGATCTGCGTTCCCGGCGCCCCGGACATCAAGGTCGGCATCCTCGGCCTCACCAACCCCGGCATCGCGCTCTGGGACAAGGACAACGTCAGCGGGAAGATGGTCTTCCCGGGCCTGGTCGAGCAGGCGAAGAAGTACGTGCCCCGGCTGCGCGCGCTGGGCTGTGACGTCGTCTTCCTCACCGACCACTCCGGCCTGGACGGTTCGTCCTCGTACGGCGACGAGCTGCCGTACGTCGAGAACGCGTCCAACCTCGTCGCCGAGCAGGTCCCCGGCATCGACGCGATCCTCGTCGGCCACACGCATGTGGAAGTGGCGTCGTACACCGTGAAGAACGCCGAGACGGGGGAGGAGGTGCTGCTGTCCGAGCCCTACTGCTGGGGCTACCGGCTCAGCGTCTTCGACTTCGAGGTCGAGCTGGAGCACGGGCGCTGGAAGGTCGTCGGCAAGACCGCGCAGACCCTCAACCCCAACACCGTCGCCGAGGACCCGGAGATCAGGAAGCTCCTCGAGGCCGATCACGAACTCGTCGTGAAGTACGTCAACACGTCCGTCGGCACCTGCACGGCCGACCTCTCGGCGGCGGAGTCCTGCTGGAAGGACGTCCCCGTCATGGACTTCATCCACGAGGTACAGATGCAGACGGTCAAGGCGGGCCTGTCGACGTCCGACGCGGCGCTCCCGCTCATCTCGGTCGCCGCGCCCTTCAGCCGTACCGCCGACATCCCGGCGGGCAGCGTCACCATCAAGGACATCGCCGGCCTCTACATCTACGACAACACCCTCTACGGCAAGAAGCTCACCGGGGCCCAGCTCAAGGACTACCTGGAGTACGCGGCGAAGTACTACCACCAGGTGCCGAGCGGGACGGCCGTCGACACCGCCACGCTCACCAACGCCAACAGCTTCTGGGACTACATGTACGACACGGCGGCGGGCGTCGACTACGAGATCGACATCGCGCAGGCGGAAGGGTCCCGGATCAGGAACCTCACCTACGGCGGCGCGGCGGTGGCGGACGACCAGGTCTTCGTCGTCGCGGTGAACAACTACCGCGCCAACGGCGGCAGCGGCTACCCGCACATCGCCGCCGCCGACATCGCGTACAGCTCGACGAACGAGATCCGTCAGCTGATGATCGACTACGTCGTCGGCAAGGGCACCCTGAACCCGGCGGACTTCGCCGTCACCAACTGGAGGCTCACGCAGGCCGGTACGGCCGTGTTCTAGCCGGCGGTCACGGGGCGGGTCCGGGTGAGTCCCTGGTAGGCGGCGCCGAGCAGGGCCGCCTGGACCACCGCCCCGATCGGCACCCCGATCAGCGCGAACTGGCTGGGCACCGCCAGGAACAGCAGCGAGGTCGGGGCGGTGGCGAAGAACAGCCACATCCCGGCGAAGCCGGCGTCGGCGTGCGAGATGAACAGCGTGTCCACCGCGACCCAGGCCGCGAGCGCGCCCACGAGGAGCAGATAGCCGAGGGCGGCGGGGGTGCGCAGGGCCGAGACGAGCGAGCGGTAGCCGTTCATGAGGGGTGCCTCCTGGAGATCGGGTGCCTCTGTGTGATCTCCACGATGCCGTTCACCGGTCAACGGCCGCCTGAGTAGCGCTACTTATTCCAAGGTCGCGTATGCCTACGCATTGTCCAATTATTGTCGACAGATTGTCGATCATTGCTGCAACCGACCGGTCAACTCCTCCGTATTAGAAGGCGGCCCGTCATATTGACGGGTCCAAGTGTCGACAGTGCAGCACGGAGGAGCCACGCATGGCGAACATGAGACTGCGGCATCGCCGGCGTACGGGCATGCTCGGACTGGTCCTGTCCCTGGGGTTCGCGACCGGGTGCGCGAACCTCGGGGGGAGCCCCGCCGCGGCCCCCTCGCCCGTGGACAAGGGGGCCAAGGAGTCCCTCTCCTCTGCCGTCACCGCCGCCTCGGTGGCCGGTCTCGAGTACGTCGCGATGGGCAGTTCCTTCGCAGCCGGTCCGAGCATTCCGACGGTGAAGGAGGGCAGTGTCGCGGCCGCGTGCATGCGGTCGAACAACAACTACGCCAGCATCGTGGCCCGCGACACGGGCGCGAAGCTGACGGACGTCACGTGCAGCGGCGCCATGACGGCGAACATCCTCACCGCGAGCCAGGCCGGGCAGCCGCCCCAGACCAACGCCGTGAAGAGCACGACCCGGCTGGTCACGGTCACCATCGGCGGCAACGACGTCAACTACCTGGGCAGCGTGGTCTCGTACTCCTGCCAGAACAAGGGCGAGGCCAACTGCGGGACCGTCAGCACGTCCGCGATCGACACGGCCCTCGGCGCGGTGAGCGGGCGGATCCAGAACGTCGTGAAGGCCGTCCACAAGATCTCCCCGCAGGCGCGGGTCTTCCTGGTGAACTACATGTCCGTCCTGCCCGACGGCGCCGCCTGCACCGGTGTGCCGCTCACCGCGAGCCAGCTGGCCTACGAGCGGACCGTCGCCTCCCGGCTGGCCGACGCGACCGCCGCCGCGGCGACCGTCACCGGGGCGACCCTGGTCAATGTCGCCGCCGCGAGCCACGGCCATGACGCGTGCGCGTCCACGCCGTGGGTGGAGAAGTACAAGCCCGCCTCCGGGCGGGCCACGTACCACCCCAACGAGGCCGGTATGAAGTCCGTGGCGTCCCTGGTGAAGTACATGATCGGCACCAGCGGCCCGCTGCCCGCCGGCTGGACCCGGTGCGCCAGCGAGGGCGGCACCTGCACCTTCACCGGCACCCGCGCGGTCGCCTTCGGCTCCGGGGCGTACGCCTACAAGACGGCGACCGGCAGCACCCCTTGCACCAGCGCCTCCTTCGGCGGCGACCCGGCGGCCGACACCATCAAGACCTGCTACGTCGCCCTCGCGGGCGGCCCCTACGGATACACCAAGTGCGCGGCCGAGGGCGGCACCTGCAAGGTCCCCGGCTACAACCGTGACGTCGTCTTCGGCACCAACGGCAACTTCAAGCACCTGGTCACCAGCGGCAGCGTCGCCTGCACCAGCGCCAAGTTCGGCGGCGACCCGGCGGCGAACGTCGTCAAGTCCTGCTACATCGCCCCCAATGGCGCCCCGGCCGGCTGGACCAAGTGCGCGGCCGAGGGCGGCACCTGTGCGGCCGTCGCCGGACAGCCCGTGATGTACGGCGCGTACGGCGCGTTCAACACGGCGGTCGCCACCGGCAGCACTGCCTGCACCAGCGCGTCCTTCGGCGGCGACCCGATCAGCAACCAGACCAAGTCCTGCTATACGGCCCCTGCCGCCCCGGCCGGCTACAAGGCGACCGCCTGCGCCTCCCAGGGCGGCACGTGCGCCTTCACCGGCAAGCGGACCGTCGCCTACGGCGCGAAGGGCCGGTACGTCTACAAGACCCTCTCCGGCGGCACCACCTGCAAGGCGGCGGTGTTCGGCGTCGACCCGCTCTACGGCGCGGTCAAGAGCTGCTACCTCACCTACTGAGCGCGGTACTCGTCCACGAAGGCGGCCCAGGACTCGGCGGAGACGCGGAGGATCGGGTTGCCGCACCAGAGGTGACCCAGGGGCGCCCCCGACCAGGGGCGCCCCCCTGCGCCCGGGCATATCCTGAAATCGCCACCCGCGCGCGTCGACCCGAGAAGCAGAGAAGGTGACCGCGATGCGCATGATGCTGAAGGCGTCCATGGACACGGAGAAGGCGAACGAGGCCATCCGGAACGGGACGCTCGGGAAGCTGATCCAGGAGTCGATGGAGCAGTTCAAGCCCGAAGCCGCCTACTTCACCACCGATCACGGTCGGCGTACCGCCTACGTGGTCTTCGACATGACGGACAGCTGGCAGATGCCCGTGCTGAGCGAGCCGTTCTTCCTCAACCTCGGGGCGGAGATCACCTACACGCCGGTGATGAACATGGAGGACGTACAGAAGGGGCTCGCCCAGCTGGGCCGTTGATCGTCGACCGTCGACCGTCGACCGTCGACCGTCGACTATCGATCGTCGATCGCCTGTCGTCCGCTCAGCTGAACACGATCATCGACCCCTGCGCCAGGCTCCGCGTCGCCGCCGCGTGCAGACCGAGCCAGACGTGCCGTTCCCGTGCGAAGGGGCTGGGATCGTACGGCGCGGGATTGGCCGGTTCCTCCAACTCCGTGGGACCGGCGGGCGGTTGCGGAGCCGTCGGCGGATTGGCCGGATCGATGCCGAGGGACGGGGCCACGAACTCCAGTTCCCGCAGGAGGGACTGGGAGGAGCCGAGAGGTCCGCCGCCCGCCAGCAGATCGTCGTTGGAGAGCGGCTGCGGGAAGTCCACGGGGACGTACGCGCCCGCGTGGTCGTAGTGCCAGACCAGGTGCGACTGCTGGGCCGTCGCCTCGAACATCTCCAGGAGCTGCTCGTAGTCGCCGCCCAGTTCGTCCACCGGAGTCACCGGCAGCTGGCACACCTGGAGCAGGTAGGCGCGGCGCAGGAAGTGCAGGGCGTCGTAGTCGAAGCCCGCCACCGGGGCGACCTCGCCGGACAGGCCCGGCATGTACTGGTACACCGGCACAGGCGGGAGCCCCGCCTCGGCCAGCACCTTGTTGTACTGGGCGAGTTCGTCGGCGAAGGGGTTGTCGGGGGTGTGGCACAACACGTCGACGAGCGGCACCAGCCACAGGTCACAGGCCAAAGAGAGCTCCTCACTCAGCGCGTTGCTCGGTCCCGTGGGGCAGGGTAAGGGGAAGGGTAATCGGTGTGGCTCACGTCAGCTCCCCTCCTGCGTTCCCTGGTGCAGGTCCCATACCCATACTCCGGCCACCCGCCTACCCGGTAGGCCCACGAGCTTGTCCACGGTCTCACGCAGCCGGTCCTCGTACCGCTGCGGGGCCAGTACCAGTACGCCCGCCCGCCAGTACGCGAGGTCCTCGCGGGCCTCGGCCCGGGCGGCGGCGTCGATCACCGGGACGACGCCCGTCTGCCGCACGTCCCGCAGCAGACTCGCCGTGAAGCGCAGCGGGACGCCGTAGACGCCGGTGCGGTCGCCCTCGCCCAGGGGGCCGTTGAAGTAGCCGCCGGGCATCCGGAAGCCGAGGCCGGTCGCCGTCTGCCAGTGCAGGGCCGCGGCGTCCTCGGGTTCTGCCAGGGGCACCGGGACCAGGGTCTCGCCGTCGCGCACATACGTCTTCCAGACGTCGTCGGTGAAGAAGGCGGGCGTCGCGGCGCGCGGCTCGGACTTCAGGGGGGCCGGGAGAAGGGGGAGGAGCCCCAGGCAGACGGCCAGCAGGCCGGCGTACTGGGTCAGGAGCCGGCGGGCCTGCGCCAGCCCGCCGATCGCCAGGGCCAGCAGCATGCCCAGGGGCGGGGCGCAGACCAGCGCGATCCGGCTCTCGATGACCGACTCGAAGAGCGGGAGGTCGGCGAGCAGGGACCAGGGGCCGGGGAAGGTCGTGTCGGTGAGGGGCAGCGGGATGCGCGGGCCCAGGGACAGCACCGCCGCGGCCGCCACCGTGCAGGCCAGCGCCTTGACCGCCGGCTGCCGCCACAGCCGGACCGTGATCGCGAAGGCCAGCAGGGCCAGCGGCCAGCCGTAGAACGCGTTCTGTTCGGTCGGGTTGAGGGAGAGGGCGTCGGCGCTGTCGGCGTCGCCCGCGATCGCCGAGCGCTCGGCGAACGAGAACAGCGCGCGCAGGGAGTTGGCGACGCCGGGCGCGGTCCCGTGGTCGATGCCGGTGTAGCTCTGCGGGCCGGAGAACTGCCAGGCCAGCGGGTAGACGATGAGCGGGAGACAGACGGCGGCGGCGATCGCCGATCCGTTCAGCAGCGGGCGGGCCGCCGCGCGTGCGACGTCGGGGCGTACGGCGGCGTAGGCGACGGCGAACAGGACCATGCCCATCGCGGCGAGCAGCAGCGGCTCCTCGCCGAGGAAGAACTGGTAGGCCGCCATCAGGCCGAGGACGACCGCGTCCCGGGTGACCCGCGCGCCGGTCGTGAGCCGCAGGGCGCGCTCGATGATCGGCGGGATCATGAACAGCACGACGAAGTTCGGGTGGGCGTTGGCGTGGCTGACCATCGGCGGCGCGAACGCGGCGAGCGCGGCCCCGGCGAAGGCGGCCCCGCGCTGCCGGACCAGCCGCCGCACGATCAGCCGGTACCAGGCGACCGCCGTGGCGGCCAGGCCGAGCGTCATCACCAGGCTGAGCACGAGGGCCGGGCCGAGGAGCAGGGTCAACGGCGTGAGCGGGACCGACAGGCCGAGCATCGTCGTGTTGGCCATCAGGTTCACGCCGTCGGGGAAGCCCTGGAGGTCGGTGAACAGCGGATTGCGCAGATGGGCGACGTTGTCGGCGGTCACCGCGAAGAACCACTCCCACTGGTTCTGGTCCTGGAGGGAGTCGGTGAGATAGCGGTGGTCCGGGTCGAAGAAGCGGCCGGAGTAGAGGGTCACGGCCATCGCGAGGAAGAGGACGACGACGAGGACGTCCGCGGGTCTCGGCACCGGTATCCGCAGCCGGACCAGGTCGCGCAGCATCCGTGGGTAGTCCCCCGGGCGGATCTTCGAGCCGGGCTGGTGCGACCAGTGCACGGGCACCTCGGCGACCGGCCAGCCGACGCGCTGGAAGTGGCGCAGCACCTCGACGTCGATGGCCCAGCCGTTGAGGCGGGAGGCGGCGAACGCGGCGCGGGCCTTGTCGCCTTCGAACAGCTTGAACCCGCACTGGGTGTCGCGTATCCCGCGCAGGGTCGTCCGGCGTATCAGTAAGTTGCCTGCGGTGCCGAGGAGTTCGCGGATCCGGTGCTGACGGCTTCCGAGGGTCGCGCCCGGCACGGCCCGCGATCCGATCGCCGCCGTGTGTCCGTCGGCGAGCGCCTTCTCCAGGTGCTCCAGCTCCTCGACGGGGGTGGCGAGATCGGCGTCCATGACCAGGACGTGGCGGCCCCGGCTGGCGGCGACGCCCAGGCGCAGGGCGTGGCCCTTGCCCCGGTTGCCCGAGCCGGAACCGGTGACGAGCCGGATGCGGGGGTCGCGGCGGACGGTGACGAGTTCGCGGGTGGCGTCGGTGGAACCGTCGTCGGCGACCAGGATCTCCCAGGTCCCCCAGTGACTCCCGGTCGCGTCGAGGTGGCGGCCGACCGCGTCCAGGGTGGGGCCGAGCCGGCGTTCCTCGTTGTAAGCAGGGATGACGACGGACAGTTCCACCGGTGTGCTGGGGGCGTTCGCCCTCATTCCGCCGCCAGTCGTTCGATCAGGGCTATGGAGTCGTCGTTGTACGCGGCGAGGATCACGCGGGCGGTGGCGGTGTCGCGGGCGTACAGGGCGTCGGCCAGTTCGGTGTGGCCGGACCACAGGCTGCCGCGCAGATCCGTCAGCCGGCGCAGGTGCTGCACCGTGCACACCCAGGACTGCACCCGTAGCCGGTGCAGGAAGTCGGCGAGATAGGGGTTGCCGAACAGGGCGCTCAGCTCGCGCCAGAACCGCAGGTCGTAGCCGATCAGGACGGTGAGGTCTCCGGCGGCCGCGGCCCGCTGCGCCTCGTCGCCGCGCCGGCGCACCCCCGCGATGGCGGCCGCCGTCCGCGGCTCCTGGAAGTTGCGTTGGTGATGGCGGCCGTCCTCCAGGGCGAGGAACATCCCCTCGATGATCAGGCTGCGCGCCTCGATCATGCCCTTGTAGTCCTCGACGGAGTACTCGTGGACGCGGAAGCCCCGGTGCTGGTCGGCCTCCAGGAGGCCCTGGGCGGAGAGGTCGACGAGGGCCTCGCGGACGGGGGTCGCGGAGACGCCGTACTGCTCGGCTATCTCCTTCACCGTGAACTCCTGCCCCGGTTGCAGCCGCCCCGCCAGCACCTCGTCGCGCAGCGCGTCGGCGATCTGCTGTCGCAGGGTGCTGCGCGTCACGGCTCCGTTGCCGGTGCTGCCGGGCATCGTCGGGGAGTCTCCATCGTCAGGGGCGAGAAAAGTGGCGTGCTCGTCGGTATGTACGAGCACGCCACCTTACGCGTTCGACGAAATCAAGGCCTTATACGCGTAACGGCCCGGACTCGCCCCTGATCTGTCCCTGATCAGTCCCTGACGTATCCCTGCTCGGTCCTTTACTCGGTGTACGCGTCGGCTGCCGAGAGCGCCGTGTCCAGGGCCGCGAGGCCTTCCTTCACCTCGGACTCGGAGGCGTTGAGCGGCGGCACGAAGTGGGTGCGGTTCATGTTGACGAACGGCCACACCCCGGCCTTCTTGGCGGCCGCGCCGAAGGCGACCATGGCCGCGTTGGCCTCGCCGGCCGCGTTGTAGGGGACCAGCGGCTCGCGCGTCTCCCGGTTCTTCACCAGCTCGAGGGCCCAGAACATGCCGACCCCGCGCACCTCGCCGACGCTGGGGTGCCGCTCGGCCAGCTCCCGCAGCCCCGGTCCGACGACGGACGCGCCGAGGTTCCTGGCGTTGTCGACGATGCCCTCCTCGGCCATGACGTTGATCGTCGCGACGGCGGCCGCGCAGGCCAGCGGGTGCCCGGAGTACGTCAGACCGCCCGGGTAGGGCCGCTTGCCGAAGGTGTCCGCGATCGCGCCGGAGATCGCGACGCCGCCCAGCGGCACATATCCGGAGTTCACGCCCTTGGCGAAGGTCATCAGGTCGGGCGTCACGTCGAAGAGGTCGGCCGCGAACCACTCGCCGGTGCGGCCGAACCCGGCCATGACCTCGTCCAGGATGAAGACGATGCCGTGCTTGTCGCAGAGCTCACGGACCCCGGCGAGGTAGCCGGGCGGCGGCACCATGATCCCGGCGGTGCCCGGAACGGTCTCCAGGATGATCGCGGCGATCGTCCCCGGGCCCTCGAACGTGATCGTCGTCTCCAGGTGCTCGAGTGCGCGTGCGCACTCCTGCTCCTCGGTCTCCGCGTAGAAACGGGAGCGGTACAGGTACGGGGCCCAGAAGTGCACGACCCCGGCCGTCGCGGTGTCGGAGGCCCAGCGGCGCGGGTCGCCGGTGATGTTCACGGCCTGCTGAGTGCCGCCGTGGTACGAGCGGTAGGCGGCGAGCACCTTGGCGCGGCCGGTGTGCAGCCGGGCCATGCGCACGGCGTGCTCGACGGCGTCCGCCCCGGCGTTGGTGAAGAAGATCTTGTCCAGGTCGCCGGGGGTCCGCTCGGCGATCAGCCGGGCCGCCTCCGCGCGGGCCTCGATCGCGAAGGCGGGCGCGAAGGTGGCCAGGTGCGCTGCCTGCTCCTGGATCGCGGCGACGACCTTCGGGTGCTGGTAGCCGATGTTCGCGTAGACGAGCCCGCTGGTCAGGTCGAGGTAGCGGTTGCCGTCGTAGTCCCAGAAGTAGGACCCCTCCGCGCCGGCCACGGCGAGCGGGTCGATGAGCTCCTGGGCGGACCAGGAGTGGAAGACATGCGCGCGGTCCGCGGCCTTCACGGCGGCGCCGGTCCGGGGGTCGGTCTGAGGGGTCATGCCGGCAAGCGTAGAAGTCCGCGATGCGGAAGCGGTATCGGCGTCCTGTGCCGTGGCGGGGGCGATTCCGCGACAGGTTGTCGGGCATGGGAGGAGACGGAAGCTCATTGACAGCATGCTGCCTAAGTGACAGCATCCTGTCATAGCTCATCTGTCATCGCTCATCTGTCAGGGATTGTCGGCCGAGGAGAAGCCATGAACAGCGACCACAACGACCGCAGCGACCACGGCGATCGCACACCGGTGTACCTGGCCGTGTACGACGCCCTCGCCGACTGGGAGACCGGCCTCGCCGCGGCGTACCTCGCCCGCGCCGGATACGAGATCAGGACCGTGGGCCCCACCCGCGAACCCGTCGTCAGCGTCGGCGGCCTGCGCATCCAGCCCGACCTGGCCCTGGCCGACGTCCGCCCCGAGGACGCCCGGCTGCTGATCCTGCCGGGCGGGGACCTCTGGGACACCTCCGACGACCTGGCCCCCTTCGCTCGCACCGCACGGGCGTTCCTCGACGCCGGTACGCCCGTCGCCGCGATCTGCGGGGCCACCGCCGGCCTCGCCCGCGAGGGCCTGCTGGACGACCGCGACCACACCGGCGCCGTCTCCTTCTATCTGGCCGCCACCGGCTACGGAGGCGGCGACCGGTACGTCGACGCGGACGCCGTCACCGACCGGGGTCTGATCACCGCGGGCCCGACCGAGCCGGTCGCCTTCGCGCGTGAGATCCTCCGGCTCCTCGGCGTGTACGAGGGCGAGGTGCTGGACGCCTGGTACCGGCTGTTCCACGACTCCGACGCCGAGGCGTACGCGGTGCTGGCGAAGGCCGGGGTCCAGTGAGCCGGGAACGTCAGGAACTGCTCAGCCGCAGCGCCCTCGGGGTCTTCCGGCTGAACGGCCAGTTCCTCGCCGTCGCGGAGGAGCTGGCCGGGCCCGCCGGGCTCACCGCCGCCCGGTGGCAGGTGCTCGGCGCGGTGCTGGGCGACCCGCTGCCGGTGTCCGGCATCGCCCGCGCCATGGGCATCACCCGGCAGAGCGTGCAGCGCATAGCCGACCTGCTGGTGGAGAGCTCTCTCGCCGAGTACCGGCCCAACCCCGCCCACCGGCGCGCCAAGCTGCTCGCGCCCACGGCGCAGGGGCGGGCCGCCATCGCCCGCATCGACCCCGGGCACACGGCCTTCGCCGACCGGCTGGCGCAGGAGTTCGGGGAGGCGGAGCTCGCCGAGGCCGTCCGCCTGCTGGAACGCCTGTCCAAGGTCCTGGACGGCCTGGCGGTTCCCGCCGCGGAATCGCCCGTCGCGGACGTTCCCGTTACGGAACCGTAGACACCGCGCGCCCCTACTCCCCGAACGGCCGGATTATTCTCGGCTGGAAATACACATGTCTCGATCACACATGTGGGGGAAAGGCGGCGCTGCGATGGAGAAGCTGGGCCCGGGGGACCCGCAGCGCATCGGCGGCTACCGGCTGCTCGCGCGACTGGGGGCGGGCGGCATGGGACAGGTCTACCTCGCCCGCTCGGACCGGGGGCGGACGGTCGCCGTGAAGCTGGTCCGGCGGGAGCTGGCCGCGCGCGAGGAGTTCCGGGCGCGGTTCCGGCAGGAGGTGCGCAACGCGCAGCGGGTCGGCGGGTTCTGGACCGCGCCAGTCCTGGACGCGGACACCGAGGCCGCCGTGCCCTGGGTCGCCACCGGCTATGTCGCCGGGCCGAGCCTCCAGCAGGTGGTGAGCCAGGACCACGGTCCGCTGCCCGAGCGGTCGGTGCGCATCCTCGCCGCCGGGCTCGCGCACGCGCTCACCAACATCCACGCGGCCGGGATCGTCCACCGCGACCTCAAGCCGTCCAATGTGATGGTCACCATCGAGGGACCCCGGGTGATCGACTTCGGCGTCGCGCGGGCGCTGGAGAGCGTCACCGGCGAGGGCCCGCTGACCCAGGCCGGCGCGGTGGTCGGCTCGCCCGGCTTCATGGCCCCCGAGCAGCTGCGCGGCGACGGAGTCACCCCGGCGAGCGATGTCTTCTGCCTCGGCTCGGTCATCGCCTACGCCGCCACCGGCGCCCTTCCCTTCGGCTCCGCCGACAGCGGGGTGCACGCCCTGATGTTCCGCATCGCGGAGGAGGAGCCCGAGCTGTCGGGCGTCCCCGAGGGCATCGCCGACCTGGTCCGCGCATGTCTGCGCAAGGACCCGGCCGCCCGTCCCTCCCTCGACCGGGTCCTGGAGCTCACCGGCGTCGACGACACCGTCTCCGACGGCCGCTCCCGCGACCCCTGGCTGCCCGGCGCCCTGGTGGCCCAACTCGGCCGGCACGCCGTGCGGCTGCTGGAGGTGGAGGACCCCGAGGGCGCGGAGCGGTACCCCGCCGGGTACCCGGCGGGGTACCCCGAGGCCGCGCCGGAGCACTCCGGCCCGCGCGGCGACGCGCTCGCGCCGGACCACCGCCCCACGCTGGTCGCCGGGTTCGACCGCATCCCGCCGCAGCCGCCCCGGCCGGGCGCGGACGCCGGCCCGGCCCACCCGGCGTACGGCCACCCCCGGCCGCATCCGGCCGCGGCCCCGGCCCCGGGCTACGGCTATCCGCACCAGCCGTCGGGCGGGCCGGCGCCCTACAACCCGTACGCGGCGGGCGCCACCCCGCCCTACGACCCGTACGGGGGGCCCGCCGGACCCGCCGGTCCGGTCGACCCCGAGGAGCCGCCGCGCCGCAGCGGCCGTGCGACCGCCCTGCTGGTGCTGGTCGCCCTGGTGGTCGCGATCGCCGCCGGCGGCTCGGTGTACGCGTTCATGAACGGCGACGACGACACCACCGCGAACCCGGCGTCCGGCGCATCGACGTCCTCCTCGCCGAAGGCCTCGGAGCTGCCCACCCCGGGCGGATCCGAGTCCGCGTCCGCCTCGCCCTCCGCGTCCGCCTCCCCGACGGACGGGGTGGTCCCGGCGCGCTACCTCGGCGCCTGGACGACCACCATCGACAACGAGAGCGGTTCGAACACCCGCCGGCTGACCATCTCGCAGGGCCAGGTCGGCGACGCGGTGCTCGTCCTCGTCGCCGACGGGGACGCCTACCACTGCGAGTTCAGCGCCGACCTCTCCGGGCGGCCCGGCGGCGAGGGCCCGTTGAAGATCGGCCCTTCCAAGGTCACCGCCGGCGAGCCCCTCTCCTCGTGCAGCCCCGGCGCCGCCTCGGAGGTCACCCTGCTCGCCGACGGCCGTCTGCAACGCGTCAACACCGGCACGGGGGAGAAGCTGACGTACAGCCGCGGATGAACGTTCCGCGAACGTCCGACGACCTCACCGGCCCCCGTATCGGAACGCCCGTACGGTGAACTCACGACCGACTGTCGGGAGTTGCGGGGGCACCCACAGTGGACTGGCTGAACGCCGAGAACATCGTGGCCGTGGGAACGGCCTTCGTCGGCATCGTCGCGTCCGGGGTCATGGTCTGGTTCGAGCGCCGGACACCGCGCCGCAAGCGGGTCGGCTACCGCGTGCAGATGGACAACCCGGTGGGCGACGACGTCAGATCCGGCCGGCCCAACCGTCGGCTCGGCCTCTTCGACGAGGCGCCGGGCATGTCGGACGCGACGCTCGTCCTGCTGCGCATCGAGAACGACGGCTCGCAGGGCATCGCCCGTGACGACTACACCGGCCCCGAACTCCACGGCCTGACCGCCGTGTTCACCGACCGCACGATCCGCGGGGTGTCGGTCACCCAGCCGACCGAGTTCGGCCATCTGATGGACCACTTCATCGCGGAGCGCGGCTTCGGCTACGACGGCGACACCCTGCGCATCCCGCGCGTCCCGCTCAACCCCCGCGATCACTTCAAGCTGCTGGTGCTGCTGTCCGGCGGCGACGTGGGCCGCGGGATCCGGCTCTACGGCGGGCTGCGCGACGGCGAGGTGCACCCCAACCGGAGCGCTACCCCGGACGACACCCCGCCCCTGTTCAGCCGGGCGTCCCGGCTGATCTCCATCCTGCTCACGGTCTGCGTGGTCACCCTCGCGGCGATCGTCGTCGTCCGGGACGACCCACCGCCGATCGGCTGCGCGCGCGGCACGCTCACGGTCACCGGCTCGACCGCGTTCGCCCCGGTGATCCGGGAGGTGGCGGCCAAGTACGAACGCGACTGCGAGGGCGCGCACCTCACCGTGGACCCGCACGGCTCGACGGCCGGCATCCGCGAACTCGTCGCCGCCGGCGCCGCGAGGAAGAAGGGCTCGCCGCCGGTCGTCGCCTTCTCCGACGGCCCCAGGCCGGCCGGGGTCGACCAGCTGAGCGAGAACCGCGTCGCGGTGTCCGTGTTCGCACTGGTCGTCCATGACGACGTGACGCTGAAGAGCCTCTCGACGGCGGACGTGCGGCGGCTGTACCGCGGGGAGATCGCCAATTGGGACGAGGTGGGAGGGCCGAATCTGCCGGTGGTCCTGGTCAGCCGGGACGCCAACTCCGGGACCCGGCAGGTGTTCCAGCGGCGGGTGCTGGGCGGCCGGGGCGAGATCGCGAACTCGTCCGTCGACTGCCGCCACAAGGACGACCCGACGGCCCCCGTCGTCCGCTGCGAGCTCGACTCCACCGACCAGGTGCTGTCGACGGTCGCCGCCACCCCGGGCGCGATCGGCTACAGCGAGCTCAACCTGGCCGACGACGCCAGGGGACTGCACCCGGTCGACCTCGACGGCGAGGCGCCCTCCGTGGACGCCATCGAACACGGCACGAGCGCCTACCCGTACCGCGAGATCGAGTACGCCTACACCTACGGCCGCCCGCCGGCCGACTCCCTGGCCTCCAGCTTCCTGACCTATCTCGGCCGGGGCAACGGCCAGGACGTGATCCGCACGCACGGCCACCTGCCGTGCTGGACGCCGGAGGGACTACGGCTGTGCGCCGACGAGGCGCGCCAGTGACGCGTGGGGCGACGGGGGTGACGGGGGTGACTTGTGGGGCGGGGTCAGCGGGGCTCCGGCGGTCGCTGTCTGGGCATGTTCGGGCGGGCGTTCACTCCGGGGGGCATCGGGAAGCGGCCCGATCCCGAACCGTCCGAGCGTCCGCCGGAGGCGACCGCCGCCTGGATCCCCATGGGCGCGGGCCCGGTCCGGAACTCCACCATCCAGTCGGCCGTCTCCGTGCGCACCAGGTCGGTGACGTCCTCCGAGAACCGCCGCAGCACCGCCAGGCACCGCTCGGCCGCCTCGCTCGCCGTGCCGTCGGCCGGGCCCAGCACCTCCCGGACGCTCTCCGACGCCCAGTCGAACTGGAGCACCTGGAGCCGGCGCTGCACGGCCTGCGCGGTGGCCACGTCCCTTATCCAGCCGGAGGTCACCCCGAAGAACCGGTCCACCGCCACACAGGCCACCGCCAGCAGCAGCGCCAGATACCCCCAGGGGGCGACCCCGCCCAGCACCCGGGTGAGGTCCAGCAGCGGCAGCGCGGCCGCGCACACCGCCCCCGCCGCCGCCCCGGTGCGCAGCACGCGCGCGCCGCGCCGCTTCCACACCCGGTCGGCGAGGTACCAGGCGGCGGTCTCCAGCGCCCCGCGCTCCACCCACCGGTACAGCTCGTCGAGCCGCTCGGCGGGCTCGCCCCAGTCCCCGAGCGGGAACGCCCGCCCGGTCAGGTCGCCCGGCCGCAGCCCGGCCGCGCCCTCGCCCCACCCGTCCTGAGGCGGACCCTCGGGCTGCATCTCCGGCTGCTGACCCACCCGCACTCCCTACTGACTCGGTCACTCCGCGTAACGCGTGATGCTGATGTGCCGGACCCTTACTACCGCCCAATGGGTGGCGAAGAGGCAGCTTTCGCTGCTTTTCCGCCCGGAATGATGCCTTGATCAGGTATAGGACAGCGAAGTGACTCACTCGAAAGAGTGACAGGGCGACGGGCTCATGGAGCACGTAGGCTCAGTGGCAGACAGCGACAAGAAGGCAGACAGGAGCCGAAACGTGATTCCCGGTGGCGGCCAGCCCAATATGCAGCAGCTGCTTCAGCAGGCCCAGAAGATGCAGCAGGACCTGGCCCGTGCCCAGGAGGAGCTGGCGAACACGGAGGTCGACGGACAGGCGGGCGGCGGCCTGGTCAAGGCCACGGTGACCGGATCCGGCGAACTGCGCGCCCTGCAGATCGACCCGAAGGCGGTGGACCCCGAAGACACCGAGACCCTCGCCGACCTGATCGTCGCGGCCGTCCACGCGGCCAACGAGAACGCGCAGACGCTCCAGCAGCAGAAGCTCGGCCCGCTGGCCCAGGGCCTGGGCGGCGGCAGCGGTATCCCGGGACTGCCTTTCTAAGACCGGCCCCGGCCAACTACCGTACGTACGGCAAGGAACCCTCAGGAAGGACGGCAGTCCGTTGTACGAAGGCGTGGTCCAGGACCTCATCGACGAGCTCGGGCGGCTGCCCGGCGTCGGTCCCAAGAGCGCGCAGCGGATCGCCTTCCACATCCTGCAGGCGGAACCGACGGACGTACGGCGGCTCGCGCAGTGCCTGATGGAGGTCAAGGCGAAGGTCCGCTTCTGTGCGACCTGCGGCAACGTGGCGCAGGAGGAGCTGTGCGGCATCTGCCGTGACGCCCGCCGGGATCCTTCCGTCATCTGTGTCGTGGAGGAGCCGAAGGACGTCGTCGCGGTCGAGCGCACGCGCGAGTTCCGCGGCCGGTACCACGTCCTCGGCGGCGCGATCAGCCCCATCGAGGGAGTCGGTCCCGACGACCTGCGTATACGAGAACTTCTCGCGCGGTTGGCCGACGGTTCGGTCACGGAGCTGATCCTGGCCACCGATCCGAACCTGGAGGGCGAGGCGACCGCCACCTACCTCGCCCGCATGATCAAGCCCATGGGCCTGAAGGTCACCCGCCTGGCCAGCGGCCTCCCGGTGGGTGGCGACCTGGAATACGCGGACGAGGTCACCCTCGGCCGCGCCTTCGAGGGGAGACGACTCCTAGATGTCTGACGCCACGCTGCACGCGACCGGCCTGAGCCCGGACGACTTCGCGGTCCAGATCGCGGACCAGGTCGAGAGCTTCCTGGTAGCCGTCACGGAGGTGGCGAAGGGCGACGAGCCGGGCTCGGCGGTCCCCTTCCTTCTCCTGGAGGTCTCCCAGCTGCTCCTGGCCGGGGGCCGCCTGGGCGCCCACGAGGACATCCTCCCGGACGAGCGCTACGAGCCCGACCCGGGCTTCGAGCCGGACGCGGACGAACTCCGTGAGAACCTGGCCCGCCTGCTGGAGCCGGTGGACGTCTACTCGGAGGTCTTCGACCCGTACGAGCCGCGCAAGGCGCCCGTGCCGGCCCGGATCTCCGACGACCTCGCCGACGTCATCGCCGATCTGCGCCACGGCATGGTCCACTACCGCGCGGGCCGCACCACCGAGGCCCTGTGGTGGTGGCAGTTCTCCTACTTCTCCAACTGGGGCTCCACGGCCTCGGCGACCCTGCGCGCCCTGCACTCGGTGCTCGCGCACGTGCGCCTGAACCAGCCCCTGGAGGAGCTGGACGGCCTGGACACCGACCAGACCCCGCTCGGCGACGAGACCCTCGAGTTCGAGGCGGGCCGGGTGATGGCGGAGGAGATCGGCGAGCGCCTCGGCGTACGCCCGGCCACCTGAGCCGCACCCGGCTCCCGGCCCCTCCCCGCATCAGATCGGTACGGCCGCGCCGGTGACCGCGATGCCGGTGTCCCGTCCGTCGGGGACGGTCACCGTGATGACGCTCGGACGGCCCATGTCCTCGCCCTGGCGGATCGTCAAGGTCGCCGGGGCGGTGACGAGTTCGAGTTCCCTGAGGTAGCCGCCGAAGGCCGCGGCCGCCGCGCCGGTGGCCGGGTCCTCGACGACCCCGCCGGGCGGGAACGGGTTGCGGGCGTGGAAGACCGTCGGAGACTCCCGCCGGACCAGGTCGACCGTGGTCCAGCCGTGCCGGGCCATGAGCGCGGTGAGCGCGGGCAGGTCGTAGTCGAGGTCGGCCAGCCGGCCCCGGTCGGCCGCGGCGATCACCGGATGCCAGGCGCCCGCGTAGGCGACGCGGGGCGGCAGCGCCGGGTCGAGCTCGTCGGCGGACCAGCGCAGCGCAGCCAGCAGCTCGGCCAGGTCCGCCTCCGGGAGGGCCGCCGTGCGCGGCGGGACGCTCACCAGGGTCGCCACCGTGGTCCCGTCGTCGGCCACGGCCGTGGTGACGGGGACGACACCCACGCCGGTGCGCAGGCTCAGCGTCCCGGCGCCGTGCCGGTCGGCGTGGGCGACGGCGGTGGCGATCGTCGCGTGGCCGCAGAACGGCACCTCGGCGAGCGGGCTGAAGTACCGGACGGCGAGACCGTCGTCGGACGGCACCACGAACGCCGTCTCCGAGTAGCCGACCTCCGCCGCAGTGGCCAGCATGGTCGCGTCGTCGACCCCGGTGGCATCGAGCACGACACCCGCGGGGTTGCCCCCGGCCGGGTCGGTGGAGAAGGCGACATAGCGCAGAACGTCCATCCGGCGACCGTAGCGCAGGACGCTCACACGAGCGCGGTGAACCCCTTGCCCATCGCCGTCAGCCCGCCCGCCAACGCCAGTCCCAGGACCAGCAGTCGGGCGAGCTTCTCCGGCAGCCGGCCCGCGAGCGCGTGGCCGATCAGCGCGCCCACGGCCATCGCCACGGCCACCGACGCCCACTGGGGAGCGGCCAGTCTCGGCACCCCGTTCGCGGCCACCGAGAAGGCGTTCACGACGACGCCGTAGAACTGCGCGTTCGGCACGAACTCCCGTACCGTCCAACCCGCGTTGACGGCGTACAGGGAGACCGGGGGGCCGCCGACGCCCGCCGCCGAGTTCATGAAGCCGCCCGCGGCGCCGGCCACGAGCGCGCCCCGGGTGCCGCGCAGCGCGGGGACGCGGGCGCCCCGCATGATCAGCAGGACCGCGGCGGTCACCAGTACGCCCATGCCCAACAGCAGGGCGGGCTCGGGGAGTCGGCGAGTCACCCAGGTGCCGGCGGGGACCGTGCAGACGGCCGCCGCGCACAGCGGGACCATCGAGGCCGGCCGCACCCGGCGCCAGCCGCCCGCCAGTCCCACCACGCTGATCGCGCCCGCCGCGCAGTTCGCCAGCACGACGCCCTCGGAGGGGCCCAGCAGCAGGATCAGCGCCGGCACGGCCACCAGCGCGAAGCCCATCCCGGTCAGCCATTGCACGCACGAGCCCAGCAGCACGATCCCCGCCAGCAACGTCATGGTGTACCTGTCTACACCCTCGAATCGGGAGTGCGCTCCCTCGTTTGCGCAGGTCGGAGACGGGATCGTTGATCTCGCCGGCGAAACCCGCCGAAACTTTCCGACGCTAAGGAACGCGACGCCATGAAGTCCCTGCTCTCCTCCCGCCCCGTCCTGTGGTTCCTCTTCCTCTTCAACCTCGTGGTCGCCGCCGCCGCCCCCTTCGTGGTCGACGGATCGCAGGGCGTGCTGACGGCCGTCGGCATGGGGGTCGTCTCCCTCGGGGCCGGCGTCAGCCTGGTCCGGGGCAGGCAGCCGTCCGCCTGAGGATCCGCCGGAGGAATTGGAGGGGCGTTGTACGTCCCCTGTACGGCGGCTGCACGGGCCCTAACCGGCCGGACGCGAGTCTTGAGTCATCCCAACAGGCACAAGCCGCACAGGAGTTGCGATGACCCGCAAGACCCGCATACGCGCCGCCCTCGTCACCGCCACCGCCGTCGTCACCGCCGCCACGGTGACGGTCGGGATCAGTGCGGCAGGCGACAGCAAGCCCTCGAAGCCCTCCAAGAAGCAGGTCGTCGCCCTCTTCGACACCTGGAACGCCGCGATCCAGACCGGTGACCCGGAGAAGGTCGCCGACCTCTACGCCGACGACTCGGTCCTGCTGCCCACCCTCTCCAACAAGCCGCGCACCGACCGCGCCGGTCTGATCGACTACTTCGAGCACTTCCTGGCGAACAAGCCGGTCGGCAAGAAGATCGAGACCCACATCAACGTCCTGGACTCCAACTCGGTGCTGGACGCGGGCCTCTACCAGTTCACGCTGACCGACCACGACACCGGCAAGAAGAGCGTCGTCAAGGCCCGCTACACCTACGAGTGGGAGAAGCGGAACGGTGAGTGGAAGATCGTCAACCACCACTCCTCGGTGATGCCCGAAGGCTGATCGCCACGCACAGCCCGCCCCCGGGAGCGTCCGTGAGGGTCACCGTCCCGCCGTCGTCCGTCACCAGCTGTTTGACGACGGCGAGGCCGAGACCGGAACCGGAGCGCCCGGTGAGGCCCTGACCGCGCCAGAAGCGGTCGAAGGCGCGGGACTTCTCCGCGTCCGACATGCCCGGACCCTCGTCGAGGACCGACAGCACCACCTTGTCGCCCTTCGACACCGCCCGGACGGTGATCGCCGCGCCGTCCGGTGACACCTCCAGGGCGTTCGAGAGCACGTTGTCCAGCACCTGGTCCAGATGACCGGGGCTGGCCAGCACAGACGGCCGGTCGTCGGCACTCCCCCTGAGCGCGATGGTGACTCCGCGCTCGTCGGCGGCCGGTCTCCACACCGAGAGGCGTTCGGCCACGATGTCGTACAGCGACAGCGGCTCCGCCGCGGTGACCTTGGCCTCGGCCCGCGCCAGCACCAGCAGCCCGTTGACCAGGCGGCTCATCCGCACCACCTCGGCGGTCGCCTGCTCCACGTCCTCCCGGACGAACTCGTCGTCGACGCCGTCCGCGATGTTGTCCAGGGAGAGGCGCAGCGCCGTGAGCGGGGTGCGCAGCTGGTGGGAGGCGTCCGCGACGAAGATGCGCTGCGAGGCGATCAGGGTGTCGAGGCGCTCGCCCGCCGCGTTGAGGGTGCGGGCCAGGGTCTGGGTCTCCGGGGGGCCCGTCACCGGGGTGCGGGCGGTCAGGTCGCCGTCGCTGAACTTGGTCGCCATGTCGTTGAGCTGGCGCAGCGGTCGGGTGATGCGGCGGGCGGCGACCGCGCCGATCGCGGCCGCCGCCGCCAGGACGAGCACGGCGAGCCCGGCCCGGAAGCCCCAGATCTGCCACAGCCGTCTGGTCATGTCCGAGGTCGAGTAGACGATCCGTACGGCCGCGTCCCCCTCGGCGGGCACGGTGATCGTCAGACGCTTGCCCCAGATGAAGTCCGAGCCCCAGTCGGTCGTCGGGTCGTTGCGCTGCACGGCCCGGGTCAGCGCCGCGTCGGCGGTGGGACTCGGCAGGTCCGGGACGCAGCGGTCGGTGGGGGTCACCTGCACATCGCCGGGGTTGCGGTCGCCGTACGCCTTGGCCACCTCGGTCAGCGCCTCGCACGAGATGGCGTCGCCGTTGCCCAGCAGCAGCGCCATGGTGTTGGCCTCGCGCTGGACGGACAGCTCGGTGTCGTCCCGCAGCTGCTTGGTGAGCGTGAAGGCCACCGGCACCGTGAACAGCAGGATGGCGACGGCGACGAGCAGGATGTAGCTCTGGATGAGCTGCCGGTTCATGTGGGCTCGGCCGTCTTGACGATCTCCAGGCGGAAGCCGACGCCCCGCACCGCCTCGATCGTGATCACGCCGGCGAACTTCCGGCGCAGGGCCGCGACGTGCACGTCCAGCGTCTTGGTCGGCCCGAACCAGTTCGCGTCCCAGACCGCTTCCATGATCTGCTCGCGCGACATCAGCGCGCCCGGCTCCTCGGTGAGGAACGACAGCAGGTCGTACTCCTTGGGTGCGAGCGCGATCTCCTGGCCGTCGACGTGGACGCGGGCCGCCTTGCGGTCGATGGTCAGCCGGGTCCCGTAGCGGTCCGCGCCGCTCTCCGCGGCGGCGAGCGGCGGCTGCACGCGCCGCATCACGGCCCGTATCCGGGCGATGACCTCCCGCACCCCGAACGGCTTGGACACGTAGTCGTCGGCGCCCAGCTCCAGGCCGACCACCCGGTCCGTCTCGTCGCTGCGGGCGCTGATCACGATGATCGGCACGCTGCCGCGCTCGCGCAGGGCCTTGCAGACGTCGAGGCCGTCGGTGTCGGGCAGGCCGAGGTCCAGGAGCACGACGTCGTAGGGGTCGGAGTGGGCGAGGGCGGCGGCGCCCGTGGTGACCCAGTCGACCTCGAAGCCGTAGCGCTTCAGTCCGCGCCTCAGCGATTCGGCGACCGGCTCGTCGTCTTCCACCAGGAGTACGTGCACAAGCGCACGATAGTGCTTGAAACTTAATTCACAGCTATCACTTCCGGTTCAGGGGGAAGGGAGATCCCGAGCGGGCGTCCAACACATCTCACGATGCGGTACTCGGGGGGTGGAATGCGGGCGCTCGTTAGACTGAGCCGACCGCAGTACAAGGGCGTATGTGCGGAAAGAGACAAACTGAGCGAGGAGCGCACGTGGGCCTTGTCGTGCAGAAGTACGGAGGTTCCTCCGTAGCCGATGCCGAGGGCATCAAGCGCGTCGCCAAGCGGATCGTGGAAGCGAAGAAGAACGGCCACCAGGTGGTCGTGGTCGTTTCCGCGATGGGCGACACGACGGACGAGCTGATCGATCTCGCCGAGCAGGTGTCACCGATGCCCAGCGGCCGGGAATTCGACATGCTGCTGACCGCCGGAGAGCGGATCTCCATGGCCCTGCTGGCGATGGCGATCAAAAACCTGGGCCACAGCGCCCAGTCGTTCACCGGCAGCCAGGCTGGCGTCATCACCGACTCGGTCCACAACAAAGCGCGGATCATCGATGTCACGCCGGGCCGCATCCGGACCGCGCTGGACGAGGGCAACATCGCCATCGTCGCCGGGTTCCAGGGTGTCAGCCAGGACAAGAAGGACATCACCACGCTGGGCCGCGGCGGATCGGACACGACGGCCGTCGCCCTGGCCGCCGCGCTCGACGCCGAGGTCTGCGAGATCTACACCGACGTGGACGGCGTCTTCACCGCCGACCCGCGCGTGGTGAAGAAGGCGAAGAAGATCGACTGGATCTCCTTCGAGGACATGCTGGAGCTCGCGGCCTCCGGCTCCAAGGTCCTGCTCCACCGCTGTGTGGAGTACGCCCGCCGCTACAACATCCCGATCCATGTCCGGTCCAGCTTCAGCGGGCTTCAGGGCACGTGGGTCAGCAGTGAGCCGACCCGACAGATTCAGCAAGGGGACAAGCCGGTGGAGCAGGCCATCATCTCCGGTGTCGCGCACGACACCTCCGAGGCCAAGGTCACGGTCGTCGGCGTGCCGGACAAGCCGGGCGAGGCCGCCGTGATCTTCCGCACGATCGCCGACGCCGAGATCAACATCGACATGATCGTGCAGAACGTATCCGCGGCGTCCACCGGTCTGACGGACATCTCCTTCACCCTCCCCAAGGCCGAGGGCCGCAAGGCCATCGACGCCCTGGAGAAGAACAAGTCCGGCATCGGCTTCGACTCGCTGCGCTACGACGACCAGATCGGGAAGATCTCCCTGGTCGGCGCCGGGATGAAGACCAACCCGGGCGTCACGGCCGACTTCTTCAAGGCCCTGGCCGACGCGGGCGTCAACATCGAGCTCATCTCGACCTCCGAGATCCGCATCTCGGTCGTGACCCGCGCCGACGACGTCAACGAGGCCGTGCGCGCCGTGCACAGCGCCTTCGGGCTGGACTCCGACAGCGACGAAGCGGTCGTCTACGGAGGCACCGGGCGTTGATCTCGGGGACGCGCCGACCGACGCTCGCGGTCGTGGGAGCGACCGGGGCGGTCGGCACGGTCATGCTGCGGATCCTGTCCCAGCGGGCCGACGTCTGGGGCGAGATACGGCTTGTCGCCTCGCCGCGCTCGGCCGGCCGCAAGCTGGCCGTGCGCGGCGAGGAGGTCGAGGTCGTCGCCCTGTCGGAGGAGGCCTTCGACGGCGTCGACGTCGCGATGTTCGACGTGCCCGACGAGGTCTCCGCGCAGTGGGCCCCGATCGCCGCCGCCAAGGGCGTGGTCGTCGTGGACAACTCCGGCGCCTTCCGGATGGACCCGCAGGTGCCGCTGGTCGTCCCCGAGGTCAATCCGCACGCGGTGCGGACCCGGCCGCGCGGCATCGTCGCCAACCCCAACTGCACGACCCTGTCGATGATCGTCGCCCTGGGCGCGCTGCACGCCGAGTACGGGCTGCGCGAGCTGGTGGTGTCGTCGTACCAGGCGGTGAGCGGGGCCGGGCGGGCCGGGGTGGAGACGCTGCGGCAGCAGATCGCGCTCGTCGCCGGCACCGAGCTGGGCACCAGCCCGGGTGATGTGCGGCGGGCCGTCGGCGACAACACCGGGCCGTTCCCGGAGCCGGTCGCGCTGAACGTCGTCCCGTGGGCCGGGTCGCTGCGCGAGGACGGCTGGTCGTCGGAGGAGATGAAGGTGCGGGACGAATCCCGCAAGATCCTCGGGCTGCCCAAGCTGCCGGTGGCCGTGACCTGCGTACGGGTCCCGGTCGTCACCACGCACTCCCTCACCGTCCACGCCCGCTTCCAGGACGTGGTCACCGTCGACGGCGCCCGCGAGATCCTCGCGACGGCGCCCGGGGTCGTCCTCTTCGACAACCCGGCGGCGGGGGAGTTCCCCACGCCCGCCGACGTGGTGGGCACCGACCCGACCTGGGTGGGCCGGGTGCGGCGGGCCCTGGACGACCCGACGGCGCTCGAACTGTTCGTGTGCGGGGACAATCTGCGCAAGGGCGCCGCGCTGAACACCGCCCAGATCGCCGAGCTGGTGGCGGCGGAGCTGTCGCGCTGAGGGGTCCTGCAGTGCCTTCCCCCGTGTCTTCCACCGTGTCTTCCACAGGAAAAAGTGCTGGCCAGAGCCTGGCCGGCCAGTAGGATCAGCTGAGCAATGTGAGCCGGTCGACGGTCCGAAACACTTGTATCGGACACCTTTGGCATCCGAAGATTTTCCTCCCCGCTCTACGCAACCGTGCGCAGGGCGGGGAGCGTCTTTGCTGTCACTCCTCGGGGGGTGGCCGCGGACGTGTGGGGGCGTGGGGACGCCCTTCATATGGATACAGGGGAAGAGCGGGACACATGAGACGGGTGCGCGTGACCTTGGTCGACGCAAAAGTGCTGCCGGACGCGTACAACCCCCACGGGGGGAAGTGTGTCCAACTGGCGTGGCAGAGGTACTCGAACTCACTGTGGCGCCCCGCGGCGCGGCTCTCCGGCCGCCGCGCGGCACCCTCCGGCCCCGTACGGCCGGCGCGTCCGGCGGCATGCCGGTGATTGCGCCGATGCCCGCAGCGCGGCCCGCCCGCATCCCCAGTCAGCGTGACGGCGTCGAAGAAGCCGTGGCGGCCGGAACCACCGTCGATCACCTCACCGAGACCTACCGGGCGCACTACCGCTCGCTCCTCGGCCTCGCCGCCCTCCTCCTCGACGACACCGCCTCCTGCGAGGACGTCGTCCAGGAGGCGTTCATCCGCGTCCACTCCGCCCGCAAGCGCGTCCGCGACCCGGAGAAGACCCTGGCCTATCTGCGCCAGACGGTCGTCAACCTCTCCCGTTCCGCGCTGCGCCGCCGCATCCTCGGCCTGAAGCTGCTCTCCAAGCCGATGCCGGACATGGCCAGCGCGGAGGAAGGCGCCTACGACCAGCTCGAGCGGGACTCCCTCATCAAGGCGATGAAGGGCCTGCAGCGCCGTCAGCGCGAGGTGCTCGTGCTGCGCTACTTCGCGGACATGACCGAGGCCCAGGTCGCCGAGACCCTCGGCATCTCCCTGGGCTCGGTCAAGGCGTACGGCTCACGCGGTATCGCCGCCCTGCGCATAGCCATGGAGGCGCCGGCGTGAGCGAAGAAGCCGGGCAGGGCTCCAGCCGGAGCCACGACAGTCACGAATCGCACGCTGGGAACTCAACCGTGAACCACCACCTCGACGACCAGGGCCCCGAAGGGCTCGACTCGGACGAGCTGGCACTGCGCCGGATGCTGCACGACGTCGTCCAGGAGATGGAGCCGCGCGACGGCACGCTGGACCATCTGCGGCGGGCCGTCCCCGTCCGGCGGGCCCGCAAGCGGCAGGCGGCCGTCGGCATGGCGGCCGCGGCCCTCTTCCTCGGCACCGCCGTCCCCGCCGTGCTCCATGTCTCGAACGCGGGCGGCTCCGAAGCCAACCCTTCCATCGCCGGCCAGGCCTCACAGGCGCAGGGAGGCGTGGATCAGGGCAAGAACCCCGACGGCGGCTCCTCGGGCAAGGTCGGCGACTCCTCCGGCAAGACCGGTGACCAGGGCAAGGGCGGCGCCACCGACCCCGGTCAGGACAAGGAGTCCGCGGGTACCGCCTCCAGCGGCGCCGGCCCCACTTCCGCGTCCGCGGCGAGCGCCGCCGCCTGCCAGGCGGCCCAGCTCACCGCCGGCGACCCCACGGTCGACGTCGCCGACTCGGCGGGCATCGTCTACGGCGCCTTCCGCGTCCAGAACTCCTCCAGCGCCACCTGTACCGTCGGCGGCGCCGCCTCCGTGACGTACGACGCGCAGGGCGCGGCCGACGCCACGAAGATCACCGTGCTGGAACACGTCTCGGGGGACGCGGCAGCCGGCCTGCCCGACCCGTCCCTCTACGTCTCCCAGCACCTGCTCGCCCCGGGCTCCGCCTACGAGGTGAAGTTCGCCTGGGTGCCCTCGCCCGAGGGCTGCACCGCCACGGGCGGCACCGGCGGCGACAGCGGCGGTTCGGCCTCCCCCTCGCCGACCCCGACCGAGCAGTCCGGCGCCTCCGGCGAGACCACCTCCGGCACCTCGACCCAGCTGGTCACCGAGGACGGCACGGCCGACGGCAGCGTCGTGGTGACGTACACGGCCGACGGCGGTTCCCCGACGGAGAGCGCGACGGTGTCCGACGCGTGCGCGGGAACGATCTACCGGACGGGCGTGCTGGCCTCGTCCTGAACCACCACGGCGCTCTCGTCGTCCGCTTCCGGGAGGATGCCGAGCTCCGCGTCGCGCGCGAACTCCACCTCGCGGCGCAGCAGCCGGAACCACATGAACACCACGAACCCGGCGAAGACGAACCACTCGCCGGTGTAGCCCAGGTTCTGGAACGCCTTCAGGTCGAGTCCCGTGTCGGCCGCGGCCTTCGCGGGCACCGTCGTCATTCCCGAGTCGGCGGTGTCGAGCGTGACCCAGGCGTCGTAGAGGTCGTCCGGCACCAGGTTGACCAGCGACGCGGCGCTGATCGCCGCGGTCTGTCCGGTCGGCAGGCCGCCCTGGGCGCTCACCCCGTTGTCGCCGGGCTGCTCGGACGCCTGGAGCGCGCCGGTGACGGTGACCTCGCCGGCGGGCGGCGCCGGGGCCTTCGCGGAGTCGGCGGCGCCGGGCAGCCAGCCGCGCACGACGGGCAGTGCCTTGCCGCCGTCCGTGCGCAGCAGGGTCAGCACGTAGTAGCCGTCCCGGCCGTCGATCTCCCGGTCCGGCACGAGAAGCTGCTTGCCGTAGCGCCCGGTGGCGACGGCCTGCTTGCCGGAGGTCGCCTTGTCCACGGGCAGCAGCTCGGCCAGCGGTCGCGCGGGGTCGGTACGCGCGGACTCGGCCTGTTCCTTCGCGTCGCGATGGTCGTCCACCCGCGACTCGAACCGGCTCAGCTGCCAGGACCCCATGAACAGGCAGAAGGGGATGGCCAGCAGCACGAAGACGTTGATCCCCCACCAGCGGGGCGTCAGCAGGAACCGGTACACGCCCCCCACGGTACGGGGCGGGCGGCGGCCGCCGACCCGCGGGGTGAGGCACGCGGCGGCGGCGGTCAGGAGGCTCATCGGTGGGAAGTCGGTGCGAAGGTGGTGGGAAGTTATCCACAGCCTGGGGGCCTTGGCGTCCCAAGGGGGGTGTGGGCGGGCAGTATGGGGTCATGACTGAGAGCAACGGGTCGGCCGCACCCGAGCAGTACGAGGACATGCCGGACTGGGAGAAGCGCTTCCGGGCGCCGAGAGTGTCGCTGCCCGACTGGGCGGAGGACGCGCCGGACCGCTCCCTGTTCGTGTCCAACGCGACGGGAACGTACGAGCTGTACGCCTGGGACCGCGCCACGGGAAGCCGGCGCCAGGCGACCGACCGGGCCAACGGCACGACGGACGGCGTGCTCTCCCCGGACGGCGCATGGATCTGGTGGTTCGACGACAAGGACGGCGACGAGTTCGGCGTCTGGCGCCGCCAGCCCTTCGACGGCGGCGAGAACGAGCCGGCCACCCCCGGCCTCGACCCCTCCTATCCGGCCGGCCTGGCCCTCGGCCGCGACGGCCGCACGGCGGTGGTCGGCCGCTCGACGGACGAGGACGGCACCACGATCCATGTGGCACGGGCCGGCGAACCCCCCTTCGAGCTGTACCGGCACCGGGAGTCGGCCGGCGTGGGCGACCTCTCCCACGACGGCTCGCTCATCGCCGTCGAACACACCGAGCACGGCGACGCGATGCACTCCGCGCTGCGCGTCCTGCGCCCGGACGGCACCACGGTCGCCGAACTGGACGACACCCTGGGCGGCACCAAGGAGCTGGGTCTGGAGGTGCTCGGCTTCGCCCCGGTCGACGGCGACGCCCGGCTGCTCATCGGCCACCAGCGCCGCGGCCGCTGGGAGCCCCTGGTGTGGGACGTGGTCACGGGTTCGCAGACGGACCTGAAGCTGGACCTGCCGGGCGACGTCAGTGCCGAGTGGTACCCGGACGGCTCGGGCCTGCTCGTCGTGCACAGCTTCGAGGCGCGCAGCGAACTGTTCCGCTACGACCTGGCGAGCGGGAAGCTGGAGAGCATCCCGACCCCGCCGGGCACGGTCTCCGGGGCCACGGCCCGGCCGGACGGCAGCGTGGAGTACCTGTGGTCGTCCTCGGAGCAGCCGCCGGCGGTCCGCTCGACGACCGGTGAGGTGGTCCTGGACCCGCCCGGCATGAAGTCCCCGGGCTCGGTCCCGGTGCAGGACGTATGGGTCGAGGGCCCCGGCGGCCGCATCCACGCCCTGGTGCAGAAGCCCGCGGGCGCCACCGGCCCGTTCCCCACCGTCTTCGACATCCACGGCGGCCCGACCTGGCACGACAGCGACTCCTTCGCCGCCGCCCCGGCCGCCTGGGTGGACCACGGGTACGCGGTGGTCCGCGTCAACTACCGCGGCTCCACGGGCTACGGCCGGGCCTGGACGGACGCCCTCAAGCACCGGGTGGGCCTCATCGAGCTGGAGGACATCGAGGCGGTACGGGAATGGGCGGTGAGCTCGGGCCTCTCGGACCCCTCCCGGCTGATCCTCACCGGCGGCTCCTGGGGCGGCTACCTCACCCTCCTCGGCCTCGGCGTCCAGCCCGACGCATGGACCGTGGGCATCGCGGCCGTCCCCGTCGCCGACTACGTCACGGCCTACCACGACGAGATGGAGGCCCTGAAGGCGATGGACCGCACGCTGCTCGGCGGCACCCCCGAGGAGGTCCCGGACCGCTTCGAGGCCTCGTCCCCGCTGACATACGTCGACAAGGTGCGGGCGCCCGTCTACATCTCGGCCGGGGTCAACGACCCCCGCTGCCCGATCCGCCAGATCGACAACTACGTGGAGCGCCTGGAGGAGCGGCGCGCGGTGCACGAGGTGTACCGGTACGACGCGGGCCACGGCTCGTTGGTGGTGGACGAGAGGATCAAGCAGGTGCGCCTGGAACTGGAGTTCGCAGAACGCCACCTCAAGCCGTAGCCCCTGCGGTGTCCGAGGAGCGGGGGTTCGGAGGCCTAAACTCCCGAACCCCCTCGCCGCCGTCGCCGCAACAGCTCCGCCAGCCCCCGCCGGGTCGCGGCCAGCACCACCCGGTCCTCGCCTCGCAGGACATACGTGTCGGGCAGATCCCACACGAGTCCCGACTCCCCGGGTGTCTCCTCGCCGCCCCTGCGCCGGACGGTGCCCGCATCGAGTGCCAACACCCGCCAGTACCCTGCCCGGAACGCCTCCCCGACCGTCTTCCCCTCCAGCTGCGCATGCCCACCCACATCCAGCGCGGCGAACAGCAGCACCCGCCGCTCCACCGGAATCGCCCCCAGGATCTGCCGCCCCATCATCGCCCCGGCGAACGACGGCGCCGCGAGATGCGACACGCTCCGGCTGCGGGTCAGCGCCTGCGGATGCGCGGCCCGCAGGGTGCGGTACACGGCCGTCGCGAAGTCGTCGTCGTACAGCCGCAGCACCACCCGTAGATCGGGCCGCAGCGACCGCGCGTACAACGCGGCCTCCAGATTCGTCGTGTCGGAGCTGGTCACCGCGAGCAGCGCGTGCGCGCGGTGGATCTTCGCGGCCTCCAGCACCCCCTCCTGCGTGACGTCCCCCAGCACCACCGGCACCCGCAACCGCCGCGCCACCGCGAGCCCGCGCGCCTCGGGCCCGGCCTCGACGCACACCACGGGGATGTTCAGCTCACGCAGCCGGGTCAGCACCCGTGTGCCGATCTTCCCCAGCCCGAGCAGCACCACATGCCCGCCGAGCCCCCGGGGCGGCCGACGCAGCGCCCCGGCCCCGCGGAACGTCCCGAGCGCCTCCAGGACCGCCGCCAGCAGCACCGGCAGCAGCAGCAACCCGACCAGCCCGGAGAGAAGTTGAAGGACCTGCCGCTCGGTGGTGGCCCCGACCGCCGGATCGTTGATGGCGAACAGATCCAGCAGGGTCAGATACAGCGCCCCCAGCGGATGGATCCCGGTCGCCAGCCACAACGCCACCGCCAGCGCGAACACACAGCCCACCAACCCGGCCAGCGACCACCGCAGCCGCCGCGAGAACAGCGAGACGAACGGCGCGACGACCCCGACCCCCCGCCCGGCGGGCAGCGCGGGCCCGGCGGAGTAGGAGACCTGCTCCAGGACGACGGAACCGCGTCTGCCGGACACGGCCGCCTCCCGCACCGCCGCCGCGTCCGGCAGCAGCAGCGGCCCCTGCTCGCCGCTGGCCTCGGAACCGTCCGCGAACGCCGGGTCGCTGCCGGTCGCGGACAGCAGCGCGAGCGTGGCGCGCCCCGGCTCCCCGGTCTCCCCGGGCCCGGGCGGCGGCCGCTCGACGGCGCGCAGCAGCAGCCCGTCCGTCTGGACGACCCTGGTGGTGCCGGCGACGGCGGTCGCGGCCAGCGCGGGAGCGGCGGTGTCGGCGTCGGACAGGACGGTGGTCGAGGCCTCGCCGCCGGAGTACCCGGCGTCGACCAACGCGGCGGCCTGGTCGAGGAGTTCCTCGATGTGCTGGCCCAACCGCCGGTTGTACAGCCGCAGGACGAGCCGCAGCCGGGGGTTGAGCCGGCGGGCGGTGAGGGCGGCGCGGATGTTGGTCTCGTCGTCGTCGTACACGAGCGCCAGCGCGGCGGCCCGCTCCACACCCGCCTCGGCGAGCACGGCCTCGGTGGCCTCGACGGCCTCCAACGTCCGCTGTCCGCCGACGGGTTCGCTCGGGGCGACGGGCGCGGCCGTGCCCGCGGCCCGGCTGACGGCGGCGCTCACGACGCGGTCGAGCAGCGCCGCCGACACGGCCCGGGCCCGCCCGACGACCGGCGGCCGTACCGTTCGCTCGGTGGGCGGCACGACGAGGGTGACCTGTTCCTCGTAGACGCCGCGCAGTTCGGCGGCGAGGCGGTGCGCCAGACCGTCGTCGCCGCACACCACCATGTGCGCGCCGGCGGCCCCCGGCGGCTGACCCTGATTCGGAACGCTCCCCACGAGGGAGAAGACTGCCTCACCGGGACGGAAGGTTCCACGGAGGTCCCACCGAGGTGTCACGGATGACCGCGCAGGACCCGGAGGACGTGAACACCCCGCCCGGAACTTCCGTATGAAAGGGAGCGAATGCGAGCAACAGGCAACAGGGAGCGACCCGTGGCCATCACCGAGCCGGCCCCGCGCACGCCAGAGGCACTCATGCCGGAGAAGCGGACGCCGGAGGCGCGCACGCCGGGGGAGCGGACGCCGGAGGAGCCCAGGCGCCTCACCTCCCCCCTGGTCCTGACCATCGTCCTGCTCCTCCTGGCGCTGTTGCAGGGCCCGATCCGCCGCTCGCTGTCCGCCCCGGTGATGCAGAGCTGGACGACGGTGTTCGTGGCGGTGGTGGTCCAGGCCCTGCCGTTCCTCGTCCTCGGAGTCCTGCTGTCGGCGGCGATAGCCGTCTACGTGCCCCCCTCCTTCTTCGCCCGCGCGCTCCCCTCCCGTCCGTCGCTCGCGGTGCCGGTCGCGGGGATGGCCGGCGCGGTGCTGCCCGGCTGCGAATGCGCGTCGGTCCCGGTGGCCGGCGCCCTGGTCCGCCGGGGCGTCACCCCGGCCGCGGCCCTCGCCTTCCTCCTCTCCGCGCCGGCGATCAACCCGATCGTGCTGACGGCGACGGCCGTCGCCTTCCCCCGCAACCCGGAGATGGTGCTGGCCCGCTTCGTGGCCAGCCTGCTCGCGGCGTGCGCGATGGGCTGGCTGTGGCAACGGCTGGGCCGCACGGACTGGCTGCGCCTGCCGGAGCACGCGCCGCACGAGGGCGAGACGAAGGGGGCCGCGTTCTGGGACTCCGTCCGGCACGACGTGATGCACGCGGGCGGCTTCCTCGTCGTGGGCGCGATGGCGGCGGCGACCCTGAAGGCCGTCGCCCCGGAGAGCTGGCTGCGCACGGCGGCGGACAACCCGGCGGTTGCCGTGCTGACCCTCGCCGTCCTCGCGGTGATCCTCTCCATCTGCTCGGAGGCGGACGCGTTCGTCGCCGCCTCCCTGACCCAGTTCTCCCTCACGGCCCGGCTCGCCTTCCTGGTGGTCGGCCCGATGATCGACCTCAAGCTGTTCGCGATGCAGGCGGGCACGTTCGGCCGGGGCTTCGCCCTGCGCTTCGCCCCGGCGACCTTCGCGCTGGCGATCACGTCGGCGCTGCTGACGGGATGGATACTCCTGTGAACCGACAGTCCCAGGCGGCCGTCCTCTTCCTCCTCGGCGCGGCCCTTCTGCACGCCGGCACCACCGACCTCTACCTCCGCTACGTCAAGGCGGGCCTGCGCCCCCTGCTGCTGGCGGCAGGCGCGATCCTGATCCTGACAGCGCTGGCGACGGCTTGGTACGAGCGCAGGAGAACACAGCGCGAGCAGCAGCAGACGGATGCCCAGGGGCACGCCCCGCACCCCGAACCCCGGGTCTCCTGGCTGCTGATCCTCCCCCTCCTGGCGCTGATCCTGGTCGCCCCGCCGGCCCTGGGCTCGTACAGCGCGACCCGCACCGGCACAGCCCTCCAGGAGCCCCTCGCCTACCCCGCCCTCCCCGCCACCGACCCGCTGCCCCTCAGCGTCGTCGACTACGCGGGCCGAGCCGTGTACGACCACGGCCGCACCCTCACCGGGCGCGAGGTCGAACTCACCGGCTTCGTGGCGCTGGACCACGACGGCACCCCGTACCTGATCCGCATGGCCCTCAACTGCTGCGCCGCCGACGCCCAGCCGGTCAAGGTCGGCCTGACCGGCGCGATTCCCCCGGTCCTCCAACCGGACACCTGGCTGATCGTCACCGGCACGTACACCCCGCGCACCACCCGCGACCCGGTCAACGACGGCCCGATCCCGTTCATCAAGGTCACCGCGGCCAAACCGACCAAGACACCCCGTGACCCCTACGACGAGTCGTGGAACAACTGACCTGCCGCGAGCCGGTACCTGATTCCCGAGCCTGATCCCCGGCCCCTGAAGGTGATCTCCCGAGCCCTGAACCCGTGCTCCGGGACGCCCTCTGTCCCGCTACAGCCCGGTTAAGCCTTCCTCAACCTCTGGTGGCCGGGCGGTGATCGCCCCATGATGGGGTCATGACGGCGGCCTCGCGTGCCTTGACACGACTGGCGATCTGGCCGGACCTCGCGGAGGGCCGGCCCAGCTGCGGCACCGGTCGGGCGTTGCGCTCGGGCGGGGTCGAGATCGCGCACTTCCATTCCGACCGGAGTGTCGACCTGCATCTCACCGCCAAGGCGATCCGTCGGTTCGAGAAGGATCTGAGGCACTCCAGCGCCATCCGGCTGCTGCCCGGCTCGCCGTGGGTGACCGTCCATCTGGAGTGCGAGACGGACATCGACCTGCTCATGACGCTGGTCAGCGCCGCCCTCCAGGCCCATCAGCGGCACCCGGTCGCCGACGACGCCCCCCTCCCGGTGTGCAACGACCACCGGGAAGCGGCGCTCGCCCGCGACGGCGTCGGCGGCGTCTGAACTCCTTTTTCTCTCAAGGGTGGTCACGTTCCGGAGGTTGAGTCTCCTCTGGTGAGAATGTAATTTACGTTTACAGAGAGGCTCCTGCTCGATCGCTCCGAACGCTCGAAAGGAACCGGCATGGAACGGGACGACCTGATCCTGATCAGCGTGGACGACCACATCATCGAGCCGCCGGACGTCTTCGTGAACCACCTCCCGAAGCGGTACCGCGACGACGCCCCGCGCCTCGTGCATCGCGAGGACGGCAGCGATGTATGGCAGTTCCGCGACAACACGGTGGGCAATGCCGCGCTCAACGCCGTGGCCGGGCGGCCCAAGGAGGAGTACGGCCTCGACCCCCAGGGCATGGACGAGATCCGGCCCGGCTGCTACGACGTCCACGAGCGCGTCAAGGACATGAACGCCGGCGGGATCCTCGTCCAGATGAACTTCCCGTCCTTCCCCGGCTTCTCGGCCAGGCTGTTCGCCACCGAGGACTCCGACTTCTCGCTCGCCCTCGTGCGCGCCTACAACGACTGGCACATCGACGAGTGGTGCGGGGCCTACCCCGGTCGCTTCATCCCGATGGCCCTCCCCGCCATCTGGGACGCCGAACTGTGCGCGGGCGAGATGCGGCGGGTCGCCGCCAAGGGCTGCCACTCGATGACGTTCCCGGAGAACCCGGCGGTGCTCGGCTATCCGAGCTTCCACGACCCGTACTGGAACCCGGTGTGGCAGGCGGCCTGTGACACCGGCACCGTGCTGTCGGTGCACATCGGTTCCTCGGGCCGCCTCGCCATCCCGGCCGTGGACTCGCCGCCCGACGTCATGATCACGCTGCAGCCGATCAACCTCGTCCAGGCCGCGGCCGACCTGCTGTGGTCCCGCACGCTCAAGGAGTTCCCGGATCTGAAGATCGCCCTGTCGGAGGGCGGCACGGGCTGGATCCCGTACTTCCTCGAGCGCGTGGACCGCACCTTCGAGATGCACGCGGCCTGGACCCTCCAGGACTTCGGCGGCAAGCTGCCCTCCGAGGTCTTCCGCGAGCACTTCCTGACCTGCTTCATCACCGACAAGCTGGGCGTCCGGCTCCGGCACGACATCGGGATCGACAACATCGCCTGGGAGGGCGACTACCCGCACAGCGACTCCCTGTGGCCGGACGCCCCGGAACAGCTGCACGAGGTGCTGGTGGACTGCGCCGTCCCGGACTCGGACATCGCGAAGATGAGCCACGAGAACGCGATGCGCTGGTACTCCTTCGACCCGTTCAGCCATGTCCCGAGGGACCAGGCCACGGTGGGCGCACTGCGCAGGGCCGCCGCGGGGCACGACGTCGGCATCCGGCCGCGCAGCCGGCAGCTGACCGAGCCGGTGGACAAACTGGAGGCCTTCCGGGCCCGCGCACGCGCGGCGATCGCAGCGGCGGCCAAGTAGGCCGCCGACCCGCCGACCCGCAGGCCTGCCGATCCGCAGGCCTGCCGATCCGCAGGCCTGCCGACCCGCTGGCCCGCTGGCCCGCCGGCCCGCTGGCCCGCCGGCCCGCTGGCCCGCTGGCCCGCTGGCCCGCCGGCTCGTTGGCTCGTTGGCTCGTTGGCCCGCTGGCCCGCCGACCCGTCGGCCCGTCGACCTGCCGACTCGCTGGCCCGCCGACCTGCCGACCCGTCGGCCCGTCGACCTGCCGACTCGCCGACCCGCCGACCCGCGGGCCTGCCGACCCGCGGGCCTGCCGACCCGCGGGCCTGCCGATCCGCAGGCCTGCCGACCCGCTGGCCCGCTGGCCCGCCGACCTGCCGACCCGTCGACCCGTCGGCCCGTCGGCCTGCCGACTCGCTGGCCTGCCGACCTGCTGGCCTGCCGACTAGCTGGCCTGTCGACTAGCCGACCTGCCGACCTGCCGACCCCACAAGCCGCCGACCCCTCGTTGCGGGTTGTCGCGGGCATGCCGCCCCTGGATAGCTGACGGTCCGTCAGATATCGTCTGGGGCACCGACGCAGAAGGGGTGAGCGCCATGGAGGCCCGTTCGACCGGTTCGACCCGTCCTTCTCCGAGTCCGCAGCCGCCGGGGGCTCCCCGCTGGGTGGCGATGTTCTACGACCCGCCCTCGGCGTCCTGGCGGCAGGCCGCCGATTCCCCCGACCGCACGCCGGTGCTGTACGCGATCGGCGAGATGACCCAGGTCAAACGGGCCCGGGGCGACGAGGCGATCGTCGCCCTGTGGGGCCCGAAGGGCGGGGAGGTCGGGGCGGTCGATGAGGCCGGGGAGTGGGAGCGCTTCGACCCGGCCGTTTCGGAGGCCGTCTCAGGGCCGGAGACCGCATCCCCGCCGACGCCCGCCGACGGCGCCGCCCTCCCGGGCGCCTCCCAGGGCCACGCCAAGCTCGCGGAACGCATGGAGGACCGCCGCCAGCAGGTCCTGATGGCGGGCCTGGGCAAGGCCGGCCTCTACGACCTCACCCCAGACGACGAGGCGGCCGTCAAAGCCCTGGTCGACCACGTCGACGAGACCACTCTGCGCCGGGTCGCCCACTGGCTGGCACAGACCGCCGGCACCGGACCGGGTGGCGCCGGCTAGAACGACTCCAGCGCCCGGGCGGCCCGCGCCTCCCCGCCTTCGGCCCCTGGGCAGACAAAGGCCCGATCGCTGGTGACGGGGGATGCACCAGCGACCGGGCTATGGCCAAAGCTAACAAGCCTTGCTGGTCCGACGGGAGTGGACGGCACAGCTCCTCTCCCGTTGTGATCGGGATCACTGAAACATCCCCGGGTGTGCGCACCCTCCGCTGACCTCCCGCTCACCGTCTGCATAGCCTGGAGCTTTCCAACAGGCGAACCTCGATCCATCCCCTCGCGCAGAGCGGCCCCTTCCTGCGAGGCTCGGACACGTGACGTACGTAGTGACCGTGGACACCAGCATCCCGGAGGGCACTCCGGAGATGGACCCGCTCCAGCGCGCCGGCGCGGTGGCGCTCATCGAGGACGGATTCGAGTCCGTCAGGGCCGTCGAAGGGCCCGACGGTGTGGAGGTCGAACTTCTCGACACCATCGTGGCCGTCTACTCCGGCGGAGCCCTGCTGAAGGTGATCGTGGACGCACCGGCCCTGGAGTTCGCCGAGGACTCGGTGCAGGCGCTGGTCGACGAACTGTTGGAGCGCACGGAGCTGCTGGCCGACTGGAAGATCGAGCGGTGCGAGGTCGAACTGCACCAGGATCTGGCCAGGGAGAGCCTCGACGCGGCCGACGGCCCCGACGCACCGCCCGACGACCCCGCCGTCCGCAAGGCCCGGCACAGCGAGGTCCCGGTGACCGACGGCGTCGCGGAGCGCTACGCGGCCGGGGCGAAGGCCGAGGCCGCCCGCGTCCGGATGCTGAGCCTGGCGGACGAACTCCGCTCCTTCCCGCCGGCCGTGTTCGGCGTGCTCGACGACGCCGTCCCGACCGAGAGCGCCCGACTCGCCGCCGGCGCCCTCGTCCACGCGACCGACTCCCTGGTGGACGAGTTGTTCGAGGACGTCCAGGTCCTGACCCAGGAGGACGCCACCGTCGCCGAGTGCGAAGGTCCCCTCTGGCACCTGGAACGCCTTCCCGACCGCTACGCCCTCCAGTACGACGCCCGTTTCGCCCGCCGCTTCCTGGTCACGGTGATCGCCATGACCACCCGCTTCACCGACGGCAGCTTCCAGCGGCTCAGCTGCGTCGCCGAGGGACTCGCCCTGAGGTTCCTGCTGGGCCAGGCGACCATGACCCTGGAGCTGTACGAGCTCCTCGACGACGACGTCTCGGCCGCCCTCGACGCGTTCGCCGGCAGCGTGTTCGAGGACCTGGACCACGACTGGCTCTACGACTGGCTCTACGACGACTCGCCGGACGGCATCGACGAGGACCACAGGGAAGCGGCTCTCGGAGTCCCGCCCTTGGCGGTCCCTCCGACCCCGCCCCTGGCGGGCTCCCCCCTGGCGGTCCCCCCACTGGCGATCGGCGACTGGTTCACCCCGTTCGACCGCGGCAGATACGTTCACCCGTCAGCGGCGGACGAACCGGACGGCGCGGCGCACTGAGGCCGCAAGCCACAGCGCACGGAGACCCACCCGGGGGCCGGCCGCGGCCTCCGGGAACGGGCCTCAGACCCGCCCGCGTGACTCCGCGGCCCGCCGTGCCAACGAGTCGAAGGTCACCGCGGCGAGCAGCACCCCGCCCGTGATCATGAACTGCACCGGCGGCTCGACCCCCAGCAGCGCCATGCCCGAGGCGATCGACTGGATGATGAGCACCCCCAGCAGCGCGGACCAGGTCGAGCCCCGCCCGCCGAACAGACTCGTGCCGCCGATGATGGCGGCGGCGATCGCGTTGATCAGCAGCATGCCGGAGCCCGGCACCGAGCTCGCGGACGTCAGCCGGGACGCCACGAACAGACCGCCGATCGCGGCCAGGCCCCCCGACGCGACGAACACCGCGATCCGCACCCGCGCCACATGGACGCCCGCCCGCCGCGCCGCCTCCACCCCGCCGCCCAGCGCGAGGACCTGCCGGCCGTAGGGCGTGCGGCGCAGAAAGAGGTCCGTGGCGACGATCGCCCCGATGAAGATCAGAAGCGCCAGCGGCAGTCCCTCGAACCGCCCCAGCACATAGACGACGGCGAACGTGACCACCGCGAGCAGCGCCGTGCGCGCCCAGATCTCGCTCACGGCCCGGTGCGGCATCCCGGCGGCGTCGCGCCGCCGTCGGTCGTGGAAGGAGACGAGGAGGTACGCGGCCGTGCCCAGCGCCGCCACGCCGTACGTGACGACGGCAGCACTGAAGTAGTGGCTGGTCAGCGTGGCGACCAGACCGTCCTCGTCGAAGTTGATGCTGCTCTCGGTCCCCAGCAGGTAGAGCATCAGGCCGTTCCAGGCCAGCAGCCCCGCCAGCGTCACCACGAACGCGGGCACCCCGATCTTGGCGAAGAAGAACCCCTGGACGCCCCCGGCGGCCGCACCGCCGACCACCGCGATGACGACCGCGAGCCATTCCGGCATCCCGAGGTTCACGTTCAGCGCCGCGAACATGGCGCCGGACAGCCCGGCGAGCGACCCCACCGACAGGTCGATCTCACCGATCAGCAGCACGAACACGATGCCGACGGCGATCATGCCCGTCCCGACGATGTCCACGCTCAGGACGGACAGGTTGCGCGGCGAGAGGAAGTTGTCGTTGAGCCCCTGGAAGACCGCCCAGGTCACGGCGAGAGCGAGCAGAACGGGCACCGGCCCGAGATCCCGTTCATGCAGCCGCCGACGCACAGCGCCGAAGTACTCCGCCGGCGGCCTCCCCTTCACGGCCACGTCTCCTCCGGGCGGGTCGAACGGTGGCCGACGGCGTTGTCCGCCGCGCCGGTGACGGAGGAGATGATCTGTTCCTGGGAGGTCGTGTTCACGTCGAAGAGCCCGTTGTTACGGCCGAGGCGCAGGACGGCCACCCGGTCGGCGACGGCCTTGATGTCGCCCATGTTGTGGCTGATGAGCAGGATCCCGAGGCCCTGGTCGCGCAGTGTCTCGATGAGGTCGAGGAGCTGACTGGTCTGCTCGACGCCCAGCGAGGCGGTGGGCTCGTCCAGCAACAGCAGCCGGGGCGTGCCGAGCAGCGAGCGCGTGATGGCGACGACCTGCCGCTGACCGCCGGAGAGCGAGGCGACCGGCGCCCGCACATCGGGAATGCGGATGGACAGGGTGTGCAGCAGCTCGTTGGTGTGCCGCTCCATCTCGACCTCGTCGAGGATGCCGAACCGATGGATCTCCCGCCCGAGGAAGAGATTGCCGACGACGTCGAGGTTGTCGCACATCGCGAGGTCCTGATAGACGGTCGCGATGCCCAGCCCCTGGGCGTCCTGGGGCCGCTTGATCTGGATCGCGCTACCCTGCCACTCGATGACGCCCCGGTCGGCGGGGCCGACCCCCGAGATCACCTTGACCAGCGTGGACTTACCGGCGGCGTTGTCGCCCACCAGCGCGACCACCTCCCCGGCCCTGATCTCCAGCTCGACGTCCACCAAGGCCTGGACGGCGGCGAACCGCTTCGAGACGCCACGCAGCGCGAGCAGGGGCTGAGGCACGGAGGCCACCTCCTCACCGGATCAGTCCTGCGTCCTCACACGCAGACCGCAGCTTAGGAGTACAAATCTCATCAATGGTGTACATACCATCCTTGACGAGCGTGTCCTTGATGTTCCCGACGGTCACGGAGACGGACGGAAGGAGCACGGCGGGGATGTCCTCGGTGGTGCCGTTGTCGACGGTCCCGGTGGCGATGGACGCGACCGACTCCCCGCGCCCGAGGGCGACGGCCATCTCGGCGGCGGCGTCGGCCGCGGGCTTGTAGGGCTTGTAGACGGTCATGTACTGCTCGCCCCTGACGATCCGCTGCACGGCCACGAGGTCGGCATCCTGCCCGGTGACCGGCGGCAGCGGTCTGACCTCGGTGGCGTTGAGCGCGGAGATGACCGCGCCGGCGAGGCTGTCATTGGCGGCAAGGACGCCGTCGATGTTCCCGGCCCCCAGGGCTGCGATGGCTCCCTTCATGTTCACGAAGGCGTTCTCGGGCCGCCACCCGGCGGTGTCGTAGGACTTGCCGATCTTCACCTTGCCGTCGAGGACGGAGAGCGCCCCCCGCTTGAACCAGCCGGCATTGGGATCGGTGGTGGCCCCGTTCATCATGACGATCTGCCGCCCCTGAGGCTGCGGACCCATGGCCTTGAGCAGGGCTTCCCCCTGAAGCCGCCCGACGGTCGCACCGTCGAACGTCACATACCCGGAGATGGCCCCCTCGGCGAGCCGGTCATAGGCGACCACGGGAATCCCGGCCCGATGAGCGGCGTCGACCGACGAATGCAGCAACTGGGGATCGACGGCAGCGATGATCAGAACGTCCACATCCCTGACGATCATGGCCTCGAGCTGCTGTCGCTGAACCGCGGGATCGGGCGTGGCGGCGATGACGACGGGACACCCGGAACACAGCTCCTTCAGCTTCGCCTGGATGAGCGGCCGATCGAACTGCCCGAACCGAGAGGCCCCGCCCCCCGGAAGCAACACCCCGACGTCAAGACGCCCGTCCCCGCCCCCTTCACCCCCACCGCCCCCACACCCGGCCCCAGCCAGAACCAGCCCGCCGGCAACCACGATCGCTACGGCCCCACGGGCAAGGAACCCACGCTTCATCGCCGGAAACCTGGCGCCAAGACCCATTATCGATTCCTCAGAATCTATCCCGTATTACCCCATAGTAGGCGCTCCCTCACGGCCTCGCCCGGGCTGCGTACCCGACCCGACCTCCTATTCGGTGCGCAGGGCCGTGGCGGTTCGGGTCCTGGCGGCCCAGCCGGCGGGCAGGAGCGCACCCAGCGTGGCGATGAGCAGGCCGCCGAGTGCGAGCGGGAGCAACTCGGCCGGGTGGTAGACGGCCATGACGGAACGGGGGAGGCGGAGCCCCACGCTGTCGCCCATCGCGGGGAGGACCCAGCCGTGCAGGGCCACGCCGAGCGGCACGCCCAGCGTGCCCGCGACCAGCCCGGTCACGGCGACCGAGGTCAGGACCATCGCGACGGTCTGCCGGGGGGTCATGCCGAGCGCCTTGTGGACACCGATCTCCCGGACGCGCTCGCGGGTGTCGAGCAGCACGCCGTTCAGCACGCCGAGCGCGGCCACGGCGACGAGCATCAGCGTGAGGATCGCGGACAGCGCGTTGAGCGTGACGACCACGTCGCCGCCGGCGTCGAGCCCACCGGCCCGCGCGGTGACCCCCAGCGGTGCCAGGTCCTTGTTCAGCGCGTCGACGTAGCCGGTCACATCGGTGCCCGAGGTGACCGCGATGTGATGGCTCGTCTCCGTCAGGTCGGGATGGGCGGACGTGAGGGTCGAGGCGTCGGTGAAGACCTGCATGCCGTCGTTGCGGGGGTCGAGGACCTCGCCGACGATCCGGACCGTGACCGGCTCGGCCAGGCCGTTCAGGGTGACGGTGTCGCCGATGCGGGTGCCGGTGGCAGCCAGGAAGGGGGTCGGGACCACGGCCTCGCCGGGTGTGTCGATCCAGCGGCCCGAGACCATCGCGAAGCCGCCCCAGGAGGCGTCGCCGGTGAAGGCGTTCACGTCGACGGTGCCGGTCAGGCCGGACACGGTCGCCCGTACCGTCGCGAGGCTGTAGTGCTTCCCGGTTCCGGCGGCGGCCTCGATGCCCGCGGCGACCGCGGCGGGATCGACCTCGGGCTGCTTCTCGGGGGCCGGGCCCTGGGGTCCGAAGTCCGGCAGGGGCGCGGGCACGACGACATCGGCGACGTCGTGGGCCCTGGCCTTCATCACCTCGCCGAGCGAGGCTCCCATCCCCACGGTGAACGTGACGGCGACGGCGCCGAACAGGATCGCCGTGCCCATGGCCAGCGCACGGGCAGGCCGCGCGAAGGGCCGGACCAGGCCCAGGGCGACCGGCTGCGGCAACGGCAGCCGTCCGGCCAGAGCGGCCGTCCACCGGCCGCGCCCCGCCGAGGCGGTACGCCCGACGGCGAGCGCGTCGACCGTACGCAGCCGGCCGGCCCGCCAGGCACTCGCCCAGGCGGTCGCCGCCACCAGGCCGAGCACCCCGGCGATCACCGCCAGATCGACCCAGGGAGCGATGGCCAGGGACGAGGTGCCGTAGACCTCCTCGGTCTCGGCCAGTACGGGGACGGCGAGCAGATGGCCGACGAGGACACCGAGGGCCGTGCCGACGGCGGCCGGGATCAGCGCCTGGCCCACGTAGGCCCGCACGACCTGGGCGGGGGTGAAGCCGACGGCCTTGAGGATGCCGATGCGGCGCGTTCCCGTGCCGACGGCCGACGCGACGACGTTGCCGACGACAAGCACCGACATGACCAGGCCCAGGGTGCCGAACGCGATGAGGAACGGGACGTAGAGGGCGGTGTCCTGCTCGGCGGTCTTCTTGACGGTGAGCCATGACTGTTCGCCGACGGCCGCTCCCGGCGCCATGGATTCCGTCACGGCCTTGCGGCCCGCGGTGATCTGCGCGGCGGTGCCCGCGTCGGTGAAGCGGTACAGCATCTGGTAGCCGCCGCTCCCGGGCGCGATGAGCGCCGGCATCTGGGCCGGAACCACCCAGGCATCAGCGGTCTGCGTGACCGAGCGGGCCACACCGACCACCGTCAGCGTCGGACCGCCGGGCAGATCGGGGAAGGCGATCTTCATGCCCATGGTCGCGAAGATCGAGGAGTCGGCGGACAGCACGATCTCGCCGGAGCGCGTGGGCCACCGCCCGTCGATCAGCGCCACCTCGTCCACGTCCCGGCCGGGATCGCCCCGGCCGACCACGGTCATCGGCCACTCGGGGCCCGCCCCCTCCGACCGCGGGGTGACCGTCGTCGTACGGAACGGCCCGGCCGCACTGCTCACCCCTTCGGCGTCCTTGGACCTCGCCAACTGCCCGGCACTCACCTTGCCCGCGTCGAACTGCACGGACAGATGCGCGCCGTGCTGCTCGGCGAAGGCGTCGTCGAAGGGCGCGCCGGAAATCACGAGCAGCGTTCCGCCGAGGACGGAGGCGGCCACCGCCATCATCGTGGCGAGCCCGATCACCAGTGTCTGCACCCGGCGCCGTCCCACTCCCGAGCGCACCACCTTTCCGAGCGCGCTCATCGGACGACGTCCGAGGCGACGGTCTGCGAGGCAACGGCCTGCGAGGTGACGGTCCGCGAGGCGACGGCCTCCGAGGCGACGGCCTGCGAGGCGACGGTCTGCGAGGCGACGGCCTCCGAGGCGACGGCCTCCGAGGCGACGGCCTGCGACCGGACGTCCTCGGTGATCCGGCCGTCGGCGATCCGGACCGTACGGTTCGTGCAGGACCGGGCCAGAGTCAGGTCGTGGGTGACCACGACGATGGTCTGGCCCTCGGCATTGAGGCCGGTGAGCAGCTTGCTGACGTCCTGTCCGGCAGCCGTGTCCAGGGCCCCGGTCGGCTCGTCGGCCAGGAGCAGCGCCGGCCGGTTCATCAACGCCCGGGCCACCGCGACACGTTGGCGTTCACCGCCGGACAGTCGTCCCGGGTAGGTGCGGGCGTGCCGGTCGATGCCCAGCAGTTCCAGGAGTTCCGCTGTCCGGCGGTTCGCCTCGCCACGTGCCATACCCGCGAGGCGCGCGGGCAGGACGACATTGTCGGTGACGGTCAGATCGTCGAGCAGGTTGAAGAACTGGAAGACCATGCCGATCTTCGCCCGCCGGTAGAGCGCCGACCCGGCTTCGCCCAGCCGGTCCACCCGTACCCCGTCGACGGTGACCGTCCCCGTGTCGGGCCGGTCCAGGCCCGCGATCAGATTGAGCAGCGTGGACTTGCCGCTGCCGGAAGGGCCGAGGATCGCGACGGCCTCGCCGGGCCGCACGGTCAGCGACGCCTCGTGCAGAGCGGGCGGGCCGTCGTCGTACCGGCGGCTCACCTCGCGCAGTTCGATCACCGGCATGGTCATGAAAGGCTCCTCGGGTAGCGGCAGTCGGCTGCGTGAACGCTAGGAGCGGGCCCGGCCCGCACACGTCCGCCGCCCGAACCCATTGCGGTACCGCGCTGGGTTGAGTCCCGGCAACGTCATCCCTGCGATGTAGGCGGGTGGTGTATCCGGTGCGGTGGGAAATGACCACCGGGACGGACGCCACGGGTCCGCGGGGCGGCGAGAATGATCCGGTGATGATCCAGTGACGGACATACGTACGACGCTGGAGCGGCTGCGGGAAGCCGCCCGCCGGACGGTCCGCGACGCCAGGCTCCCGAGCGGTCCACCGCTGCGACTCACCCGGGGCGCCTGGCAGTTCGACGCGTTGGTGGCCCTGGCACTCGGAATCGCCACCGTCTACTACGGCATCGACAATGCCAACAACGTGGTGGTGCGTGAGATCGCACCCGGCGTGGAGTACGTCATTCGGCGCCCCTCCGGACCCGGCGGCCTGGCCTTCATGGTGACCCTCGCGGTCATCGCCTCGGGTGCCCTGGCGCTGCGCCGCCGCTACCCGCTCGCCGTGCTGTGCATCGTGACGGCCGCGACACTGGCGACACCGCAGAGCGTCATGCGGCTGACCTTCTACGCGTATGTCATCGCCGTCTACAGCGCCGCCGTGTACAGCCCGTACCGGGTGGCGACCCTGACGGCGCTGCCGGTGTCGGTCGTCCTGGTCGGCACCTCGGGGAACTCGGTGACACCGATCGTCCCCAACGAATACATCGCCCTGCTGATCCTGGTCCCGATGGCCGTGGCCGCCGTCGGCCTGCGTACCTGGAAACTCCGGACCGACGAGGGCCGCACCCGGCTCTCCGCCCTGGAACGCGAACAGGCCGAGGCGCTGCGCCGGGCCGTCGAGCACGAGCGAGCCAGGATCGCCCGCGAACTGCACGACGTCGTCACACACAACGTCAGCGTGATGATCATCCAGGCGGGCGCCGCCCGCAAGATCATGAAAACCTCCCCCGAGGAGGCCGACGAGGCGCTGCTCGCCGTCGAGTCGGGCGGGCGAGCGGCCATGACCGAGCTGCGCCACGTCATGGGACTGCTCACCATGACGGACGAGGGCGAGGGGACGGACGAAGGCGCGGACCTCGCCGACACGACGGCGGTGCCGGCCCCGCAACCCGGCCTGGACCAGCTGGAAACGCTGGTCGGACGGGTCCGGGACACCGGACTGCCCGTCGACCTGACCGTGACCGGCCCGCCCCGTCTCCTCCCGCCCGGCCTCGAACTCGCCGCCTACCGCGTGGTCCAGGAAGCCCTGACCAACACCGTGAAGCACGCATCCGGCGCCACCGCCGCCGTGACCGTCGAATACGGCCCGCAGCGGCTCCGGGTGGAAGTCACCGACACCGGTGGACACCCGGGCGCGGGCGCGCCCACCGGAAACGGCCGGGGCCTGATCGGCCTGCGCGAGCGCCTCGCCGTCCACGACGGAACCCTGAACACCGGCCGACGCCTGACCGGCGGCTACCGTGTGGAGGCCCTGATCCCCTTGGAGACACCGTGACCGAGCCGCTGCGGGTGCTCGTCGCAGACGACCAGACCCTGGTCCGCACCGGATTCCGGCTGATCCTGCGCGCCGACGGCATCGACGTCGTCGCCGAGGCGACCAACGGAACCGAAGCGGTCGAAGGGGTCCGCCGCACCCGGCCCGACGTGGTCCTGATGGACGTCCGGATGCCCGAGATGGACGGCCTGGAGGCCACCCGCCGCATCCTCAGCGGCGCCCCCGACACCCCTCGCGTCATCATCCTGACCACCTTCGACCTCGACCGCTACGTCTACGCCGCACTGTCCGCCGGGGCCAGCGGCTTCCTCCTCAAGGACGTCACCCCCGAGCAGCTGACCGCGGCCGTCCGCACGGTCCGTACCGGCGACGCGCTCCTGGCGCCCGCCATCACCCGCCGCCTCGTACAGCGGTTCGCCCAGCACGGCAGCGACACCGCCGCCCTCCACCGCGACCTCGCCTCGCTCACCCCACGCGAACTGGAGGTCCTCGGCCTGCTGGCCCGAGGACTGAGCAACGCCGAACTCGCCGCCCGCCTCCACCTGGCCGAGGCGACCGTCAAGACGCACGTAGCCCGCATCCTCGCCAAGCTCGGCCTCCGCGACCGCGTCCAGGCCGTCATCGTCGCCTACGAAACAGGCCTGGTCAGCGCAGGCGCACACGAGACCGCCCTGCAGCCCACCGAGCAGACATAGCCGGAAGCCGAGAAGCGGGATCACTAACCGGCCGCAACATTCGGTTCGGCTCCGCGAACAGGCCTCCACTCCGGATGGCTGACGCATGCTGCGACGACAACACCAGAGGGCCCTCACCTACCCGGTAAGGGCCCTCTGATCTGCTACTCAGCTGTCGGGGTGGCGGGATTTGAACCCACGACCTCTTCGTCCCGAATTAGGCCCTGGAAGATCACCTAGCTGTGTTCTCGGCCAAATGCGCAGGTCAGAGCTTCGGGAAGCATCGGTCTCCGTTGGCGCCTCAAGGGTTCCGACGCAAGATCATCTCCAGGAATTCTCCAAGACCCGCTCACGCTCACTGCGCGCGATGCAGGAACCGGCGTGTGGTCCCCTGGCTGCACCCCGCCACCGCGTGAGGCACCGCGAGCCCCAGAGGCTAGGCCCTTCTACGTGGGACTGGAACGGCGATGTAGAGCTGCCGGAGACCGTGCATGGCGGCATGGAACGCAGCCGCGATTTCGCGTGCCTTCTGCTCGGTGTCGATCTCCCATATGGAGATGTAGTCAGGTGAAACGTTGGCCTGCGTCACCGTGCCACCAGATACCAGCACTTCAACTGCGGAATGTAGGACAGCTGCTGCCTGCTCCGGGATGGTGGGCCCAGTGCTGGAAAAAGCGTCAAGCTCCACCTTCCAGCGCGATCCCTGACGAGCGATGCACACGAAGATCGTGTCGGCGGACTTGGCGCTTCTGTAGGCCGCTTTGTGAGCTTCCGGTTTGGTGCAGTCGGGGATGAGTGCAGCGGGGAGAGGCGTTCCAGGCGTCGGCATGCTGACATCGTCGCAGGCGCTCACGCCGTTAATCAGGCGAACACCCGCCATCGCAGCCGACCCGACGCCGCCTCCAGGGGCCGTCGATGACCTGAACTGAGAGCTCGCAGCCGGCCTAGAGGCTGTGTCAGTGCCCTCATCTACGGTGTGACCATGGCGCCTTCCGAGATCACACGCGCGGGGATCCTGCGAGCGATTGCTGAGCACGACCGACTTGGGACGGAGGCCTTCCGTGCCGAGTACCGCTTCCATGCGGCTGCAACGTACCTGCTCGTTCACGAGGGGCGGCAGTACGACTCGAAGGCCATAGCCGGTGTTGCCCACTTGTACGACTTCGGCGTAGCACTGAAGCCCTCGTCCCCTGGGCTCAGCGGTGGTCTCAAGCACGCGGTGGCTTGGTTGAGGCGGGAGGGCTTCACCGTTGTGGAGCCGCCCAAGACCTTTCACCGTCGTGTGGGAGACGTGCGGCCAGCACGGCGCGCAGCCGGCGCACCATTGCACCGGCCCGTGCTTCTCCTGTGGGCCATCGGGCAGGCTGTGGCCGGCGCCCCCCGGATGCGATCGTGGTTGGCTACGCGCGATGCCGTGGCCCCGCTCTTGGAGAAGTACGCCCAGGTTGATGACGGCATGGACGGCGCGCGATACCCGTTTTGGGCACTCGTGCACGATGACTTGTGGATCGTGGATCGCGCGGAGGATCTCGTCCTCACCAGCCGCGGGCGGCGCCCCACTCCGGAGTCCCTGAACCAGGCCGACCCTGCCGGCGGCCTCCGAGAAGACGACTACGAGCTGCTGCAATCGCACCCTGAAGCCGCGGCCTCAGCCGCAGCCGGCCTCATTCTGCGCCACTTCTTCCCGCTGCCGCCCGACCTGTTGAACGACTTCGGGCTGCACGACCTGCTCGCCGGCAGGTGGGCCGACGCTCTACGCCCCCAGCTCGGTGAAAGCTTCAAGGACCGAGATGCCATCTGGCGCGCCTATGGCGGCCAGAAGATGGCAGGCATCGGCTGTACCGCCGACGGCATCCTGAGTGCCTTCTCGGACGACAAGGGGCCGTACGCCGATGGCCGCATGCCGGATACAGACTGGATCGCCTACGTCGGAGACGGGCTCTCGGGCGACCAGAAGATCACCGACGGCAACGAGCTCATGGCCGAGTATCAGTCGGCCGGCCGCCCTCTGCGCTACTGGCACAAGCCCTTCCAGAAGCAGTTCAGCTTTGAGACGTGGGCCGTCATCGTGCAGCGCCGGTTGAGATGGGGCGTCGGGAAGGACAAGCAGTGGCGCCGGGAGTTTCTCTGGGTACTGGCCCCCGTGCCCTCGCCAGAACGCGATACGTGGCCGGCGGATGTTCTGGAAGCGCTCGAGGCTGACACAGGCGCCTTGCACGACGACACAGGCGCCTACCGCCCGAGTGACCTAGACCCGGAAGCACGGGATGCCTCGGAGAGCGACAAGGACGCTTACCAGCGACTGACGCAGAACGCAGAAGCCAACGCCGAGAAGCGAGGACAACTGAAGAAGCCTTCACTCGCTGACCGCTTCGTACGGGACCCCAGCGCAAGGGCGGCAGTTATCCGACGCAGCAAGGACAACTGCGAGAGCCCCGAGTGCGCCGGCCACCCCAAGGAACGCACTGCGGCGGGCCAGCCGATCTTGCAGGTCGACCACGTTGAAGACCTGGCCAAGGACGGACCTGACATCCCCTCGAACATGATCGCCCTGTGCCCCAACTGCCACGCCCTCAAGACCTACGGCGTCAACAAGGACAAGCTTCGCCGGCTCCTCGCTGCCACCGCCCGACGCCTGCACACAGAAGCGCTTCGATAGCACCCAACCTTCTCCCTCCCGTGAGTGCCACGAGAGGGAGAAGGCTTTCAAGACCGATCTGTCGGTCGTCGCTCCAGAACTGTGACCTCGCCATTCTCCAGCCGACACCCAGTCAGGCGGGGGAGTTGGCCACAGGTTGGCCAAACGTCCCTCACCGGGGCCGCGGTGGTGCCAGGACGGATGCTGCAAGTTGAGCCGCCGGCGCATCCGCCACTCACCGGACGCCTCCGCCAGTCAGTCGGGATGGCAGATCCAGATCGCCAATCAACTTGAGCGCAAGCGGTGAGAGCGACCATGTCAACTCGTTCAACAACAAGCAAAGTTGACTGATCCGAACTCCTGACGGTGCACGCAGACGGCAGTAGCATGAGCGCTTCGTCACACCTTTTTGGGGAGGCCGGATGCGGTCTAGCGGTGGTCGTGGATCGAACTTCAGCATCGGTGGAGAGCAGGCAGAGGCAGACCCTCTCCTCATGGAAGCGTTCTACGAATCCGACGACTACCGGACTGTTTCCTCGAAGGAGGACCCGCGCTGTTTCGTGATCGCTCGCACGGGGAGCGGAAAGTCGGCCTTGCTACAGCGACTTCAGGAAGAAAACCCCGATCACGTCGTTCGTGTCGCACCTGAAGACCTATCGCTTAGTTACATCACAAATCTTGGAGTTATGCGTTACCTAGACGAGTTGGAGGTTAGCCTCGATCCTTTGTTCATCGCACTATGGAAGCACGTGCTGCTTGTTGAACTAATTCGACACCGATACAAGGTGGATTCCCCTACGGCAAAAGCAAACTTCCTCTCCACTCTGCGAGAGAAGATCAAGCGGGACCCCGGGAAGCGCCAAGCGCTAGATTACCTTGAGGAGTTTCAGGATCGCTTCTGGGTTGAAGCTGACGAGCGAGTAAGAGAGATCACAGAAAAGTTCGAGGAGAAAATCAACAAGGAGGCTAAGGGATCCCTAGGACTTTCTGCGAATGCCACGGGGACCGCGACGGCAACCATTGGCAGTGGATCAGCCGACAGCTTTTCCACTGAGACTCGGCGCGAGCTAACTGATCGATTCCAGCGGATCGTCAACGAAACCCAAATGGCACGACTTAATAAAATGCTTAAAGTTCTCGATGAGGACATCCTCGACAGTCGACAAAACTTCACCTACGTTGTAATTGACGACCTTGATCGAGACTGGGTGGACGAGAAAATTGCGAATTCACTCATCCGCTGCCTTTTCAGGGCAGTCTTGGATTTGCAGCGAATTCGTAATCTGAAGGTAATCGTCGCACTCAGGACGAACATTTTCGAGAATTTGGACTTCGGGCACAGGACTGGTGGCCAGGAGGAGAAATTCCGTTCGCTATCCTTTCACATGCGCTGGGGTCCTGCGGAGCTCCGCGACCTAGTCAGCAGCCGGATGCGCGTAGCGTCTGCTAAGCAAGGCGCACAGAGCATCTCCATCGCCGATGCTCTTCCTCGGGTAAATACCACGCGAGGTGACGCTTTCGATTACATGCTCGCCCGAACCCTGATGCGCCCTCGGGACATTATCGCGTTCGTGAACGAAACGTTCGCGGCCTCGTCAGGAAATGAAAGGGTTTCGTGGGAGGACATCAAGAACGCGGAGGACTCGTACTCGTACAAGCGCCTTCTGGCCCTGCGAGACGAATGGAAGATGTCCTATCCTGACATCGATCGCGTTTTTTCTATGTTCAACGGTGCTGTCGTTCCAATGTCGCAGGATGAGTTCACGCGACGGGTTGAGGACGTCGCTCTTCTGCCCGCCGACCCATTTTTCCGGGGAAACGAATGGCTCGCCTCCTTCACCTCTGCAATGTGGAACAACCCAAGCGGATCCTGGTCTGACTGGTATGGCCCCCTGGTATCCCTGCTATACAATATCGGATTCATCGGCTGCATGACTGGTGGCCAAAGCACCGTTCGCTACGTGCGAACCTTTCCCGAGTTCGCTGAAAGAGTCAGCAATCTCGAAGCGACAGTCGGGTTTGTAATCCATCCGACATTTCAAGCGGCCCTAGATATCCGTTTGGACGGCCTTCGCCAGGCATGATGGGGCCCGCTGCGCATCCGGTTGCACCTCAGAACAGATGGGCGCGCTCATGGATCCAATAAACGACCGCGATGGACGTGTACGCGCATGGATGACCCAAGATGTTATCTATAACGCACGAGGTGAAGCGGTTGCCTTCATACATGAGAATCGCATCGCCGATTGGCGCGGGCGATACGTGGGAACTTTCGGGAACGGCTTTTTTTGGGATCTTCGAGGCAAGGCATTCGCTTGGCTTGTCGGGGCATCGGGTGGTCCCGCAACCCCTGTTCAGGCCATCTCGCCGTCACCGCCGGAAACCCAAGACCCTCCGCCTCGACCACAGTTGAGAGTGGCACCGACCATCCCCAAGACGTCGTTCATTTGGTCAGACATAGATTGGCCCTTTCCCTAGAGCTTTTCCCAGGGCCTCCGGGACGCCTCACCGAGCGGTTCCTCCAGCGTGCGTGGCCCTGGCCTCTTTCTACTGAACACTGGAACGGGGTAGGAGCGCAGGCCCGGCCGGGGGTTGGGTCGCGCGTGGTGAGCGGAGCGAGCAAGGTAAGGAAGTTCTTACCTTGATGCAGCGCCCGCTCTGCCAGCGGCAGAACGGGCGCACTCGCTTTCGAGGTCTGTTCGTGCTGGTCAGAGCATGATCCGCACCCGTTTAACCTCGTTCATTTCCGTCCGGCCGCCCGGAGCGTGAACCGCTTTGGACGGCTCCGGACGGGGGTGAATGAGACGGAAACTGAGACGGAGTGAGACGGGCGATCGGCGCACTGACCAGCCACTGTCACCACTGACAGAACGCTACGGCGGCATCGTCGCCGGACTTGTAGCGCGGCCACCGTTGCCCTCTGGGATCCGTGGCCTCCACCTTGCGAACGGTGTCGATCAACTCGCGAGGTCCCCCGGCCCGAAGCATCGCGAAGACTTCGGGCCAGGACGACATGCCGTAGTCCGTCACGAGGCATGCCGCACCGTCTGAGAGCAGCGCGGCGGCGCGTACGTCTTCGGCGAGGACGCTGCCGGTCAGCGCATGTTCCGCGGCTTCCGGGCTGGCGGCCGCGACCCAATATCCGGTCGCCGTATTGCGAGTCTTCCTCTGCGCGAACACCAGGTTCCGTAGGGCCTCCTTGTGTCCTGGCGTATGGGTCTCGTGCCGGGCGACTTCGGCCTTCAGCTCGGGAAGGATCCGATCCACCCGCAGGTCAGTGATCACGGAAAAGCCCTGATGGCCATCAAGCACGATGGGGGAGTCCGCCAAGACCAGGTGGTCTAGGTACTCCTCTCGCTGCCGCAAGATCGCAACCGTTGCCGAGGGCGTTCCGGGGTTGCCGAGGTCGCATTCAGGGTGAAGAGCCGCCACCCCTTCGAGGGCGTGCGCCAGACCGGCCGTGAGTGAGGTGTCCGAGTCCGCGAGCGCGGCGACAAGCTGACTGCCGAGGTTCCTCACGTACCAAGGCACACCGTGTCGACATCCGGTGTCCAGGCCCGCCGTGCTTAGTCCGTCCAGCACCACGGCGAGAGCCGGCGTGCCTGCCACCCAATCCTCATTGGGAGCCGCCCCACCGGGTTGGGTGTCGATCGCGACGCGCATGCTCTCAGCTTTCGTGTCGGTACAGCGGGGTGACGCGTCGACTCTCCAGCACTTCGAGCGTCTTCGGGTCGTAACGGCACGAAATCAGGGTGGAGAAGCGGCGCGTACGCACCTCTTTGTAGAGCTCTGCCAGGTTGTTTTCCAGGAAGTGAACGACCCCGTTCGCTCCGATGGAGTGGATACCGGCGATGTAGAGGAACGTCCCCTTCCCGTCCAGTCGGGGGAGTCGTCCCAGGTATCCGACGTCGCCGGCCGAACCTTCCTCATCCTGCGGTGACCGGAACTCCTTGCCTGCCACCTGGTCAACCAGGTGCCACGCGTGATCCTTGGCAAACCGAAGGTTGTCGTCACCCTCGAGTACCTGAGCCACGATCGGGGACAGTCGGGGGCCACAGATGACGACGTGGTTGTCCCGGTTGAGGTTGACGATCCCGGTCGGTGGGATCACCTCGTACTGAGTCTCCAACTTCATGCCGCCGAGCAGCTTGCGCACGTGCTCGAAGTTGTTGAGGTCTTCCCTGGTGACTACCTCACTCGGGTTCTGGTTGGGCCCCTTGCCCGCTTCGTACTTTCCCCCAAGCGACACCGTGACCAGGTCCGTGCCGAAGAAGGCGCGCTCTGGCGGCGGTCCGGCAGAGGCGAGCTGACCCACGCGCCCCCGACTGACCCCGAGTCGCTTCGCAATCTCGGCTTGCGTCATCCCGGATGCCTGAGCCTCTTCGATCGCCTCCCGGCGAACTCGCGACAGCTCGTTCACGTGGCTCTGATACCGCGCCATGAGGTCGATTGCAGCCTTCGCGCGGTCAACGGGGTCCGTGATCCCGGAGACCCGTTCCATGTCGTCTTGCACGTCTCTCCAATCGTTGCCTAGGGGGGCTAGTGGACTCTATCGCGAGAGGGGGTTGCGCGCAGCCTCGAGTTTGCCTACCGTACCTATCAAGCGAGACGGTAACCCCCCCTAAGCAAACCGGGGAAGGTGAGTCGTGGCTGCTTGACCTGCACAAACAGCGCCCGGAGGAAAGCCCCCGCACCACAGGGGGTGAGTACGAAGTGAGCGCGCATTGATTGAGAACTCAACAGAGTGCCGACCCAGCCGCCTGCACACGGGCGGTCGATGGGTCGCGAAGTGAGCCCGAGTGCTCACGGTCCTTGACGCCTCTCTATGGAGGCGTCAAGGGCCGTGGCTGCTCGGCCGAGCAGGCCAACAACAACGGCGAGCGGCTCCCGGGGGGCAACCCGGGAGCCGCGTTCGGGCCGTTCCACCTACCAGGGAGAACACGACCCAATGGAACACATCGTCACTGTTCAGGAGGCTGTTACCGCGTTCGCCGCCTTCATGGAGCCGACGGATGCGGAGCTGGACGCGATCGAGCTGGAGTCCCCGCTGATCCTGGCGGAGGTCGACCTCTTGGACGCGCAGATCACGGCCTTGGACCACCCCGAGAACGAGGTCGACACCCGCCGGATCCGCCGGGCCCGTAACCGGGTCCTGGCCGCTCGCCGGGACCTGACCAACCGCACCGCCGCCGCGACCGCGCCGGGTGGTGCGGCGTGAAGGCCAAGACCGCACTGCCGGCCGTCGCCATGACGGCCGTGTCGATGGTTCTCACCCTGGCCGTGGTGGTGATGTGGCTGGGCACGGCGATGCCGTGGATCGTCGCGCTGGTCGTCGGTCTCGGCATCGACGGGGGATGGCTGGCCACCCTCGCCTACGAACGCAGGCTGGCCGCGCAGGGCGACCACAGCAACGGCGTCACCGCCGTCGGCTGGGGATTCGGCCTCATCGCGACCGGCGTCCTGGTCGCCCACGCCCTGCTCGCCGAAGAGTCGTCCGGGGCCTGGCTGGCCGTCGCCTGGCTTCCGGTCGCGGCGAAAGCGCTGTGGCTGGTGCATGGGCTGTGGGAGCGCACCGCGCTCACCCCGTCCGCCCTTGGAGCGATCCGGGGCATCCAGCAGGAAGCCCGGGACGAGGCGGCCGTGGCGCGTGCCCGGCTGCGGGCTGAGGCGGGCACGGAGGAGACGCGGTTGACGGCCGTGACTCAGGCTGGGGCGCGCGTCGCCCGCGTGCAGGCCAAGACCGCCGCGACCCTCGCGGGGGCGTGGTCGACGCTGGAGTCGGCGCGTCAGGGTGCAGGTACGGGCAGGGCGCTGACCAGCGTGACGGCCCGCGTCACACCCGACGTCACACCCGCATGGGACCTGCCCGTGTGGGGCCCCACCGAGCCCGTTCCGGCCCTGGAAGCCGGCCCCGCGCTCACGGACGCTCAGCTTGACGCGCTGGTCGACGAGATCCGTCACAGTCAGACGCCGGCGCTGTCGTACCGGGAGATGGCCGTGCGGTTCCGGGCGGCCGGCCACTCGGCCTCTGAGGTCAGGTTGCGGCAGGCCTGGAAGCGCGTCGCCTGATGGCCACGCTGCCGGTGTTCCGGTGGCATCTGGCCCCGGACGGCTACGCCACCCGCCGCCAACTCCGAGCACGTGACCTGCGCCCCGGCGGTCAGGGCGTGGCAGCCCAGCTCGAACGGCCGCGCCGGCGTCGCGGCCCGCTGGTCGCCTACCTCTACCGCGTCGACCTCGCCAAGCCCGTACGGCCCATGACGCCGGCCCGGTGGGCGGCTCTGGCCAAGGCCAACGCCGCTCGCCGCACCTGCCCGCGCTGCCGGCGCGACGCCGGGTACGTCATCCCGCCGTCCCTCGGCACCTGTGTGCCCTGCGCCTACCCCGAACCCTCCGACTCCTCGAGGAGTGCCTGATGGGCAAGCCCGACACCCGCCCGCTGGACAAGGCGATTCAGCAGACCACCCGCAAGCTCGAAGCGGTCCGCAACCGTGAGATGTGGCCGCTGGACAGCCGCGAACGGCGCGCCGTCCTGTCCGGACTCGCCGGCGGCTCCTACCGCGTCCTGCGGGGCGAGACCCCGACCCGCGCGGAACGCAAGCTGGAAACCGCCTGGAGCTCGGCGGAGACCCGGCTGATCGCGGAGATCGCCGCACTCACGACCGAGCGGCAGCGCGTCGTGAACGAGCACGCCAAGGCCAAGGCCGCGAAGAAGTCCTCCGGGTGGTGGTGAGCATGGCCGCCGCGCAGACGCCGCCGGGTCAGTGCCCGCAGTGCTGGCAGCACGCCCACGACCGCCGCGCACACCGGCACCTGAAGCCCCGCGAGGACTGCCCGCAGTGCGTCGACCACATGGTCAACGGCCACCCCTACCTCGTGCCCAAGAAGCCGTCGAGGTGGTGGTGAACACGCCGCCCGTCCCCCTCTCCGTCTCCCGCCCCGTTCCCCGCAGTCAGGAGCCTTCCCGCCATGGGTGACAACGTCATTCGCCTGCACAAGAGCACCGATATCCCGGTCGTGACCACGCTGACCGTGGTCCCCGACCCGGCGCCGGCACCGCTGTGGGTGCGGTCCGGCCGCGCCGTCAAGCACGCCGTCACGCACGAGACCACCAAGACCGCCGCCCGGGCGTTCGCCCGGCACAGCCTGTACGTGGTGGGTGGGGCGCGGATCGTGGGCCGCCGCGCGTGGGACGGCCGCACGGCCGCCCGGTACGAGCGGTACATGCGCACGGCGGAAGCCGCGGGGAACATGGAACTCGCGGCTGAGTGGGAGGAGCGCGGGCAGCGCTACCGCGACGCCCGGCACCGCCGCCGCATGGACCTGCTCCACTCGCCCCTGGACGCGGGTAAGAGCGCGCTGGTCGGCACGGGCATGGGCATAGGCGGTCTGGTCGCCCTCGGCATCGTCATGGCCATCGCCACCAAGGACCTGTCCGACGTCGTCACCCCGCTCATGGCGGCCGTGGAGTTCATCAACCTGATCATCACCATCGTCTCGGTGGTGTGGGGTCCGGCCGTGACCTTGGGCCCGTTCCTGGCCCTGCTCGCGCTGTGGGCGGTCGGCAGCAAGCAGCAGGCCGCACCCCAGTGGGCGCTTCCCGCGACTGTCCGCAACGGTGAAGGCGAGCCGATCACCCCCTCGATCGTGGTCAAGGCCCTGCGCGACCTCGGAGTGCCCGCGCTGCGCAACGCCATCAAGGAGATGGGCGACGCCGGCGCGTCGATGCTGGGGCCGATCCGGATCGCCGGATGCGGGGTGGAGGTCGACGTCACGCTTCCGTCCGGGGTGTCGACGATCGAGGTGCAGAACCGTCGGCGCAAGCTCGCGGAGAACCTGTCCCGGCATGAGCACGAGGTGTTCATCACGATCCCGCAGGCGGCGCGGACGGTGCGGCTGTGGGTCGCCGACTCCGGCGCGCTGGACGAGCCGATCGGGCCGTCCCCGCTGGTCACCGACGAGACCATGACCGCCGACTACGCCAAGGGCCGCGCCCCGTGGGGTCAGGACCTGCGCGGCGATACCGCCGCGCTCAGCCTCTACCAGCGGCACCTGCTGATCACGGGCCTGTCCAACCAGGGCAAGACCGTCGCCCTGCGCTCGCTGGCCTTGTGGCTCGCGCTGGACCGGTCGGTGGAGTTCTGGGTGGGCGACCTCAAGGGCGTCGGCGACTGGAACATGTTCGACGGCCTCGCCGCCCGCCTCATCCAGGGGCCGACCGACGAGCACGTGATCGAGGTGACCGAGATGGTCGAGGACGCGGTCGAGGAGATGAACCGCCGCATCCAGGCACCGCCCGGCACTCAGTTCCCCGCCCTGATCGTGATCGTCGACGAAGCACAGATGGCGTTCATGTGCCCGGCCAAGGACGAAGAGCGGCGGCCCTACGGCGGCTCGAAATCCAACTCCCGGTACTTCATGGCCGTCCGCAAGATCCACAACCAGGGGCGTGCGGTCAACGTCCTGATGTGGCAGGGCACCCAGGACCCCACCGACCAGAACCTCCCCAAGCTTGTCCGCGAGGGCGCCCACACCCGCGCCTCGCTCGCCCTGGGCACCGAGTCCCAGGCCCGCATGGCACTCGGAGACAAGGCCGTCGACGGCGGCGCCGCCCCCAACCTGCTGCGCCCCGGCCTGGATCAGGGAACCCTGGTCCTCGCATCCTCCGGCATCGCCATCCCGGCCGGGCAGGCGTCCATCACGGTGCGCACGCACTACATCGACGACGACGCAGCCAAGGCCATCACCGACCGCGCCCGGGCCCTGCGCGACGGAGTCACCACCCTGCACGCCATCGACCGCGGCGAACAGCGCGACCCGCTCGCCGACATCGCCACCGTGATCGGTGACGCTGCTCGCGTCCTGACCGCCGACGTCCTCAAGCGACTGTCCACCCTCAACGCGGACGCCTACGGCGCGTGGACGCCCGGCGACCTCAAGCGCGTCCTCGAGGACGCCGGCGCGGAGCCCTACAAGTCTGACGGCCGCATGGTCGTCGGCCGCGACCGCGTCCACCGCGCCCTCACCAACCGCGACACCGAGGGTTCCGCTTCCGCCGACGGATGAAGGGAAGCGACCCCCTCCCGGGCCAGGGAGGCAGGGAGAACTCCCTGAACCCCTCCCTGACCCGGATCCCTGGCCCTGACCTGCACTGATGATCCATCAGGGAGGCAGGGAGGCACCCCAGGTCAGACCCCTGAAACCCCCTCCACAGCCCATCTGACAGGGGGTGTCTCAGCCTCCCTGAACTGCCGAACCGGTGGATTCCGCATACGTCCTGCTCGTACCCGCCGCATGCCCTCGTAGGAGGAGTCGTGACCCGCTTAGACCCGCTCGGGAACCTCGCCCCGCACATCCCCGCCGACGCCTACCGCCGTGCCCAGGCCACCGGCCAGCCCGTCGTGATCGTCGTCCACACCACCGATCACGCCGGCCGCCCGCTGAGCCACTACCTCTACCCGCTCGCCGTCGCCACGGCCGGCGCGGTCGGAGTCTTCGCCACCGTCGCCGCCCTGCTCGCCTTGCTCGACTTCGCCGTCCACACCGCCGTGCAGATCGCCGCCGCCACCGGCCCGATCAGCGTGGGCGGGATCAGCCTCAAGCTCTTCGGCTCCAAGCGCTGACAGGAGACCACCACCCATGAACCAGCCCCACACCACTCACGCGCCGTTCCCGACTCCGGAGCAGGCGTACGCGGACGCCCCCAGCATCTTCGACGAAATCGGCTGGACGGTCCGCACCCTCGCCGCCCGGGAGTGCTTCACCGCACTGGACCGGGAGTTCTACCTGCGCAAGGCGGCCCTGCTCGACCGCATCACCCTGCTCGGCGAACCCGACAACCCCGGTGAGACCACCGAAACCGCCGTCGCGGCGGCCCTGTACCTGCTCGACCTGGATCAGCCGGCCGTGACCTGCGACCCGCGCGCCTACGTCCGCCGGCAGTACCTCTACTGGGCCAGGAACAACTAGCTACGCCAAGGGCGACCCCCCAATTCCGCCAAGAACACGGGGTCGCCCTTGCCCACCAGCACCCTTCACAGGACTGGAGACAACCAGCATGACCCATGACGCCCGTTCCGCGCTGCTCCGCGCAGCGCTGGACGCCGCCGAACGCGGATGGCACGTCTTCCCCCTGCGCCCCGGCACCAAGCGGCCCGCCCTGCACGGCGAGCAGTCCTGCCCCGGCACCGGCCCCTGCTCGAGCAGGCACCGCAAGTGGGAGGAGCGCGCCACCACAGACCCAGACCGCATCCGCGCCACCTGGTCCCACGGCCCGTTCAACGTCGGCATCGCCACCGGCCCTTCCGGGCTGCTGGTCGTCGACCTGGACGTGCCCAAGGACAAAGGCAGTTCGGACGCGCCTGACGGCGCGGCAACCTTCGGGGCGCTCTGCGAGCGCGCCGGCCACGCCGTCCCCACCACCTACCGCATCCGGACCGCGAGCGGCGGAACCCACCTGTACTTCACCGCCCCGACCGGGGCCCACCTCGCCAACACGGCCGGCACTGTGGGCGAGTTGGTCGACACCCGGGCATGGGGCGGATACGTCGTCGCCGCCGGATCCCACACCCCCGCCGGACCCTACGAAGCGCTGTGCGGCCCTGTAGCGGTCTTACTGCCCGCATGGCTCCAAAGCATCCTGCAACCCGCCCCCAGGACGCCTCAGACCCCCTCAGTGGCCTTACCGGGGCAATCAAGCAGATATACGGATGTAGCGCTCACCGCCGAGGTGCGGAACGTCGCCACGGCTCAACCGGGTTCGCGGGAAGCAGTGTTGTTCCGTGCGGCGCGAGCACTTGGGCGGTTCGTCGCGTGGGGCGACCTCCCCCGGCACACGGTTGAGCAGGCTCTTCAGGGGGCGGGGGAGGCGGCCGGACTGTCCGCGTCCGAGTGCCGCTCGACTCTGCGCAGCGCTCTGGACTGGTCCGTAGCCCACAACCAGCGTTGCCGGGCGACGGCATGAGTGCCCGCCGGCATCCCCCTCTGAAGAGCATCACCACCACCCCGGACGGGCCGAACGCCGCTCCACAGCCTGTGGACACGCCGGCTGTGGGCGAGCCGAAGGGTGTCGCCGAAGGCGTGCCTATTGCTGTTTGCCCTGACCCGCGCAGGGACGACGGGCGCCGCCCCGTGGCTTGGCTCCACATCACCGCACCGCCGTCCTGGAGCGTCACCCCCTCCGCCCGCTCCTGGTGCACCTGCGGTTACGAGCGGCAGGCCATCGGCCGCGCCGCCGTCCTACAACTGATCGCCGCTCACGGCGAACACCGCACCTCATGCCCGCTGTTGAACCCCGCTTCGGAAGGCAGGGCCGCCGCATGACCACCAACGACGCAGGCGCGGATCTGTGGGAAGGGTTCGAGCACATCGAACCCGAGCAGATCACCGGCCCCGCCTGGGACGAACCCGTCCCCCTCCGTGCCCGCCCGCCGCTCCCGACCTTCCCCGTGGACGTCCTCCCCGACTGGTTGGGCGGCATGGTGCGCGGTGTTGCCGAGGAGACCCAGACCCCGGCGGACCTTGCTGGATGCCTGGCCCTGGCGGTTCTCGCCACCGCCGCCGGCGGGCGGGTCAAGGTGTGCGTACGCGGTCACTGGCGCGAGCCCGTGAACATCTACACCGCCATCGCCCTGCCCCCCGGCAACCGCAAGTCCGCCGTCTTCGACCTCATGGTCAAGCCGCTGCTCGACGCGGAGAAGGCCCTGATCGAACTCTCCGGACCCGTAAGGGCGGAGGCGGAGACCCTGGCGAGGCTAGCCAAGTCCGCGGCCGAGAAGGCCGCCGGCAAGGCGGCCAACGCAGAGCCCGAACACCGCGACACCCTGACCGCCGAAGCCGTCCAACTGGCTCAGGATGCCGACAAGATGAGGGTTCCCGCCGAACCGCAACTCGTCGCGGACGACGTGACGCCGGAGAACGTCGGGACCCTGCTGGACGAGCAGGGCGGGCGCATCTCCTGCCTGAGCGCCGAAGGGGAGCTGTTCGACATCATCGCCGGCCGCTACACGGGCAAGCCCAACATGGGCATGTTCCTCAAGGGCCACGCGGGAGACATGCTCCGGGTCAACCGGCAGGGCCGCAGTGCCCAGCACGTCGACTCGCCAGCGGTCACGATCGGCCTCGCGGTGCAGCCGGAAGTCCTGGACGCGCTCAGCCGCATCGACGGAGCAGACGGGCGCGGGCTCCTCGCCCGCTTCCTCTACTCCAAGCCCCTGTCCCTGGTCGGCTCCCGCAGCCTGACCCCCGCCCTGCTGGACGAGCAGGTGGCCGCCACCTACGCCAAACACCTGGCAGGTCTGACACTCGCCCTGGCGGACTGGACCGACCCCGCTCTCATCCAACTCACCCCCGAAGCCGACGCGGTGCTCCTGGCCTTCCAGAAGGTCACCGAGTCGCGACTGGGTCCGGACGGGAGTTTCGCACCGATCGTGAAATGGGCATCCAAACGGGACGGCGCCGTGGCCCGCATCGCCGGACTCCTGCACCTCGCCGCTCACCCCGAGGACGGGTGGCACAAGCCCATCGAAGCGTCCACCATGGCCGCCGCGACCGAACTGGGCGACTACTTCACCGCACACGCCCTGGACGTGTTCAGCGTCATGAGCGCCGACCCCGCCCACGAATCCGCGGTGACCGTCCTTGCCCAGCTCGTCTCCAGCAACCCCGCGCAGTTCACCAAGCGCGAGCTGTTCCGGATGCTGCGCCGGGCAGAGTTCCCCGCCATCGGCGACCTGGACCCCGCCCTGGCCCTGCTCGAGGAACACGGCTGGATCCGCCAGCAGCCCCCGCCCCCGCGCACCGGTCGCGGCGGCCGGCCGCCCTCGCCTCGCTACGAGACCCACCCGCGCATCGCACGCGGAGCCTGACAGAACCCCCAGACCGCTGACAGAACTGACACAACCCCCCGCACAAGCCGTTGACCTGCACGAACGACCATGATCGCGATTTTGACAGAACTGAATTAAAACTCGACAGAACCCCCGGCAGCGCCGCCGGGAGTCCTGTGACAGAACCTCCCCCGGCGAGGTTCTGTCAGCAATTAATTCAGTTCTGTCAAAGATCCAAAACGCACTAAAATCGCAGGTCAGCGGCTTGCGGGCGAGGTTCTGTCAATTCTGTCACCGAATCCCGCTTCCTCGTGAGGAGTCACCGCCACATGAGCGCTCCGCGACTGGAACCCCCGGCACTTCCCCCTGTCTACCTTCCTAGCGACATTGCCAAGGCTCTCCACTGCTCGGAGTGGTGGGTGAAGGAACAAGCCCGCAGGGGACGCATCCCCTTCACCAAGCCCGCAGGGAGCTACCGGTTCACAGCCGAGCACTTCGCCGAGATTATGCGCATCTTCGAGAGCCGCCCCGCCGAAAGCCATGTCGCTCCTGTACCAGCCAAACAAGCACCACGGCACAGGGCGACCACAACGGCGGCGTCCGTCACCTCCCTGAAGGCAAGGACGCCGCGCAGGGCGCAAGGCGGCCAACCGCACTCCAGCGCAGCCTGATTCTGCGTGCCGCCCGGCTCTTCAGCCGGGCGGCACACCCGTTCATAGGAGAACAAGGTGGGTTATGCCGAGAACCTCGGCAGCTACTGGCGCGGCCGGTACAAGGTCGCGCCCGGCAAGTACGCCACTGTCCGCGACGCCGATGGCGATGCCATCCGCTTCCGGACCAAGGCCGCGGCAAAGAAGGCAGCTGACGCCGAAGAAGCGAAGCTGTTGGCCGGAACGAAGAAGGCGCCTCGTGAGCGGATCACCTTCGGTGCCTACGTCAACGGGTGGTATGCCGCGCAGGACTTGGCGGCATCCACCATGCAGAACTACCGGCGGCACATCGAAGAGCACTTGCTCCCCGCATTCGAGGATGCCGCCGTTGCCGACATCCTGAGCACCGACATTGCAGCTTGGGAGAAGCACGAACGCGCGGTGCCCTACGCGGCATCCAGCGTCAAGACGTGGCGGGCGACACTGCACCTGATCCTTGCCGACGCTGTTGACGAGGGCCTGCGCGACTCCAATCCGGCAACCAAGCGCCGCGGACGGGGGAAGCGTGCCGGCCGCTCACGTAACCGTGGCCCGGAGAAGGCGGTCACGACCGCACTTGGTACGCTGCTGCTCGCCGAGAGAATGGCGCTGCTGTCCGGCCGCGACGACGAGTTTGTTGCCGGCATCGTCAAGGGCTACACCGGCATGCGCTGGGGCGAGATCGTTGGCCTTGAGCCCGAGTTTGTCCGACCGAAGAGCATCCGCGTGGAGTGGCAGCTCTATGAACTGGACACGGGTGAACTGCACCGCTGCCCGCCCAAGGACGACTCCTACCGCGACATCGACATGCCGGACTTCCTTGCCTCACTGCTGGCCAGTCACATCGCCCGGACGAGACCGAGGCCTTGCGAGTGCCACGGACTGGCCTATGTCTTCCGCGGCCATGGCACCGCCAACGGGTCCGTAAGTCGCCCCGGGGCGAAGCTAGTCGATGTGGCGCGCCGCTCTGGCGTATCGACCGGCACCGTCTCCAACGTCCTCAACCGCCCGGACGCTGTGTCGGAGCCAACTCGTCTGAAGGTGCTGGAAGCCATCAGTGATCTCGGGTACATCCGCAACGCAGCATCGGGGGAGTTGGCTGCTCACTGGCGGCGCTCCGGTTTTGCCACGTGGCTCTTTCGACCGGCCGCGACAGGGCGGTATCCCGGGCGAGGCAGTCAGGAAGAGCGGCCAGTGCCTGTGGTTGCTGAGCCGTGGCCTGGCATCCCGGCACGCGGGCGAGGAGCCTCCAAGCGGGCTGAGACGTGCTGGGTGCCGATCGCCCCGGGGCTCACTCCGCACGGCTTGCGCCACACTCACAAGACCCTGATGAGGGAAGTGGGGACCCCGCCAAAGCTCATGGACGAGCGCATGGGTCACGAGGACGGCTCCGTCCAGTCGCGCTATGACCACATCACGCCAGGCATGCGGCAGGCGCTCATGACCGCACTCACCGGGATGTGGGAGGAAGCACTGGACGCGCGCCGGACCATGAGTCTCGGCTCGCCCGTGACCGCTCTGGATGCGCTGCTTAAAGCTCGCTAGCAGCGCGCTGATCCGGAGACAGATTCCAAGATCTTCTCCAGGATTTCTCCAGAGGGCTTCTGGAGAACGAGGCAGGCCCGGTGCTGATTTCTCAGCACCGGGCCTGACCTGGTGTTTCACTGTCGGGGTGGCGGGATTTGAACCCACGACCTCTTCGTCCCGAACGAAGCGCGCTGCCAAGCTGCGCTACACCCCGATGTCGCTGCTTGTGGTGCTTGTCGCGGCGACGTCGTTTACTTTAGCCCACCGGTGGCTGGAGACGAAATCCGGTTTTGGCACGGTGACTGATCAGGTTGGGGCGGACGTGGTCGAGGGCCACGAGGAGTACCGCGAGGGCGTAGAAGGAGAGGCCGAGGAGGAGCGCGTTGGCGAGGGCGTGCTTGTAGCCGTGGGCCTCGGCGTCGAGGAAGGGGTAGAGGTAGCGGCCCGGTGCGCCGGGGTGGATCAGCCAGGCGCGGGTGAACGAGAACGCCAGGTAGACCACGGGGTAGAGCATCCACGTCGCGGCCCGGCGCAGGCGCATACAGCCCGGGGCGGTCAGCAGCAGCCAGTCCAGGACGGCGGCCACCGGTGTCACGGTCTGGAGGAGATGCGTGGCGACCAGGTGCCAGCCCGTGGGGGCGGTCGTCGTGCCGGTCACCGAGAACGGGGTGGCCGCGTCCGCCAGGAGCAGGTGGTACACCAGGCCGGTGATCATGGCGTAGAGCAGTGCGGCACCGGTCAGGGCGGCGGGGAGGGGGCGGCGGGCCGTCCACGCGCGGCGCGCGGACAGCAGTGTGACCAGGGCCAGCAGGATGTTGGCCTGGATCGCGAAGTGGCTCAGGACCCGGAGCGGGCTGCCGAGCAGGAAGGCGAGCGTCACGCCCGATGCCGCCGTCCCGGCCAGTAGCAGGCGGAGCGCGGCGGCGAGGCGGCGGCGTGCGGGGGCCACCACCGCCGAGGCGGGGACGGAGGAGAGCAGGAGCGCATGGGTCCGCGGAATCGCGGGCAGGTCCGGGATGTCCCTGGGTATCGGCGCGGTCATGCCTTCAAGCTAGGCAAGTGCGACAAAGGGGGCGAGGTGGGTGGGCCGTTCGGGGGATGGCCCGAATGCGCCTCTTCTCTCCCGCCTCTCCTCTCCCGCCGCTCCCCTTTCTTTCCGCTCCTCTTCCCGCGCTGCTCTTTCCCCCGCTCCTTACTCCCTTTTCCCTCGCTCCTTACTCCCTGCTCGCTACTCCCGTCCCACCAACGTCAACAACGTCACCTCCGGTGGGCAGGCGAACCGCACCGGGGTGTAGCGGTTCGTGCCGCAGCCTGCTGATACGTGCAGGTAGGACGTACGGCCCTCAGCCGTGTGCGTCGACAGGCCCTTCACGCGGTCCGTGTCCAGGTCGCAGTTGGTGACCAGGGCGCCGTAGAAGGGGATGCAGAGCTGGCCGCCGTGGGTGTGGCCGGCCAGGATCAAGGGGTAGTCGTCGGCCGTGAACGAGTCCAGGACACGCAGGTAGGGCGCGTGCACGACGCCCATCGAGAAGTCGGACGACGTCGACGGGCCGCCGGCCACCTGCGCGTAGCGGTCGCGCTTGATGTGGGGGTCGTCCAGGCCCGTCAGCTCGACGGACACGCCCTCGACCTTCAGCACGCCCCGGGTGTTGGTCAGGTTCAGCCAGCCCGCCGCGTCGAAGCCGTCGCGCAGGTCCTCCCACGGGTTGTGGACCACGTCCACCGCGGGCGCGTTGCCGTTGAGGCCGTGGCGGCCCTGGGCCTTCTCGAAGAGGTAGCGCGCGGGATTGCGCAGCTTCGGGCCGTAGTAGTCGTTCGAGCCGAAGACGTACGCGCCCGGGAACTCCAGCAGCGGGCCGAGGGCGTCCAGGACCTCGGGCACGCCCTCCGGGTCGGACAGGTTGTCGCCGGTGTTGATCACGAAGTCGGGGCGCAGTCCGGCCAGCGAGCGCAGCCAGCGCTGCTTCTTGCGCTGGTCGCCGACCATGTGGATGTCGGAGACCTGCAACACGCGCAGGGGCTGCATCCCGGCGGGGAGGACGGGGACCGTCACCCGCCGCAGCCGGAAGGAGCGGGCCTCGAAACCCGCCGCGTACACCAGACCGGCGGCGCCGGCCGCCGCAAGGGACAGAGGTACTCCGTATCGCGCGCGCATACGCCCATCGTGTCAGACGCCGCCGACATCTCCTCCCGCCACCGCCCCCTCAAGTGCCGTCCCCCTGCCGCCCTTTAAATGAACGGGCGTCCGGCCGCCCACACCTGCGACAATCAAACCCATGACCACGCTCAAGTCGAAGCTGCAGGAAGACCTCAACGCTGCGATCAGGGAGCGCGACGAGCTCCGCTCCTCGACGCTCCGGCTGACGCTCACCGCGATCACCAAGGAGGAGGTCGCGGGCAAGACGAAGCGCGAGCTCTCCGACGACGAGGTCCTCAAGGTGATCACCAAGGAGGCGAAGAAGCGCCGCGAGGCGGCCGATGCCTTCGCGCAGGGTGGTCGCGCCGAGAGCGCCGAGCGCGAGAAGGCCGAGGGCGAGCTCCTCGCCACGTACCTGCCCAAGCAGCTCAGCGACGAAGAGCTGGACGACATCGTCGCCCAGGCCGTCCAGGAGGCGAAGGCGGCCGGCGCCGAGGGGCCGCGGGCGATGGGCGCCGTCATGAAGATCGTGAACCCTAAGGTGGCCGGTCTGGCCGAGGGCGGCCGCGTCGCCGTCGTCGTCAAGAAGCTGCTCGCGGGCTGACCTCGACCCCGGTCCCCGTACGACGGGTGTGACGGGTGTGACGGGTACGACTGACGGCCTCTGCCTCTCCGTGTGAGAGGCAGAGGCCGTCAGTCGTGCTCAGCCGTGTCCGGATCAGAGGCGGCGCTGCTCAGCCGCGTCCGCCGCCGTTGCCGTTTCCGTTGGTCTGGCCCTGGAAGAAGGTGCCACCGTCGTTGCCGCCGGTCGACGACGTGTCGCCCGTCGTCCCGCCGTTGGTGAGCAGGCCGCTGAGGAAGCCGTCGTCGTTGTCCCCGTCGTCGTCCTCGTCGTCGCTGTTGCCGTCGTCGGGGTCCTTGGCGGCGGGCGGGTTCGGGATGTGGACGAGGTTGAAGGACGGGCTGTCCTTGCCCTCCAGCGCGCCGGTCATGGCGTCCCGCCAGATCGGGCCGGGGGTGTCGCCGCCGTAGACCTGGGAGTGGTAGACGCCGCCGATCGTGATGTTGTTCATCTCGACCTTCTGGGTGGCGCTGCCGACCCAGACGGCGCCCGAGAGGTTCGGGGTGTAGCCGACGAACCAGGCGTTCTTGCGGGAGTCCGTCGTACCCGTCTTACCGGCGTTGTCGCGGCCGCCGGACAGACCGGCCTGCCGGCCCGTACCGGAGTCGACGACGCCGCTCAGCAGCGTGTTGATGGTGTCCGCGGTCTTCTCGCTCATGGCACGCGAGCAGGTCGACTTCGGCACCTCCAGCGACTTCTTCGTGCCGCCCACGATCTGGGTGATCGACTCGATGGCGACCGGGGTGCAGTACATGCCCCGGCTGGCGAAGGCCGCGTAGGCGCTGGCCATCGTCAGGGGGGAGAGGCCGGTGGAGCCGAGGGTCATCGACGAGGGCACCTCGGGCACCTTGTCGCCGTTGCCCTGGACGACGCCCAGCTTGTCGGTCATCTTCACCACGGGGCACATGCCGATGTCGGCGAGCATCTGCACGAAGTAGGTGTTGACCGAAAGCTCCATGGCTTTCTTCAGCTGGTACGGGCCCTTCTCGGACGCGCTCTCGTTCTCCAGCGTGTCGTTGCCCTGGTTGGTCCACGGCTTGCTGCTGCACGTCTGGACCGTGGCCGGGTACGACATCTGGTACGGCGCCGGGTAGGACTGGTTCGCCGGGCGGCCCTCCTCCAGCGCGGCCGCGGCCACGAAGGGCTTGAAGGTCGAACCGGTCGGGAAGCCGTAGTTCGAGCCGCCCATGGAGGAGTTGACCGAGTAGTTGTACTCGGTCTCGTTCTTGCCGTAGCCGTACGGCTTCGACTGGCCCATGCCGAGGATCTTGCCGGTGCCGGGCTCGACGAGCGTGGCGGCCGCGGCGACCTTGTCCGACTGGTAGACGTGATCCTTGAGCGAGTCCTGGACGGACTTCTGGGACTGCGGCTCGAGCGTCGTCCGGATCGTCAGACCGCCCTGGTTCCAGACCTTCGCCCGCTCCTCCTTGGTCTTGCCGAAGACCGGGTCGCTGAGGAAGACGCGCTCCACGTACTTGCAGAAGAAGCTGGCGCCCTGGACGGCGGTGATGCAGCCGTTCTTCGGCTGCTTGACCTTCAGGCCCAGCGGGGCCTTCTGCGCCTTGGCGGCCTCGGCCTCGGTGACGTCGCCGACCTCGGCCATGCGCTGCAGCACGGTGTTACGGCGCTTGGTGGCCTCGGCCTCGTCGTTGATGGGGTCGTAGCGGCTGGGTGACTGGACGATGCCGGCCAGCAGCGCGGCCTGGGGGAGGGTGAGGGCCTTGGCATGCGTGGAGAAGTAGCGCTGGGCGGCCGCCTCGACGCCGTAGGCCTGCTCGCCGAAGAACGTGATGTTCAGGTAGTTCTCGAGGATCTTCTTCTTGCCGAGTTCCTCCTCCACCTGGATCGCGTACTTCAGCTCCTTGATCTTGCGGCCGATGGTCTGCTGGGTGGCCTGCTGGACCTTCGTCGGGTCGTCGCCGGCCTCTTCCACGAAGACGTTCTTCACGTACTGCTGGGTGAGCGTCGAGGCGCCCTGGGCGACCCCGCTGCTCTGCACGTTCTTGTTGAGCGCGCGCAGGATGCCCTTCAGGTCGACCGCGCCGTGCTCGTAGAAGCGCGAGTCCTCGATCGCGACGATCGCCTTCTGCATGTACGGCGAGATGTTCTTGAGGTCGACCACCGTGCGGTCACGGGAGTAGACCGTGGCGATCTGGCCGCCCTCGGAGTCGAGGATCGTGGTGCGCTGGCTCAGCGGCGGCGTCTTGAGGTTGGCCGGGAGTTCGTCGAACGACTCCACCGACCCCTTGGCGGCCAGGCCCAGCGCGCCGAAGGCGGGCAGGGCGATACCGGCCAGCACCGCTCCTGCGAGCACACTGACACCGAGGAACTTGGCGGCCTGCTGCGTTGACGACAGACCACCGCCCGAGCGCTTTTTTGGCATGGGGGCAGCCTACGTTCTGATTCGCCGGACACACGTCAATGCCTTGGCCTAAGCTGCTCTCAACTGTCACAGCAGCAGGGCTACGTATCAATACGTCCGGCGACCCCGAATCGTTCCGGTCGTTCCCCAACTTTTTTGGTGGATGCGTGTCCGAATCCGCCTTGTGTGTCACTCGGCGTCCGTTGTGACTCAACTGAACTGTCCCGTTTGACGGGAAAGTCACGTATGTCGCGGGCTCACTCCCCCGGGTGATCTGCCGCTTACGCATAGTCCGTTCGGGCCATTCAAGATTGGGCCCGAAGGGGGTGTTGCGCTGTGCCCACCTTCCGTAACGTCCTCAACTGGCGGCGGTGAATATGCCGCTGCCGCCGTGGGGGAGCCTCGATTCGGGAGAGGACGGCGCCGGTATGGGCTGGGTAACCGACTGGAGTGCGCAGGCTGCCTGCCGCACTACCGATCCGGATGAACTGTTCGTTCAGGGAGCAGCGCAGAACAGGGCCAAGGCGGTGTGCACCGGATGTCCGGTACGCACCGAATGCCTGGCCGACGCGCTCGACAACCGCGTCGAGTTCGGCGTGTGGGGAGGCATGACGGAGCGTGAGCGCCGCGCACTGCTGCGCAGGCGGCCGACGGTGACCTCCTGGCGCCGGCTCCTGGAGACGGCGCGTTCGGAGTACGAGCGTGGGGCGGGCATCCTGCCGCTCGACGACGACCAGATGTACGAGAACTACGCGGCGGTGAGCTGACGTGAGCTCGACCTGAGCCAAGAGGCGTGAGCCGAGGAGACCTCGGCTCCGAGGTCAGGTGTCGGAAGCTTCGGCAACCGCGACGTCGGTAACTTCGGGCAGCTCCGGCCGGTTGGCCGCGAGCCGGTTCCCGATGTCCCGCAGCCCCGTGAGGTCATGCACATCGCCGGGCAGTGCGGCCACTTCGGCCACGGCCACCTCCGGGTGGAGTGCGGTGAAGCGGTCACGTGTGCGCTGCTCGCGAGAGAGCAGGTGCATACGTTCCGCATGCAGCCTCAACAGGCTTGCGGTGAGGTCGTCCACGGTCCGGTCCGCGTCGTCGGGGGCGTCGTGTTCCGGATCGAGTGCCACCGGGGCTGGTGCCTCAGGGGCCGGTGCCTCAGGGTCTGACGCTTTCGGATCTGATCCTTCCGGATCGGGTGCGGGAGGTTCTGAACTGTCGTACGAGTCGGGAGAGTTACGAAGTCCAGCTTTCCCGCCGTCCTGATCCACAATGCCGGGCTCTTCAAGATTTTCCGCAGCGGCGAGCGCCCGCTCGGCGGACAGTTGGGCGGCGCCGCTGCCATGGACGCGGTTGAGCACCAGACCGGCCAGCGGCATGTCCTCGGCGGCCAGCCGCTCCACGAAGTACGCGGCCTCCCGCAGCGCGTCCCGCTCGGGAGCCGCCACCACCAGGAACGCCGTGCCGGGCGCCTGGAGCAGCTTGTACGTGGCGTCCGCGCGCGTGCGAAAGCCGCCGAACATGGAGTCCATCGCCGCCACGAACGTCTGCACGTCCTTCAGCAGTTGACCGCCGAGCAGCTTGCCGAGCGCCCCCGTCATCATCGACATCCCGACGTTCAGGAACTTCATCCCCGCCCGTCCGCCGACCTTCGCCGGCGCGAGCAGGACGCGGATCAGCTTGCCGTCCAGGAACGACCCGAGCCGCTTCGGCGCGTCCAGGAAGTCCAGCGCCGAACGCGACGGCGGGGTGTCGACGACGATCAGATCCCACTCCTCACGCGCGCGTAGCTGCCCGAGCTTCTCCATCGCCATGTACTCCTGCGTGCCCGCGAAGCCCGCCGAGAGCGACTGGTAGAAGGGGTTGCCCAGGATCGCGGCCGCCCGCTCGCCGTCCGCGTGCGCCTCGACGATCTCGTCGAAGGTGCGCTTCATGTCGAGCATCATCGCGTGCAGTTCGCCGGACCCCTCGACGCCCTTCACACGACGCGGGGTGTTGTCCAGCGAGTCGATGCCCATGGACTGCGCGAGCCGGCGGGCCGGGTCGATGGTGAGGACCACCACCTTGCGGCCGCGCTCGGCCGCCCTGAGGCCCAGCGCCGCCGCCGTGGTCGTCTTGCCGACGCCGCCCGAGCCACAGCAGACCACGATGCGGGTCGCCGGGTCGTCGAGCAGCGGATCGAGGTCGAGCACGGGCGCGGGGGAGAGCCGGCGACGGGTGCTTCCCTGGTGGTGAGCCTGGTCCGGACTCATGCGATCCCCTGCTTCCGCAGTTCGGTGGCGAGCTGGTACAGGCCCGCGAGGTCCAGGCCCTCGGCGAGCAACGGAAGTTCGTGCAGCGGCAGGTCCAGCTCGCCCAGGACCGCGCGCTGCTCGTGCTCCAGCGCATACCGCTCGCCGTACTCCTCGGCCTGCCGAAGGAGCGGATCCACCAGCCGCTCGGCGCGCCCGCCGCGCCGAGCCCCGCCGAGCCCGGCCGCGGACAACGACCGGGCGACAGAAGAACGCGTCACGGTTCGTGCGAGTTCCAGCCCGTCCTCGTCCAGCACCTCTGGCCGCACCATGTTGACGATGATCCGCCCCACCGGCAGCTTCGCCGCCCGCAACTCGGAGATGCCGTCGGCGGTCTCCTGGACGGGCATCTCCTCCAGCAGCGTCACCAGGTGCACGGCTGTCTCCGCCGACTTCAGCACCCGCATCACGGCCTGTGCCTGATTGTGTATCGGGCCGATCCTGGCCAGCCCGGCGACCTCGTCGTTGACGTTCAGGAAGCGGGTGACACGGCCCGTGGGCGGGGCGTCCATGACGACGTAGTCGTACACGAACCGCCCGTTCTTGTCCTTGCGCCGTACCGCCTCGCACGCCTTGCCGGTGAGGAGCACATCCCTCAGGCCGGGCGCGACGGTGGTGGCGAAGTCGATGGCGCCGAGCTTCTTCAGGGCCCGGCCGGCGCTTCCCAGCTTGTAGAACATCTGGAGGTAGTCCAGAAGGGCCAGTTCGGGGTCGATGGCCAGCGCGTACACCTCACCGCCCCCCGAGGCGACGGCGATCTTGCGTTCCTCATAGGGCAACGCCTCCGTCTCGAAGAGCTGTGCGATGCCCTGCCGGCCCTCCACCTCGACGAGAAGCGTTCGCTTCCCCGCCGTGGCGAGGGCAAGCGCGAGTGCCGCGGCGACCGTCGTCTTTCCGGTCCCGCCCTTTCCGCTGACGACCTGGAGCCTGCTCACGTCTTCGAGCGTAACCAGTCGGCGCCCGAGGCAATCGAGAGGCTGTGGACAACGGGGGCGGCAATCGGCCACATGGCCTGTGGAACAGGCCCTCGGGCGACAGCGGATACAGTCGGCCCATGACCAAGTGGGAATACGCAACCGTGCCGCTGCTCGTCCACGCCACGAAGCAGATTCTGGACACCTGGGGCGAGGACGGCTGGGAGCTCGTCCAGGTCGTGCCCGGGCCGAACAACCCGGAGCAGCTCGTCGCCTACCTGAAGCGGGCGAAGGCGTGAGTGCGGTCGAGGCGAGGCTCGCCGAGCTGGGACTGACCCTCCCGGCGGTCGTGCCGCCGCTGGCCTCCTACCAGCCCGCCGTGCAGTCCGGCCCGTATGTGTACACGGCCGGCCAGCTGCCCATGGTGGACGGAAAACTGCCGGTCACCGGCAAGGTCGGCGCCGAGGTCACCGCAGACGAGGCCAAGGAGCTGGCCCGCACCTGCGCGCTGAACGCCTTGGCCGCCGTCAAGTCGGTCGCGGGCGATCTGGACCGCATCGCGCGCGTGGTGAAGGTCGTCGGCTTCGTGGCGTCGGCCACGGACTTCACCGGCCAGCCGGGCGTGCTGAACGGCGCGAGCGAGCTGCTGGGCGAGGTCCTCGGCGACAAGGGCGTGCACGCGCGCAGCGCGGTGGGTGTCGCCGTGCTGCCGCTGGACGCGCCCGTGGAGGTCGAGATCCAGGTGGAGCTCCTCCCGTAGGAGTACGGCCGTGGAGCCCCTGGACGCGCTCTGACCTCGGGGACCTCTCGAACATTCGCGCACCAGGGGATAGCCTCGCGCCCATGGCTAATGGGCAGTGGTTTCCCCGGGACTGGCCGGAACGCATCCGCGCGCTGGCGGACGGCACGCTCGTCCCGGTCGCCCCGAAGCGCGCGGCCACCGTCATGCTCCTGAAGGACACCGACAGCGGCCCCGTCGTCCACATGCTGCGCAGACGCGCCTCCATGGCCTTCGCCGGAGGCGCGTACGCGTATCCGGGCGGCGGCGTCGACCCACGCGACGACGACCGTCACGTCCGCTGGGCGGGCCCCACGCGCGCGTGGTGGGCCGAGCGGCTCGGCGTCGACGAGACGGCCGCCCAGGCGATCGTCTGCGCAGCCGTGCGCGAGACCTACGAGGAGGCCGGCGTCCTGCTCGCGGGGCCGACCCCCGACTCGGTCGTCGGCGACACCACGGGCGCCGACTGGGAGGCCGACCGGGCCGCGGTGGCCGCCCGGGACCTGTCCTTCGCCGAGTTCCTCGACCGTCGCGGCCTGGTCCTGCGCTCCGATCTGCTCGGCGCCTGGACGCGCTGGATCACCCCGGAGTTCGAGTCGCGCCGCTACGACACCTGGTTCTTCGTGGCCGCGCTCCCCGAGGGCCAGCGCACCCGAAACGCCTCCACGGAGGCCGACCGCACGGTGTGGATCCGTCCGTCCGACGCGGCCGCCTCGTACGACAAGGGCGAGCTGCTGATGATGCCTCCGACCATCGCGACCCTGCGCGGGCTCGCCCCGTACGCCACGGCCGCGGACGCGCTCGCCGCGACCCCCGGCCTCGACCTGACCCCGGTCCTGGCGGAGGCCCGGCTGGAGGAGGACGAGGTAGTGCTGTCCTGGCCGGGGCACGACGAGTTCACCAAGCACATCCCGATCGGGACCACCGAGCCGGTCGGAACGGTCGAGGCCATCGAGACGACCCCGGGGGGACCCGCATGACCGACGCAGCCGCCCTTCCCGGCCAGCCGCGAGGCGGAGTCCTCTCGGGGCCCGCCACCCCGCGCGCGGTCAACGTCCTCGCGCCGAACGCCTCCGCCATGACCCTGGACGGCACGAACACCTGGATCGTCGCCGAGCCCGACTCCGACCTCGCCGTCGTGATCGACCCGGGCCCGCTGGACGACACTCATCTGCGCGCGGTCGTCGGCGCCGCCGAGCAGGCCGGCAAGCGCGTCGCCCTGACCCTGCTGACGCACGGCCACCCCGACCACGCCGAGGGCGCCGTCCGCTTCGCCGGGCTGACCGGGACGAAGGTGCGGGCCCTGGACCCGGCGCTGCGGCTGGGCGACGAGGGCCTGGGCGCCGGGGACGTGATCACGGTCGGCGGTCTGGAGCTGCGGGTCGTGCCGACGCCCGGCCACACCGCCGACTCGCTCTGCTTCCACCTCCCGGCCGACCGGGCGGTCCTGACCGGCGACACGATTCTCGGCCGCGGCACGACCGTCGTCGCACACCCCGACGGCCGGCTGGGCGACTACCTGGACTCCCTGCGGCGGCTGAGGTCCCTCACGGTCGACGACGGCGTCCACACCGTCCTGCCGGGCCACGGACCGGTCCTGGAGGACGCCCAAGGCGCCGTCGAGTTCTACCTCGCCCACCGCGCCCACCGCCTCGCCCAGGTCGAGACGGCCGTCGAGGACGGCTACCGCACCCCCGCCGAGGTCGTCGCGCACGTGTACGCCGACGTCGACCGCTCCCTGTGGCCGGCGGCGGAACTGTCGGTCAGGGCGCAACTCGAGTACCTGACGGAACACGGGCTCATCCAGGACATGTCCGGCGGTCCAGGTGGGCTCGGCGGGTTCCGTGGGCTCTAGGCGTAGTGATCACGGGCTCTAGGGCTGATCGGGCCTCGGGGCCTTCACACCGTGCACGCGCGTGTACTCCTGCGCGAGCCAGGGGCCGAGGTCGTCCACGTAGGACGTGAGGACGGCGCGGTCGCCCCTGGGCGCGTATCCGAGGACGGCCGCCGCCCGTAGCTGCTCCGCGCGCTGCGGGTAGTACCCGCCGAAGGCCTCCGCCATCTCGTGCAGGTCGCTCGTCCAGCCGTTCCAGCGGGGCATGACGAGCGTGAACGCGGTGCGTACGAGGTGCCGGGACATGAACCGGACGAGAGGCCGCCGGGCCTCCTCGGAGTCGTCCGCCGAGCCGATGCGGTCGCGCCAGCGCGGCAGGACGAGGGCCAGATCGCCGTTGGTCTCGCGCGCGAGGAGCGAATCGGGGCGGTACCGGGGGAGGAACTCGGCGAGGTCCTCGCCGAGCAGTGGTGTGCACAGGCACGCCACGAACCATCCCAGGTCGTGCCGCTCCAGATCGCTCAGCACGCACGCGTGGCCGACGAGCAGCGTCCCGCCGCCGTCGATCTGCGGGAACTCCTTGTCGAGGGCCTCGTCGAGCGCACGGGCGTCGGCCCGGTCGGTGTCGGTCGGCTCTTCGCGCAGCACGGCGAGCAGGTCCAGATCGCTGCGGCCCACGCGCGCGGTGCCGCGCGGAATCGACCCGTAGAGGTAGGCGCTGTGCAGCCGCGTCCCGAAGACGGCCGACAGCCGGTCCCGGGCGGCGGCCACGACGGGACGGTAAGCGTGCGGCACGCGCGCGAGGGAGCCTTCGCGAGCGATGTGCCCTTGGGGATCGAGACCCTTGCTCACACCGACCGACTTCACCTCTTGCGCGACCGCTACCGCTACCGCGACCGCTTGGCCAGCCGCTCCACGTCCAGCAGGATGACCGCGCGTGCCTCCAGGCGGAGCCACCCGCGCTGGGCGAAGTCCGCCAGCGCCTTGTTCACGGTCTCGCGCGACGCGCCGACGAGCTGGGCCAGCTCCTCCTGCGTCAGGTCGTGGACGACGTGGATGCCCTCTTCGGACTGGACGCCGAAGCGGCGCGAGAGGTCCAGCAGGGCGCGGGCCACGCGACCCGGGACGTCCGAGAAGACCAGGTCGGACATGGCGTCGTTGGTCTTGCGCAGGCGGCGGGCGACGGCGCGCAGCAGGGCGGTGGCGACCTCGGGGCGGGCGTTCAGCCAGGGCTGGAGGTCGCCGTGGCCGAGGCCGAGGAGCTTGACCTCGGTGAGGGCGGTGGCCGTCGCGGTACGCGGGCCCGGATCGAAGAGCGACAGCTCTCCGATGAGCTCGCTGGGGCCCACCACGGCCAGCATGTTCTCCCGGCCGTCCGGGGAGGTGCGGTGGAGCTTGACCTTGCCCTCGGTGACGACGTAGAGCCGGTCGCCCGGGTCGCCCTCGTGGAACAGGGAGTCGCCACGGGCCAGGGTCACCTCGCTCATGGAGGCGCGCAGTTCTGCGGCCTGCTCGTCGTCGAGTGCCGCGAAGAGCGGGTTGCGCCGCAGGACGTCGTCCACGAGTTCTCTCCTATTCGACCTGCTCAAGGGATCTTGCTCCCCTGCTTACCAGGGGACCGTGTTCCCCATCTTGCCGGACGGTCCAAACAGTGTGATCTGTCACAAGGATGCCGCACACATGTCCCGAGGTAAGCGGCAGGGGTCCAATTGGGGGCTGATCTTCAGGGTCCGGGGCGGATGTCGGTGCCGGGCTTTAGGCTGGCCGGGTGTCCAAATCGCCGGTGAGAGCACAGGCCGAGGGGGCTGGACGGGTGGTTGTACGTCGCGTTTCCGCTGTGGGCGAACAAGGCTCCGGCGGTGGTAGGAAAACGGCAAAGGTGACGAACGGGATGCCTGCAAAGAAAACGGCCGATACCGATAAGGCCGTCGCTAAGAAGGCTGCCGCCGAGAAGGCGGTCGGCACGAAGGCGGTCAGCGCGAAGTCCGTCGCCAAGAAGGCCGTCGGCGCGAAGGTCGCTGCGAAGAAGCCCGAGTCGCGCACCGCACTGGTCCGCCGTGCTCGCCGGATCAACCGCGAACTCGCCGAGATCTACCCCTACGCGCACCCCGAGCTGGACTTCGAGAACCCCTTCCAGCTGGTCGTCGCCACGGTCCTGTCCGCCCAGACCACCGACCTCCGGGTGAACCAGACGACCCCCGGCCTGTTCGCCAAGTACCCCACCCCCGAGGACCTGGCCGCCGCCGACCCGGAGCAGGTCGAGGAGATCCTCCGCCCCACCGGTTTCTTCCGCGCCAAGACCAAGTCGGTGATAGGGCTCTCCAAGGCCCTGGTGGAGGAGTTCGGCGGTGAGGTCCCCGGTCGGCTGGAGGACCTGGTGAAGCTGCCCGGCGTCGGCCGCAAGACCGCCTTCGTGGTGTTGGGGAACGCGTTCGGCCGGCCCGGGATCACCGTGGACACGCACTTCCAGCGGCTCGTGCGGCGCTGGAAGTGGACGGAAGCGACCGAGCCCGACAAGATCGAGGCCGCCGTCGGCGCGCTCTTCCCCAAGAGCGAGTGGACCATGCTCTCGCACCATGTGATCTTCCACGGCCGCCGCATCTGTCACGCGCGCAAACCGGCCTGCGGCGCCTGCCCCATCGCCCCGCTCTGCCCGGCCTACGGCGAGGGCGAGACGGACCCGGAGAAGGCGAAGAAGCTGCTCAAGTACGAGAAGGGCGGCTTCCCCGGCCAGCGCCTGAACCCGCCCCAGTCCTACCTGGACGCCGGCGGCAGGCCGGCCCCGCCGCTGGGGGCCGGATGACGGAAGGCCGGATGACGGAACGGCTGACGACGGCCCGGGCTGCCGACGGGCGCACGGTTCGGGCGTCGGCGGGATCGGCGGCCGGGGTCTGCGCGGGGCGGTCGGCATGGGGGGCCGCCATGGAGTGGCTCGCGGAACGATCAGGTGGTGTTCGGGCGTTGGAATCGGCAGAACGGGGGGTGGTGTGGCGATGACACGCGCGAGCAATACACAGGGCGGTCCGGTGACGCTCAGCAAAGAAGGTCTGCCCGGCTGGCTGGACCCGGTGGCGCACGCCGTGGACACGGTCCAGCCGCTCCAGCTCAGCCGCTTCCTGCCCCCGGAGAACGGCGCGGGGCGCCAGTCCGCCGTCCTGATCCTGTTCGGCGAGGGCGAGCGCGGCCCCGAGCTGCTGCTCATGGAGCGCGCGAGCTCCCTGCGCTCCCACGCAGGCCAGCCCTCCTTCCCAGGCGGCGCCCTCGACCCGGCGGACGGCGACCCGCACGGTGACGGACCGCTGCGGGCCGCCCTGCGCGAGGCCGAGGAGGAGACCGGGCTCGATCCGTCCGGCGTCCAGCTCTTCGGGGTGCTGCCCAAGCTGTACATCCCGGTCAGCGGCTTCGTCGTCACCCCGGTCCTGGGCTGGTGGCGCGAGCCGAGCCCGGTGGGAGTCGTCGACCCCGGTGAGACGGCCCGCGTGTTCACGGTCCCCGTGGTGGATCTCACGGACCCCTCCAACCGGGCCACGACCGTGCACCCCAGCGGCCATCGCGGACCGGCATTTCTGGTCGAATCGGCCCTCGTGTGGGGTTTCACGGCCGGAGTGATCGACCGCCTGCTGCACTTCGCGGGCTGGGAGCACCCCTGGGACCGTGAGAAGCAGGTCCCGCTCGACTGGCGGTCATGACAGGGTGTCGCTCGTGAATGTGCTGGACATCCTGTTGCTGGTCGCGGCCGTCTGGTTCGCGGTCGTGGGCTACCGCCAGGGCTTCGTCGTCGGCATCCTGTCGGTGATCGGCTTCCTGGGCGGCGGCCTCGTCGCCGTCTACCTGCTGCCCGTGATCTGGGACGCGCTGACCGACAACTCCGAGGTGAGCACCACGGCCGCCGTCGTCGCGGTGATCGTCGTGATCGTCTGCGCCTCGGTCGGCCAGGCTCTGACCACCCACCTCGGCAACAAGCTGCGCCGGTACATCACCTGGTCCCCGGCCCGCGCGCTGGACGCGACGGGCGGCGCGCTGGTCAACGTCGTGGCGATGCTGCTGGTCGCGTGGCTGATCGGGTCCGCCCTGGCCGGCACCACCCTGCCCACGCTGGGCAAGGAGGTCCGTAGCTCCAAGGTGCTGCACGGGGTGTCCGAGGCGCTGCCCGACCAGGCCGACACCTGGTTCGCGGATTTCTCCTCCGTCCTCGCGCAGAACGGCTTCCCGCAGGTCTTCAGCCCGTTCGCCAACGAGCCGATCACCGACGTCCAGCCGCCCGACCCGGCCCTCGCGAACAGCGCGGTGGCCACGCGCGCGCAGCGCTCCATCGTCAAGGTCATGGGGACCGCGGAGAGCTGCGGCAAGGTCCTGGAGGGCACCGGCTTCGTCTTCGGCGAGCGCCGTGTGATGACCAACGCGCACGTCGTGGGCGGCGTCGACGAGCCCACCGTCCAGATAGGCGGCGAGGGCCGCAAGTACGACGCCACGGTGGTCCTGTACGACTGGCGGCGCGACATCGCCGTCCTGGACGTGCCGGATCTCGACGCGCCCGTGCTGCAGTTCACCACCGACGTCGCGGCGAGCGGCGACGACGCGATCGTGGCCGGCTTCCCGGAGAACGGGTCGTACGACGTCCGTGCCGCGCGTGTGCGCGGCCGCATCACGGCCAACGGCCCGGACATCTACCACCGCGGCACCGTGCGCCGTGATGTGTACTCGCTGTACGCGACCGTCCGTCAGGGCAACTCCGGCGGCCCGCTGCTCACCTCCGACGGCAAGGTGTACGGCGTGGTCTTCGCGAAGTCCCTGGACGACTCCAACACCGGCTACGCCCTCACCGCGGACGAGATCCAGCAGGACATCGCCGCCGGGCGGACCGCGGGCCAGCAGGTGGACAGCGACAGCTGCGCCCTGTAGCCGTGAGTCGCCGGAACCGGAGCGGTCAGCTCGTCAGGTCGTCAGCCTCGAGGGTGACGCAGTCGGACCGAGACCCAGCGGGCTCGGCGGCGCAGGATGCGCGGAATGCCCACCCGGAGGTCGGAGCCCGCCAGTTGCGGGTCGCCACCTCGTCGGTGGGGGCTCAGGCCACTGGCCGAGCGGCGGTTGCGTGCTGCGTCACTGTAGTCGTGCGTCCAGCCCATACCCCGACGTCTGCCCCTGCCCCAAGGTCGATAACCGCCCTCGGGGCCGCCAATTGGCCTATGCGGCGGGCATTTGGCTGTTCGTAGTACAGGTGTTCAGGACCGGATACCGGGCGCGATGGCGCGGTCACCGATCGGGTTCGGGATCCTTCAGCCAATTGACCAGTTCGGTGGAGAAAGCGACCGGATCCTCCTCGTGCGGGAAGTGGCCGAGTCCGTCGAACAGACGCCAGCGGTACGGCGCTTCGACGTACTCGCCGGAGCCGGCCGCGCTGCGGGTGCGCATCACCGGATCGAGGGAGCCGTGCAGATGCAGCGTGGGCACCCGCACGGGTCGCTTCATCCGGCGGTAGAACTGGACGCCGTCCGGACGGGCCAACGACCGCACCAGCCACCGGTAGGGCTCGACGGCGCAGTGCGCGGTGGAGGGGATGGACATCGCCCGCCGATACGTCTCCACGGCCTCGTCCTCCGGCGGTCGCGGGCCGGACCACTCCCGGATCAGCCGGCCCACCAGCTCGCCGTCGTCGGCGGTGAGCTGCCGTTCGGGGATCCACGGCCGCTGGAACCCCCAGATGTGGGAGCTCGCGGTCGTCTGCCGGACGTCGGCGAGCATCGCCGAGCGCCAGCGCCGGGGATGCGGCATCGACGAGACGGCGAGCCTGCGGACCAGCTTGGGGCGCATCACGGCCGCCGTCCACGCCAGATAGCCGCCCAGGTCATGGCCGACCAGCGCGGCGTCCGGCTCGCCGAGGGAGCGGATCACGCCGGTGATGTCGAGGGCGAGGTTGGCCGGGTCGTAGCCGCGGGGCGTACGGTCGCTGCCGCCCACGCCCCGCAGGTCCATCGCGACGGCCCGGAAGCCCGCGTCGGCCAGGGCCACCAGTTGGTGCCGCCAGGTCCACCAGAACTGCGGGAAGCCGTGGACGAGCATGACCAGCGGGCCGTCGCCCAGCTCCGCGATGTGGAAACGCGCGCCGTTCGCGGCGACCTCGCGGTGGGTGACCTTGACGCCGCAGACGGCGTCCGGCCGTACGACCGAAGCGGGCTGGGCCGGAGGGATCGCGGGGTCCGTCATGACGACGAGCGTGCCACAGCCTCGATGGCCTCCGGGACCCGGTCCTGTGGGAGCTCGGGCCGCGGGTGCGGCTTGGCCTTCTGCAGGACCCCCGCCGTCTCCTTCACGGACGCCGCGACCTTCTGCGGGCCCTTGCTCTTCTGCGCCTTCTTCGCGAAGAACACGCCGATCAGCACGAGGACGAGCGCGATGAGCACGTTCGCCGCGAACGACAGCAGGAAGCAGATCGCGAGGTTCCAGTCGCTCCAGGTCCGGATGCCGTACGCCAGCGCGAAGTTGAGCATCGGCAGGGAGAACACCAGGACCGCGCCGGCCACCGTGAACGCCCCGCCGCTCAGTGCGCCGCGCTTGACGTCCTGCTTCAGCTGGGCCTTCGCCAGTGCGATCTCGTCGTGCACCAGCGCCGACAATTCGGTCGTCGCCGAGGCGAACAGCTGGCCGATGCTGCGTTCGGCGCCGACCGGGCTGCCGTCGGGTGCGCTCATCGCGTTCTCCCTCTTGTTGCTGCTGCATGTTGCTGCTGCTTGTTGGTGCTGTGTGTTGCTGCTCTGTGGTTCTGGCTGCTGTGCTGCTTGGGTTCTTTTGTACCGTCCCGTCAGATCATGCCGGACGGTCGGCCTCCTCGCCCGCCCCGTCCGCGACTTCGGCCATCCCGTGGCGCGCGTCGGCCTCCTGTCGAGTGCCCTGCCGAGTCTCCGGCTGAGCGATCTCCGCGGCTCGGCGGCGGTGTTCGGCAGCCTTGTTGTCGTAGATGTCCGCCATGCGCAGGTGGTATGCGGGGTCGTCCTGCTCGTAGACGTCGGGGATGCCGTCGAGGTCGTCGTCGCGCTCTTCGGCTTCCCACATTCGGCGGTACCGGGCGTTGCGCAGTTTGAGCAGGACGGTCGCGAGGGTCGCCGCGACGAGCGAGCCCAGCAGGACGGCCGCCTTGACCTCGTCGGTCAGGGTCGCGTCGCCCTCGAAGGCGAGCTCACCGATCAGCAGCGACACGGTGAAGCCGATGCCGGCGAGGGACGCGACGGCGAAGACGTCCGCCCAGGCGAGGTCGTCGCTGAGCGAGGCCCGGGTGAAGCGGACGGTCAGCCAGGTGCCGCCGAAGATGCCGATCGTCTTGCCGACGACGAGACCGAGGACGACGCCCAGGGTCTCCGGCTGGGTGAACACCTCCCCGAGGGTGCCGCCCGAGATCGTCACACCGGCGCTGAACAGGGCGAACAGTGGGACCGCGAGCCCCGCGGACAGGGGGCGCACGAGGTGCTCGATGCGCTCCCCGGGTGAGTGCTCCTCGCCGTCGCGCGTCGTGCAGCGCAACATCAGGCCCATCGCGACGCCGGCGATCGTGGCGTGGACGCCGCTGTTGTACATCAGCGCCCAGACGACGAGCGCGAGCGGCACGTACACGTACCAGCCGCGGACGCCCTTGCGCAGCAGCAGCCAGAAGACGACGAGTCCGAGGACCGCGCCGCCCAGCGCGGCGAAGTCGATGGTGTTCGTGAAGAACACCGCGATGATCAGGATCGCGAACAGGTCGTCGACGACGGCGAGCGTGAGCAGGAAGGCGCGCAGCGCGCTCGGCAGGGAGGTGCCGATGACGGCGAGCACGGCCAGCGCGAAGGCGATGTCGGTGGCCGTGGGCACGGCCCAACCGCCCAGGGAGCCGCCGCCGGTGAGGTTGGTGAGCGTGTAGACGAGCGCCGGTACGGCCATCCCGCAGATCGCGGCCACCACGGGCAGCGCGGCGGCCCTGGGGTCCTTGAGGTCACCGGCGACCAGTTCGCGCTTGAGTTCGATGCCGGCGACGAAGAAGAAGACCGCGAGCAGGCCGTCCGCCGCCCAGTGCGCGACCGACAGGTGCAGTCCGAGGGCGTCGGGACCGAGGTGGAAGTGGCTGACGCTCTCGTAGCTGTCGTGCAGCGCGGGTACGTTCGCCCAGATCAGCGCGGTCACGGCGGCGACGAGCAGCAGCACACCGCCGACGGTCTCGGTGCGCAGCGCCTCCGCGACGAAGTTCCGCTCGGGGAGGGACAGCCGTCCGAAGACCTTGCGGGGGCGGGTGGTGCGGGGCGCGGTCACGGGGTGGACCTCCGGTCGGTGGGCAGGACACAGCACATGCCGACCAGACTTCCCGGCGCACCTTTGTTTAGTTTACCTAAGGTGACAGGGAAGGGCGCGGGGGAAGGTGCGAGGGGAGGAATCCGGCGATGCCAACGATATGCGCGAAAAGGGCACCCGGCGCGCGTGGTGCCATGCGCGCCGGGTGCCCTTGAATCTGCCTTTCGATGGATATGTACCGCTAGGTCCGCCCCGCTGGGCCCGTCCCGCTAGGTCCGTGCTGGTCAGTCCTCGCTGGGTGCGGCCGGGAGCTTCGCCTGGATGAGGGTCATGACGGTGGAGTCGGTCAGGGTGGTGACGTCCCCGAGCTGACGGTTCTCCGCCACGTCCCGCAGCAGGCGGCGCATGATCTTGCCCGAGCGGGTCTTCGGCAGTTCGGCCACCGGCAGGATCCGCTTGGGCTTGGCGATCGGGCCGAGCGTCGCGCTCACGTGGTTGCGCAGGTCGTCGACGAGGTTCTCGTCCTCGGCGTTCGCCGTGCCGCGCAGGATGACGAAGGCGACGATGGCCTGCCCGGTCGTCTCGTCGGCCGCGCCCACGACGGCCGCCTCGGCGACGGACGGGTGGGAGACGAGGGCCGATTCGACCTCCGTGGTGGAGATGTTGTGGCCCGACACGAGCATGACGTCGTCGACGCGGCCGAGCAGCCAGATGTCGCCGTCGTCGTCCTTCTTCGCGCCGTCGCCGGCGAAGTACCGGCCCTCGAAGCGCGACCAGTACGTGTCGAGGAACCGCTGGTCGTCGCCCCAGATGGTGCGCAGCATGGACGGCCACGGCTCGGTCAGGACCAGATAGCCACCGCCGCCGTTCGGCACCTCGTTCGCCTCGTCGTCGACGACGGTCGCGGAGATGCCGGGCAGCGGGGTCTGCGCGGAACCGGGCTTGGTCTGCGTCACGCCCGGCAGCGGCGAGATCATCATCGCGCCGGTCTCGGTCTGCCACCAGGTGTCGACGATCGGGGTCCGGTCGCCGCCGATGTGCTTGCGGTACCAGATCCACGCCTCGGGGTTGATCGGCTCACCGACCGAGCCGAGGACGCGGAGCGAGGACAGGTCGAACTTCGCGGGGATGTCGTCGCCCCACTTCATGAACGTACGGATCGCCGTCGGCGCCGTGTACAGGATCGTCACCCCGTACTTCTGGACGATCTCCCAGAAGCGGCCCTGGTGCGGGGTGTCGGGCGTCCCCTCGTACATGACCTGCGTCGCGCCGTTGGCCAACGGCCCGTAGACGATGTACGAGTGGCCGGTGACCCAGCCGACGTCGGCCGTGCACCAGTAGACGTCGGTCTCCGGCTTGAGGTCGAAGACCGCGTGGTGGGTGTACGCGGCCTGCGTGAGGTAGCCGCCGGAGGTGTGCAGGATGCCCTTGGGCTTACCCGTGGTGCCGGAGGTGTAGAGGATGAACAGCGGGTGCTCGGCCTCGAACGCCTCGGGCGTGTGCTCGGCCGACTGCCGCTCGACGATCTCGTGCCACCACACGTCCCGGCTGTCGTCCCAGGCGACCTCCTGGCCGGTGCGCCGCACGACGAGCACATGCTCGACGTTGCCGGCCTTGGCGATCGCGTCGTCGACGGCCGGCTTCAGCGCGGACGGCTTGCCGCGCCGGTAACCGCCGTCGGAGGTGATGACGACCCGCGCGTCGGCGTCCTGGATGCGGGTGGCCAGCGCGTCCGCCGAGAAGCCGCCGAAGACGACGGAGTGCGCGGCGCCGATCCGGGCGCACGCCAGCATCGCGACCGCCGTCTCGGGGATCATCGGCATATAGACGGCGACCCGGTCGCCCTTCCGAACTCCCAACTCCAGCAGGGCGCCTGCGGCCTTCGACACCTCGTCCTTGAGCTCGGCGTAGGTGATGGCGCGGCTGTCGCCGGGCTCGCCCTCGAAGTGGATGGCGACCCGGTCGCCGTGCCCGGCCTCCACATGCCGGTCCACGCAGTTGTAGGCGACGTTGAGTTCGCCGTCCTTGAACCACTTCGCGAACGGCGGGTTCGACCAGTCCAGCGTCTCGGTCGGCTCCTTGGCCCAGGCCAGTCGGCGGGCCTGCTCGGCCCAGAAGCCGAGCCTGTCAGCCTTGGCCTGTTCGTACGCCTCCGCCGTGACGTTGGCGGAGGCCGCCAGGTCGGCGGGCGGCGCGAACCTGCGCTCTTCCTTGAGCAGGTTGGCCAGGCTCTCGTTGCTCACGACATCTCCCTCTCGAAGGGTGTCCGTGTCCGGTGGTGTGTCCGGTGGTGTCCGTCGGTGTGTCCGTTGTGTCCCAGGCCACAGCTCATCAGACCCAAGGGGCCGGTGACAAGGGCCGACGAAAAATTGGTTTAGACCTGTCGAGCTCCTGTTTCGGCACCGGGAAGGCCTGTGGGGGCCCGGGGGTCATCCGTACCCACGGACCCGGGACGAACGGAGTTCAGCGCATGTAACGCCTTTCACATCTCCGCCCAAGCACAGCTGAAGTGTCACTGCCGAGAGGGGACATGGACGGACCGGACGGACGGGACGGACCGGATGGACCGGACGGAGCGAAAGCACAGGGTGGACCGGATACGCGGCGGGCCGGCCGCGGTAGCAGGTGACCCACGGTTGTTCGAAGCGTTCTACCGGCGACACGTGGGCGCCGTCACCACCCGCGCCTGGGCGGGCAAATGATCTTGGCCATGGCCAGGGAGTGGATCCTCTTGGATCAAGGCGAGCGGGGCCGTCTACGCGGTCAGGGCAAGATGCTGCCCTGCGTACCGGTGCAGATGCCGCTGCCGTAACTGCAGCTCCGGCGCAGAAACCCGCCAAGCCCGCCGAGCCCGCCGAGCGGCGGCACTGATGACCAGCGTCGGTGTGCGACCCGCCCCGACAGGCCGCACACCGGCGTCGGGCTCAAGCGGACACGTCCGCCGCTCCCACGTGGTCGAACACCCCGCCGTCGCCGTCGCCGTCGCCGCTGCCGTCACCGGTGTCGTCGCCTCTGGCCGCTTCGGTGAGCAGATAGGCCTGGGCCTCGCCCACATGGAAGTACAACCCGTGCAGCTCCAGTACGCCGGCCCGCAGGGCTCGGGCCACCGGCGCGTGCGCCCGCAGGTGTTCCAACTGCTGGACCACATTGGTCAGGCAGAGTTGCTCGACCGGGTCGGCGGGTGCCCGGCCGGCCAGCCGGGCCAGGGAGCGGCTGTCGTCGCCCATCCGCTCCAGGCTCGGCACCCCGTGCCGCAGCCAGCGCTTCAGCGGCGTCCGCTCGCCACCGGGGTCGGAGTTGAGCAGCGCCTGCATGGCCCCGCACCCGGAGTGCCCGCACACCGTGATGGACCGCACCTCCAGCACATCCACCGCGTACTCGATCGCAGCCGCCACCGAGTCGTCCCCGCTCTCCTCACCGGGTGGCGGCACCAGGTTGCCCACATTGCGCACCACGAACAGGTCGCCGGGACCACTGGAAGTGATCATCGAGGTGACCAGCCGTGAGTCGGCGCAGGTGAGGAAGAGCTGGGTGGGCCGCTGTCCCTCCCGGGCCAGCCGCGCCAACTCACCCCGGACCAGCGGGGCGGTGTTGCGCTGGAACGCCGTGATGCCACGCATCAGTTGATGTCCACTCGGCTCCATGGACCGCGCAGGCTCGGTGGGCGGCTCCGTGGTATCCGTCGTCCCCGTGCTTTCCGTGGCTTCCGTGGTTTCCGTCGACTCCTTTCTCCGGGTCGGCTCTTTCGGCAGGGCCGTGTGGGCCGTGTGGGTGGTGTTGGCCATCCGGGCGGTGTGCGTCGCGTGGGCTGTGTTCGTGCTGGCGGTCGAGCTCGTCGTGCCGGTCGTCCGACGGGTTTCTGTCGTTTCCCGGGGCACCTCGCACTGGTGGTTGCGCCAGGGCGTCCAGGGACGGCAGCGGCAGTCGGCGATCGAGGCGTCTGCGGTGCGTGTGGAATCGAGGCCTCGGGGAGCGGTCGACTCGTCCCCCTCTGCGTGGGCGCCGGCTCTGTCGTCCGGTCCCGTTCCCGAGCGGCGGCCGGTCAGTTCGACGGAGCCGCCCTGCGCGCGGTGTGTCCGCTGCCAGTCCTGCAGGGACTCGTATGCCGCGTGGTCCATGAAGGAGCCGTCCAACTCGACCACGACATGGGTGCCTTGGGGCACGTGATGCAGGATGCGGCTGAGCCGCGGCACGGCGAGGAACGTCAACTGGCCTCGTACGTGTACGTGATGGACTCCTTCCTTCTCGTGGTGCGTGATGCGGGTGCGGGCGAGGCGGTGCAGGGCGACGGTGATGGCCACGGCGATGCCGAGCATCACGCCCTCCAGGACGCCGAGGAACACCACGCCGAGGGTGGTGACGGTGTACACCAGCACCTCTCGGTGGCGCGTCACCGTGCGAATGTGGTGCAGGGACACCATCTGGATGCCGACGGCCATCACCAGGGCGGCGAGTGCGGCGAGCGGGATGAGATCCAGGATCGGGACCATCAGCAGTGCGGCGACTACTACGAGAACGCCGTGCAGCATCGTGGAGTTCCGGCTCACGGCGCCGGCTTGGACATTCGCCGAACTGCGCACGGCCACGCCCGCCACGGGCAGTCCGCCGAGCGCGCCGGAGACGATATTGGCCGCGCCCTGACCCAGCAGTTCGCGATCCAGGTCGGAGCGGCCGACACGGGTGGAGCGGGAGCCGAGCAGGGCGGGGCGCGAGGAGATCAGCTTGTCCACGGCGACGGCGCCCAGCAGCGACTGCACACTGCACACCAGCGTGGTGGTGAGAACGGCGGCGACGAGCCCGAGCACCGGCCCCTCCGGCAGCCCGGCCAGCGCATGACTGCTCCAGGACGGCAGGTCGACCTTGGGCACGGTGAGGCCGGCCAGCGCGGCGATCGCGGTGGCGCCCGTGACGGCGACGAGCGCGGCGGGCACCTTGTGCAGCACGCGGCCCACCTGGCCGGGAATGCGCGGCCAGAGCAGCAGCAGGGTCAGCGTCAGTGCGCTCACGGCCACGGCCGCGGGCCGCAGCCCGGCCAACTGGGCGGGCAGGGCGCGGAGGTTGTCGAGGACGGAGCTCTGCGGGTTGCCGCCGAGGACGACATGCAGTTGGGCGACGGCGATGGTGACGCCGATGCCGGCCAGCATGCCGTGCACGATGGCCGGGCTGACGGCGAGGGCGTTGCGCGCCACGCGCAGGCAGCCGAGGCCCAGTTGGGCCAGTCCGGCGAGGACGGTGATGGCGCAGGTCGCCCGCCAGCCGTAGCGGTGGATGAGGTCGGCGGTGACGACGGTCAGGCCCGCTGCGGGGCCGCTGACCTGGAGCGGCGAGCCGCCGATCCAGCCGGCGACGATCCCGCCCACGGCGGCGGCGACGAGGCCGGCCCGCAGGGGCGCGCCGGTGGCGAGGGCGATGCCTAGGGACAGGGGCAGGGCGATCAGGAAGACCGCGATCGAGGCGGACACGTCGGCGCCCGCGATGCGGAAGCGGCGGTTCGGGGTCGGTGGGGGGCTGTGGGGTCGGTGGACGCGCTCGGTGCGCGTCGAGCGGGCGGTGCGGGTGGGGACGCAGGCGGCCATTTTTCCCGTCTCCTCCGGGGCAGCGCGGTCGCGGAACAGGGGTCCCCGGCTGGTGCGGGGGCGGTCGCGGCCGTGGGTCACGGCGTGCAGCGGCGGGATGAAATCAACACTCGGTAAACAGATCGTAATGCAGAGTAAAGGTCAAGCATGGATTTATGTGGCAAATGGGGCAGTCAATCATTCCCAAGAGTGAAGTGGTCTTTTTATCGGCTTGTCGTATTAATTCCTTCTCGGTCCCATGCGACCTTGACGGCGCCGTCGGCTCGTCCCGGCGCGTCACCAGAGAACGCCCTCGTCGGCGTTGGCCGAGAGAAGGAAGAAGGTGGGCGGAACATGGTCGCCACCCAGAGGATCGCCGTCGGCGCAGTGGCCGCCGCGGCTGTCGCCGCATCGCTAGCCGGTTGCGCGACGGGAACCGGCGGTTCCCAGGCAGCGGTGTCGGGCCCGCAGAAGGCGAAGCCGGCCCCGGCACCCAAGAGCGTGGTCCGCCTGATCGGCGACGGCTCCACCGCGTACACCGGAGCACAGCCCCATCTGCCCCGGCCCGAGCGTCTGAAGCCGGGCCAGAAGCCACCGCAGTTCGTGATCTTCTCGTGGGACGGTGCCGGTGAGGACAGTCAGAAGCTGTTCTCCCACTTTCGCAAGGTGGCCAAGGCCAACCACGCGACGATGACGTACTTCCTCAGCGGCGTGTACATGCTGCCCAAGAAGAAGGCCGACCTGTACAGGCCTCCGCAGCACTCGCCGGGCCGCTCCGACATCGGCTTCAACGACGAGCAGGGCATCGCCGAGACCGCGAAGCAGCTGCGCCTGGCGTGGCTGGAGGGCAACGAGATCGGGACCCACTTCAACGGCCACTTCTGCGGGAAGAACGGCGGCGTCGGCGAGTGGTCGGTCGAGGAGTGGCTGGATGAGATCGACCAGGCCAAGCGGTTCGTGAAGACCTGGAAGACCAACGCCGGTCTGAAGAAGGCGGCCCCGCTGCCCTTCGACTACGACAAGGAGCTCATCGGTGCCCGGACCCCCTGCCTCGAGGGGCAGGCCAACTTCATGAAGGCCGCCCGTCAGCTGGGCTTCCGCTATGACACCAGCGGCGTCAACAACCAGGTCTGGCCCGGGAAGAAGCAGGGCCTGTGGGACCTGTCGATGCAGCTCGTGCCCTTTCCCGGCCACAGCTATGAGCAGTTGACCATGGACTACAACTTCATGGTCAACCAGTCCGGCACCAAGACCCAGGGCAACCCCGCCAAGTTCGGGTTCTGGGGCGACCAGATGCGTGACGGGCTGCTCAAGGGCTTCGACCGGGCCTATGAGGGCAACCGCGCACCGCTGATCATCGGCAACCACTTCGAGTCCTGGAACGGCGGCGCCTACATGCGCGCCGTCGAGGAGGTCGTCGAGAACGTCTGCAACAAGCCCGACGTGCGCTGTGTGTCCTTCCGGCAGCTGGCGGACTGGCTGGACGCCCAGGACCCGAAGACGCTGGCCAAGCTGCGCACCCTGAAGGTCGCCGAGGCACCCAGGCAGGGCTGGGCGTCCTTCCTCTCCGGCGGCCCCGCCCCGGCCCCGAAGGGCGTGCCCGGGGCGCCGGCGGTCAGGCAGTAACGGAGGCTGTGACGCCTTCCTGGCGGGGGCCTTCCTTGCAGACGCCTTCCCCGAGGACGAAGTGGGGGTCGACCTGTGCCGCCAGGTCGGCCCCGGTGCGCTCGTTGCCCCAGGCCTCGGCGTTCTTCAGATGGAAGTGCACCATCTGCCGTGTGTAGCGCTCCCAGTCGCGCCTGTCGTAGGCCGAGTCGACGGTCGTCCGCAGCAGGCGCAGGGCGTGGCGGTTGGTGTTCTCCAGGAGCTCGAACCGGGGCGGCCGGCCCTTCTCCATGGCGCGCACCCAGTCCGAGTGCCCGACCGTCACGAGCAGGTCGTCCCCGACCTCGGCGCGGAGGAAGTCGACGTCGTCCTGGCCCTGCACCTTGTTGCCGACGACCTTCAGCTCGACGCCGAAGTCGCAGGCGTACTCCTTGTACTGGCGATAGACGGAGACCCCCTTCCGGGTCGGCTCGGCGACGAGGAACGTGACGTCGAAACGGGTGAACATGCCGGAGGCGAAGGAGTCCGAGCCGGCGGTCATGTCGACCACGACGTACTCGTCACGCCCGTCCACCAGGTGGTTCAGGCACAGCTCCACCGCTCCCGTCTTGGAGTGGTAGCAGGAGACCCCCAGATCGGCGTCCGTGAAGGGGCCCGTGACCATCAAACGGACGGTGCCGCCGTCGAGTTCCACCAGCCGGGCGCAGGCTTCGTACACCGGGTTGTCCTCGCGCACCCGCAGCAGCCGGGAGCCCTCGCCGGGCGGTGTCGTCTTGATCATCGTCTCGGCGGAGGCGACGCGGGGGTTGGAGCCCCGCAGGTAGTTCTTGATCAGCGGCAGTCGGTCGCCCATCGCGGGCAGTTCGGCGGCCTCCGCCTCGTCGAGGCCGAGTGCGGGGCCCAGGTGCTGGTTGATGTCCGCGTCGACCGCGATAACGGGCGCGCCGTCGGCGGCGAGATGGCGGATGAACAGGGAGGACAGGGTGGTCTTGCCGCTGCCGCCCTTCCCGACGAAAGCAATTTTCATGTTCAGTAAGCGTAGTGTCGACATGTCTGTATGGGACAGGTGTCCGTGAAGAAGACCACTCCTTCGTGGGGCCCGCGCATCGGTTGCGTAGTGTCGTACTCATGAGTACGACAGGCGCGTCCGCCGATCCGCTTGCGGCCCTGGGCTCGTTGCCCGGTGTGGCCGAGTCCGTGGAGTCCGTGCGCAAGGCCGTGGACCGGGTCTACGGGCACCGCGTCATGCGTCGCCGCAGCACCGAGATCACCGCCGAGGCGGCCCTGCGCGGCGCCCGCGGATCCGCGGCGCTGTCCGGGGCGGACTGGGCGTTGGAAGAGGTGCGCCGACGCAGCGACTTCGGTGTCGACGACGAGGCGCGGGTCATGGGCGCCGCTCTCCGGCTGACCGCCGAGGCCGGCCAGTTGCTGTCCATCTGGCGGCAGTCGCCCCTGCGGGTGCTGGCGCGGCTGCACCTGGTGGCCGCGGCGAGCGACGGTGACGAGGTCGGACGTCCGCGGCAGCCCGGCGAGGCGGTCGACGAGCCGCTAATCGAGCTGCCGCTGCCGGGTGCCGCCGAACTGGCCGGCCGCCTGGAGGGGCTGTCCCGGTTGATCATCGCCGGGGGGTCCGCGCCCGCTCTGGTGACGGCCGCGGTCGTCCATGGCGAGCTTCTGGCCCTGCGCCCCTTCGCCTCCCACAACGGTCTGGTCGCGCGGGCCGCCCAGCGCATCGTCCTCATCGGCAGCGGCCTCGACCCCAAGTCGGTCTGCCCGGCCGAGACGGGGCATGCCGAGCTGGGCCGCGCGGTCTATCTGGCGGCCCTGGAGGGCTACGCGTCCGGCACCCCGGACGGCATGGCGGCCTGGATCGCCCACTGCGGCAGGGCCGTCGAGCTGGGCGCCCGTGAGTCGACGGCGGTGTGCGAGGCACTGCAGCGCGGGGCGGCGTAACGCCCATAGCGCCCACGCGCGCGTGGGCGCGGACACCGTGGGAGGGCGGGTGCCGTGAGGGCGTGGGCCTCGTGGGGAGCGGGCACGAAAAAGGCCCCCGCGCGGGGGCCTCGCAAAGGGTTGCGGCGGTACGAGTTCTCGTACCGCCGCTGGCATGTTCACCCGGTTACCAAGCGTCCTCGATATATTGCCCATCAGGCCGGGAACTTTGCCCGTCACCTGGTGCGGCTGGCCCGTAATCGACGGGTCGACGTCGCGTGGGTGCCCAGTGTTCATGCGCGGTCCGTGGGGCCAAATGCGTTATTAAGGTGATCCTCTCGGATGTCCTTGGTCTCGCGGGCCGTTAAGTCCTTTGTACTCCAGGTGCGCAGCAAGCGGAAGTGCTGGCACCAGTTCTTTGCTTTTGCTCCCAAAAGGGTTTGAAAAGGGCAGTGGTCACTCAGGCGGTCGCCGCTGCGCGGCGACGGCTCGCGTACCAGACAAGGCCCGCGGTGGCCGCCGCCGCTCCTATGGCCGCGGCCGCCACGAGCGCCGGGCGGGGCGGTACGGAGAATGTGGGAATCCGTTGCTTGAGACGCACCGGGCGGTGGAAGTCGAGAATCGGCCACCCGCGCGCCACGGCCTCGCGTCGCAGCGCCCGGTCGGGGTTCACCGCGTGCGGATGTCCCACCGCCTGCAGCATCGGCAGGTCGGTCACGGAGTCGCTGTAGGCATAGCAGCGCGAGAGGTCGTAGCCCTCGGACTCGGCCAGCTCCTTGATCGCCTCCGCCTTCGTCGGACCGTACGCGTAGTACTCCACCTCGCCGGTGAAGCAGCCGTCCTGGCCCACGACCATGCGTGTGGCGACGACGCGGTCCGCGCCGAGCAGCTCGCCGATCGGCTCGACGACCTCGGCGCCCGACGTGGACACGATGACGACGTCCCGGCCGGCGGTGTGGTGCTCCTCGATCAGGGAGGCGGCCTCGTCGTAGATCAGCGGGTCGATCAGGTCGTGAAGGGTCTCCGCGACGATCTCCTTCACCTGTTGGACGTTCCAGCCGCGCACGAGGGCGGACAGGTACTCGCGGGTCCGCTCCATCTGGTCGTGGTCCATACCGCCGACGAGGAAGACGAACTGGGCATACGCGGTCCGCAAGGCCGCCCTGCGGTTGATCAGCCCACCTTGGTAGAAGGACTTGCTGAAGGTGAGCGTGCTCGACTTCGCAATGACCGTCTTGTCCAGGTCAAAGAAGGCCGCTGTGCGGGGCAAGGAGTGGTTTTCCACAACCAAGAGCATAGGGGCAGCCCATTCGGCGTAAGGTGGGCGCGTGGGTTTGCCTGAGAGGGCTCTCGGGTACACCATGGAAGTCACGGATCGTTCGCGACCGTGCTAACGCGGTCCGGCTCCTCCCCCCCCGAGTCGGCCGTGGAGACGACCCCCGCTCTCCCCCCCGGCGGGGGTCGTCGCATGTCCGGGTGGGTTTTTCTGTTCTGTACGCGGCAGTGAGCCGCATCGAGGCGGCTGCGGCCGCCTCTTTCGCATGCCCACCACCCGTCACCGTGCGTAGTCGTCGGACTGCTCTGCGGAAGTCGCACACGGGGTGGTGCAGCGGTCACCGGTATGGGTGACGGCGATATTCACAACCCCCCACTCGTCCACAGTTTTCCACCAAGATCCACACGATTTCCGGGTTCGCTGCACCGTGATTCCAACGCGTCCGCTCGGGCCGACTTCACATGACCGGTTCCGTTTGCCGGGCGTCCACGGCCGGTTTCCGTCGGCCGTTCATATGGGGACCAGATGCCGGTTCTTCACACGTTTGGGAATCGCGGGGCCGCAGGGACTGTGCGACCCGCAGCGAAGGGGGATGGAAATCGTGACCGGAGCCGTCACACACGACCCGCCGCCCACCGCCGGCAGGCGGCCGGGAAAACCACTGATCGTCACGGAGGACGCGGCACTCCTCGACGACCTGCTGCGCCTGTGCGCCGCGGCCGGCGCCACACCGGAGGTGCACCACTCGGTGCCGGAGCGCCGAGGCAGCTGGGAGTCCGCGCCTCTCGTCCTGGTCGGTGACGACGCGGCACGCCGGGTGCGCGGAGCCGCCCGCCGACGCGGAGTGGTCCTCGTCGGACGAGACCAGGACGACTCCGGGGTGTGGCAGCGAGCCGTGGAGATCGGCGCCGACCACGTCCTGATGCTGCCCGACGGCGAACAGTGGCTGGTCGACCGCATCGCCGACGTCGCGGAAGGCGTCGGACGACCCGCACTCACCGTCGGCGTGATCGGCGGCCGGGGCGGCGCCGGAGCGTCCACGCTCGCGTGCGCCCTCGCCGTCACCTCCGCGCGTGAAGGGCTGCGCACCCTCCTCGTGGACGCCGATCCACTGGGCGGCGGACTCGACGTCCTTCTCGGCGGCGAGAGCACGGAGGGCCTGCGCTGGCCCGCGTTCGCCGCCTCGCGCGGCAGGGTCGGCGGCGGCGCACTGGAGGAGTCGCTGCCCAGGCTGCACTCGCTGCGGGTGCTGAGCTGGGACCGGGGCGACTGCGTCGCCATCGCGCCCCAGGCCGTACGCGCGGTGCTCGCCGCGGCCCGGCGCCGGGGCGGCACGGTCGTCGTCGACCTCCCGCGCCGCATCGACGACGGAGTCGCCGAGGTCCTCGCCCAACTCGACCTCGGGCTCCTCGTGGTCCCCGCCGAACTGCGTGCCGTCGCGGCGGGCGGGCGCGTGGCCTCCGCCGTCGGCATGGTGCTGCGCGACCTGCGCGTGGCGGTACGCGGCCCCTATGCGCCCGGCCTCGACGACACCGAGGTGGCCAGGCTGCTCGGGCTGCCGCTGGCCGGCGAGGTGCCCGTCGAGTCGGGGCTGCTGCGCCCGGACGGCGGCAAGGCACCGCCGGGCGCGACCGCGCGCGGGCCGCTCGCCCGCTTCTGCAAGGAGTTCTGGGAGCGCGCGCTGACCGAGGCGGGTGGCTCATGAGCACGCCGCCCGGGCTCGAACGGGCGCGGGGGAGCGGGGCGTTGCTCGACGGCGTACGGCAGTGGCTCGCCGACAGCGGGGCCGAACCGACGCCCGCGCGCGTGGCGCAGGCCCTGCGCGAACAGGGGCGGGTCCTCGGGGACGCGGAGGTCCTCGGCGCGGCCGAACACCTTCGGTCCGAGCTGATCGGCAGCGGGCCCCTGGAGCCCCTGCTCACCGACCCCTGGGTGACCGACGTGCTGGTGTCGGCGCCGGACCGGGTCTGGGTCGACCGGGGCGGCGGCCTGGAGCTGACCGACGTCTCCTTTCCGGACACGGCGGCCGTAAGGCGGCTCGCCCAACGCCTGGCCGCGGTGGCCGGACGGCGCCTGGACGACGCCCGGCCCTGGGTCGACGCCCGGCTGCCCGACGGAACGCGACTGCACGCGGTGCTGCCCCCGGTCGCCGTCGGCTGCACCTGCCTGTCGCTGCGCGTCGTACGGCCCCGTGCGTTCACGCTCGACGAACTGGTGGCCGCGGGCACGGTTCCGCCGGGCGGCGACCGGATACTGCGGGCCCTGGTACGGGCGCGGCTGTCCTTCCTGGTCAGCGGCGGTACGGGCACGGGCAAGACGACTCTGTTGAGCGCACTGCTCGGCATGGTCGGGCCGGGGGAGCGGATCGTGCTCGCGGAGGACTCGGCGGAACTGCGACCGGATCACCCGCACGTGGTCCGGCTGGAGACCAGACCCGCCAACCAGGAGGGCGCGGGGCTCGTGACGCTCGAGGACCTGGTGCGACAGGCCCTGCGGATGCGGCCGGACCGACTCGTCGTCGGCGAGGTGCGAGGGCGGGAGGTCGTCGACCTCCTGGCTGCCCTCAACACGGGCCACGAGGGAGGCTGCGGCACGGTCCACGCCAACGCCGCATCGGACGTCCCCGCCCGGCTGGAGGCGCTCGGCACGGCGGCCGGCCTCGACCGGGCCGCGCTGCACAGCCAGTTGGCGGCCGCGCTGTCGGTGGTCCTGCACCTCGTACGCGACCCGGCCGGGCGGCGGCGGATCGCCGAGGTGCACGTGTTGGAGCGGGACCCGTCCGGGCTGGTGCGGACCGTGCCGGCGCTGCGCCGGCGGGCGGACGCGTTCGCCCAAGAACGGGGCTGGGAGCGGCTGCAGGAGTTGCTGCGCGGCGACGGGGCCGATGGGAACAGCAGGGACGAAGGGGCGGGTGGATGCGATGGGTGAGGTGCCGATGGCTGCGGCCGTGGCCTGTGCCGGGGCGGCGGCCTGGCTGATGGGCGGACCGTACTCAGGTGCCAGGCGGGCGCAGCTGCTGCTCGCCGGAGGCGGGGTCGTCGACTGCGGCCCCCCGCCGTGGTGGCAGCCGGCCGAGGAGGTGCGCAGGCTCCGGGCACGGTGGAAGCCCGAGTGGTGGGCGCCGGTCGCCGGACTGGTCCTGGCGCTGCTGGGCGGCTCGGTGCTGCCGGTCGTCGCGGGGGCGGCCGGGGTGCCTCTGCTGCGCCGGGCACGGCGGGCCGCCGACGCTCGGCGGGCGGCGGAGCGCCGGGGGGACGCGGTGATCGCGCTCTGCGCGACGCTGGCCGGGGAGGTGCTCTCCGGCCGGCAGCCCGGGGAGGCGTTGCAACGGGCCGCGCGGGACTCCGGAGGGCTGGGTGAGGCGCAGCCCGCGGTGTTGGCGGCGGCACGGTTCGGCGGGGACGTTCCCAAGGCTCTCGCGGTCGCCGCACGGCAGCCGGGGGCCGACGGGCTGCTGGGACTCGCCGCGTGCTGGCGGGTCGCCGTGGACCAGGGCGCGGGTCTCGCGGCCGGACTCGACCGCCTCGAAGAGGCGTTGCGTGCGGAACGGGACCAACGGGCCGATCTGCGGGCCCAGTTGGCGGGCCCTCGCACCACGGTGGTGATGCTCGCCGGCCTGCCGGTCCTCGGCCTCCTGCTGGGCGCGGGGCTCGGCGCCGACCCGCTGCACGTCCTGCTGCACACCGGAGCGGGGCTGGGCTGTCTGCTCGTCGGCGGGGTGCTGGAGGGCGTGGGGACGTGGTGGGCCCTGCGGATCGTGCGCAACGCGGAGGCGACGTGAAGGGGGCGATGCCGACAGCGGACGGCGAGAGGCGGGATGACGTGGGCGGCGTGGGCGGCGTGGACAGCGGCGATGAGCGGTGGGTGACATGGGCGGAGGCGGCATGAGCGTGGAAGTTGTCCACAGGCTGGGGGCGACCGTGGGGATCCTGGTGACCCTCTGGTGGCTGGCGCGGTCGCTGGCGACCGGCCGACGCGAACGCAGGGCACGACGGCGTCTGGCCGAGCTGCTGGCCACGGGGACGGAACCGGACGTCCGGCGTTCCGATGTGCGGGATGCCGTGCGGCGGTGGCTTCCGGAGGCCTTGGTGGCGGGTGCCGGATGGGTGGTGGTCGGCGGTGTCGCCGGTCTCCTACTGGGGCTGATCGGGGCGGTGGGGCTGGGGCGGTGGCGACGTCGGCAGCGTGCGGGGGCGGGGGCGGGGGCCGGTGCGGTGAGCGAGGCCGACGCCCGGCTCGCCGCACGCCAACTCCCCCTGGCTGCCGACCTGCTGGCCGCGTGCATCGCGGCCGGCGCCGGAACGGTGGTCGCGGCGCAGGCCGTGGGTGAGGCGCTCGGGGGTCCCGTCGGGGAGGCGCTGGCGCGTGGTGCCGCCGAGGTGCGCCTGGGCGGCGAACCGGCCACCGCGTGGCGGAGGTTGGCGTCGCTGCCGGGCGCGGCGGCCCTGGCCCGGTTGCTGGAGCGGGCCGACGTCTCGGGGCTGCCGGCGGCCGGACCGGTCGCCCGGCTCGCCACCGACACCCGTGCCGAGTGGACGCGCACCGCGACGGCTCGGGCGCGGCGGGCGGCGGTCATGGTCACCGCGCCCGTGGGGCTGTGCTTCCTGCCCGCCTTCATCGCGGTCGGTGTGCTGCCGATCGTCGTCGGGCTCGCGGGCGGGGTGCTGGGAGGGGGTGCCTGATGAGGGAGCGATGAGTGCGTACGCCCCGGGAGCGGGGGCGGGAGCGCGAACAGCAAGCGACCAACAGAACTAACAGAACTAACACATCCAAAAACATCTACAAACATCTAAAACATAACCAACAGATCAAACAGGTCTGAATCTCACGGGGGTTGAAATGTGCAAGGCGGTTTGGGCGCGGCTGAGTGCTGTGATGTGCAGGGCGCGTGCGGCGCGGAGGGACGCGGGGATGGTGACGTCCGAGTACGCGATGGGGATCGTGGCGGCCGTCGGCTTCGCCGTGCTGCTCCACCAGGTGGTGACGAGCGACGTGGTCGGCGCTCAACTGCAGGCACTCGTGAATCGGGCGCTCAGTGCGGGGGCGTGAGCTGCGGCGCGCTCGCCGGCAGGTGTGCGGCGGGGACCGGGGGTTCGTGACGGCGGAGTCGGCGGTGGTGCTGCCGGTGCTGGTGGCGTTCGCGATGGCGCTGGTCTGGGGGCTGCTCGTCATGGCGGCTCAGATCCAGTGCGTGGACGCGGCCAGGACCGGCGCCCGGGCGGCGGCTCGGCAGGATCCGGCCGACGCGGTCCTCCAGGTGACCCGTGCGACGGCGCCGCGCGGGGCGGAGGTGACGGTCCGCCGGGAGGGGGACCAGGTCCGTGTGGTCGTCGTGGCGCAGCCGCCCGTGCTGCGAGGGCTGCCCTTCGAGGTGCGGGAGGAGGCCGTTGCCGCGGCGGAGGAGGCCGTGGGGACGGCAGGCGGGGGGACAGGGCCATGAGGGGCCGTCTCTTCGGAGCAGGAGGGCGAGCGCGCCACGGGGAAGCCGATCGTGGCTCCGCGACCGTCTGGAGCCTCGGTGCGATCGCCGTGCTGTGTGTGGTGTTCGGCGTCGTGCTCGCCCTCGGGCAGGCGGTGGCGGCCCGGCACCGTGCCGCGGGCGGCGCCGACCTCGCGGCGCTGGCGGCAGCCGACCACTGGTCCGACGGCGGCGCGCAGGCCTGCGCGCGGGCGGACCGGGTGGCTCGGGCGCAGGGCGCACGACTGGTGCGGTGCGCCGTCGTCGGTGAGATCTCGGACGTGACGGCGGCTTCGGGGCGGGGTCTGTTCGCAGCCGAGGTCAGGGCGCGGGCGGGCCCGGCGGATGCGGTGCCCCATCCGCCTCCGATGTCTGCGCCGATGGATCCTCCGGCGTCTCGTCCGGCGCCTCCTCCGCCCCCTCCACCTGCTCCTCAGGCCTCTCCTGAGGCCTTTCCTCGGGCTGTTCCGCGGGCTTCTCCTCAGGGGCCTCCCGCAGGAGTTCCGTGAGCAGGCGTACTGCGCCCCTCTTGTGCAGCGGGTCGTTGCCGTTGCCGCACTTGGGGGACTGGATGCAGGACGGACAACCGGCGTCGCACTCACAGGAGGCGATGGCCTGCCGGGTGGCCGTCAGCCAGGAGCGGGCCGTGTGGAAGGCGCGTTCCGCGAAGCCCGCGCCGCCGGGATGGCCGTCGTAGACGAAGACCGTCGGGAGGAGCGTGTCGGGGTGCAGCGGGACCGACACGCCGCCGATGTCCCAGCGGTCGCAGGTCGCGAAGAGGGGCAGCATGCCGATCGAGGCGTGTTCGGCGGCGTGCAGGGCCCCGCCGAGGATCTCGGGGTTGATCCGGGCGGCGTCCAGTTGGTCCTCGGTGACCGTCCACCACACGGCACGCGTGCGCAGCGTACGAGGAGGGAGGTCGAGCTTCGACTCGCCCAGGACTTCACCGGTGATGACACGTCGACGCAGGAAGGAGACGACCTGGTTGGTGACTTCGACGGAGCCGTAGCACAACCGGCCCTGGCCCCAGGGGATTTCGACGTCCGTCTCCAGGACGGAGATCGACGTCGTGTCGCGGGCGACCGTCGAGTACGGCGGGTCGGCCTGCTCGACGAGGGCGACGGAGTCCTCCAGGTCCAGGGAACGCACGAGATACGTGCGGCCCTGGTGGAGGTGGACGGCGCCCTCGTGGACGGTGGTGTGGGAGGCGCCCGCGTCGACCGTGCCGAGCAGCCGGCCCGTCCCGGCCTCGACGACCTGGACCGGTCGGCCGCCCCCGCCGCGGATGTCCGTGAGGTCGGCGGCCCGTTCCCGGCGGGTCCAGTGCCAGGCCCTGGTCCGGCGCCGCAGCAGCTTCGCGGCCTCCAGCTGCGGCAGCAGGCCCTCGGTCTCGGGGCCGAACAGGGCCAGGTCCTCCTCGGTCAGGGGGAGTTCGGCGGCGGCCGCGCACAGGTGCGGGGCGAGCACATAGGGGTTGTCGGGGTCGAGGACCGTCGACTCCACCGGGCGGTCGAACAGCGCCTCGGGGTGATGGACGAGGAAGGTGTCCAGCGGGTCGTCCCGGGCGATCAGCACGGCCAGCGCGCCCTGTCCGGACCGGCCCGCCCGGCCCGCCTGCTGCCACAGGGACGCGCGCGTGCCCGGGTAGCCGGCGATCAGGACGGCGTCGAGGCCGGAGACGTCGATGCCGAGCTCCAGGGCGGTGGTCGCGGCGAGGCCGAGGAGTTCGCCGGAGTGCAGGGCCTGCTCCAGGGCGCGGCGTTCCTCGGGGAGGTAGCCGCCGCGGTAGGCCGCGACACGCCGGGCGAGCGAGCGGTCGACCTCGGCGAGGCGTTCCTGGGCGATCACCGAGATCAGCTCGGCGCCGCGCCGGGAGCGGACGAAGGCGACGGTGCGCACGCCCTGGACGGCGAGGTCGGTCAGCAGGTCGGCGGTCTCGGCGATGGCGGTACGCCGGACGGGTGCGCCCTTCTCGCCCACCATCTCGGTGAGCGGGGGCTCCCAGAGGGCGAACACCAGTTCACCGCGGGGCGAGGCGTCGTCGGCGACCTCGACCACCGGGAGGCCGGTGAGGCGGCCCGCGGCCACCGAGGGCTCCGCGGCCGTCGCGGAGGCCAGCAGGAAGACCGGAGAGGCCCCGTAGCGGGCGCACAGCCTGCGCAGGCGGCGCAGCACCTGGGCGACGTGGGAGCCGAACACGCCGCGATAGGTGTGGCACTCGTCGATGACGACGTACTTCAGGGACTTCAGGAAGGAGGACCAGCGGGGGTGGGACGGCAGGATGCCCCGATGCAGCATGTCCGGGTTGGTCAGGACGTAGTTGGCGTACTGGCGGATCCACTCCCGTTCCTCGAACGGGGTGTCGCCGTCGTACACGGCCGGCCGCACGGAGTTGCCCAGAGGTTGTGAAAGTTCCTTCACGGAGCGGCACTGATCGGCCGCCAGGGCCTTGGTGGGGGCCAGGTAGAGGGTGGTCGCCCCACGGCCGTTGGGGGCCTCCGAGCCGTCCAGGAGGGCCGAGAGGACGGGCACCAGGTACGCCAGCGACTTGCCGGACGCGGTGCCCGTGGCGACGATCACCGAGTCGCCGTCCAGCGCGTGCTCGGCGGCCCGGGCCTGGTGGGCCCAGGGGTGTTCGATGCCGCGGGCCTGCACGGCCGCGATGACCTCGGAACGAATCCGGTCCGGCCAGACGGCATGGCGACCCTCGCGCGGGGGCAAGTGCTCCGTATGAGTGATGCGCGATGCCCGGTTCGGTCCCGGGGCGAGCCGGTCCAGGAGCGCGCCCGGAGACAGCCGGGGCGCGGCCTCGGGCAAGGGGCGATCGGATCGGTGATTCTTGGCCATCGGCACCGAGTGTGTCACTGGCGTGACGGACAATGGGGCCAAGGCGTCGTGCACGCCTGCCGGTAAGTGATTGAATGCCATCGCGGCTGGCGTACCGTCCCGGGGACTCCTGCCCAGGTGTTCCGAGGGGCGACCGCTCGATAGCAAGGTGCTGGAGGATCCGTGGACCTGTCTCTGTCGACCCGTACCGTCGGCGATCGTACGGTCGTCGAGGTCGGTGGCGAAATCGACGTATATACCGCGCCCAAGTTGCGCGAGCAGCTGGTCGAGCTGGTGAACGACGGGAATTTCCACCTCGTCGTTGACATGGAGGGCGTGGACTTCCTCGACTCCACCGGGCTCGGCGTGCTGGTCGGCGGACTGAAGCGGGTGCGTGCCCATGAGGGCTCGCTCCGCCTGGTCTGCAACCAGGAGCGTATTTTGAAGATCTTCCGCATCACCGGTCTGACCAAGGTGTTTCCGATCCACACCTCGGTCGACGAAGCGGTCGCTGCCACCGACTGACCACCCCGTTCCGGGCCCGCGCGGCCCGGCACGGCTGGTTGAACGAAGTAGGGGGACCGGGCTCGGCGGCCCGGCCCCCCGACAGCACGCCCGTAGTTCCGAGGGGGACGTATGGCCACCGTTGAACTCCGCTTCAGCGCGCTGCCCGAGCACGTCAGGACCGCCCGACTGGTGGCGGCAGCGGTTGCGCGCAGGGCCGGAGTGGACGAGGCCGTCCTCGACGAGGTCAGGCTCGCCGTCGGCGAGGCCTGCACCCGCGCCGTCGGACTGCACCAGACGGGCGGTATCACCGCGCCGGTGAAGGTGCTGCTGATCGAGGAGGAGAAACAGTTCTCCATCGAGGTCGGCGACGAGGCGCCACGCTCGGCGCCCGGTGACCGGGCGCCCGGCTCCGGCGCCGAGGCCGATGCGGAGGCCGAGGAGGACGAGATGGGCCTCGCGGTCATCAGCGGCCTCGTCGACGACGTGGAGGTCACCGCCGGCGAGCACGGCGGACTGATCCGTATGACCTGGCCGAGCACGTCGGCGACGGCGGCGCTGTCCTGACCCGTCGCCCGTCCTGACCCGAGCCTCGCGATTCACTCACCCGAAGGGCCCTACCTCGTAGGGCCCTTCGGCATGTGCGGACCTCGGTGACCGCGCTTACAGTGGTTCCGTGAAATGAATCTTGGAATCCCGAGATCTTGGAATCCCGGTGCAGTGAATCTTGCCGCGAATATCGTGAATCAATTCACGAACGACAATGCCTTGAAGGCATTACCGTGCTGGATCACTCAGGATCATGCGGGTTTTGCGTGCGAAGGCGAATTCCGTTTGCCGCACACTGTTTTGATCAGGTTCCGGTACCTACAATCCGTCCACATCTTGAGCTCAGCCCAAGCGTCAAGGAGGACGAATGGCGGGGCTTTCTACCCCTCATCGGTTGGACCACTCCACAACCTTCGCAGCCGCAGTGCTGACCGACGGCAACCGCCTGCTCGTGGTGGTGATCGCGGTCGTGGCCCTGGCCGCGCTCGTGGTCGCGGGCGTGCTACTGCGCCAAGTGCTCGCGGCGGGCGAGGGCACCGACAGCATGAAGAAGATCGCAGCGGCCATCCAGGAAGGCGCCAACGCCTATCTGGCCCGGCAACTGCGCACGCTCGCCGTTTTCGCCGTGGTCGTGTTCTTCCTGCTCATGCTGCTGCCCGCGGACGACTGGAACCAGCGCGCCGGACGATCGGTGTTCTTCTTGATCGGTGCGGCGTTCTCGGCGGCCACCGGCTATATCGGCATGTGGCTCGCCGTGCGCAGTAATGTGCGCGTCGCCGCGGCGGCCCGGGAAGCGACTCCGGCGGAAGGCGAACCGGAAAAGGATCTCACCGCCGTCTCGCACAAAGCAATGAAGATCGCATTCCGTACCGGCGGCGTCGTCGGCATGTTCACGGTGGGGCTCGGTCTGCTCGGCGCCGCGTGTGTGGTGCTGGTCTACGCGGCCGACGCGCCGAAGGTGCTCGAGGGCTTCGGGCTCGGCGCGGCCCTCATCGCCATGTTCATGAGGGTCGGCGGAGGCATCTTCACCAAGGCCGCCGACGTCGGCGCCGACCTGGTCGGCAAGGTCGAGCAGGGCATTCCGGAGGACGATCCGCGCAATGCCGCGACCATCGCCGACAACGTGGGCGACAACGTCGGCGACTGCGCCGGCATGGCGGCCGACCTGTTCGAGTCGTACGCCGTGACCCTGGTCGCCGCGCTGATCCTCGGCAAGGCGGCCTTCGGCGACGCCGGGCTCGCCTTCCCGCTGCTCGTCCCCGCGATCGGCGTGCTCACGGCCATGGTCGGGATCTTCGCGGTCGCCCCGCGCCGCACCGACCGCAGTGGCATGTCCGCGATCAACAGGGGCTTCTTCATCTCCGCGGTGATCTCGCTCGTGCTGGTCGCGGTGGCCGTCTACCTCTATCTCCCCGGAACGTACGCCGACCTCGACGGCGTCACCGACGCGGCGATCCAGAGCAAGAACGGCGACCCGCGCATCCTCGCCCTCGTCGCGGTGGCGATCGGCATTCTCCTGGCCGCCGTCATCCAGCAGTTGACGGGCTACTTCACCGAGACCACCCGCCGACCGGTGCGTGACATCGGCAAGTCGTCGCTGACGGGCCCCGCCACCGTCGTCCTCGCCGGTATCTCCGTCGGGCTCGAATCGGCCGTCTACACCGCCCTGTTGATCGGCCTGGGCGTGTACGGGGCGTTCCTGCTCGGCGGTACGTCGATCATGCTGGCGCTGTTCGCGGTGGCGCTGGCCGGTACCGGTCTGCTCACCACGGTCGGCGTGATCGTCGCGATGGACACCTTCGGGCCGGTCTCCGACAACGCACAGGGCATCGCGGAGATGTCCGGTGACGTCCAGGGCGCGGGCGCGCAGGTGCTCACCAACCTCGACGCCGTCGGCAACACGACCAAGGCCATCACCAAGGGCATCGCCATCGCCACCGCCGTCCTGGCGGCGTCGGCGCTCTTCGGGTCGTACCGGGACGCGATCACCACGGGTGCGCAGGACGTCGGCGAGAAGCTCTCCGGGGAGGGCGCGCCGATGAGCCTGATGATGGACATCTCGCAGCCCAACAACCTCGTCGGCCTGATCGCGGGCGCGGCGGTCGTCTTCCTCTTCTCGGGGCTGGCGATCAACGCGGTGTCGCGGTCGGCGGGTTCTGTGGTGTTCGAGGTGCGGCGGCAGTTCCGCGAGCACCCGGGGATCATGGACTACAGCGAGGAGCCGGAGTACGGCAAGGTCGTCGACATCTGCACCAGGGACGCTCTGCGCGAACTCGCGACCCCAGGGTTGCTGGCCGTGCTGGCGCCGATCTTCGTCGGGTTCACCCTCGGCGTGGGCGCGCTCGGCGCGTTCCTGGCGGGCGCGATCGGCTCGGGCACGCTGATGGCGGTGTTCCTCGCCAACTCCGGCGGCGCGTGGGACAACGCCAAGAAACTCGTCGAGGACGGCCATCACGGCGGCAAGGGCAGTGAGGCGCATGCGGCCACGGTGATCGGCGACACGGTCGGCGACCCGTTCAAGGACACCGCCGGTCCCGCGATCAACCCGCTGCTCAAGGTCATGAATCTGGTGGCGCTGCTCATCGCGCCGGCCGTGATCAAGTTCAGCTACGGAGAGGACAAGAGCATCGGTGCGCGGATCCTGATCGCGCTCCTCTCGCTCGCCGTCATCGTCGTCGCGGTCTATGTCTCCAAGCGGCGCGGTATCGCCGTGGGTGACGAAGACAACGCCGGTACCGCGGCCAAGTCGGTCGATCCGGCGGTGGTTTCGTAGACCTGCTCGACGGTGCCCAGCTCAAAGGGCGGGCGGTCGACGCGTGTTGACGCGTCGACCGCCCGCTGTGTTGCGGGTGTGCCCGAGCCGTGAGCCTTCTCTCTCTTGGTGCAAATGGCTTCAATAATCCCTATAGCGGACATTCGTTCTGGGGTTGTCGCCCGGTTGGCGTGTATGTTCCGGGGCCGAGAGCCATGGAAGGGACCAAACCGGTGAACAAGAAGCTCGCGGCCGTACTGTCCGGCGGTGCGGTACTGGTACTGGCGCTGTCCGGATGCAGCAGCGACGACGGCAACAAGGAGCTCGACGCCTGGGCCAAGCAGGTCTGCGACGCGCTGCCCGCCCAGGACGCGAAGGTCGACGCCGCCAACGACGCGATCAAGCAGGCCGCCACGGACAACAACGCCCCGGCGAACGTCCAGAAGACCGACTCGCAGGCCTTCCAGGACATGTCCGACGCCTACAAGGCGCTCGCCCAGGCCGTCCAGACCGCCGGGGCCCCGCCCGGGATCGACGACGGCGAGAAGAAGCAGAAGGACGCCGTCGCGGCGCTCACCACCCTCTCGACCTCCTACGCCGGCCTGAAGAAGCAGGTCGACGCGCTGGACACGAAGGACCAGGCGAAGTTCGCCGACGGTCTCCAGGACATCGCCACCGCGCTCGGCACGCTCAGCAAGAGCGGCAACACCGCGCTGAAGAACCTCGAGCAGGGCGACGTCAAGGACGCCATGGCCGGCCAGGAAAGCTGCAAGAAGGTGGCCGCCTCCGCCTCGGCCCGCGCGACCACCAGCTGAAGCCGCGTGGCCCGGGACGCTCCGGGATACGCCAGGACGCTCCGGGAGAAGCCCGGGGCATCCTCCGGGGCGGGCGACCCGGGCGGTGACGCAGACACCCGAGGGGTGACGGGAGACAATGGGGGGCGTGAGTAACGCCACCCGGTCCCCCCTGCCCTTCGCCGACCGCCCCGACGTCGCCGCCCGGCTGCGGGAGGCCCTGCTCGCGGCCTCCTTCACCGCGGACGGTCTCCTCGAGCTGCTCGGCGCCCCCGCCTACGCGGCCCTGGCGCGCAGCGAGACCGTGCCCGCGCTGCGCGCGACCCGCGGGGACACCCCGCTGGAGACGCTCGTCCGCCTCTTCCTGCTCCAGCAGCCGGTGCCGCACGCACGCGTGGAGGAGTTTCTGCCCGTACGCGCGTGCGTGGAGAGCGGCTGGCTGCTCCCCGCCGGCCCGGACGAGGTGGCCGCGACCGTGGACGTACGACCGTACGGCGGGCCGGGCGGCGAGGACTGGTTCATCGTGTCCGACCTGGGGTGCGCGGTCGGCGGCGCGGGTGGCATCGGCAGCAAGGACGAAGGCGTCGTCCTCGGCGTCGGCGGCGCGTCGACGACCCTCGCCGGCATCACCGTCCGCAGGCCCGTCTCCGCCGCCCTCGATCTCGGCACCGGGTCCGGCATCCAGGCGCTGCACGCCGCCCAGCACGCCACGCGCGTGACGGCGACCGACCTCAATCCGCGCGCGCTGCACATCACCGGGCTCACGCTCGCGCTGTCCGGAGCCCCGGCCGCCGAGCTGCGCGAGGGCTCGCTGTTCGAACCGGTCCGGGACGACGAGAGGTACGACCTCATCGTGTCGAACCCGCCGTTCGTGATCTCGCCGGGCGCCCGGCTGACCTATCGGGACGGCGGGATGGGCGGGGACGATCTGTGCCGCTCGCTCGTTCAGGGGGCGGGGGAACGGCTGGGCGAAGGCGGGTTCGCGCAGTTCCTCGCCAACTGGCAGCACGTGGAAGGGGAGGACTGGCAGGACAGGCTCAGGTCGTGGGTGCCGCGCGGGTGCGACGCGTGGATCGTGCAGCGCGAGGTGCAGGACGTCACGCAGTACGCCGAACTCTGGCTGAGGGACGCCGGTGACCACCGGGGCGACCAGACCGAGTACCAGGCGCACTACGACGCATGGCTGGACGAGTTCGAGGCGCGCAAGGTGAAGGCCGTCGGCTTCGGCTGGATCACGTTGCGCAGGACGGCGGCCGCGGAGCCGGTGATCACGGTGGAGGAGTGGCCGCACCCGGTCGAACAACCGCTCGGCGACACGATCCTGGCGCACTTCGAGCGGCTCGACTACCTGCGCGTGCATGACGACGCGGCCCTGCTCGCCGGGCGCTTCCGGCTGGTCACGGAGGTCGTCCAGGAGCAGGTCGGGCTGCCCGGCGCCGACGATCCGGAGCACGTCGTGCTGCGCCAGCACCGCGGCATGCGGCGGGCCACCAAGGTGGACACGGTCGGCGCGGGCTTCGCGGGCGTGTGCGACGGCTCGCTGAGCGCCGGCCGCATTCTCGACGCCATCGCCCAACTGGTCGGCGAGGACGCGGTGTTGTTGCGGGACCGCACTCCGGCGCAGATCCGACTGTTGGTGGAGCAGGGGTTCCTCGAACCGGCGGAGTGAGTCGGCGAGAACGGGGAGGGTGACCGGAAAGCATCGGGTCGGGTTCCAGGAGGGGCACGCACGCAAGTCGCCCCCCGCGCCCCGCACCGCCGGTCCGGCGCATCACACTCCGCCCGTCCGGAGCGTCACACCTCGCCCGTCCAGCCCGGCCGGCGCCCCGGTCGACGGCTCGCCGCGCCTCCCGCCCCCGCCCGTAGTCCCGGCGTTAACCTCGGGTTCGCCGGGGTGCCGCCCACGCGTGACAACCTCCCGGGGCCAGGGCGGCACGTGGAGAAAAGGGGCGGGGACGATCATGGAGACTGGGCCGGCGATCTTCGCGGGAGTGGTGTTCGCCCTGTTCGGGGCCGCGCTGCTGGTATGGACCGCGGTCCGGGTGCGACAGGGTGAACCCGTGGCGCAAGGTGTGAGCCCCGTCGCATCGGCGACCCTCGCGACCCTGGCCGCCGTCGTCGCCCTGGCCGCCGGGGCGTGGTGCTTCACCCGCCTCTGAATCCGCCTCCAAAGCCACCTCCGGGGCCGTGTTCGAGGATCCCGTCGGCCCCCGGTGCGAGCCGCGTGAGCGTGGTCACGGCGATAAAGGGGAGGACGCCTTCCGGTCGTACGGAAAAGGGCTGGTCGGTACTCCGGGCGGCAGGAATGGCGGTAGTCGGGTTACCGTTCGAGTGGCCGTTGCGGGCTTTTCCCGTTTGACACGGGGGCGGGATGTACCGTCACACTCCGCAGCGTCACCATGACCCGACCCCGGGAGCAAGGCCTGGGGAGGCCCCAGAGTCGACCGGAGAGAAGAGCGAAGTTGTCCCCGACCAGCGAGACCGCGAAGGGCGGCCGCCGACTCGTGATCGTCGAGTCGCCTGCCAAGGCGAAGACGATCAAGGGTTACCTCGGCCCCGGCTACATCGTCGAGGCCAGCGTCGGGCACATCCGCGACCTTCCCAACGGTGCCGCGGAGGTGCCGGACCAGTACACGGGTGAGGTCCGCCGCCTCGGAGTGGACGTCGAACACGACTTCCAGCCGATCTATGTCGTCAACGCCGACAAGAAGGCGCAGGTCAAGAAGCTCAAGGACCTGCTGCGGGACTCCGACGAGCTCTTCCTCGCCACCGATGAGGACCGCGAGGGCGAGGCCATCGCATGGCACCTCCAGGAGGTGCTGAAGCCCAAGGTCCCGGTCAAGCGGATGGTCTTCCACGAGATCACCAAGGCCGCGATCCAGGCCGCCGTCGCCAACCCGCGCCAGCTCAACCAGAAGCTCGTCGACGCCCAGGAGACCCGCCGCATCCTCGACCGCCTCTACGGCTACGAGGTCTCGCCGGTCCTGTGGAAGAAGGTCATGCCGCGGCTGTCGGCCGGCCGCGTCCAGTCCGTCGCCACCCGTCTCGTCGTGGAGCGGGAACGCGAGCGCATCGCGTTTCGTTCTGCTGAGTACTGGGACCTGACGGGCACCTTCTCGACCGGCCGCGCCGGTGATTCGTCGGACCCGTCGTCGCTGGTCGCCCGCCTGCAGGCCGTCGACGGCAGGCGGGTCGCGCAGGGCCGCGACTTCGACTCCGTGGGACAACTCAAGAGCGCGAACATCCTCCACCTCGACGAGGCGAACGCCCGCGCCCTGGCCGCCGCCCTGGAGAACACGCGGTTCGCCGTCCGGTCCGTCGAGTCCAAGCCCTACCGCCGCTCGCCGTACGCCCCGTTCCGTACGACGACGCTGCAGCAGGAGGCCAGCCGCAAGCTCGGCTTCGGCGCGAAGGCCACCATGCAGGTGGCGCAGAAGCTGTACGAGAACGGCTTCATCACCTACATGCGTACGGACTCCACGACGCTGAGCGAGACGGCGATCACCGCCGCCCGCGCCCAGGTCACGCAGCTGTACGGCGCCGACTACCTGCCGGCCCAGCCGCGGACGTACGCCGGCAAGGTCAAGAACGCGCAGGAGGCGCACGAGGCGATCCGCCCCTCGGGTGATCGTTTCCGCACGCCTGCCGAGACGGGCCTGACCGGCGACCAGTTCAAGCTCTACGAGCTGATCTGGAAGCGGACGGTCGCCTCCCAGATGAAGGACGCGGTCGGCAACAGCGTCACGGTGAAGATCGCCGGCGCCGCCGCCGACGGCCGGGACGTCGAGTTCAGCGCCTCCGGCAAGACGATCACCTTCCACGGCTTCCTGAAGGCGTACGTCGAAGGCGCCGACGACCCGAACGCCGAGCTGGACGACCGCGAGCGCCGCCTGCCCCAGGTCGGCGAGGGCGACGCGCTGTCCGCCGAGGAGATCACGGTCGACGGGCACGCCACCAAGCCCCCGGCCCGCTACACCGAGGCCAGCCTGGTCAAGGAGCTCGAAGAGCGCGAGATCGGCCGCCCGTCGACGTACGCGTCGATCATCGGCACGATCCTCGACCGCGGCTACGTCTTCAAGAAGGGCACGGCGCTCGTCCCGTCCTTCCTCTCCTTCGCCGTGGTCAACCTCCTGGAGAAGCACTTCGGGCGGCTCGTCGACTACGACTTCACCGCGAAGATGGAGGACGACCTCGACCGCATCGCGCGCGGCGAGGCGCAGTCCGTGCCGTGGCTCAAGCGGTTCTACTTCGGCGAGACGACGCCTGACAGCGGCTCCGCCGCCGACGCCGGCAACGGCGACGGGGACCACCTCGGCGGCCTCAAGGAGCTGGTGACCGACCTGGGCGCGATCGACGCCCGCGAGGTGTCGTCGTTCCCCGTGGGCAACGACATCGTGCTGCGGGTCGGCCGCTACGGCCCCTACATCGAGCGCGGCGAGAAGGACTCCGAGGGCCACCAGCGCGCGGACATCCCCGAGGACCTCGCGCCCGACGAGCTGTCCGTCGAGCTCTCCGAGGAACTGCTCGCCAAGCCGAGCGGCGACTTCGAGCTGGGCGCCGACCCCGAGTCCGGCCACCAGATCATCGCCAGGGACGGCCGCTACGGCCCGTACGTCACCGAGGTGCTCCCCGAGGGCACTCCGAAGACCGGCAAGAACGCCGTCAAGCCGCGCACGGCCTCGCTGTTCAAGTCGATGTCCCTGGACACGGTGACCCTGGCGGACGCGCTCAAACTGATGTCCCTGCCCAGGGTCGTCGGCAAGGACGCCGAAGGCGTGGAGATCACCGCGCAGAACGGCCGCTACGGCCCGTACCTGAAAAAGGGCACGGACTCGCGGTCGCTGCAGACCGAGGACCAGCTCTTCACGATCACGCTCGAAGAGGCGCTGGAGATCTACTCCCAGCCCAAGCAGCGTGGCCGGGCCGCCGCCAAGCCGCCGCTGAAGGAGCTGGGCACGGACCCGGTCAGCGGAAAGCCGGTCGTCGTCAAGGACGGTCGCTTCGGGCCGTACGTCACCGACGGGGAGAGCAACGCGACCCTGCGCTCCGGCGACAGCGTCGAGGAGATCACCCCGGAGCGCGGCTACGAGCTGCTCGCCGAGAAGCGCGCCAAGACGCCGGCCAAGAAGACGGCCAAGAAGGCGCCCGCGAAGAAGGCGACGACGGCGAAGAAGGCGGCTCCGGCGAAGAAGACGGCGGCCAAGAAGACCGCCGCCAAGACGACGACCGCGAAGAAGACGGTCGCCAAGAAGACGGTCGCCAAGAAGGCTGCGGCTTCCCCGTCGGACGACTGACCCGTCGGCCACGGTTCCTTCACGGCAGGTTCGCTGAACGAACGCCCCGGCATCACTTTGGTGTCGGGGCGGTCGTACGTGCGGACGGCGGCCACAGGCTGTCAGTCGCGGCCGATAGGCTGAAAGCATGACGCGAGCCGAGCAGCCAACGGCCCACCACCCGGCCCCGGACGACGCCCTGGTGGCGGACTCCCGCGAGCGCGCCGTGCGCGCCCTGTTGCGCGAGCCGCAGCTCAAACGGCTCTGGAGCGCGCAGCTGGTGAGCGGTGTGGGCGACGCGCTCGCACTCCTGGTGTTCGTCCTCCTCGTCCTCCAGGCGGCCATCGCCGAGGGCTCCTTCGGAGGCGGCTACCGGGGCGTGGCGTTCGCAGTGGCGATCGTCTTCGGGGTGCGCATTCTGGCCACTCTGCTCTTCGGCGCCGTCCTCCTGGGCCCCTTGACGTCGCTGACCTCGCCGGACGGCCCGCTCGACCGCCGCTGGACCATGGTCGGCGCGGACGGGCTGCGCGCCGCGCTGCTGATCGTCGCGCCCCTGTGGATCGACTGGACGCCGGACGACGCACTGGCCCTGCTGCTCGTCACGGTGTTCGTGACCGGAGTCGCCGAACGGTTCTGGACGGTCGCCCGCGAGAGCGCCGCCCCGACCCTGCTGCCCGCCCCGCCCCTGGAGGGCGCGACCGTGCGGCCGCTGCCGGACCACATGGACGCCCTGCGTCGGCTGTCGCTGCGCACCGGCTTCGTGGCGATCCCGCTGGGCGCGGCCACGCTGGTCGTCGCGGCATTGTTCAACAATCTTCTGGGCGCCGGGATCGACTGGTTCGGCCAGCACCAGGCGGCCCTCGCCTCGTACGTCGCCGGCGGGCTCTTCGCCGGATCGCTGTCCATCGTGACGTTCCTGGAGCTGCCCGGCGTGCGCGCCCCGCGCGCGCGGTCGCCGCTCGAAGGACTGCGCCGTCCCAGGACCGCCACCGGCGTCGAGGCGGGCCGCACGGGCGCGATCCCGCTGCTGGTCCTCGCCTGCGCCGCCGTCGCCGGGGCGATCTCCGCCTCCGTCGCCGTGTCCGTGCTGCACGCCACCGACCTGGGCGGCGGCCCGGTGCTGTACGGGCTGCTCGTGCTCGGGCTGACCGGCGGGGTCGTCGTCGGCGTCCGTACGGCGCCCAAGGTGCTGGTGTCGCTGTCGCGGCGTCGGCTGCTCGCGCTGGCCATCGCCTTCACCGGCGTCGCGCTGCTGGCCGCCGGGCTGGTCCCGGACGTCACCAGCGTGCTCCTGATCGTGGCCCTGGCCGGCGTCGGCGCGGGCGTCGCCGCCAACACCGGGCACGCGCTGCTCGACCAGGAGACCGAGGAGCACCGCAGGACGCGCACCACGGAACATCTGCACGCGGTCGTGCGGGTCCTGGTGGCGCTGGGCGCGGTGATCGCCCCGCTGGTCGCGGCGCTCATCGGGCCGCACCGGCTGGAGAACGGCAAGTTCGTGTTCGCGCACGGCGGCGCCGCGTTCACCCTGATGCTGGTCGGGGCGCTGCTGCTGCCGGTGGCCGCACTGGTGCTGGCCAAGGTCGACGACCGCTCCGGCGTACCCCTGCGGCAGGACCTGCGGGACGCGCTGCTGGGCGGCGACGACCCGGTGACGGCCCGGGCCGCGAACGGCTTCTTCATCGCCCTGGAGGGCGGCGACGGCGCCGGCAAGTCCACCCAGGCCGAGGCGCTCGCCGAGTGGATCAGGGCGAAGGGCCACGAGGTCGTCCTCACGCGCGAGCCGGGGGCCACCCCCGTGGGCAAGCGGCTGCGCTCGATCCTGCTGGACGTGTCCAGCGCCGGGCTCTCGCACCGCGCGGAGGCGCTGCTGTACGCGGCGGACCGCGCGGAGCACGTCGACACGGTCGTACGGCCCGCCCTGGAGCGCGGCGCGGTGGTGATCACCGACCGGTACGTCGACTCGTCCGTGGCCTACCAGGGCGCGGGCCGCGACCTGTCCCCGACCGAGATCGCGCGGATCTCGCGCTGGGCGACGAACGGCCTCGTGCCGCATCTGACGGTCCTGCTGGACGTCTCCCCGGAGGCCGCCCGCGAGCGCTTCACGGAGGCGCCGGACCGGCTGGAGTCGGAGCCCGCGGAGTTCCACGCACGCGTGCGCTCCGGTTTCCTCACCCTCGCCGCCGCCGACCCGGGCCGCTACCTGGTCGTCGACGCGGCCCAGGAGCCCGAGGCCGTCACGGCCGTCGTCCGGCACCGGCTCGACCAACTGCTGCCCCTGTCCGAGGCCGAGATCAAGGCCCAGGAGGAGGCGCGCAAGAAGGCCGAGGAGGAGGCCCGCCGCAAGGCCGAGGAAGAGGCCGCCCGCAAGGCCGAGGAGGAGCGCCTGGAGCGCGAGCGCGAGGAGCAGCTCGCCAAGCTGCGCGCCGAGGAGGAGGAGCGCAAGCGGCGCGAGCTGGAGGAGGCACAGCGGCGCGAGGCCGAACGGCAGGCCGAGGAGGCGCGGCTGCGAGCCGAGGAAGCACGCCGGCGTGCCGAGGAGGAGCGGGTCCGGCTCCTCGCGGAGGAGAAGGCCCGCGCCGAGGAGGAGGTCCGCCGCAAGGCGGAGGAGGAGCGGCGTCGCAGGCAGGCCGAGGAGGAGGCCCGGCTGCGTGCCGAGGCCGAGGCCCGGCGCCTGGAGAAGCAGCAGAAGGCCGAGGAAGCGCTGGTGCGGGCCGAGCGGGCCCGGCGCGCGGCGGAGCAGGCCGCTGCCGCGGCGCAGGTCGGCCCGAGGCCGGCGGCCCGCCCCAAGGCGGCCTCGGCTCCCGTGGTCGCGCCGCCGGAGGCGACCACCGTGCCGACGCCGGTCGTGACTCCGCCCAAGGCACCGGTCGGGCCGGTGGACGAGACGGCCGTGCTGCCGCCGATCCGCATGGACAAGAAGCCCGAGCAGCCTTCGGCCGACGCCGAGGTGACGGCGGAGCTGCCGCAGCCTCCGATGCCGGCGGGCGCCGCGGACGAGACGGCGGTACTGCCGCCGGTACGCGCGCAGAACCCCGAGGAGGAGACGGCCGTACTGCCTCCGGTCCGGGACGAGAGCCCTTCGGACCGGGTGCCGCCGGGTTACTTCCGCGACGAGCAGGACGAGCGGGACGGTCAGGGCGGGGGCGACGACCGTACGCGCGAGCTGCCGCAGGTCGACGAGGCCGGCGCGCCCCGGCAGCGGCCGCGGCCGGACTGGGCCGAGGAGACCCCGCTGGACGATCTACCGTCGCTGGCGGACGAACTCCTGGGACCGCGCGGGGACGAGGACGGGCACGACGAGGGCCACGGGCGGGGCAGGCGCCGCTGAGGGCCTGGTGGGTCCTGTGGGCCGACCGGCAATGGCCCGATTGTCAGTGGCTCCCCGCACAATGGAACCCGCAGCGCGAAACGTGACGAAAGGGCGGCGTGACGCATGACCGTGTGGGACGACCTCGTCGGGCAGGAGAAGGTGAGTGGACAGCTGGCCGCTGCCGCTCGGGACGCCGACGCGCTCGTCACCGCGGCCACCTCCGCCGCCCCGCCGCCGGAGGCGTCGAAGATGACGCACGCCTGGCTGTTCACCGGCCCGCCCGGCGCCGGCCGCAGCCAGGTGGCGCGGGCCTTCGCCGCCGCGCTGCAGTGCGTGAGTCCGGACCGGGCGCTCGGCGGCATCCCGGGCTGCGGGTTCTGCGACGGCTGTCATACGGCGCTCATCGGCACCCACGCCGACGTCAGCACGGTCGCCGCCGTCGGTTCGCAGATCCTCGCCGAGGACATGCGCGACACGGTCCGCAAGTCGTACACCTCGCCCGCCACGGGCCGTTGGCAGGTCATCCTCGTGGAGGACGCCGAGCGGCTGAACGAGAAGTCGGCCAACGCCGTCCTGAAGGCGGTCGAGGAGCCCGCCCCGCGGACGGTCTGGCTGCTCTGCGCTCCCTCCCTGGAGGACGTGCTGCCGACCATCCGCTCCCGCTGCCGGCACCTGAACCTGCGCACGCCTTCCGTGGACGCCGTCGCCGACATGCTCGTACGGCGCGAGGGCATCGAGCCGGCCGTCGCCGCGGCCGCCGCCCGGGCCACCCAGGGGCATGTCGACCGGGCCCGACGCCTGGCCACCGACCCCGCCGCGCGCGAGCGCCGCGCGGCCGTGCTGAAGCTGCCCCTGCGCGTCGACGACGTCGGCAGCTGCCTCAGAGCGGCCCAGGAGCTGGTCGACGCGGCCACCGAGGACGCCAAGCAGCTCGCGGAGGAGAGGGACGGCAAGGAGACCGAGGAGCTGAAGACGGCGCTGGGCGCGGTCCAGGGCGGCCGGATGCCGCGCGGCACGGCGGGCGTGATGAAGGATCTGGAGGACAAGCAGAAGCGTCGGCGGACGCGTACGCAGCGCGACAGCCTCGACGTCGCGCTGACCGACCTGACCGCCTTCTACCGCGATGTCCTCGCCCTCCAGCTCGGCTCCCGCATCGCCATCGCCAACGCGGACGCCGAGGACGCCCTGGAGCGGCTCGCCCGCGGCGGCAGCCCCGAGGCCACCCTCCGCCGCATCGAGGCCATCGCCGCGTGCAGACAGGCCCTCGACCGCAATGTGGCTCCGCTGCTGGCGGTCGAGGCGATGACGATGGCCCTGAGAGCGGGGTGACGTCGATGCCCGTGGGTTGACGGGGTCGCTCGTCCGTGGCACTTCACGTACGGACGGCTTTCGTGTCGTTGCGCAGAGTTACGCTCGCTTGATGCACACCAGGCGCTCTCTCCGCAGGTCCCACAGGTCTCGCAGGTCCCGCACCGGCGTCGCATTCCTGTCGCTCGCCGCGCTGCTCGTCTCCGGCGGCCTCGTCTCCGGCTGCTCCGCCGAGGCGTCGTCGAGTTCCGCCGGTTCGACGGCGATGGCGGCGCTCGCCGCGCTGCCGCGGGCCACGCCGTCGGCGCTCGCGCCGTACTACGGGCAGAAGCTGAGCTGGCGCAGCTGCGGTGTCCCCGGCTTCGAGTGCGCCACGATGAAGGCGCCGCTCGACTACGCCGATCCGGGCGCGGGCGATGTGCGGCTCGCGGTCGAGCGCAGGAAGGCGACAGGCCCGGGCAAGCGGCTCGGCTCCCTGCTGGTGAACCCGGGCGGCCCGGGCGGCTCCGCGGTCGCCTACCTGCAGCAGTACGCCGGCATCGGCTACCCCGCCGAGGTCCGCGCCCGCTACGACATGGTCGCCGTCGACCCGCGCGGCGTGGCCGGCAGCGAGCCGGTGAAGTGCCTCGACGGGCGGGCGATGGACGCCTACACGCAGACGGACACCACCCCCGACGACCAGCGGGAGACCGGCGAACTCGTCGACGCGTACAAGGAGTTCGCGGAGGGCTGCGGGGCACACTCGGCGCGGCTGCTGCGGCATGTCTCCACCGTGGAGGCGGCCCGTGACATGGACATCCTGCGGGCTGTCCTGGGCGACGGGAAGCTGACGTACGTGGGCGCGTCCTACGGGACGTTCCTCGGGGCGACGTACGCGGGGCTGTTTCCGGACCGGGTGGGCCGACTCGTCCTGGACGGCGCGATGGACCCGTCGCTGCCCGCCCGTCGGCTGAACCTGGACCAGACGGCCGGGTTCGAGACGGCGTTCCAGTCCTTCGCGAAGGACTGTGTACGGCAGCCCGACTGCCCGCTCGGCCGGAAGGGCACCGCTCCCGCCAAGGTCGGCGAGAACCTCAAGGCCTTCTTCGCGAAGCTCGACCGGAGGCCGATCCCGGCCGGCGACCCCGACGGCCGCAGGCTCGGCGAGGCCCTCGCCACCACCGGCGTGATCGCGGCGATGTACGACGAGAGCACGTGGGAGCAGTTGCGCGAGGCGCTGACCTCGGCGATGAAGCAGAACGACGGCTCGGGCCTGCTCGTCCTCTCCGACAGTTACTACGAGCGGGACGCCGAGGGCCGCTACGCCAACCTGATGGCCGCCAACGCGGCCGTGAACTGCCTAGACCTCCCCGCGGCCTTCGCCGCCCCGGAGCAGGTGGAGAAGGTGCTGCCGTCCTTCGAGAAGGCGTCCCCGGTCTTCGGCGAGGGCCTCGCCTGGGCCTCCCTGAACTGCGCGTACTGGCCGGTCAGGGCCACGGGTGAGCCGCGCCGCATCGAGGCGAAGGGCGCCGCCCCGATCGTCGTCGTCGGCACCACCCGCGACCCGGCGACGCCGTACCGCTGGGCCCGCTCCCTCGCCGGCCAGCTCGCCTCGGCCCGCCTCCTCACCTACGAGGGCGACGGCCACACGGCCTACGGCCGGGGCAGCGACTGCATCGACTCGGCGATCGACGCCTACCTGCTCCGTGGGACCCCTCCGACGAAGGGAAAGCGCTGCTCATAGCCCCGCTGCGGACCCCGCGCACCCCACCCCCGGAGCTGGTGCGGAGCACCCCTCGAAACTGTGTAGACTTACCGACGTTGCTGACCGCACCATAGTGCGGACAGCGCGCCGCCTTAGCTCAGATGGCCAGAGCAACGCACTCGTAATGCGTAGGTCTCGGGTTCGAATCCCGAAGGCGGCTCCGGAAAACCCTGGGACTCACTCGCCGTGACCTGGGGTTTTTCTTATGCGCTCACCAAGCGCGGTCGGAACGCGATGATCTTCGCACCCTCGTGTGTGGCCATTGTGTGGCCATCCTGCGGGGTCGGCGGTTCGACGGCCTTTTCCTTGGGCAGTCGAGCGGTTCCGCGCGGGACCATGGCGGCGGTCGCCTCGGCGGCCTCGGCGGCGGCCTTTGGCATGACCGACTGGTAAATGTCCCGCGTGATCCGGGAGTCGGAGTGTCCGAGGGTCTCGGACACGATCTTGACGTCGACGCCGGCGGCGAGCATGAGCGAGGCGGCGACGTGCCGCAGGTCGTGCAGCCGGATCGGCGGCAGGCCCGAGAGGTCGACGAGCCGTTCGAACTGGTCAGTCAGCCAACCCGGGTGGATTCGCTCGCCGTCCTCCTGAGTGAACATCCGGCCTGACTCGATCCACGCTGGCCCCCACTGGCAGCGCTCGGCGGCCTGCTTCGTCCGGTGGGCGTCGAGCACCTCGGCGGTGTACCCGTCGACTGAGAACACGCGCTCGCCGCTGTCTGTCTTGGGCAGGCTCTCGATGACTTCCCATCCGTCCTGGACGAGCTGCGTCGCGATCGTCATCGAGCGCGCCGTCTCGGAGTAGTCGGACCATCGAACGCCGCACGCCTCGCCCCGCCGCAGACCGCGGAACGTGATCAGGTGGAACAGGGGCAGCAGTCGGTGCTCGGTGTCGGCGAGGTAGTCGAGGAACTGCCCTGCCTGCTCGGGCGTCCACACCATGACCGCCGAGGGGCGTTCGCCGGTCTGTAGCCACGCCTCGACCCGCTCATCAGTCCACACCATGGCCTTTGGCCGCTTTGCCGGCGTCAGCTCGACGTACGACGCCGGGTTGAACGTGATCGCGCCACGAGCGATGGCCGTGTTCAGCGAGGCCCTCAGCGTGTCGCGCACGTGCTTCTGTGTCGCCGGACCAGTGATGCGGCGGAACGGCTCCTTCTCCTCGATGGCGGCTTTCAGGAACTTCCGGCGGCCTCGGTTCTCCGCTCCTTTCCACGGGATCGTTTTCAACTCGTCGAGGGCGGCGCGGCGCTGCATGTTGGCGTCGTGAATCTCGGCGTTTGTCTCGGCGATACCGGCGAACATCTCGTCGAGGTGCTGCACGGTGAGTCGGTCGAGGCGGATGTGCCCGATCCGTGGTTTCAGGTGGCACCTGATGTCGACCTCGTAGCGGGTCTCACCGCTCTTGCGGAGTGCCTTCTTACCGGCGAGCCACGTGTCGAGCCACTCGGTGACGGTCATGTGCTGTGTGAGCGATTGGCCGGTCGCGAACCGGCGCTTCGTCTCGTCGTAGTCGGGGATGTCTTCCCCGCTCGCTGCGACGGTTTCGAGTAAGTCGGCGATGCGCGTCTGCCCGTCGGGGTCGCCCTTGCCGGCGATGCCGAGCAGGGCGCGCAGGGCGTCAATGTCCTTCCGCGCTTCGGTCTTGGTCTTGTAGCCGCTGCGCCGGAAACGGCGACGTGTGCCGTCCTCACGAGGCGGCAGCTCCTGTATCAGGCTGAACAGGCCGTGTGCCCGCTGTGTGAGTCTGGGGCAAGAGCTGTTGAGCTGTCTGCCCTCGGCGTCACGGCATCCGCAACGCTTGGTGATCGTGCCGTTCACTCAGTACCTCTCGGGTGGATGATGTCGGGGTCGTCGAGCATGTCGAGCCCCTGCATGTCCTCGATCAAGTCAGGTCGTAGATCGGGGATCGTGAGTCCCGCGCGGTTCATGTCGTTGATGTGGCGCGCGAGTTCTTCGAGTCGGTGCAGATAGTCGGTCTCGGCTGCGGTGTGGCCCCCCTTGTCTGTGCGGCGCTTTGCCTGCGTGGCCTCGGTGCGCAGAAACGCCCTGTGGACTGCCTCGCGCCGCCGCTCGAACTCGGGGTACAGCGACGCGGGATAAGCGGCTGTGCTCCACGCGGCGGACCACTTGGGGCCGATTCCGGCGATGGGCCGGGGGTCGGCGTAGTGGCGCCCGTCGACGGGGCCGGCGAGCGTCGGCGTCTCCTCGCCCGTGAACCACTTCCACACGGTGTAGGGGTCCCGCGGATCTGCCGCGGGCACCGTGGGCACGGTCTGCTCGTCCCCCAGAGGAAGCGCCAGGAGGAGCGGGGGGACCGCGAGGGCGAGGCCAAGCACGAGCAACTCGTCGACGGTCACCTCGCGGCGTCGCTTGCCCTCCTTGTTCCTGCGGCCGGTCTCAATGTTCGTGATCGCGGCGTATGTGAGGTCAGGAGCGCCCAACCGTGCGCACTCTTCTGCAAGCTGCTCACGGTTGAGGCCGAGCCGGGCGCGGTGCTTGCGCACCTGCTCGGCGATGGTGTCGCTTGCCGTTTGGTGACTGTGCATATCGACACGTTAGCAGTGCATATTGCGTAGTCACAAGCGTTATCGATACGTTATGTTCAGTCAACGCCCTGCTAGGAGGGTGTCTCGACATGACGGAGGGGAGCACGTGACCAGCGACGTGCGAGCGATGACGCACGAGGAACTGATGGCCATGCCTGTGACCGTTGATCTTGAAACGGCCAACCGGGCGTTGGGCATCGGTCGTACGACGGGGTACGGCTTGGCCAAAAGGCAGCAGTACCCCGTGCGGCTGCTACCGCACAGCCGTGGTTACCGGGTTTCGCGGTACGACCTGCTTCGACACCTCGGGGTCAGTCCCGACAAGGACGGAACATGCGTGGGCGCTGCGTAAGGAAGTAGGCGCGTGCTGTGCGCCCGCGGACTCCGGTGAAGGGTCGGCGGGCGCACACAGTCGGCTTACGACGCTTGTGCGCGCCAGTAGGTCACCCAGTCATGAGCGAGCAGTCCCATGTGCTTCTTCCAGTCCTGTGGATCGTTGCGGGCGATCTCGTCCCAGCATCGGGCGTTTGCCTCGGAGAAGGCGGCGACGGACGCGTGCGGGGCCGTTGCCCATGAGGGGAATTGAGCGCGTGCCCATGCGTCTGCGGTCGACGCGGGGTGCCCGGCTTCCATGAGTCGCAGGATGAGCACGGCAGGGTCGATCCACGCTGCGCCGCGGGTGGGCCATGCCCAGTCGATCAGGTGGGCGCGGTCGGTCACGAGCATGTTGTGCGGGGCGAGGTCGGTGTGCAGCAGCGTGTTACCGGCGAGCTGCTCGACGCCGGCGGGGCCTGCGTAGCCGCTCCATCGGTCCTCGGCGCGCTTGAGGTCGATATCAGGGCACGGGGTGTTCTGGAGCTCGACCAGGGCGTCGGCGACGAGCGGTAGATCAGGAGAGTCGGGCGCGTAGTCGGCGTGGCGACCGACGATGCGCTCGTACCCGATCAGGTCCCATCCAGCGGCCTGCACGTGCCAGAGCAGCCGGGGGCACGAGGGCGGGAGATAGGGGTTGATCGTGGCCTCGCGCTGCTGCATCCGGGCCTGATTGATCGGTGCACCTTTGACGAAGAGCACCGAATCGGCAGTGTGGACGGTGGCGGCGATACCGGAGTTCGCGCCGGCTGCTGCCGTCTCGGCGCGCAGAATGGGGCCGGTTTGCTCCTCGGCGGCGTGGCGGGCGCCGAGGGGTAGTGCGTCCCAGTGGATACGGTCTACGGGCATGTGAGGTTCCTGGGGGTGGACGGGCGAGCCGCCCCCGACCCTACGACGGGTGAGGGCGGCTCGGTGGTACGTGTCGGGCCTAGTACGGCTGGTCGTCGTCGGCCTGGCAGGAGCAGCCGAGGCTCTCGGAGAACGTGCCGATGTTCGGCGTGATGCGGATCTCGTCGTCGGCGATCGGGCGGGACGTGATCGCGACCGGGAGCGGTCCCGGGTCGGTCGGCCGGGGGGTGATCGCGACGAGGACGGGTCCGCGGGAAGCGGACGCGCTCTGTTCCGTGGTGCGGGGCTCAGTGGCTGTTGCCATGGGTCACCTCACTGGTTCGGGGTCGGGATGCTGGCAGTACATGTTTCGTGGTGCCTTCGCCTCCTGGTAGAGCTTGGCCATGGGGCGGCAGGTGGTGCAGCCGCCCGGGTTGCCGTCGGCGTCTTTCTGGCCGAACGAGCAGCCGGCACAGCCCCCGGTGCGAAGCTGTAGGCCGTCGGCGATGCCGCCGAGGCGTTTGAGTCCCTCGATGCCTTCCTGCATCAGCGGGATGTGTGGATCGCGGCCGATCTTGCATATGGACGCGTGGCCGAACGGGTCGGCGTGGAAGAAGGTATGTCCGGCGTTGCAGCCGGTGAACGGCTTCCGCTTGCGGAGGTACTTGGCGGCCTGCTCCGGGATGGGGGCCGAGTCGCCTTGGATGGTGGGCGACATGTTGGTGAACACGAACACCTGGCCGTACTGCTCGGCGAGGCTCTCCATTGCGGCGAACTCGTCGGCGTTGTCCTTCGTGATGACGATGTTCAACTGCAAGCGCAGGCCGGCCTCGCGGGCGGCGTCGAGTCCGCGGATGAAGCGGTCGAACGCTCCTCGGTTCCGGGTGAAGCCGTCGTACGTCTCCGCGGTCGCGCCGTAGACGCTCAGGGACAGGTGATGCGGCGGCCGACGGGTGAGCGTCTCCAGGATCTTCGGCTTGTGGAGCTGTGATCCGTTCGTGGAGATGGTCAGCATGATGCCGAGGTCGTAGGCGTACGCGTACGCCTCGGGGAATTCCCGGTCGATCAGCGGTTCGCCGCCCGTGACCTGAAGCCAGAGCACGCCGGCGTCGCGCATGATGTCGAGTAGCCGAACCTTGTCGTCCCACGGCATGCCCTCGAACCGCTTCAACCCGAGGTAGCAGTGCGGACAGTCGTAGTCACAGCCCTTGTTGATCTCGTACGACGCGCGACCCATGCCGTACGGCGAGGGGGCGCGCACGAGGACCGTCTCGCGCAGGGGCTGATCCGAGGGGAGGTCGAGGCGCCATGCCTGACGGGCGGCGTTGATGAGCCACTGCGGAGCGTCGCCGCCGGTGCTCGCCGCCTTGCTGAGTTCGAGGTACCGAGTGAGCGGGATCTGCACGCCGGCGTCGTGGCCGGGGCGTAAGACGAGGTACTCGTCGAGGAATGGACTTGCGATCAGTTGGTGCATGCAGCCTCCAACAGGTCAGTGAGCAGCGTCGCATGGATGGGATGCGGAGTGCATCGGTACGAGGGGCAGCAGCAGCTCGTCGGGCACTAGGAACTCGTCGAATGGCCGGACGATCCACTCAACCCACGTCCCGTGGCTGCTGATTGAGAATCCGCACGGCTCGCCGCGGTGTAGAGCGGCGACAGCCTGTAGACAGCCGCCGCTGTCCGTCCAGCTCAGCGCGCGTCGCTGCTCCCATGAGGGCAGGGTGGGCGCCAACCTGCGCACGCTGACGCGGATTTTGCGGATGGCCTCGGCTGGTGTGCCGACGGATTCGCGCTCGGGCCGTGCGCTGATCTTGAGGTCTGCTTCCGACACCCTGCGCTCGATCCAGAACGCGCGTCTGATCTCCACCTCCGGGCGTGGCGCGTGAGGCTGTTTTGCCTCGCGCTGCTCGGCCGAGTCGGATGACGCGCGCATTGATGCCCTCCTGCCGCGGTGTTGCCGGTGCTCCCCTCCCGGCGAAGGCGTGCAAGCCGGGAGGGGGCACCCCTCGGGGGCTCTCCCCAACAGGCGCAGAGACGGGGAGAGTTGGCCGCCGTTCTGGGCACCGTCTTGCCGTGCATGGGCCCAGTGCGGCGACACATGGGGAAGGTAGCGCGAGATACAGATCCGTATCAACAGTTTGACGTCTAATGGGTGGTACGGCATATGCCAAAAGTTGATACGCAAACGCAAGTGACCCCCCGCCGAGGGCGGGGGGTCACTTGCGGAGCGTGGGTGATCTACGTCAGGTGGTCGAACTCTCCTGCCTTGGCGCCGGCCAGGAACGCCGCGAGCTTCGCTTTGGTGGTCTTGACGATCATGTTGGGGTTGTCGCTCTCGCGTACGAGGACTTCGTTGCCCTGGGGTGCGAGCTCAAGGCAGTTGCCCTCTGAGTCCGTCGAGAACGAGGACTTTTGCCACTTAATTTCCACTATTCCCACGCCTTCAGACTTGTTGTGCTATTTCGTAGATGAAGTCACGCGACTGCACGGCGTCGAGCGACCTCTCTTCGGTTCGATCCAAGACTGCTCGGTAGTTCGCGAGGCGCGTCTCGGCGTCGAGGAACGCGGGGCCGTGCGGGGTGTCCGTCTGGACTGTGTCGAGCTGCGAAACCGGCCCGTATACATAGAGTGTCGAACTTCCGGCGTTGGGGAAACCGCCGACGGCGAACGGAATCACGCGCACGGTCACGTTCTCCCGATCGGACTCTTTCAGCAGGTAGTCGAGCTGTGCGCGGGCGATCTTGGGCCCGCCGAACGACATGCGCAGGGCGGCCTCATGGATCAAGAACGTGCAAGCGGGTGCGCTTGGCCGGTCGAGCACATCGCGACGCTTCAGGCGGTGCG
>NZ_JBEYIL010000003.1:767753-916947 GCF_040635845.1 Streptomyces sp. NPDC006872
GGGCCCGCCGAACGACATGCGCAGGGCGGCCTCATGGATCAAGAACGTGCAAGCGGGTGCGCTTGGCCGGTCGAGCACATCGCGACGCTTCAGGCGGCGACGTAGGTCTATGTCACTCAAAGGCGGTACGGCCTCGGTGAAGACTGCGCGCGCATAGTCCTCGGTCTGGAGCAGGCCAGGCATGTGCATGATCTGCACGGCGCGTAGTGCGGTGGCGTGGTGCTCAAGCTCGGAAAGGTCAAGGGCGCCTGCGGAGAGTTCTCCGCGGTAGTCCTCCCACCACCCTTTACCGCGCTCCTCGGCCATGGCTGCCAGGGCCTCGACGTACTTGGCGTCGGGGCAGCCGTAGTGAGCGGCCCACGTGCGGACGCGCTCACCGCTCACGCCGAAGCGGCCCGACTCGGTGTTGCTGATGCTGGTCCGGTCCGTGCCCAACTGGGCTGCGGCATCGGCGAGCGTGAGACCGGCGTGCTCCCGGATCTTTCGCAGTTCAACACCCAATCGGCGCTGCCGTGCGGTCGGCGCCTTCCTTGGTGGCATCGGCTCCCCTCCTGTCGGCTCTCAGTGTGGCCCGTGTCCCAACAAGGGTCCACCTTGTTCTACCGTTTAGCCGTTTGGGTACAACATGTGAGACGCATCCGCTACCGTCTTCAGCAGCACCGCGCAGCACGCCGGTAAATCCGCAGTGCAGTCGCTGACGCGCGCCGACATAGGCGCGTCATCCCCGGGGGCGGACGGGCCACGGTGGCGAGCAGCGCGAGCTACAACCGCGTTGGGAGACGATGGAATGAGAACCGCGTTAGCACCTCCTGCACCACCATCCACACTGTCGTACCGCCTTTCGGCGGCGAACACGACGACCGCGCCGGCGGTGCTTCGCGATCTGGTCGTGACTCTGTGTCGCTCGACTGATCACGGGGCACTCGCAGAGGCTGCGCAGCTCTGCACGAGCGAAATTGTTACGAACGTCTACCGCCACACCACCGCACGTGTCGTTCACGTCGACGTGATCGTCGGGGAGCGTTATGTGTCCGTGTGGGTGCACGACGATCTGCCGAAGGAACTGCCCGCTCCTCCTGAAGTGACCGAGCGCGAGGGAGGGCTCGGCCTCTACGTCGTCGATCAACTCGCCGATCACTGGGGGGCCTCGCTCTATGGCGGGTTGATCCCTACGTCAAAGGCCGTGTGGTTCCGCCTGGACGAGGGAGGCAGAGGGGCCCTGTGATCCGACCCGAGAACATAAGTGTGTCTGTCATCGGGGGGTCTCGACCCGACGCCGACGTGTGGCTCTACTTCGACGCGGAGCTGCTCGTCGAGATCAAACCCGACCTCGCGCGGACGCTGGTTGTCGACCTTGCCGAGCACGTCGGGATGGTCGCTGGTGTCCGCCCCACCCGTTCAAGTCGTGGCCCCTGGCGCGGTTTTTGTGTCGCAGCCCGTGATTCCTGGCGCCGATTCCGTGGCACGGAGGTGCCCAAATGACCGGAACAGAACTCGACCGCACGCTAATTGGCGTGGTCTGCCTGTGCGTCAGTCTCGGAGTGCTCTCGCTCGTCGCGGTCTATTGCTCGATGCCGAGTCCGCGCCGAGCAGTCGCCCCCGCACCGACCGATCGACCGGGCTACACCTACACCTGCTACTGCTACCGCGACGTGCTGCGAGTCAAGATCCTGGCGGACGAAACCCCTCGCAGGCGGCACGCCCGGACCCATTCGAAACCCGCACGCAGCCGCAGCCGCCCTATGTCGTCTCCCAACGCGGGGGCGGTTGGCGGAAGGGGGGACCAAGCTCCCGTGTCCGTGGCCGCATAGGTCCACGTCCACGGTGACCCCCAGAGAGGGCCCTCGACGCCTACGGCGCGAGGGCCTTCTCGTCTATCCCGCAACGACGAAAACGCCCCCGTTCACCGGCACGGAGCCGGTGAACGGGGGCGTGATGCTGTGCTGATCAGCTCAGGATGTGGAACAGGTGTCGTACAGGGGCAAGTGCTGTCCTCTCTATCGGAGTTGGGCGAGCACGGCGAGCATGAGGCCAGCAACGCCGACCAGGGCGCCGATGCTCGGCAGGGGCCACCGACGGTTGTCGAGCTCGTCGACGCGGGTTTCGAGTTCGTCGAGGCGCCCCTCGGTCTGGTCGGATCGCTGGACGAGCAGGGCGAGCGCACCGTCGATCCGGGCGAACCCGACCTCGACCGTTCCGCGCAGCCGCTCAAGGGCGACGGCCGCGGAGTCGTGCGGCGGCTCGGGTGTGGTCACACGCTGCCCCCGTTCTTCCGGTCGAGCGCGAGCAACTCGTCGTCGCTGTTCGGCGCGGCGCGCAGCCATGCCGGCAGCAGGTTCTCGACGACCGGGAGTGACATCACGCGCGTGATGCCGCCGGCGACGGCGAGCGCGACGCCGACGCCGGCCGCGGTCTGCGGGATGCCGGCGGCGTTGATGATGAGGGGCAGGCCGGCCGCGAGGGCGAGCACGGTCTGCACGACGGTCCGGATGGTGCGCCGGTTGGTGTCGGTCATGGGGAGTGCCTCTCTTTGAAGTGGGGGAACGGCAGGGCCCGCCCTCGCGGTGAGGGCGGGCCGGGGGATGCCTACTTGCCGTAGGCGAGGCGGTGCAGGTACGCCCACCCCTTCGGGCCGATGGCGGGGTCGTACGTCTTGCCCGCGGCGCGGTAGGTCGGGTGGGCGTTGTGGAAGCGCGCGACGGCGGCCTGCGTCTGGGGGCCGTAATTGTCGGCCTCGGTGACGCTCTTGGACATGAACCCGGCGGTCTTGAGCGCCTTCTGAAGCGGCCGGGCCGAGGGCTTCGACTGGCCCGGGGCGAGGCCGGCCGGGAACTTCGGCGGGGTGTACGACGGCTTGCTCGGGGTCGAGGGGGTGCTCGGCTTGCCGTGGGCGTCCTCGTCGAGCAGCTCGGCGACGCGGGCGCGGATCTTGGCCATGGTGAGGGCGGGGCCGCCCTTCTTTCCGATCGGGCCGCGGGGATCGACCTTGCCCGGCTGCCACTCAAGGTGACCGATCACGGACTCGGCGCCCCACCCGTGGGCGCGGCAGATGCCGGCCGCGGTGCGGGCGATGGCCTCGACCTGTACCTCGGGCCACGGGTCGACGTTGTCGCCGAGGTTGATGCACTCGAACCCGTAGAAGCGCGCGTTCCCGTCGGTGTTCGCCTCGTTGTCCGTGGGCACGGAGCGCTCGGCGATGACCGCGGCGAGCACGTCGTCGTCGCCGAGGCCGGCGTGATTCGCGCGGCCGTAGCCGACCAGGTGCACCGTGCCGTCCTTGGCGATGACGCCGTGGCACAGCGGGCCGGGCAGGGCGGCGTATCCGTCGCGGCAGATGGCGACACTGTTCGCGGTGCCCGATGTGACGGTGTGGTGGATCATCACGCCGTGCACGGGGCCCCATGCGCCGTGTCCGGCGCGGTTGTGGGTGGTCCAGTTGCCCACCTCGACGACGGTCACGCCGGCGCCCGTGATGGCGTCGCGGAACTTGGTTGCGGACAGGGGGGAGGACATACGGATTGTCTCCAGACATGAGAAAACGCCCGGCGCGGATGCGCGGGGCGTACGGAGGTGAGGGGGTCAGGCGACGCGTTCGAGCTTCAGGTATGAGCCGGCGAGCAGGACCGTTGCGGCGGTGTTGGACGCGTTCTGCGCCCACCGCACGACGAGGTTTCCGGCCGTCGCGCCGACGACCAACGCGCCTTGGAACGTGGTTCCGGTGGTCACGCTGAACGTCAGGTCGGTGCCGAGGTCGGCCGCGCCGGCTCCGTCGTTGTCGGTCCACACCATCGAGGCGCCGCTCGGTGCCGACCAGTCGGCGCGGAATCCGCCGCCGCCGTTGGTCCACACGAGAACGGCCTCGACGATGTACGTCGCGTTGGCGACGACCGGCAGCAGCAGGTGCGCGTCGTTGGCCACCGTGGCGGTACTGGTGCGGGAAGTGTCGGCCGCCTTGACGACGACCTGCGTCTGTCCCACGCCCTGAATGACCACGTTGCCGCTGAACGTCTTGGTACCGGCGATGGTCTGATTCGTGGTGAGCAGTACGGCCGTGCCGGTGGCGACGGCGCCCACGTCGGCCGCGGTGTGGGTGTGAGCGGCCGTGGCGGCGCCGACGTCGGCCGCGGCGAGGATGACGGCGCCGGTCTTGCTGTTCACCGAAGTAACCGGCGCTGCGGCACCGATGGTGATCACTGTTCCGTCGGTCTGCCGCACCTTGAGCACGCCGCCCTCGGCGTACAGGATCGCGCCGCCGGTCGGGTTGGTGGTGGGGACGGTGGGGGCGTTGGCGATGCCCAGCACGCCCACGCCGCCGCCCACGTCCGCGCTGGTGGCGCCGAACTGCACGGAGTTGGCGAGGTAGGCGATAGCCGAGGCGACGAGGTTTCCACTCGGTCCGATCCGGGTGCGCACGGTGCCGGCGGAGTCTTGCCACTCGGCGATGTTGGCCGTTCCGTCGCCCCGGACGATGACTCGGCCGGTGAAGGTGCCGCCCGTAGCCGGTACGGCGCCCACGTCGCCGGCGGTGAGGACAACCGCGGCAACGGACTTGCCGTTGACGGACTGCACGACGCCGGGGGCGCCGGTCGGGCCGGCCGCTCCTGGGGCACCCGTGCCCCCGGTGTCCCCCTTGGGGCCCTGCGGTCCGGCGGGTCCGGCGGGGCCGGGTACGCCGACGTAGTTCGGTTTGCTCGGATCGGTCGGGGCGATGTCGGCGAGGTCGACCTCGGGCTGCGCGCGCGGTAGCAGGACGTTGTACGAGCGTCCGGCGGGGATGCCGACGAGCTGCTCGGCAACGATGTACGTCCACCCCGACGGGTCCATGTCGGGTGCGTCGGTGGCGGGCAGTGTGACCTCGAACGCGCCTTGCGCGTTGAGCGGTACCGTGACCGGTCCGCCGAGGATGACGTCGGACTGCGGGAACGTGAGCTGTGCCGGGGCCCGGAAAACGATCGAGCCGGACAGCGGGCGGCCGTCCGGCGAGAGGAAGCGACCGCGCACGGTCACGGTGGGGATGCCCTCGGGCAGCACATCACACCCCCTCGGCAGACACGGCGGGGGCGGCGGTCGAGGCGTTCGCGGTGGCCGTGACCGGCACGTCGGGCGCCTCGTCCTCGGTGAAGGTGTTTCGGGTGTACGCGGAGTACAGGCGCGTTTCGCAGTTCTGGTTAGCGGACTTGGCGCGGTGGTCGATTCGCAGCGTGAAGTACGACAGGAATTGCAGACCGTCGAGCGGGTGCTCGATGGTGCGGCCGGTCCAGGTGCCGGCGGCGCAGTCCCATTCGTCGAGCACGGTCTCGACGCCGTCGTGTGTGAGGACGACGCGCGCTTGCCCGCCGCCCGTGTTCGCGTAGGTCGACGTGCGCACGTACAGAACGGCGTTATGGGCCGGAGTGGTCCCGACCCATGCCGAGTCGTACGCCGTGCCGGTGTACGACTGCCGTTCGGTGGGATGGAGTTGAACCGGTATCCACGGCCGGCCGAGGAACTCGTCGGAGTAGTAGTCATCCATCACGATGACGTTCCGGTTCCGGTCCCATACGCGGACCATCTGTCGCGGGGCGTCGTCGTCCGGGTAGCTGTTGGCGCCGATGGCGAACGCAACGTCGCCGGTGTCGCGGCGCATCGCGGTGAAGTAGTCGCCGACGGTGGGTGACTGTCCCGTCTCGAACACGGCCGTTCCGTCGGGGTCGCGGACGAACAGGCGCCCGCCCTCGCCGATCACGACGTCGCCGGCTAGAACTTGGTTGAGGGCGGGCCGCATTTGCGCCCGCCCGCGCAGTTGTCGCACCTCGCGTTCGAGGGCGGCGAGCCGGTCGAGCACGTCTTGCGGGACGTACGGCACGGTCAGGGAACCTCCAGATACAGGCGGGCCGTCTCGGGGCGGCCTCGCTCGGGCGGGGTGATGGACAGGCCGACGACGCGGTATCGGGCGTCGAGGGTGTCGGGGTGCCACAGGTCGCGGATGCGGAGCCGGACCGTGGCGCCGAGCAGGGCGGGCGTGATGGTCCCGTCGAGCAGTACCTCGACCTCGGGTATCTGCACGGGGCTGCGGGCGGCGGCCTGGTCGGCGCGGGCGTGCGCGTCGAGGGTGGCCTGTACCTCAACGGTCGTGTAGTCGCTCGATCCGTCGAGGCGCGGCCAGCCGGCGGCGATATCGGCGTCGTCGACCAGCACGGGCGAGGTGAGCGGGTAACTGTCCTGCGCCTGGTTGCTGTTGACGCTGGCGCCGCGGGACTGCCACGCGTTCGCCTTGGCCGTGGCGTCGACGGGCCATGTGTAAGACAGGACCGGTCCGGGGTGGTCGAGCACGATCTCGGCGGCGCCTGCCCGGATGACCGGGTGGCCGAGTTGAAGCTGCTTGACTCGGCGGCCGTCGGCGTCGCGGTAGCTCGCGATGCGCCACTCGAACCCGTCCTCGACGGCGGCGAGGTCGTCGAGCAGGTCGCCGACGGTGGGGAGGTCGTAGCGCAGGTATGTACGGTCGCGCAGCACGCCGGACACGGCGGTGTCGTAGGTGATCGAGAGATTCCCGCCGGGGGTGTTCTGCACGTAGTCGACCAGGCCGCGGGCAATGTCGAGTTGGTCGACCTGCTCGGCGACTTGGGTGTCGAACAGCAGCCTGCGGTACAGGTAGCTTTCCCATCCGCCGACCTGAATCTGCGCGCCGAGGAACCCGCGGGAGTCCGAGGCGAGGGCGAGCGTCCACAGGATGCCGCCCCACCAGATCTCGCGCCCCCGCTCGACCCACACGGCCGTTCGGCCGGGCACGATCGCCCGGCGGGCCCGCTCGGCAAGAGCACGGTTGGGAATCGGCACGGTGCCGGTCAACCGGCCGGTCTTGCCGATGTAGTCGTCGAGGGCGACGCCCTGTACGGGCAGCGCGTCGAGCAGTTGGTCGGAGCGCAGGTCACAGAACAGCAGCCGGTACGGCGGCGCGATCACTGTACGAACTCGACGGTCAGCTGTCCGTCGGTCACGAACACGTCTGTGCCGGCGTTGCTGCTGATGTTCCACCCGGGAATGAGCGTGACCTGTCCGCCGGGGGTGAGGCCGTCGCGGTAGACGCGTCGCGTGCCGATCACACGGCCTGCCTGTGCTGACAGGCCGTTCAGCACCCCGTGCGCCTCGGTGTACGCGCCGGTTGCCCGCCACGTCATCCACGCGGTTGAGGCCGCGGTCGAGCGGTTGCTCACCTGTCCGCCGACCGTGACGAACACGGCGCCCGACGGGGGCACGGTGAAGGTGATACGCGGCCACGCGGCGGCGGTGAAGTCGACGAACGCGCCGCTCTGGTTCACCGGCGCGGCCGTGACCTGCTTCGTGCTGATGGGTCGGGCCGGCGTCGGCGGGTACGCCTGCCACGCGCCGGCCGCGGCGTTCCAGCGCTCCAGTCCGGTGCCGTTGTCGCGGTACTGGCCGTCGTACGTGCCGGTGAAGGCGAGGCCGTACCCGCGCGGGATGATCCCGCCGTATGCGGAGGTGAAGCGGCGGCGGTCGCCGAGGGCGGATGCCCAGGGGATACCGCCCGTGCCTGCCGAGGCGCCCGGGGGCACGGTCACGTCCCACAGGCGCAGACAGGCCGAGGGCATGCTCGGCGCGGTCGGGGTCGCCGATCCCGTGCCGCGGATGATCTCGACCGTGGCGAGGTTCTGGCCGGCCTGGTCGAATAGTTGGTCGTACACTCTCACGGCGACACTGTCGATGCGGGCGAACTGTGCCTCGCCGTCGGTGAACGTGAGGACCGCGGGCGCGTCGACCGATACCGGGTAGGCGCCCTGTGCGTCGGTGCCCTGGACCAGGGCGCGGCCGACGCCGATCTGTAGGGACATGGCGCCGGCGCTGGTCGCGGCGAACGGCGCCCCGCCGGCGATCACGCCGTCGCGGGTGCGCATCTCCGACTCGGGGGCGTAGGTGCCTACGGGGGTGAGGCGGGTGTCTTCTCTTGTCTGCCCGTTGGGCAGCAGCCATGCCGAACGCACGGACACAGGCGGGGGCTCCTTACCAGTAGGCCGAGCGGTAGCGCACGGTCGCCGACGCCGTCGGGTCGTTGCTGCCGGGCGCGGCGCGGAAGATCAGGGATGCGGTGCCGGGGGCGAGCGTGAACGTCTGCTCGGGCACTGAGCGGCTCGTCGCGGTGTAGATCCGGCTCGCGGTGCTGTTGAGGACGACCGTCCCGGCGCGGGTGTCGACGGTGAGCACGTCGCCGGCGGCGAGCGGGATGTCGTACTCGACCGCGTCGCCCGTCGCGAGGTTGGTCAACGCGGGCCGGATCACGGGGCCCCGGAATTCGATCACGGGGTGTGCCTCGGCGTCGCCGACGTTCGTCGTCGACAGCGTGCCGGTGCTGCCGGGGTTGCCGAACGGGAGCGGCCACGACAACGGCCACGACAGACCGGCCTCGGACATGGGCAGGGTCGCCGACACGGTGCGCTCGGCGAGTTCGTACCGGCGCGGGTCGGTCGCCTGAAACTCGATCGCCCCTCCGGTGATGGTCCCGAGGCGGTACCCGAGGCCGGCGGGGATCGCCCGGCGGGTGGCGCGCGCGTACGCGAGCAGGGGCCCGCGCTCGTCGAGCCACACGACGAGCGGCCGTTCGTCCTCGACCGGGACTGTGCCAGCGTTGAGGGTGGCAACCACCGCGCCGATCGTGGCGCGGGGCGCCCGGACGAGCAGCCCGTCGAGGGTGATCGTCCGGGCCTGTGCGAGCAGCCGGCCGGGGAACGCGCCGTGCCCGTCGGACCGTGTGACGGTCCCGGAGTCGAGGGCGGGAAGTTCCTCCCAACCTCCGATGGAACGCCACCCGTAGGGGGTGCCGGGGCCGAGCAGCAGCTCGCCGTACTGCACGTGCCCCGGTCGGGTCACCTGGTCACCCGCGGCCATGGTCACCCCCTTGCCTTGGCCAGCCACGCGAGCGCTTTCGCGTTGTCGTCGGGGGTGCCTTGCTCGGCGGCGTGCCAGTGCTCGACGTGCACCGTCGGGCCCGTCGAGGTCGCGGCGAACGGGGAGCCGTACGTTCCTGCGCCCGCGTAGGAGGGGGTGAGCGTGGGTACAGCGGGTGCGGCAACCAGGTTCCGCATGGTCCGCTCTACTGCTCCGGCTCCACCCTGAATTCCCTTGACCAGGCCGGCGGGAATCCAGCGGCCGACGTCACGCGCCATGACGCGCGAGGGGCTTGAGATTCCGAGTGCTTTTGCGATGGGTCCCGGAATCATGTTCTTGGCGAAAGAGATCAGCTGACTCTTGAGCCAAGATCCCATGCTCTTGACGCCGTTATACAAACCTCGGATCAGGTCGCGACCCTTGTCGGTGAGCATCGATCCGAAATTGCCGAAGTATCCGGCGATCGTGCGAGGCAGTCCGCGTACATAGGCGAGCATCTCGCCCGCCTTTGTCTTCGTTCCATCCTTGATGGACTGCCAATGCTTGATGACCAGTCCGACCAAAGTGAAATTAAGAAAGAAGCTGACGAGCTTCTGCGGCAGGCTCTTTACGAACTCGACCGTGGCATTCCAGACGCGTACGGTCCCGTCCTTGATGGACTGCCAATGCTTGATGATGAGACCGACCAAAGTGAAGTTGAGGAAAAGCTCGACGAGCTTTTCGCCAACCCACTTGATCTTTTCCCAAACCCAATTCCAGGCGTCGAGTGTGGCCTGCTTGATGGTGTCCCAATTGGCGATGATCAGCGCGACGAGACCAACCACAACGGCGATCACAACGCCTGCCACGCCCATGGCGATCAGCCATGCCGCGCGCATTCGAGCGGCCTGTATGAGCGACTGAGTGCCCATGAGCACCCATCCGGCGACTACGCGCAGCGCGGTCCCGGACGCGGTCGCACCCTGCGCGATCCAGCCGGCGACGATCGTCGCGTTCACGGCGACGAACCGTGCCGCGGCGGTGACGCCGGCCGCGGTCTGCGTCGCCCAACTCGTGACCGTCGCTGTAGCGGTGGTGTACGCCTGCGCTGCCAACGCGACCAGCGCAGGCAGCATGACCAGCGTGACAACACCCGCGGCGACGCCAAAGGCCGTGCTGTTGTCGGCGACGAATCCGGCGGCCGAGAGGAACGCGGCTCCGAAGTCGTCGAGGTAGTCGGCCCCCGCGGTCAGGGCAGGGATCACGTACGTCCCGAGGACGTTGACGAAACCCTGTTGCAGGGAGCGCGTGAACGCCGTGACCTCGGTCGAGGCGTTGTCGCGCATTGTGTCGCCGGCCTTTTTGGCGGCGCCGTCGACCTTGCCCAGCGCGTCAACGGCCGAGGACGGGTCGAGCGCGAAAAGGGCGCCGGCGAGGTCCTCGGCCTGCGTGCCCAGCAATTGAACAGCCAGACGCGAGCGCTCGGTCGGGTCCTTTACCGCCCGTAGGCGGTCCATGATCTGATCGAGTGCAGCATTCGCGGCCGGTCCACCCTTGGTGAACGCGGCGGCCATCTGGTCGGCGTTCAGCCCAAGGGACTTGAGTCCCTCGGCGGCCGAGCCGTCCTTGACCCTGATATTCAGTTCTTTGAACGCGTCGGCGACGATATCGGCGTCGCGCGCGCCCGCGTTGAGCCCCTGCTGAATGAGGCCCATCGCTTGCTTCCCGTTGACCCCCAGGTCACGGAATTGCGTTCCGTATTCGCCGAAGACGTCGAGCAGGTCCTCGGCCTTGTTCGCGCCGTTCTGTGTTCCCTTGACGAGAATGTCGAACGCTTCCTCGGCGTTCGCGGCCATTCCCGTTTTGAGCATCTGGCCGACCGCGGCCGAGGTAGGGCCGACTTCCTCGCCCATGATCTGTGCGACCTGAGAGAGGCGCCCGCCTACCTTTTCGAGCTCTTTCTGCGTGGCGTCCGCGGGTACGAGCCCCTGCTGCCAAAGGCTCTTGAGTGCCTCGTTCGCGTCGGCGACCGAGTCTGTGTACCCCTGGCTGTAGAGGTTGCCCGCGGCCTTGCCGAGCCGCTTCGCCTGCTCGGGGCTCGCGCCGAGCTGCGCAGCAAGAAGGCTGTTGTCCTTCTGCTGCTGCATGGCCTCGCCGATACCGGCGACGACCGCGGCGCCCACCCCTGCGCCGACCGCGGCCCACCCGAACGAGGTGAGCGTGTCGCGCAGCCGGCTGCCGGCCTCCTGCGCTCCGTCCTCGGCTCCGTCGGCGACGCCGTCGCCGAGCTGCTGCCCGGCGGCCTCGCCGGTGCGGGCGGCCTCTTTGGCGATCTCCTCCGCGGCGGCGACGACGTTCGCCTGCATCCGGGCGAGGCCGGACTCGGCGGGGGCGTCGTCGACATCGATCGTGGCGAGCAGCTCGGCGACGGTGAGCGCCACAGGCGATCACCCCCCGTCGGTGCTCTAACCGGCAGGCAGACCGGTGATAGCGGCGATCTCGGCGGGGTCGGTGACCTCGCGGGGAGTGCGCGACCATGCGCGCGTGAACCGTGCCTCGGCCGACAGGCCGGCGACGAGGGCGAGGAACCGTCGGGTCGACAGGGCGGCGAGCTGCTCGGCGGTGAGGTGGTACTCGCGGGAGAGGTCAGCCTCAAGGGCGTTCCAGTGGGTCAGGACCGCGCGCCAGAACGCGCCGGCGTCTTGCCCTTCCTCTTCTTCGTGCTCGCCCGTCGCTCCGCCCGGTTGGCCGGGGCTTTTCCCGCCTTGCCGGCCTCGCCCTGGTCGTAGAGCTCGGCCGCGCGCTGCATGGACACGGCGCCGGGCTTACGGATGTTGGCGGCGGACCAGATCAGCACGACGCCGAGCTGCCGGTCGGTCATGCCGTGCTCGGCCCAGTCGTCGAGGGTGCCCTCGCCGAACAGGGTCGCGAGCATCCGGCGGACGTCCTCGGGGTCCGAGCTGTGCTGTACGCGCTCCATTTGGAGGGTGAACAGCAGCGGCAAGGAGTCGGGCAGCACGTGCTCGTGCCCGTACAGGGTGAGAGCGGCGCGCGGCCGGTCGGGGACCTGCTCGGCGAAGAACGCGTCAAAGTCGGCGGTCTCGACGAGCGGTTGCTCGGGGGCCTCGCTCACGCGTCACCCCCGGACTTGCTCGCCGCGGTGGTGAGCGTGGTTCCGCCTGAGATCGGGGCCGCGGTGGGCGCCCCGCACCGTGTGATCGTCGCCGACCACGAGGTCTTGTCGTTGGTTTCGCCGCCCTGCTCGCCGGGGGTCACTGTGGAATCCCAAACGACCCATGTCGTCTGCGACTTGTGGCGCCACCGCACGGCGTTGCGCGACTCGATGCCGAGCCGGTACGCCCATACCTTGTCGACGTACGCCTGCCCGGGGTCCTGCTTGCCGGTGGTTTTGTCGATGCGGTACTGCCCCTCGACTGCGAGAGTGGCGCCCCGCTGCATGACGTCCTGTTCGTAATACCCGTCGCTGTCGAACGCGACGGTCTCGGCCGTCTCTTCGTTCTCGCCGGGGTTGTGCGTGAACGAGGTCAGGCCGGCAATCGGCAGCCACGTCTCGTTCGTCGCGGTGGCGTCGAGGACCTCGAACAGCCACCCGCGGGCATCAATCGGCCTGCTGGTCGCGGCCATGGGTGATCCCTCCTATTCGGGTCGGTGAGGGGTGGGGTTGGCCACGTCGAGCCGGAAGTTCACCGTGTGCTCGTGCCGGCCCGAGGCATCCGTGCCGAGGGGCGCGGGGGTCTGCTGCGCGACTGCGAGCACCAGCCATGTGCCGTCCGGCAGTTCGAGGCCGGCGAGTCCGTGCAGGGCGCCGTACAGGGCCTCGGCGCGGCGGCGCGAAACCCGCGGGTCGGCGGTGCCGCGCACGCGAACCTGTAGCGAGCGGACGTCGTAGCCGTTGCGCGCGTCCTGCTCGCCGGAGCCGTACAGCCACAGCCCGACCGCCTCGGCCGGCTCGGGCGGCAGGGTTTCGATGAACGTGTCGCCGGCCGTGCCGGTGGGGTCGTAGGCGAGCAGGTCGAGCGCGTCGAGGTAGCGGGCGATGCCGTCGAGTAGGTCAGCCACGCAGCGCCCGCCGGACCTGCGCGGCGATCAATTCGCCGATGACTGCGGCCTCGCGGTTGGCCGGGTCCTCAAGGAACTTTGCTTTCCGGCCGGGGGAGTGCCGGGCGGTGAGGTCCTCGTGCACGCGCGCGGCGTACGGGGTGTCGTAGGTGACGCCGGCGACGAGGTCCTGCTCGTCGACGGTGGTCGCGCCGGAGCGTTCGAGGGTGCCCTCGGCGATCGGTACCTCTTTGCGGGACTCGGCGAGCAGGTGCTCGGCGCCGAGCAGCAGTCCGCGCACCGCGCCGGCTCGGGCGCGGCCGAGGACCTGGTCGCCGTTCCAACGGATGCGGGCACGGGGGCGGCGGCTCATTCGCAACTCACCTCCGAATACGTCCTGTTATTCCATGTGAGAACGGCGAGCCCTGTAGCATCTGAGGCGCCTGCCTCTTTCTCGCATCCATACGTCCGACCGTTACCTTCGGTCGGATTCCCCGCAGCGCGGGGTGTCCAATGGAGAAAGGAGCAGGCACATGGAAGGCGAACAGGGAGAGAAGCCAGAAGATCTACCGCTCTGGGTGCGCTCAGCGGTTGCGATCTTGGGGGCGCTCGTCCCGCTCGCAACGTGTGCGGTGCTGCTGCTGCGCTAGATCGCAGCAGGTCAGGGCGGGGAGCGGCTGAAGGACCTTGAGATAGGTCCGGCTGGTTGACACTCAGCCGGACCCACCCAACCCCGCACACGTGCCGGGTCCCCGGTACCAGCCGGGGCCCCGGCACTTCGCGTGTGTGGGCTTCAGTTGCAGGTCAACTTGTAGTTGAACTGCGACTCGTGTACCCACACCATAGCAACCGACTGCAAGTCTTAAGAGTCATTCGGGGTTGTTCAAGCATCTTCAGTTCATCGCTTGCGAAGCGGTAATGACCATCCGCGTTCCTCTATACGGGACTACTTGATAAGTCACTAGTCGGCGTTGAGTAGTGCGCTGAGTAGTTACTCGCAACTGACTTCCATACAGGCTGGAACGGGAAGACCGGGGGCGGTGTGGCGGGCGACAGTGATCGCGGTCGTAGTGCGGCCGTCGGGCAGCGTGACGCGCGAGCCGGGCGGACAGACGAGCTCGGGGGCGGCGATGAACGTCGCCGCGGCGGTGACCTTGCGCCCGTCTGGGGCGCGCACCATGCGCGGGGAGGTGTCCACCAGGGCGGGGACGTCCTCGGCCGCGGGCCCGTACTGCGGTCCGTACGCGGAGTCGGCGAGGTAGGGCTCGATGCGGATGCGGTGGCGCAGCAGGACCGCGGGAACGCGGCTCACCATGGCATCACGCATCCGGGGGTGAGGCCGGCGCGGCGCAGGGCGCGGTCGGCGCGCGGGGCGAGCTCGACGCCGCCCGTCGTCGAGGTGCGCGAGCTGCGGCCGGACAGGGAGACGGGGCCGATCGAGACCGAGTCCCACTGTCCGGCCGCGCCGGTCCCGTCGTCGCCGGCGGCGAGTTGGTACTCGACCTGTGCACAGGTGGCGTCGGCGAGCGCGGTCCGTATCTGCGGGTCGAGCGGGTCGCCGTCGTCGTCCACGGGATAGACCGCGGTGAGCAGGGCCGAGTCGATGTCCTCGCCGGCCCGCGCGAGCAGCCGCTCGGCGTCCGCGGGGGCCGGCTGGCCGGTCCATGCGGTGAGCTGTTCGGGGGTGGCGTAGGGCTGGCGAGCCACGATCACCCCGTCGGCTTGGTGCGGGCAGCAGAACGGGCCGTCGGCTTCTTCGCCGGCGGCCCGTTCGTCTGCTCGTCTTCCGTTGTCTGCTCGTCCTCGTCCTCGTCGGGGGAATCGTTCCCTCTCGGGTGGTAGCGGCGGAGCAACATCACGCCGCCCCCCGGGTCTTGAGAACGACGATCCCCTCGTCGTCGAGCCGGTGCGTCGCGTAGTGCACGTTCGTGGTGACCACGGTCGTGCGGGCGAGAATGTCGCGGTCGGTCTCGACGAGCGGCCGGCGCTTGTAGAGCAGCCCGAGGGAGCCTCGGCGCACCATCAGCGCGTTGTACGTGGCCGGGTTGGTGCCGTCGGCCGCGGTGGTGGTGACGCGGTCGGACACGAAGATGTTGACGCCGCCAATCTGGCCGATCACGCCGCGCGGGATCACGGCGCCCGTGCCGAACTTGTCGGCGCTGATGAAGTTCGGGTCCTTGTAGATGCTCGCCCGCTGGAGCGAGTGAATGATGATGCCGGCCATGTTCTCCGGCTCCCACTCGTCCCCGAACTTGGCGATGCCGTCCACCATCACATCCCACGACAGGGGGTCGGTCGCGGCGTTGACCATGATGACGCCGGCGGCCTCGGCCGCGGCTGTCAGGTCCTTGTCGATCTTCCGGGCGATCAGCACGCCGAGCTGTCGCTGCGTCTCAGCGAACGGGTCGCCGAACGCGACAAGGCGAGCCTTGTCGGTGATCTCGACCGCCTTACCGGCCTCCTTGATCGTGGCCGTGTTGCCCGGGTCGGTACCGAGCTGCTCGGGGGTCATCGGGGTTCCCTCGGTGAGGTCCTCGGCCTCCGTGAGTCCCTTCCACTTGGGGAAGTTCACGGAGTCACCGGGCTTGCCTTCGAGGGTGGAGTCGTTCAGCGCCATCGAGCCGATGACCAACTTGCCCTTGAACTTGTTTTGCACCATGTCGGCCCAGACGTCCGGGACGATCATCTGTGCCGCGGTCGTCTTCGCCATGCGGCAGCCTCCTTACTCGCTCGCGGCAGAAAGCTGCCGGTACAGGTCGGGGTCGGACTGGTGGAGCTCGACGCGGTCGGCGTAGCTCATGCGCGCGAACTGCTCGGGCGTGACCGTCTGCGGGGCGCCCGGGGTGAAGTCGGCGCCCCCTATGGGCGGTCCGGCCGGCAGGGTGCCGCCGGCGCGCAGCAGCGGGTTTGCCTCGACCGCGGCGGCGATCACGGCGTCGAGCTTCTCGCCGAACTTCGTGTCGGCCGGGTCGAGGGATTCGAGTTGAGCGGCCACCGAGCGGGAGTCGAGCAGCCGTGCCGGATCGGCGCCGCTCTTGTGCGCGGCCTGGTGGGCGGCGAGCTCGACGCGCAGCCGGCGAGCCTCGGCGAGCGCGGTGTCGCGCTCGCTGGTGGCCTGCTCGGCGAGCTTGGCCGGGTCCTGCTCGCCGGCCGCGCCACTCGGGTCGAGCACCTTGCGCAGAGCGCCGAGCAGGTCGTCGCGCTCGGTCTTGGCCTGCTGTGCTGCCTGCTCGGCCGCGGTCGCGCGCTGCTCGGCCGCCGGGTCGACTGCGGGCGGGGCCGGCGGCGGAGCGGCCGGCGGCGCCGGGGGCGTGGGGGCCGGCGGGGTGGTGCCCGGAGCCGGCGGGGCGCCCGTGCCCGGGTCGGTGCCGGTGGTCGGGGTGGGTGCGGTCATGCGTGATCGGCCCTCCGGGGCGGTGTGTGGGCACCATGAAGGGGCCCGCCAACTAGCGGGCCCCTTCATGGACATCTGGAGTACACGTGCCTCAGCAGTCGCTAGACTGCGGCTTGTCGTTGGTTGAGGCTAGGGGTGAGAAGTCACAGTCCGATTCTGTGGGCTCTCCTACTTCTGCTCGCCTTGGTCGCCGTCTCAATTCAGTTCGTTCTACTGGTCCTAGACAGCAATGCAAAGCCAGGTATCTGATATGAGTTCGGAAAGACGAGGTGGTTTTATGAGTAGAAAACGTCTCTGGGTTATCGCAGTACTTAAGGTGACCTTGGCAAGCGTGGTAGGTGTAGTGAGTGGTCTCCTCCTCACCTGAGCCAACGAACGAAAGCCCTGCTCTTCAAGAGCAGGGCTTTCGCGCTTTTCGACGGGTGCCTCAGTCTTGTTCCTCTGGGAGAGGACGAGCGCCGGCGTATCCGCGTATCCATGCTGAACGCAGCAAGTCGCCGGCGGGGAACGGGCACGAGGTCACGGGGTCGCCGTTGCGGCCGGCCTCGGCGCCGGCGTTGATGGTGCGGACGAGGTCCCCTCGACTGCCCACTGCTGCCCCCTTGTTCAGAGTCGGTTCTGCTGATCGTCGCGGTTCATGCGGGCGGTCTCAGCGGCGGCGTTTCGCACGCCCGTGATCTGCTCTGTGTACTCAGTAAGCGTAAGGCGCGGGTGATCCTGCCACCACCTAATCAGGTCCTCGGATGCGCGTGCGTAGGCGATGTGCGCGGGACCGGAAAACAGGGTGATCGGGTCGACGCCGGCGGCCTGCCCTTTACGGCTGAGGAGATAGCCGTTCGTGGCGTCCTCGGCCGCGAGCAACTGCGAGTAGACGTGCTCTCGGTACATCTCGCGTATCTGCTCGCGCGTGTAGGCGGTGCGCTGCTGCTCGGCTTGGTACTCCCGCTCGGCGATCCATCGCTCAGTAGCGGTCATGCCGGCGTACGGGTCCTCGTCCAGCGCGAGCGCTCCCCAGTCGTCGGGACTCTCGGCCGGGGCGAGTGCCTCGTCGATCGCTGCGCGGTCGGCGAGCTGCCCCTCGACGGTGTGCGCGCCGGCGGCCTCGGGCAACGGCGGCGGCGGGTACCGGCGGTCGAACTCGTCGGCGATCCGCTCGGCGTCCTCGGGACGTGCGTACCGGATCGCCCACCCGAGGACGTCGTCGCCGAGCTGCGAGAGGTCCTCGGCGAGCCGGCCGTCGGGGAACACCTCGGCGAGCAGCCGGCGCCGGTTGGCCTCGGCGGCGATCTCGGCTCGCTCGGTGTCGTCGACGTGCCGGGCCCGTTCGGCGAGCTCGCGCTCGGACAGCCCGATCAGATCGCGGCGCGCGGCGGGCAGGGCGGCGTCGACGTCGCGTCGGTCGAGCTCGGCCATGACGCGCAGCAGCTCGTCGTCGCCCAAATGCGCGAACACGGCGGCGAGTTCGTCGTCGCTGAACTGCGTCAGCGGCTCGGCGAGCCGGCCGGCGGGGCGCAGCCGGGCGAGCAGCTCGGCCTCGTCGCGCCGGTCGGACTCGGCGCGGATGCGGTCGAGGTCGCGCTGATCGAGCACCCCGGGTCGGATCGCGGCGCCGAGCTGCTCGTCGCCCATCTCCGGCAGGGTGCGCGCGTCGCCCGCGCGGACGCGCGCGGCCTCGATCGCGTCCTGCGACGGGCGCGGCGCGGTCGAGGGGAAATTTCCGGCGCCGGGCTGCTCGCGCTCGCGCCGGCGGATGAGTTCGGGGTGGGCGGCGAGGTGACCGCGCATCCGGCCCTGCCACGCGCGCACGCGTGCCTCGGCTGCGCGCTTCGCCTCGGGGGTGGTCGCCGCGGCGGCGCGGTTCTTCCACTTGCGAATGCCGCGCTCGATGGCGCGCTGCTTCTGCGTCGCCTCGTACCCGTCGCGGTCCTCGGACGCGTCCTCGGGAGCGCGGGTCACGCCGGCGAGGTAGGCGGCGACGGAGTGCCGACAGTTGGGATGCTGAAAGCCTCGGGCCCGAGCGGCATTGAGCGAGCCGGCGACGTGCACGCGCACGGTGCGGCCGTCGTCGAGGGCGTGCTCGGCGTCGACCTGGTGCGGCCCGTCGGGGCCGTCGATCGACAGCACCTTGCCCTCGTACGGACGGCAAACGGGGCACTCATGCGGGGCGTTCGAAACGATGACGAGGTCGAGGCCGGCGGCGCGCAGTCGGTCGGTGTGACCCTCGACCGCGGCTCGACCGACCGAGGTGCGGGTCGCCATCTCGGCGTAAGAGGTCATCTGCCACGCGCGCCCGCCCTTGTCGACGAACGTGCGCAGTCCGCGGTCGGAGAACCGTTCCATGGCGCGCTGTGTGGCCTGTCGGCGAGAGTCGATGCCGAGGAGCGGCGTTGCCGATACTTCGGCGATCACCTGCCGGTACCCGTCCTCAACTCCCCGGAGAATCCCGCGGTGCGTCTCGGTGACGAGGTCGACCGTTTCCTGCGCGAGCCGATCCACAGCGCGCGTCGCCGGCGTCGTCTCAGCGATCCGACGCACCTCGTCGTCGCCCAGGGCGCCGAGCTCGGCGAGGCCGGCGCGCGCACCGACGTTGTACGCCTCGGCGACCACGTCCCACACCTCAAGGTCGACTGCGGTCGAGAGGGAGTCGACAACCTGCTGTGCCGAGCGTCGTAGCGGCTGGATGTCGGCGAGCTTGGCCACCGCCCACCCCGGAGCCTCGAACCCGTCGGCGAGTTGGCGCGCGGCGATCCCCAACAGCCGTGCCTCGGCGTCCGCGTACAGATCGCGCACGCCAGTGGAGAGATCTTCAACGAGACCAGGGTGAATCGGCATGAATGTCACCTTTGCTCTCTGTAGGGCTTCAGTGACATGGAGTGCATGATTCCGATACATCGTAGGAATAGCTTGGGCTATTCCTTTGATTGTTAGGCTCTAGCACCCTGTCTGGTGCACACTGGTCGACAGGCAAGAGGTGTTGCGCGCACATCCTCTGTGGCTATCTCGCGCCCGGAACGGGCCGGTCTTCAGGGAGCACGGTGCAGTGAAGAGCAATCGGGCGGAACGTCAATCAAGTCCCCCGCGGGCGGATCTAGTTGTTAGGGTCCCGCGCCCGTCAGCGCGATGGAGCACCATCACTGGTGGCGGCGTAGCCGCGGTCATTGCTAGTGGCCACGTCCAAGAGCCCATGACTGTATGGGCGTTGGTACTGCTTGGCATGACAGGTCAGTGCTGTGACGCCCTGGTTACTTGGGCCGCGCTGCGACACCACAGATAGCGGTCGATCCGCATGCGTCGGTGTGGGTGCAGGCAGTCGGGCGCCACGCTTTGTCAGTGGTCCTCGGTACGGTCGGGGTATGACCTCTGCGCAGATCAAGCCCGGCGACGTCTTCACCCGCGCGCAACTGAAAGCGAAGTTCGGCGGCGGCCCCCAGGGCGGCATCATCCCGTCCGCCACCACCGACAACGTCCTGATCTACTCGGATCACGACAGCGGTAAGGACTACGGCTATCAGGACGGTTGGCTTGCCGAGGAAGACGAGACGGGCCCGATCTTCGAGTACACCGGTCAGGGTGTCGAGGGCGACCAGACTCTGAAGGGCAACAACGGGTCCGTACTGAACCACGCCGACGACGGGCGTACGCTGCGCGTGTTCATCTGTGTCGGATACGTCAAGGGCAACAGCGGGCCCAAACTGCACCGCTACGTCGGCGAGTTCAAGGTCGACGAGGGCGAGCCGTTCGTGAGGCGGCGGGCCCTCGACCAGAACCACGACATGCGATGGGTCTACGTCTTCCGGCTGCGCCCGGTGGCCGAGACTAGCCAACTGCCCGAGGACTTCGTTTCCGCGGCGGTCGACGACGTCATCGAGACCATGCCGGCCGTCCCGATCGGTGATGACCCGTACTTCGAGCTCAAGCCGGCCGAGTCCACCAGTGGACAGGCCACCAAGCCGGAGAAGAACAGTAAGAAGAAGGTCACCCGCAAGGCGAGCGACGCCATCGAGGTCACGCGACGCGAGGCGGAACTGAGCGACCGATTCCTCGCCTTCCTCAAGGGGGAAGGTCACGCGGTCGACCGCTTCAAGATCCGCATCAAGGGACTGACGTCAACGTTCTGGACGGACCTCTACGACGCGACCGACAACGTGCTCTATGAGCTCAAGGGCAGCAGCAGCCGTAATGCCGTCCGCATGGCCATAGGGCAGCTTCAGGACTACCGCCGACACATCCCCCCGAAGGATGCGCAGCTCGTCGTACTGCTCCCCGAGCGTCCAGTCGACGACTTGGCCGAGCTCGTCGAGTCGGCCGGAATGACGCTCGTGTACGAGGACGACGACAAGTTCATTGGCTGGACCGCCGGTTAGCCGTTCACGGCGGTTGCTCGGCCTACGCGGGACGGGCAACCGCCGCGCCACAATGGTGGGGAGCTGACATGTGCTCAGCTCTCGGCATCGTCCGAGCTCTCGGCCTGCTCGCGCCGGAGGCAGCGCCGTACCTCTCGGAACGCGTTGATGAGGTCCGGGAGTTGACGCAATGTCGAGGCGGTGAGGGTGATCAAGAGTCCGAGAACCCCGAAGGCGGCGACGATCGCGCCGGTAGTGACGTCCATGGGTCAAAGCATGGATCTGGCCTCTGACCAGCGCAAACGGCCGCCGAAAAGTAATTCGTATCGAATTTTGGCAAGGGTATAGCAATGCAATTCCGGGCTAATGTGCGGCCTTATGGAACTGCTATGTGGCCTGACCTGCGCCGTCTCTGTACCTTGATACCTGAGCAAAATCTAATTAAGCAATATGTGAAGTGCTCGGCATTTCGAGAAACTCGTCGCGCTTTTGGCCGGAATCGATCGGTAGCGGCTGGAACCTCTATGTGCGGGGAGCGTCAGACGAGACCACCTGACTATGCGAGTGCACCTGACTGCATGGGGTCGGGCACGGTCTGCCCGGTCTCCACGAGGATGCGGTCGACCTCGGTCTGCACGGTGGTGTCGTCCCAATCGGGGTGCAGGATGCGCACCTTTGTGTCGACGCTCACGGCCTGAGCCTGCGCGAGCAGGGACAGGGTTTGCGCGACGCTGGTTGGGTCCTCGCTGACGGAGTCGCCGAACGCCACCGTCGGCCGCTCGACGACGAGTGAGGGGGTGAACAGCCGGCGGTCGAGCATGAGTGCCACGTGCAGGATGTCGGCGACCCCCGGAGCCCAATACCGGGCCTTCTTCTCGCGGGTGGTCATCGACTTGCGCTCGCGCGCCTTGACCTCGGTCGCGGTGACCGCGGTCGAGTCGTCCATGCCGAACGTCTGCGCGGAGTAGCCGGCGGATCGTACGGCCTGGCGCACGATCGAGTCGCCGGTTGCCTGGTGCTCAGCGACCCTGATCGCGAACTGCGACAGGGTGATGCCGGCGCCGTTCTCGGTAGGCGGGATGGACAAGGCGGCCCAGATTTCCCGGTCGTCGTCGAACGAGGCGCCGCGGCCGGGGCCGTGGTCGCGCAGGTAGGAGTCGGGGACGATCAGCCGCGCGCGGGCGAGTCGGATGTCGCGCATCCAGCTCGACCATGTCTCGTCGAGCGCGTCCATGAGGTCATGCAGCGGGGCGTCGTAGTCGCTGCGCCCGTACGGACTGCCCCGGTGGCGGCGGTTGGGCAGCATGTTCGGGACGTACGAGGCGGTGAGCGCGTCCACGCCTGTGGTGATGCTGTCGCCCTCGGTGTCGAGAGAGCCGACGAGGCCGACCGTGTCGGGGTGCTCGGTGAGCGGCACACGGGTGCCGATCCGGTCCTCGGTGCCCTCGTACAAGGCGTGCAGGATGCGGCCTCGCTCATGCCGTTCGAGGTGGCGCCATACGGTCGAGCGGTCGCTGCCGGGCAACTCTCGCCAGAACGTGACTGCTTGCAGCAGCCCGTACGAGAACTCGGGCACCGCCTTGTCGGGGTGAATGACCGTGAGCAGGGGGCGGGCGGCGAGTTCGGCGTTCCACGTGATGCGGAGGAACGATCCCCCCAGGGCGGCGCCGACTTCGGCCGCTTCGAGGAGGGTGTTCGCCAGTCCGCCGGCCTCGGCGAACGCGTCGAGGCGGTCCTGCGTCGTCGTGTTGTCGACGGTGAGCGCGAGCGGTTCGGCGAACAGTAGCTCGGCCGAGGTGCTCGCGATGTCGCCGGCGAGCGGGATATGCAGCCTGCCGTCGTCCTTACTGTGCTGGGGGTTGCGGTGGCGGGCCCACAGCCGGCGCCGGCCGTCGTGGCGGCGTTGCCGTTCGGACCGGTAGACGTCGGCGAGCCGCTTGCGGTCGCCCGAATACCACGCGTCGTTCACCCCGATCTCGCGGTACAGGCCGGCGAGTTGGGGCGGTGGCCACGGGGCGCCGTTGTCAGGCAGCGGCACAGTGCACCACCCCCTGTGTCCGGCGTTGCGAGCGGGCGCGTGCTGCTGCTCGGCACTTCCGGCACTTGCGGGTGCCGTTGCTGGCTATGTAGGTGTTGGCCTTGGTGAACCGGTGGCCGCGCAGGCAGCGGACTTGACGGGCCCGAGCGGCGGCAAGGGACACGCCGCGCAGCACGTTGGTTCGCTGCGTGACTGCTTCGAGGTGGTCGGGGTTGACGCATCCCCGGTTGCGGCACAGGTGGTCGATCACGAGTCCGTCGGGGATCGTCCCGAGTACGGTCTCGTACGCGACGCGGTGCGCGTACTGGCGTTCGCCGTTGACGGATATCCGCGCGTACCCGTTGGGCATCAGATAGCCGGTCCATTGCCAGCAACCGCCGGGCGCGTCGGTGACGCGGGCGAGGAAACGGTCGGTCCACTCGCGCGGCATGAGCACCCCCTCGGCATGGCGGGGCCCCGGGCACCGAGCGGTGGCCGGGCCGGGCGGGCAGGGTTATGCGGCGAGTGAGAGCAGGTGGCGCCATTCGTGCGAGGTGGAGTGCACGGCGTAGCGCAGCGCGTCGACCGAGTGATCGTTCGCTTTCACGGGCTGGTCTTCACCGCGGGCGGCGGCCTCGTCCGACCATGCGTAGCCGGGCAGTTCGTCGAGTAGCCCCTCGCACGAGCGATGGATGCGCAGCAGGCCGGCGTCGAGCACGTTCGAGACGCTGCGGATGCCGTCGAGCACCGTGTTATCGGCGCGCGCGACGCCGGGGTGTCCATCGGCCCAGAGCTGCGCCGAGTAGCTCGCCGCGCTCGGGTCAACGAACGTCCACTCGGGCTCGATGCCGAGCTCGCCGAGCCACCGCCGCACGGCGGCGCTGTACTGCGCGTCGGTCATCTGCCGATGCCGGGCGCGGGAGTCGTAACGCCACTCGGCGACCGCGTACAGCCGGTCGTCGTCGCCGAGGCCGAGCAGCACCGCCGAGAACGGGTTCGTGGTGCCGTAGTCGACGCCGAGCCAGTGCCGGCGCATCGTGGGCAGCTCGTCGACGACGTGCGCGGCCTCGTCGTACATGTCGAAGATCGCGCCCTCGGCGACCACCCATGCGCCGTCGATCATGCGGCGGCGCCACAGCCCGGTGTATTCCGCAGACAGGGCGGCGACGTAGGCCGGCGAAAGCGAGGGGTTGTCGGCGAGGCGGAAGTGCCATGCGGCGAGGTCGAGTTCGCCGGCGCGGTTGAGATACCCGGTCCGCAGCCAGTGCCGCGGACTGTCCGGGTTGGTGGTGCACAGCAGCCGCGCGCCGGGCACGGACAGTCGGGCGAGTAACTGCACGAAGAACGCTTCGGGGACGAGTGTTGCCTCGTCGACGTAGGCCAGGCAGGCAGTTGCACCGCGCAGACGGCCCTCGGCGCGTGCGTCCGAGGCGCCGATCAGGTGGACCGTACGGCCAAGGATGTTCGCGACGGTGGCGCCGCGGGTGTGGCGCACCTCGGCGGCGACGTCCGAGCCGAACAGCGCGGGATCTTGCAGGGGCTCGATGATGTTGCGCTCGATCGTTTGCAGCGACCGACCGCACAGCAGGATCAAGCCCGTAGCCGGTGCCCGTCGGATCGACAGCAGGAACGCGAGCAGGCTCGCAATCGTCTTGCCCGACCGGACACTGCCGTGCCAGATCGAGATACGGGACGTGAACGACTCGCGCACCGACCGCAGTTGCTTGTCGGAGAGGGGGAGGGGCGCAGGCATCACACCCCCTCGCGGTCACCTCCAGCCGGCCCGATCAGGGCATCGGCGAGGCGGTCGAGCATCGAGCCGCCGGCGCTTCCGGTGCCGGTCTGGCGGGCGAGCTCGGAGACGCGGGCGTGTACCTCGGTGAGGGCACGGGCGGCGGTGGCATGGTCGCGGGCATCCCGCGCGGAGTCAGAGCCCCCGACCCGCTCGACCTGGCGCAAGGCGCCGTCGAGTGCCTCGTCGGCGAGCAAGTTGCGCCGCGCGGCAGCATCGGCTCGCCGTGCCTCGGTGGCTGCGGCGACTCGGGCGCCCCCGCTGAACGTGAGCCCCTCTTGGCTGGCGATCTTGCTTACGGTGGCAGCGCTGCGCCCGATCGTGCGGGCGATGGCGTTTCGTGACTTGCCTGCGGCGTGCAGCCGGCGAACCTGCTCGCGGTCCCGGTCAGTGATCGGCTCGGCCACGGCGTCACCTCCCGGCAGACATGCGTACGCCCCGCCGAGGGGGGAGTCGACGGGGCGTAAGAGCGGGGGTGTTTCCGGGCACGCCGGAGGCACCACCAACAATAGGTCACGTTTCGATAACGGCGCAAGGGGTTGTGTCTGCGCGGTGACCGTCCGACCGGCATCGTGTGCCCCGAGGCCCTGTCTGTGCTGCCGCACTGCGCACAGCGGGATACGCCGTCCTTGGCACCCCGAGGCATCCGCCCGGGAGAGGAAAAGGGGGAAGTAGCGAGCCCGTTCCAAAAAAACCGAATATCCGAGTACGGCGTGCGGGCTCGGTTCTCGACTTGATCACCAGGGCGATGGTGGTCGATTCGAGCTGCCGTGCCTGCTGAGTCGACTGCCCTTCACGGAAGGCGACTCGGTCCGGATGGAAGCGGTTGGATGGACTACGGCTGCGTTGGCTGCGGTCGTTGGAATCATCAAGTTGGTTCTTGATCAAGTGCCCCCGATTGCCGACAAGGCGGTTACGGCACTTGTTGCGCTGCGTCGGCTGCGTGATGCATGGCAGGGCCGGGACGAGGGCGACGGGCAACGGCAGAACCGAGATGGCTCGGAGGGTCGTTAAGGTGGCCGCAGCCGGGGCGGGGGTTGCTCCCGACCATGGTTAGGGCCCTCGTCGTGTGGAGCGGCGAGGGTCTGCTCACTCCTCCGAGGCGGTCTTGCGCTCACGCAGGATGCGCGAGGCGTACGAGGAGGAGCAGCCGAGGATGCTCGCGATTTCCTTCGCACCCATGTCGTTGCGCTCGTTGGCCTCGATGATCAGACGGGGAGTCGCCTCCTCGACGAGCTTGTACGCCCGACGGATGCGACCGGCCTCGGTGAGCGTGAGTTCGTCGGCCTTTCGCTCCGGGCTGTACTCCGCGGCGACGTCGTGTACGAGGGCGGCGCGTTCCTCGGCGGCCCTTCGTCTGCCCTGTGCGGTCTCGGCTTCGAACGTGCCCACGAGTTCGGCGATGCCTGCCAGCAGGCGCCCACGTGGTGTGTCTGCGCTGGCCTGCTGCTCGTCTGTGGTCATCGTGTCTGTGTCTCCGGTTGCGACGGGGTCCGCCCCGGAAGTGTCGGGGCGGACCAATGGTGTCAGGCGAAGAGGGCGCCCTGCTCGTCGAGCAGTCCCTCGATGGCCTGCTGCCCTTCAGTGATCCACTCCTCGCGCCACGTGGCGACGACGTCCTCGGTGGCGGGGGTGGCCTCGCCAGTCTCGACCTCGTCCGCCTCGCCGTCGTCGAACGCCGTGCACTCGTCGTAGAAGTGCGTGTTCCACTCGGCTTTGCCCTGCGCCGAGTCCTCGACGTACCGGCCGACCCATTCGCAGTCATTGCACGCGATCGGCGCGTCGGCCTCGACCGAGTACCCGCAACGCTCGGACCACCAGGTCTGAGAGAAGTTGGCGACCAGCACGCGCAGTCGCTCGCATACCTTGCACATACGGGTGTCGGTCGGGACACCCTCGCCGAGCTGCACGCCACAGTAAGCGATCGACTGACCCTCGATCAGGAAGTGCCCCATGGCCTTTGCGCTGCGGGCGGTGGCGAGCAGGCGAATTTCAGGGCGCAGGACTGTGGATCGCAGCACTGCCGCGCCACGCTCGCACGTCTGGCACGTGCGGGCCTGCGTCTCGTCACGCTTGACGAGGCCGGACGCGGACGTGCGGCAGATGGTGAAGGGGGTGCCCTCGATGAACGCGCCCAGGTGGGGGGTGGAGGTGCGGGCGGCGGTGAAGGTGACGAACTCCATGGGGGTTGCTCCCTCGGTAATGGGTGGGTGCCGGGTGGAGGCCGGCGGAACGAGGTACACACTACCGAGAATGAACTAGGTTCACAATAGTCCTTGTGAACCTAGTTCGCGAAGTCGGGGCTGCTGCTCGATCGGCGCGCCTTGCTCGACGCCCACACCGAGGGGCCGTATCGCCGCCAGATCGCAAAACGGTAACGATTAAGAGTTGATGTTATGTGGCTTTAATACCATCTGGGGACGAAATGTGGATCACTAAGACTGCCAAATGGCTTGCTCGGTACGGCAAATGGCATCGCATTTCCCGCTCCTTGTAATTCAACTTCAGTGACGCTGTCGGCACGCTCCGCTTCGGTGGGGTAGAATTTTAGGGTCTAGAAGAGACCTAAAATATGGAGCGATCGAGTGGTTGAGTGGGCGTTGAGGGAGGGGGAGCGGCTCAAGCGCGTTGACGTGCACGAGGAGTACGGGGGGCGTCGGCAGGGAGGGATCGGGCCGTCGCGTGTCTCTGACAACGTCCTGCTCTTCACCGACCCTGCGAAGGGGCGACAGCACGGGTACTTCGACGGTTGGGGCGACGACGGTTGCTACCACTACGCCGGCGAGGGTCAAAGCGGCGACCAGCGGATGACGCAGGGGAACCTCTCCATCCTCAACCACCGTCAGGACGGGCGGGCCCTTCGTCTGTTCCAAGGCGTCGCATCTGGCATGGTCGAGTATCTCGGTGAGTTTGTCCTGCCTGATGACAACCCGTGGTATCGCACCGACGCCCCGGACACCGATGGTGAAATCCGTAGCGTGATCATGTTCCGGCTGGAGCCTGTGGCCGCTGCCCTGCGCAAGGGTGCACGCCTGCCGCACACGCCGGAGACGGTGCCGAGCGTTACCGAGGTCGACGTCGAGCAGCAGCACACCGAACGTGCCCTGGTCGACCCATCGCGGGAACCGTACGAAGCCGAGCGCCGCGAGGCGTCGCTCGTCCGCGCCTACATCGAGCACTTGCGCAGCGAGGGGCGCGAAGTGCTCCGGCACAAGATCCTGCCCGGTGGTGTCCTTAAAGCCCTGTACACCGACATTTACGACGGGACCGAGCGGACCCTCATCGAGGCGAAGGGCACGGTTCACCGCGACGCGATCCGTCAGGCGGTTGGGCAGCTCTTCGACTATCGCCGCCACATCTCCCCGCCGCCGCGGGTGCTTGCTCTCCTCGTGCCCTCCAAGCCCGAGGATGACCTACTTGATTTCTGCGCATCTGTGGATATCAAGGTCATTTGGCCGGAAGGGGACGGATACGCCCAGACCAGTGTGTGGTGAGTTGGAGCGGGCCCCGCTCGCGTTGTCCCAGCGCTGACACACTCCGCCGCGAGGTCCCCTCGCGCACATATAGGTGCAGGCCACCCGCGTTGTTTCTGAGGCGCCGCGGGTGGCCGGTGCTCTCGCCCTTACACAGAACAGGAGCAGGCTCCAGTATGACCGAGCCGAACCACGCCAACCCGTCTCCGAACGATGACGAGGAGCAGCAGACCCCCAGGAGGGCGCAGCACTCCGAGGTCCTCCGCGCTGTCATGTACGGCGGTGCGCTGTCCGCCGGTGTCTTCCTCGTGCTCTTCGGGAAGGCCACCGCCGTAGAGGCGTCCGGCTACGTCTCGCCGTTCCTCGTGGTCTTCGAAGGAACCAACCGGGGCGTTTGACCTCTGGCAGTGAGGGCGTCCGCGTTCTATGCGGGCGCCCTCAGCTGCGTTTCAGCCCATCTCGGTTGGCATCTGCTTCACGGAGTCTGGGGCATCGAGCACTGTCGACATCGGGTCGACTGCTACGCATCGTCGGCGCGCCACTGCGTGAGCTCCGGAACAGGGTCGAGGGCGTACCAGCGCTTCGCGCTTTTGTCCCATCGCGCGCCATACCTCTTGGCTGCGTCCTTTTCCCCGAAGGGTACGTTCAGCCAGATGCGTTCACCCTTGTGACTTCCGAGAACTGTCACCACGGATTTGTTGGCGTCCACGACGTAGTCCACCGGGGGCCGAGAGGTGAACCATGGTCCGTCGTCCACTGGTGGTGCGCTGAACCAAGGACTCTCGGCATACCCCTGATCTGTGGCCTGATCAGGACTCGATTCCTCATCAACAGAGTTCAGCCACAGCCGGTGGAAGCGAGGTTGTGCCTCTTCTGGTGACATCTGCGGGTGCTTGGTGGCGAGGACCTCGACCAAGGCGTCAACGACTTCCCATGACGGCAGGCGTGTACTCGCGAACGCGTCGTAGACCGTGCTGCGTGAGAACCCGGCACCCTCCAGCGCTCGCACCATCGCGGAGAGCGACACCAAGCCGGCGCCCTTGTGTAGATCGTGCAGTGCGGCATTCAACTCTGCGTGACTGCCCGTCAGTACAGGCTTACGGAGCCGCCCCGCCCGTCCCATCCCGCCAACTCCCCGCCGTTTGAATCCGTTTGAAACCGTCCGCCAATCTTCGCAGGCATTCGATCCCATCAGGACCCGTTCGAACCCGTCGTCCGTCGTTCAGGGCCATCCAGCGCGAGACCCGCGGTGTCCACAGTGAAGGCCGGAACACTGGCCAAGTCGGGAAAGATGGGGCCGACGATGACGTCACACCCCAGGTCTAGGTCAGGACCGCAAGGAGCAGCACTGCTCTCGAAGCACTGACCAAAGGGGATCTCGAATGGACAAGGGGAACCGTAGGACTGCTCGTCGGCTGGCGCATATCGCCATGCTGGCCGTTGTGCGCGGGGCTGGCACAGCGGTCGGCGGGGCCATGGTTACAGCGGCGATCTGGTGGTGGCGCAACCGTTAAGCGCACGCGCCGCAGTAGTGCATAGCGTGTGTTATGCGCAGGCTGCTCTTGTCGAGAGGCCGTCGCGTCGGCCCCGGACGAGCCCCGGGGCCGACGGCGTCAAGCCGTGTGCCGAAGGGTTCCGAGTTTTGCGGAACCGAGGTCAGCAGTGAGGACGAGCAGATCGCCCCATCCCCACACGCGCCGGCCGTGCTCGTCTATAGGTACGGGCGCCGTGCACTCCGCCCCGGTCGAGCAGGTCACGGTGGGTGCCTGCTCGGGTTCGGTGTGCAGGGTGAGCTCGCCGGCGCAGTATGGGCACGGGTGATCCGGTAGAGGGGTGGTGCGCTGGTCGAGGCCGAGGGTTCGTAGCAGTCGGCCCTCGGCGATTCGCGCGGTACGTCGTGCCTCGTGCAGCAGGTGCGGGGGCAGGGGCTCGAACGGCGGTGCGGTGGGCGAGCCGTCGAGTTGTTGCTCGGGCTCGGTGTCCTCGTCGAGTACGCGCCCCTCGATCCACACGGAAGCGAAGTGCAGCCCGTGCGCCCGCGAGCCGGCCGCACGTCGAGCGTCAGCTGCGCCGGGGTGCTGGAATTCCCAACGGCGGGGGTCGTCCTGCTCGGCGTGCTGGACCGCGGCGGCGAGAGTGTCGGCTAGGTCGAACAGCATGCGCTCGATTGCGAGGCCGGCGTCGAGGGCGTCGAGGTTGAGCGGGGCGGGGTGCTCGCGCAGCACCAGGGGCGCGCGGTCCTCGACGACGAGGGGCTCGTCGTCGCCGGCGCGCAGGGTGTGCGCGAGCTGCCGCGGTGGCCAGACGTCCGCGGGCGGTGTCTCGATGGCGAGCAGCAACTCGGCCCACTGCTCCCGGACGCAGCGCAGGGCGGCGACGGTCTCGTGTACGGCGGTGGTGTAGTACATCGGCGCTGCTCCTGTTCGGCCCGTTTGTGTGCGGCTTGTCGGTGACTGTGGACGTGCCGCACACGAACGCCCTCGGCTCATCAGCCGGTTGTCGGTGTTCGCGGTGGCCCGGAAGTGGATGAATGCGGGTTTCATCGTCTTGACGGTGAACCACTGCACGTGTGCGTGCCGGCAATCTGCGCTCGGACCTCGTCGCGCTCCGCTTCGATCTCGCGAATGGCGTCCTCGGCGGCCTCGATCCGCTTGTGCAGCCGCATCGCTGCTGCCTGCTGTCCGCCGGCGCTGCGCCGGTGGGTGTCGGACTCGGCGACCTCGGCCTCGACGTCGGCGCGGAGCTGCGAGCAGTCCTCGGGCGCGAGCACGCCCCGGTCGGCGCGGGCGAGCAGCAGCCGGAAGCGGTCGCGACGGGCGTCGCGCTCGGCCTCGCGTGCGATCGTCCGGCCTCGGCGAGAGTCGGTACGCGTACGGGTGTTCATCGGTCCCCCTCGTTCAATGCGGTGCAGGTGGTGCAGTGCGGTGGGCAGGCGCCGCGGGTGTCGGCCGGGTGCTGTCGTCGCAACGGGCCCGGGTCGAGCCGGCAGGCGAGCCGGCCGAGCGGTACGCCCGAGGCGATGACGAGCAGCAGCACGAGCTCGGCGACGTGGTCGGCGGTCATCGGGCGCGCGTCCCTTCTTCGTCCGCAAGTTGACGAACGTCATGTACGCGCCGGGTAAGCAGGCGAACGACGAGGCGCCGAGCGCGCGAGGTCTCCCGCGCGCGAGGCGCGACCGGTCGCGCGGCCGGGGTGGTATTGATCTCCCATCCCTCGGCGGTGAGGCGGTCAAGCAGCTCGGATGCGGTGACCGTGGCGCGGTGTGGCGGCAGTTCGAGGGTGTCCGTCAGGTGCGCGGCGAGGGCGGCTCGGGCGGCGTTCGGGGTCATCGGCGGAGTCCTCCGGCGGTGTGTCGGGCGCGGACTTCGCGCGGGGCGGGCGGGGCGGCCATGAGGCGGGCGAGGCGGTGCTGCTCGTCCTCGGTGTGCTCGTCGAGGACGAGCTCGCAGAACGCGGCGGTCTCCTCGACGAGTTGGGACTCGACGCGGTCGCGCTGCTCGGCTGCTTCCTGCTCGGCAGCAGCCCGGCGCAGGGCCGGCCCGTCGAGGGTGTCGACGAGGCGCCACCGGCCGCGGCGGTGGTGTTCGACGACGACATACGCGCCCTGGTCGGCCCACTCGGCGGCGCGACGGCGGACGCGAGGGCCGTCGGAGTTCTGGCAGATCGCCGGGGGCCCGTTGTGCGGCCATGTGGCGGTTGCCCGGAACGCGTCGGTGTTGCGGGTGGTCTCCCGGGCGTGGTGTCGGCGGCGGGTCATGCGGCCTCGACCTCCCGTGCGGCACGGATACGGGCGGGGTGCGGCTCGGCCGCGGTGCACGGCTGACCGGGTTCGGCGTTGCACTCCGGGCACGTGGCGCAGGCGGTCGCGTAGGCGTCACGCCGGGCACCGTGAACGCCAGTGCGCAGTTCGACGCCGCGCGAGGACCTGCACAAGCGGCGTACGGCGGCTCGGCACTGCTCGTGCGGGCAGGCGACGGCGAGCTCGACGAGCGCGGCTCGGCGGCCGGGCAGCGTCTTGCGGATGACGGCCCGAGTCTCCGGGGCGACGTACGGGCGCGGATCGTCGTCGACACTGCGCCCGACTCCGGCGGCGAGGGCGAGCACTTCCCGCGGCGGGACGGCGTCGAGGGCCTGCCCGATCGTGCGTACGGGCAGGGCGCCGCCGGCTGCGGCGGCGAGCTGGGCGCGGCGGCGCTCGGTGAACTCGACCGAGGACTCGTCGGGGTTGCCGTCGTAGACCGGGTGGGCGGTCTCGATGCGCTGCGCCCGTCGGCCGGCGCGGATCGTCCGCACGTGGGCGGGGGTGATCCATGCCTCGGTTTGGCCGTAGTGGTCGGCGACGGCGTCGCGGGTGTCGTCGTCGAGCGGGATGTCGCGCAGGGCGTAGGCCCATGCGCGGGCGTCGGATTCACCAATGGTTCGGCGGTCGAACGCGGCGCACAGGGTGAGCAGTTCGGCGGCGTCGGCCGGGGTCATGGGGTGGCCTCCTGTTCACGGAGTCGGGCGGCGAGGTCGAGTCCGTCGCGCACGCGCTGATCGGTGGTCGAGGGGCGCGAGCCGTGCAGGGCAACGACGTTGGGGCCGCGGCCGGTGTCCGGCGTGTGGGCGGGCATCGAGGGCAGGGAGCGCCAGCCGGCGAGGAAGTACCGGGCACTGCGCACGCGAGTGCGGGCGGCCTGCCAGGAACCGCCGGCGTGGTCGACGAGGACCTGTACGCCGCAGCGTTCGATCAGGGCTTGCAGCAGGACCCACTCGGCGGGGGCGAGCTCCCACGAGACGACCATTCCGGCGGCGGTCATGGCGTCGACGAGCGGCCGTACGGGCTCGGCGATCCGGGGACCGTCGGGGCTAGCTTGCTGTCCTCCACTTCCGAAGGAAGTGGAGGGGGAAGGCTTGGTGCTGGCTTGGGGGGTTGTGACAGCCTCGACGGAGTCACGCTGTGACCCCCTGTCCTGGCCTGCGCTTCCCTCCGGAAACGGGGGCGCGTTTCGATCGGTATTCGGCGTCGGTCCGTGCGCGTTTCGCTCACGATCCGCGGACGATTCCTCGACGATTCGCGTCTGATTCGCACGGCTCTTGCCCTTGCGCTCCGCGGCGGCCGTCCGCGCGGCCTCGACCTGCGCCCGGGTAGCATTGCGCCCGCCCTCGAAGAAGTCATGCACGACGTAGTCGCCCGCGGCCGGCTGCGGGCAGCGCTCGCAGTCGTGCCCGTGCTCGTGCCACAACCCGACAGACACGAGCTTTCGAGCCTGCGGCGCGGTCCCGTACTGCTTGGCCACGATGCCCGGCACGCGACCCTCGGTGAGGTGTTGCGCGGAGTAGGCGCCGCAGCGCAGCCACAACCCCAACGCGGCGTTGCCCGCGGCGACGAACTTCGGGTGCATGTGGCTTGAGTCGTCAATCTTGAGCCACGCCACGGGCGTTACCTCCTTCCGGACGATCGGGCGGCGGAGTGCCAGGTTCGGGGCGGCCGGCGAGGGCCGCGGGAGTGTGGAGGGGGCATCGGTAGCCGGTCAGATAGCGACGGGCGCCCGGGGCGCCGCAGTAGCGGCGCCCTTTCCCATCCCAGTGCCGGCACCGGTAAGCGATGGCCGGCCGGCGGATCACTGCGAGGCGGCCTCGGCGGCGGCCGGCTCGGGAGCCTCGGGCCAGTCGGAGAACTGCTCGCGCGCGCCCTCGACCGAGAGCTGCTTGTCACTCTGCGCGGCCGTTAGCGGGGCGGCAGTCACTGCTCGGCCCCGACATAACGCGCGTAGACGCGGTGTTCGACGTCTCCGTTATTCCGGATGACGGTCCGCGAGACCGCCTCGAACGAACCGGCAGGCTCGTACGCCGGAAGACGCGCACTCCGGATGGCCTGAGCGGCGGACGCGGCACGTACCGATGTGGACGGCGTACGGACGACTCCCCACTCTTGGGGGTGCTGGCGCAGGCTGCCCGCGATTCGGGCGTGCTTGGTGTTGCGCTGCTTCGGCGGCGGACCAACGAAATCAACGTGGCTCACGTGCTTGTCTCTCCTCACACTGCGACTCGGCGCGCTCGGGCGCGCTCTGTGGACGTGCGGGGCGAGGACGCGTCGAACGGTGCCGAGCTGGACGGGCGTTGGACCGTGCCCGGCTCCCAGTTCCTTTGACGCTTCTGTGGTTTCGCTGTGCGCGACCACACTTCCCCCCGTTGTTCCACATCTCGAACAGCAGAGGCATAGAGTGCGCGGGACGCCTGGCCCCTGCTGTTGCAGAATTCGAACACTGCAACCGTATGAGGCTGGCAAAGCGCAAGTCAACGACGTTTGGCTTGTGCGATTCCGCGTGGTGGCTGGTTAGATGAGAACTGTTCGAATTCTGCAACGGAGTGGAGTGAGAGCGTGTCGCAGACCGACACGGAGGAGCGTTGGCCTTACGGCACCCCCTTTGGGGATCTCTTGCGCGCAGCCAAGGCAGACACGGGACTCTCGTACCGCAAGCTCGCCGAGCGCGCGGTCGACCCGAAGACGAAAACCAGGGTTGGATACACAACCCTGCATCGGATCGCCCGTGATGAGCCGGTGCACATGCTGCCGGGGGTCGCCGGCGCCGTCTGGCGGGCCATAGGCGGTGACGAGCGCGAGGTGCGCCTAGCCGCAGCGATGCAGTACTGCGGAGCCGTGGCCGGCGATCCCCTTGGCGCGAGCCACGTTGAGGCGACCGTCGTCGTGGTCCATGCCCCTGGCATGGGGCGCCAGGACTTGCCCAGAGTCGAGACCCTGCTCAGGAAGTACGCGGCGGGTGACCTACCTCGGGAACTAACTGACGAGGATTAGACGTTGACATCCCGCGGAGAGTCTGGTTGCTCTGTGAAGTTTGTGAGTGACCTGCGGTGGTGTGCGGAGTAGGCTGATCCGGCTTTGACTCGGGCATATGTTCGAGTCAAGGTCAGTGATGCCATGAGGGGGGCAACAGTTGATCCGCGTGACCCGCACTCAACTCGACACAGGAGCAATCGCAGTCGTCCGCGCGACCCGGGACGGACTGACGATCGACATGGACCGACGCCACATCACCCCCACAGGTGCGGCCGGTTTAGAACAAGCACTCAATGGACTCGCCCCCCGCTCTGACGGTGAAGGCGCCGACGGTGAGCGCCAAGACTGAACAGAGCCAAGGGCCGCGCGGAGCACTCCGCGCGGCCCTCTGTATGTCCGCCTACGGCCTCACATCCGCGGCCTCACGGCACACCGGGTTCGAATCCCCCCAGCGAGCTCCGAAAGGCAGGTCGAGGGGCCTCTCTGTGTGGCCTGAGTGTGGCCGGACTGCCTTGAACCTGTTGTCATCGCCTGGACTTCGACGGAACGCTGAGCACCTCTGACCTGCACGTATTGGCACACCGTGGCAAGTGCTGAACCCCCTTGTCAGGATTGCTCTTGAGCTCGTAATGCGTAGGTCTCGGGTTCGAATCCCGAAGGCGGCTCTGCCGAAGCCTCAGGACTCACTCGCCGTGACCTGGGGCTTTTGCTTTTACCGGATGCGGTGGCGGCGCTGCGCGCGGGCCGCGCGGCGGTCCGTGGTCTCAATTTTGGTCTCAATCGCGGTTCGGCCCGGGGCATGAAGTGGTGCCCCACACGGTGCATCGCGTCCTTGGACGGGTGGGACGGGGCTGGCCGAGGGCTTCAGGACGCCGTGAGGCGACGCCGGCGCCTGAACAGAGTGCTGGCTGACGAGTGGTTACCGGACTGGCGAGGGGGCGGCCGTCCGGGCGGGTGAGGACCAGCTTGGTGTCGTCTTGGGGCGAGTGAAGACGAGTCCGCCGTTCTTGCGGTCGGGGCACGCGCGAGCGGGCCTCACACAGTCTTTCAGGCATGGCTTCGGGCACGCCACAACTCGCTTTCCGGTACGTCGATGGCGCCCTCGCACGAGGCCGGAGCGCGCTGGTCGGCTCCGCCTCCACCGGTGCGGTCGTCGGCCCGGGTCCGGCTCCCCCAACCGGCTCCTGTGTGTCGGCCTCGGCACCGCGGTCGCACCGTCCGCCGGCCGCGCTTCGAGAACCCAGCCGACCAGGCGACCAAGGACTTCGCCGCCGTCGATTCACCGATCACCTCGGTGCCGTCAGAAGATGCCTTTGTAGGCCCCCCACCCCGTGGCGATCTTCACGCGGGCGCCGAACGATCCCTTCCCGTTGCCGGAGTAGCGCCAGACGGCGCCGGAGGTGTCGCGGGCGATGATGTCGGCCCTGCCGTCGCCGGTGATGTCGCCGATGCCGGCGACCACGTTGTACGACGCGCCCCAGCCGGCGGCCACCTTCACCCGGGAGGTGAAGCCGCCGACGCCGTTGCCGTCGTAGCGCCACAGGGTGTTCGCCCTGTCCTGGGCGAGGAGTTCGCCACGGCCGTCGCCGTCGAGGTCGCCGACGCCCACGATCTTCTTGTAGGCCGACCAGTTCGCCGCGACGCGGATCCGAGCCGACAGTTTCCCCGCGTTCGTGCCCTTGTAGAGGAACAGCTCACCCGTCGACGCCTTGCGGGCGATCAGGTCCGCGAGGCCGTCGCCGGTGATGTCGCCGGGCGACGTCAGCACGTTGTACTGGTTCCAGCCGGTGCCGAGCGAGACGTGCGGGGTGCCGGGGGTGAAGGCCTGGCCGCGCAGGGTCCGGTACACCCGCAGCTCGCCGGTGCTGAACCGGACGAGGATGTCGTTCCGGCGGTCGCCGTTCAGGTCGCCGAAGGGGATGAGGGCCACCGTGGACGGCCAACCCGAGGCCGAGATGGCCGCGTTGAGGCCGCCCGCCCCGTTGCTCGGCCGGTAGCCGATGACCCCGGACGGGGAGAGGGTCAGGGCGTCGCCGATGCCGTCGGGCGTCTTGACGCCGCTGCTGGTGAAGTCGTGGGGTACGGCGGTCCCGGTGGACACGTTCACCGGGCGCGACATCGTCAGCGGATTGCCGGAGCCGTCGGCGGGCCGGGCGGTCAGTGTGAAGGTGTACGTGCCGTTGGGGACCAGTGAGCCCGCCGTGTCGCGTTCGTCCCAGCGCGCGGTGAGCGTGCCGTCGACCTCGCCGCCGGAGTACGTACGGACCACGCGGCCCGTGGCCTTGCTGGTGAGCGTGGCCGTCCAGGAGGCGGCGGGCTTGGACAGCAGGCCGCGCCACTGCCACCACGAGGCGTCGGCGGCGACGCTCGTGTCGGACTCGATGGCGCCGAGCGGCTGGGTGGCGACGCCGCTGGGCACCAGGTGGACGCGGTGGTCGGCGTCGACGTAGGCCGCGGGCCCGCCGAACTTGTCCACCGTCCACGTCACCCCGCGCAGGCCGGCCTCGCCCGCCGCGAGGTCGCCGATCTCGCGGGTGGTCGCGGTGCCGTTGGCGAAGGCGGTCAGCAGGAGCGCCCCGGCCGACGTGTCGTGGCGTACGAGGTAGCCGTCGCCGAGCAGTGCCTCGCCGGACGGGACGGAGATGTTCTTCTTCGCCGTGAGGTCCCAGACGCCCGCCGCGGCCGTGGCGCCGCACGACCAGTAGATCCAACGGCCGACGACCTGAAGTTCTTTGGGGACGCAGGGGGCGCCGGTGCTCACCGCGGCGGTCGCCTTGCCGGTCTTCAGGTCCTTGGCGGTGACCGTGCCGGCGGTGGCGCCCGGCGTCCAGAGCTGGGTTCCCCACACCGAGGCGGCCGTGACGGAACGCGTGACGATGGGTTGCAGGTCGGTGTACACGCCGAGGTCGCCCACGTACTGCCGGGCGGGGGAGGAGCCGTTGACGACCGCGTAGCGGCCGGTGACGTCCAGGACGCTGCCGGAGGCCGAAGGCAGGTAGAAGCCGACCGCTGTTTCGGAGCGGTCGATGGACGCCACGGACGAACCGACGTCGGGGTTGGCGTCGGCGACGAATTCCACCGCGCGGCCGTCGCCGGTGGCGTACGGGCCGGCCTGCTGGTGCTTCCAGGTCCGCCAGACCGGTGTGCCCGGTGTGCCGTCGGCGGAGACCGGGCGGGTGTAGTAGGCGCCCAGGAAGCTGCTGTCGGCCTCGTCGGTGGCCAGCGTGCCGTTCTGCAGGGAGAGGCGGTCGATCCTGGCGGCGACCGGCGGCACGGCGGTCACCTCCGTCAGCGTCGGCAGGTCCGCGCCCGTGTCGGTGACCTTGCGCACCGCCCAATGCCCGGAGTCCGCGCCGCCCACGACGAGCAGGCCGCCGTCCGGGGTCGGCGTGACCGAGGTGTTCGCGTGCCGGAGCAGGGTGACCGCGTCGCCGCCCGCGAGGGGGACGGCCGTCAGAGGCTCACCGGACTTGTCGACCAGGTTGCCGGGGGACGACGGCACGGAACGGGCGACCACCAGCCAGCGGCCGGCGATGCCGAGCTGCGGGGTGCCCTCGGTGCCGGGCAGGGTCACGGTCGTCTCGGCGGCGGACAGGTCGGCACGGTCCAGGACGTGCGCCGTGGCACCGTACGCGTACCAGACCAGCCGGTCGGGGCTCAGGGCGACCGCGGTCGGCGCGGCGGCCACCGTCACGTCGGCGGTGACCTTCGCCGCGGCCAGGTCGACCAGCGCCAGGTGACGCGCGCCGTCGAGGGCGTAGCTGATGACGGCGGTGCCGCTGTCGCCGCCCAGCACGGTGAAGTTGGCGGTGATGCCGGTCGGCCAGCCGTCGACGAGGGTGCCGTCGGTCGGTGCGCCGCCGCCGTACAGCCACAGTGCACGGTTGCCGTCCGCGTCCCGCGCCTGGGTCAGCACATGGGCGCCGTAGGTGGCCCAGTACGTGCCGTGGGTGACGACGACGTCCGTGGTGGTGCCGGCGGCCAGGTCCCTGAGGACGATCTTCCCGGTGCGCGAGACCACGTCGGCCACGATGTCGGACGAGGATCCGAGGTAGCCGGGGATCGCGGCCTGTGACAGGGTGCCCAGTTCGGTTGTCGTACCGGTGTCGTACGACGTCCACAGGTAGCCGGAACGGCCTTCCTGGGCGTGCAGATAACCGCTCGGGCCGGCGGAGTGGGTGAGGTCCCGGCGCGGGACGTAGCGGTCCGACTGGAAGACCTTCTCCGCCGCGAGAGGGGTGCCGGTGTTTCCGTCCGCGGCGGCCGGGGCGGCGAGCGGGAGGGGGCCGGTGGTCACGGCGAGGACCGCGAGCGCGGCGACGACGCCACGGGCGGGGGTACTGCGGGCCACACGGCCTCCAGAGTGAAGAGAGGGCATCAGGGTCGGTCCAGTCGGGTCAGCCAGGCGCTGCCTTCGGACGCTGCCGCGTCCGCCGGGGGCAGGGCCGTCGGGTAGCGGCGGACGTTGCTCAGGGACGCGTTGGCGTACTGGCCGTAGCCGTCGCCGGACGATGGTCAGGACGTCGACGGCAGACGTGCGGCGGTGATGTTCGCTCCCCCGGCAAGAACCTACACAGCAAAGGCCGGAATCAGGCACTGGATTGTCATGGCATTGGCAAAAGTATTGAGATTCGGTCAATCCGAATCCTGGCCTCCCTTCCTGGATCACCCCGATCACGTGACCGTTCACACGACGGGCGTCAATGTCCGGCCATACGGGAGAACTTCACATGCGGGTGTGCGAAGGATGCTGACGCTCGCCTCCGCCCTGATCACCGCTCACGAGCCGTCCCGCCCGAAGGCCGGTTCGCGCACTCGCCCCGGCCCTCGGCTTCCCGGAACTCCGTGCCGGATGGCGGTTTGGTGAGCGGCGTGTGACATGTGTTCGTCAGCCCGGATCCAGGGGATGTGACGTGCGTCACGTCGGCTTTGCTTCCGTGAAGGCTGCGTCGCTCGGCTGTCGGGGATGGCGGGGGAGGGGTCGAAGTCGGCCCGAGGTTGGCCCAAATCCCGTACAGCGGGTCATATGTGACGATCAATCAGATCATCGGGCGATGGCTTGATGTGTGCGGTGCAGCGGTGGGCTGTTCGCTGAAGTGGCGCTCACTTTGTGAACGTTCTGTGGATGCGGCAGGTGAATTTTGTGTTGCCCATGTGCCGAGAGGGAACGTTTCGGCCCTAGATTTCGCCGTGTAGACCGCGAACATCGCACATTTCGCCCACATGTTTGGGCAACGCTCCGGCTGGGGGGTCTGGGTTCGTGTCGAGCTTTTTCGACGATTTCTGGTCATGGATAGTCACGGCGACCGCCGAGACGTCATGGCGCGAGGTGATGCCACTGGGCCTCGCCGGCGTCTTCGTCTGGGGGCTGTGGCTCTATCGGGCGGTGCTCTCCCGGTTCGCCAAGCCCGTGGTGAACAACTACCGGACCACGGTGTCGGTGGTGGTTCCGGCGTACCGCGAGGACGCGGACATCCTGGTGGACTGCCTGGACACCTGGCTGGCCCAGGATCCCACCGAGGTCATCATCGTCCCGGACGTGGAGGACAAGGAGGTCCTGCACAGGCTGGCGCAGGTGCAGGATCCCCGTGTTCGGGTGCTGGCGTTCGAGCACCGCGGCAAGCGGTCGGCGCTGGGTGTCGGCATCCGCGCCGCGACGAGCGAACTCGTGGTGCTGGTCGACTCGGACACCCGCTGGGAGCCGGGCCTGCTGGCCGCCGTCCAGATGCCGTTCGTCGACCCCGCGGTCGGCGGCGTCGGCACCCAGCAGAACGTCTACCAGCGCCGGACCAGCATTTGGCGGCGCGTCGCCGACTGGCTGGTCAACCTTCGCTACTACGACTACGTCCCGGCCATGGGTCGAGCGGGTGCCGTGGCCTGCCTGTCCGGCCGTACGGCGGCCTATCGTCGGGCCGCGATCGAGCCCGTGTTGGAGAACCTGGAGAACGAGTTCTTCCTGGGCCGACGCTGTGTCGCCGGCGACGACGGACGGCTGACCTGGCTGGTGCTGGCGTCCGGTTACAAGACCGTGCACCAGTCCTCCGCGCGGGCGATGTCGATGTTCCCTTCCTCGTTCCGCGCCTTCGTCAAGCAGCGGGTGCGCTGGAGCCGGAACTCCTACCGCTGCTATCTGACCGCTCTGTACAAGGGCTGGCTCTGGCGGGTCCCCCTGGTCACCAAGATCACCGTGCTGCAGATCCTGCTGACGCCGGTGACGATGGGCATGGCGCTCGGGTATCTGCTCTTCAGCCGCCTGGAACTGACCGGCCGCGGTGTGGTCCTCGTGTTGATCTGGCTGCTCGTGGGACGCGGTATCCGCGGATACTCCCATCTGCGCAGACATCCGCAGGAGGTGTTGCTGCTGCCGGTGCTGGCCCTTGTCGTCATCATGATCTCGTTGCCGATCAAGCTGTTCGCCTTCGTCACCATGAACAAGCAGGGCTGGCTGACCCGCACCAGCGACAGCGTCGGTGGCGAAGGACAGAACTCGGCGTCCCTCGGCGGCGCGACGCGGACCGCCACGGCCACGTGGCCGGAGGTGCAGCAGTCATGACACGTCATCACCGTCACCCTCTCCTGGCCGGCCTGCGCGCAGCGGTCGTGCTGGCCCTCGCCGCCGGTGCGCTCTTCGCCTCCGCGGCCGTCGCCCCCGCCGCCGACGAGGACGACAAGCAGCAGGTCAACGCCACGGACGCGGAGAACGAGACCGCGCTCGTAGCCGCGGAGGACCACCGCCTGGACCAGGTCCGCGCCGTCGCCGCCGTCGCCCCCCTCAAGGGCGGTCAGTGGAAGGCGCCGTACCGGCTGGACACCGGCAGCGGCTACACCCTGGTCCTGACCCAGCGCAGCAACGCCTACACCGTCTCGGATCTGTTGGAGCTGGCCCCGCAGACGTTCGTCCGCGAGCGGGACGGCGCCTACCTGCTGACCGAGAACCTCTATCTCAACGCCGGGGCCAAGCTGAAGCTGTCCAACCCCGGCGGGCTGACCCTGCGGATGGCCAGCAGCAACAAGGGCTTCGTCAGCATTGTGTCCTTCGGCGGCCGGCTCACCCTGGAGGGCACCCCGCAGGCGCCCATGCGGATCACCGCCTGGGACGACAAGAAGAACAAGCCGGACACGGACGTGCGGGACGGCCGGGCCTACATCCGCGCCATCGGCGGCCAGTTCTCCATGACCTACGCAAAGGTCAGCGACCTCGGCTTCTGGAGCGGCCGCACCGGCGGCCTGAGCCTCACCGGCACCGACCGCCCCGACACCGGCAACATCAAGGACTCGGAGGCGTCCTCGGACTCGGACGCGGGCAGCGGGGACGTGGTGGCCCAGCCCTCCGGATCGCTGGCCACGCCGGACACCCGGTTCTCGGTGCCCAGCCTCTCGTACGTCTCGGCGGAGATCGGGCACTCCACCCTCACGGGCAACGCGTACGGCATGTTCATCTCCGGTGCCAACGGGGTCAGCATCAGCGACAGCACGGTGCAGAAGAGCCTGGAACACGGTGTGGTCCTGCACCGGTTCGTCACCAACGCGGTGGTCGAGCGGACCGTCTCCAAGAACAACGGCGGCGACGGGTTCGTGCTGGCCCGTGCCACCGAGCAGGTCCGGATCAGCGGCTCCACGGCCTCCGGCAACGGCGGCAACGGCTTCACACTCAGCGGCCGGCCGCTCGCGAGCGGCCCCTCGGCCTCGGGCGAGTCCATCAGCAGCTACGGCTCCAACTCCGTGTCCGACAGCACCGCCAAGGACAACGGCCACTACGGCATCGAGATCTTCGGCGGCACGGACGTCGGCGTGCAGAACAACCGTGTCGAGGGCGGCGACATGGGCATCGTGGCCCGCAAGGACGCCACCAAGGTGGCCATCACCGGAAACCACCTCAGCGGCCAGTCGCGACAGGGCATCTCGGTGCGCGACGGCGTGACGGCCGCGACGATCACCGGCAACATCGTCGAGAGCACCGACACCGGCATCTACATACGGGAATCGGTCGGCGAGATACGCGGCAACACCGTTCAGGACGCCACCAACCACGGGATCAGTCTCGTCGGGTCGGTCGACAAGTCCCTTGTCTCGTACAACGTCATCTCGGGGGTGGGCCCGAGCGCCGTGGACACCACCCGCGCCCACGGCAGCATCACCGTCAAGCAGAACCAGACGTTCGCCTGGCACGACACCAGTTCCTTCTGGATCAAGTTCCGGCACTACGCCAGTCCCATGACGCTGCTCTGGGCGGGCATGCTGCTGCTCATCCTGTTCTCCGCGGTGCTGGGCGGACGCCAGAGCCGCCGTGGGCGCCGTCGCGCCGGACGAGGAATCCTGGGCAGCCACCCCTACGACGACAAGAGGCCGCTGGCCGGCGCCGTCAGAGAGGTCCCCCTCCGTCAGGCGCCTCAGCACGGCTGGTTCGCGAAGGACGACGAGGAGACCACCACTTTGCGCGCCCTGACTCCCCAGTCCGTCCAGGCCGGCAACCCGCCCCGCTGACCTCTGGCCCCCACACCCCATGCCGACTGCCCGACCGGACGGACCGGAGTTACCGCCCATGTCATCCACGCCGACCACACCGTCGACCCCGCCGCCCACCCCGGGGGGCAGAAACCTCCGGCAGCCGGCCGTCTGGCTGGCCGCGGGCGCGTTCCTGCTCGCCCTGGTCGCGCTCGTCGTCGCGGTGGCGGGTGGCGGCGGGGAGGACCCGAAGGTGACGGCCGGGGCCACCACCGCCGGTCCCAGGGCCTCGGCCACCGAGGACCCCTCGGCCGAAGGCACCCCGTCGGCCCTGCCCACCCGGTCGGCCACCCCCAAGGCCCCGACCTCGCAGGCCACCAGCGGCTCGGTACCCGACTCCGCGGTCACCTGCCCGACCGCCTCCGTCAAGGTGAGCGACGCCGCCACCCTGGAGCAGGCACTCTCCCAGGCCCAACCCGGAGACAGCATCTCCCTGGCCGGCGGCACCTACACGGGCAACTTCACCGCCGAGGTCTCCGGTACGGCCGCGAAGCCGATCTTCCTGTGCGGAGGTTCCGCAGCGGTCGTCGACGGCGGCGGCACCGACGACGGCTACGCCTTCCATCTGAACCACGTCAGCTACTGGCGGCTGGTCGGCTTCACCGTCCGCGACGCACAGAAGGGCGTGATGGCGGACGGTGTGGTGGGCACCGTCATCCAGGGCCTCACCGTCGAACAGATCGGCGACGAGGGCATCCATCTGCGCGACTTCAGCTCGGACAACATGGTCCGGGGCAACACCGTCCGCACCACCGGACTGCGCCGCGAGAAGTACGGCGAAGGCATCTACATCGGCACCGCCAAATCCAACTGGTGCACCGTGAGTGACTGCAAGACGGACACCAGCGACCGCAACGTCGTACTCGGCAACCACATCAGCGACACCACCGCCGAGTCCATCGACATCAAGGAGGGCACCAGCGACGGCAAGGTCATCGACAACACCTTCGACGGATCGAAACTGAGCAGCTCCCACAACAACGACTCCTGGGTCGACGTGAAGGGCAACGGCTGGCTGCTCCAGGGCAACACCGGGAGCCACTCCCCGCAGGACGGCTTCCAGACCCACCAGATCGTCAGCGGCTGGGGCACCGGCAACATCTTCCGGGGCAACACCGCGAACGTGGACGGGCCCGGCTACGGCTTCCACCTCACGTCCGACGGCAACAAAGTCACCTGCGACAACAAGGCGAACGACGCGGCCGAGGGCCTCGCCAACGTCGACTGCAGCTCCTGACCACACCCTTCCCCACCCTTCCCCATCGGTTCCGCAGGCCACCACCGGCCCATGCGGCGGGCCGACATGCCTGCACACACCTCTGGAGACCACCGTGACCTCTTCGGACGACGCACACAGAGACGACGCACACACCGACGACACCCGCACCAGCGCGCCCCGCCTCACCGTCATAGGCACCGGCTACCTCGGCGCCACCCACGCCATCTGCATGGCCGTCCTGGGCTTCGACGTCCTCGGTGTGGACGTCGACCCGGTCAAGATCGAGCGGCTGAGCTCGGGCGAGGTGCCCTTCTTCGAGCCCGGACTTCCCGAACTGCTCGCGAAGGCCCTCGACACCGGTCGGCTGCGGTTCACCACGAGCTTCGCCGAGGCCGGCGAGTTCGGCGACGTCCACTTCGTCTGCGTGGGCACGCCGCAGCAGCAGGGCTCGCACGCGGCGGACATGAAGTACGTCGACAGCGCGGTCGGAGAACTCGCCCAGCACCTGACCCGACGCGCCCTGGTGGTCGGCAAGTCCACCGTCCCGGTGGGCACCGCCGCCCGGCTGACGGACCTCGTCCAGCGCACGGCGCCGGCCGGGACGGACGTCGAACTCGCCTGGAACCCGGAGTTCCTGCGCGAGGGCTACGCCGTCGACGACACCCTGCGGCCCGACCGGCTGGTCTTCGGTACGGCGTCGGAGTGGGCCGAGGAGCAGCTGCGCGCCGCCTTCGCCCCGGTGATCGCCCAGGGCACCCCGGTGGTCGTCACCGATCTGCCCACCGCCGAACTGGTCAAGGTCGCCGCCAACTCCTTCCTCGCCACCAAGATCTCCTACATCAACGCCATGGCGGAGGTCTGCGAGGCGACCGGCGCCGATGTCACCGGTCTCGCGACCGCGCTCGCCTACGACGACCGGATCGGCGGCCGGTTCCTCAAGCCCGGCCTCGGCTTCGGCGGCGGCTGCCTGCCCAAGGACATCAGGGCTTTCAGCCACCGCGCCGAGGAGCTCGGCGTCGGCCAGGCCGTCGCCTTCCTGCGCGAGGTCGACGCCATCAACCAGCGGCGCCGGGCCCGCACGGTGGACCTGGTCCGCGAACTCGCCGGCGGCGAGCTGGCCGGCGCCAAGGTGACCGCGCTGGGCGCGGCGTTCAAGCCCAACTCCGACGACATCCGGGACGCCCCGGCGCTGGATGTGGCCAGAACCCTGCACCAGTCCGGCGCCCAGGTGACCGTCGTCGACCCCGCGGCCACCGAGAACGCCCGGCGCGCCTATCCGGACCTGACCTACGGCACGGACGTGCTCGGCGCGGCCGCCGGGGCGGACGTCGTGGTGCTGCTCACCGAGTGGTCCGAGTTCCGGGAGATCGACCCGCACGCCCTGGGCGCGGTCGTGTCCCGGCGCCGCATCGTCGACGGGCGGCACGCCCTCGACCCCGCGCAGTGGCGCGACGCAGGCTGGGAGTACCGGGCGCTGGGCCGCCCTTGACCCCACGCCCGGCAGACGTTGCGCACCCGACAGGCCAGGCGTGGCCACGCCCCGCCTGGCCCGTCGGCGTCACCATGCGTGCGGCCTGAGCCCGGACGACCGATCAGGAGGCGCCGGGCTGTGGGCATGCTCGTTCCTCCGCACCTTCGCGGTGGGTTGACGGACCGGTCACGTGCCGGGCTTCAACACGGCCTGGGTCTGGGTGGTCTGTGCCACCAGCCGGTCCCGGTCGTCCCGGAGCTCGGTCTGTACGACGATCACGGTCCGGCCGACGTGCAGCGGGCGGGCGGTCGCGCGTACGGAGCCCGAACCGACCGGGCGCATCAGGTTGGTCTTCGACTCCAGGGTCGTGGTGCCCGCGCCCGGCGGGAGGTTCAGGAACGCGCACACGGCCCCCACCGAGTCGGCGAGCGACATGAGGGCTCCGCCGTGCAGGACGTTGCCGAGGGTGCACAGTTCGGGCTTCCAGTCCAGGGTCGCGGTGACCGCGTCGGCCGCGGCCTCCTCGAAGACGATCCCCAGGCCGGCCGTGAAGGGCATGGCGGCGGCGAGGTCCGCGAGGGCTGGGGTGCTGGTCCCGGAGGTTGTCACGATGGCAGCCTTTCGAGGAGCGGGGTGTTCTCGGACGGGTTCAGGTTTCCGGGTCAGTCTGTAATACCGGACTGAGGAACCACAGGCGATTCTCTGACGATGTCGGCCACAGTTCGCCGGGGCCTCGATGGCCCTGCCGGCGGGGGCGGCGGTACCGAGTCAGCCGTCCTGCTGGTGCCGCGGCAGACCGAGGGAGCCGGGGGCTGCGGGCGCGGTTTTGGGGCGAAGTGCGGCGGAGTATCGATTCGGTGAACGACTGTCTGCCATGTGTGGGAAGTGTGTGTTCCACGTGATTAAATCGTGCACAACTCGGCCAGGTGGCTTGATCTGATCGTTCGGTTCCCCGTGGCCTGCTCCCCCAGCAGGACTTCCGGACGCATGGGTCAGGTGCGCCGGGCCGAGCCGTTTTGCACGTGCGGCAGGGGAGGGGCGGCGATCCCACTCGCCCTTGCCACCGTGCCGGCACGCCGCGTCGGCGGTGCCGCCTGCTGTCACGCACGTGAAGGGAATCCCCATGACCGCCACCGTCTCCAATTTCCACTACGGTGCCGTGACTCCCATCGCCTCCTATCTGATGGCCTGTCTCGGTGCGGCACTCGGACTGCGGTGCACGACGAGATCGCTGCGCCGCCCGCACCGCAGAGCGCGTTGGCTGGCGTTGGGCGCGGTGTCGATCGGCTGCGGCATCTGGACCATGCACTTCATCGCCATGATCGGTTTCAGCGTCCAGGGCGCTCTGGTCAGCTACGACACGACGAAGACACTCCTCAGCCTCGCCGTCGCGATCGCCTTCGTGGCCGTCGGCGTCTTCCTCGTCGGCTACCGGGGCGGCTCACCGGTGAACCTGGGCATAGCGGGCACGGTCACCGGGCTCGGGGTCGCGGCCATGCACTACCTCGGCATGGCCGCCATCCACACCGACGGCGGCCTCCACTACGACGCCCTGACGGTGTCGCTGTCCGTCGTCATCGCCGTCGCGGCCGCCACGGCGGCGCTGTGGGCCGCGGTCTCCATCCACAGCCTGTGGTCCAGCCTCGGCGCGAGCCTGGTCATGGGCGTGGCGGTGACGGGTATGCACTACACGGGCATGGCCGCCGTCTCCGTCCACCTGACCGGCGGGACCGCGGCCTCGCAGTCGTCCACCGACCTGCTGTCGTTCCTCCTGGCCATGCTTGCCAGCCCGCTCGCCGTCCTCCTGATCGCCGCCGTGATCGTCATGTTCGACCCCGACATGATGCTGGGCGACGACACGTGGGACGGAGACCGGGACCGGGTGACATCCGCACCGTTCGGCGGCGGCGCCGGCACCGACCTGCCCGTGACGCAGCAGCAGCCGCAGGGCTACACCTCCTGGTGAGAGCGGCGGCTATTTCGACTCCGAACCTCTGACGGCGGTGTCGGTGCGTATGCCTGCCAGGAGGTGGGCTAGCGGGGCCCGGGAGGTCGTGAGGACGGTGGTGGGGGTGTCGCTTTCGCGGAGGTGGAGGGTGGTGGGGGTGGAGGTGAGTTCGAGGCAGTTGTTGCCGTCGGAGCCTCCAGAGAAGGACGACTTCTGCCAGTTGCCGGGAGTGGTCACAGCGCGCCTCACAGTTCCTTGGCCAGCCTGCTCATGAAGTCGCGCGACGCTTCGGGGTTCAGCGACTCCTCCTCCAGCTTACGGAAGAGCGTTCGAAGGGCACCGAGCTGAGCTTCGGAGTCGACGAGGGCTGTGCCTTCCGGCCCGTCGCGCTGTGCCGAGTCCAGCTTGGGCACCACACCGCCTGCCAACGTCATCGTGTTCCAAGCTCCTGCGAAGCCGTCGCGATCGAAGGGGATCACCCGCACAGTGACGTGGTCCGCCTCGGACAGGTCCAGGATGTGGGTGAGTTGGGCCCGCGCGGCGGCGCGGTCACTGACCCTGATGCGCAGCGCCGCTTCGTGGATCACTGCCTCGTACGGGACGGGTTCCGGCCGCTCGATGACGACCTTGCGTTGCATGCGGTGCTGCACCCGCAATGCCAGGTCGTGGTCGGGTAGTTCGGGCACCCGGTATGCGAACACCGCGCGGGCGTAGTCCTCCGTTTGTAGAAGGCCAGGTACGTGCACGCATTCCACGTCGGCCCGATACGTGGCGTGATGCTCCAGCTCGGCCAGGTCCAGGAACGCCGAGGGCAGTCGGCCTCGGTACTCCTCCCACCAGCCGCGTGTTCGATCGGTCGCCATCACCACCAGGGCGTCGATGAACGCCTCGTCCATGCAGGCGTAATGCGCGGCCAGGCTCCGCAATCGCTTCTCGCTCACGCCCGATTGGCCGTACTCGATCTGGTTGATCTGGGTTGAGCTCACCCCGAGCAGGGCGGCTGCCTCCCGCGCCTTGAGGCCAGCCGCTTCGCGAAGCCTGCGCAGCTCGACCGCCAAGCGCACCTGACGTGCTGTCGGTTCGCGCCTCAAGCCCATCGGTCACTCCTCCCAACGCGCCCACGAGCGCGACTCGTTCGGGGTCAGATTACGCGACCGGCTTGCTGAACCTAGAAATCCAGGTCTACCGTCGGTGAGGTAGTAAACACGCTGCGGAAGTGCACCGCTCCGTCCTGCCAGGACGGCTGAGGCATGCCACCGCCCGCGATCCCGACTCCCTTCACCGAACCGGAGCTGCCCCATGCCTGAAGCCGACTCCTGGGAGTACTCCCTCTATATCCCCACCGACCCCAGAGCCGTCACCGTCTGCCGTCGCACCCTCCGCCTGATCCTCACCCTGCACGGCCTGGACCACCTCGTCGACACCGCCGAACTCCTCGCGTCCGAGCTGATCTCCAATGCAGTCCTGCACACCAAGGGTCCGGCCTGTCTGCGCCTCCGCTTCCGGGACGGCGTCCTCCAGATCGGTGCCTGGGACGCGGACCCCGAACCGCCGGACCCGCCGCGCAGGCTGGAGGAGCTCGCGGACGCGGAAAGCGGCCGGGGCATGGCCCTCGTGCGGGCCTGTTCCGACCTCTGGCACTGGCAGCCGCTGTCCCGCATGGGGCACCGCGGCAAGCTCGTGTGGTGCGAACTGAACGCGGCGTAGCTCGTTGATCACGTCGGACAGAAAGGAGAGCCGATGGTCGGCTCGTCGCACGAAGCGCTGCACCGGATCTTCCAGAAGGAACCCGGACTCCTGACCAGTGCTCTGCAACAGGTGTTGTCCGTCCCCTTTCCCACCCCCCACGACTTCGCTGCCATGAACGTCGACCTCACCGAGATCGAGCCCATCGAACGGCGCGTGGACACGCTGCTGCGGGCCGAGACCGACGAAGGGGCGTACCTCCTGGTCGTGGAGTCGCAGGGCAAGCCCGACGAGAGGAAACGCGGCAGCTGGCCGTACTACCTCAGCTATCTCTACGAGAAGTACCGCTGTGAGCCCGTCCTTGTCGTCGTGACCCAGAGCAGTGCCACGGCCCGCTGGGCCGCGGAGCCGATCCATCTCGGTGTGCGGGGGATGCCCTCGTTGACCGTGCGGCCCTTCGTGCTCGGGCCGGACAACGTTCCCGTCATCGCCACCCGGCAGGAGGCCGAGCGGGATGTACCCCTTGCGGTGCTTTCCGCGATGACACACGGCCGGGGACGGCAGGCCCCCGCCATACTGGAATCGCTGGCAGCCGCCCTGCGGACCATCGACCGGGACAGCGCCGCGGCGCTCGTGCAATTCGTCGACTCATGCCTGACAGACCCTCAGGCGCAGCGGATGTGGAGGGAACTCATGACCGCGATGCAGTACTTCTGGCGTCACCCCCTCGCAGAGGAGGTACGTGAACAGGGTCGTGAAGAAGGCCGTGAAGAAGGCCGAGTCGCGGACCGGGCCGAAATGACCCTTCGTATCCTCGAATGGCGTGGCATCCCCGTGCCGGACGCCGTCCGTGAGCGCGTCGAATCCTGCACCGACCTCGACCAGCTCACCACCTGGTCGCAGCGCGCGGTCCACGCCGCCGTCGCTGACGATCTCTTCGCGGCCGCGGCGACCGAGTAGCCGGTCGTCAGTCCAGTACTCGCACCGGCGTCACCGCCGCGGGACATGTCACCGATGTCACAGAGAACGCGCTGCGCGACCTTTTCCTCCCCCTCGGCGTCGTAGATGTGAAGGTCGCGGCGTTGGGGGAGGGCTGGTCGGGGCTGAAGTTCGTCCGTCGACGCGCCAACCGGAAGAAGGAGAACCCGCACAAAAGCGAAGCAAAATAGGGGGATGACGGAGCAACGTCCGCACCTGAGGCAACATCTAGGTTAACGACGAAGCCGCACGGGACGCGGTCGCCGTCGAGAGCCGGACGAAGTGAGGGACGTGGTGGAGCCGAGGATCGCCGTTGCCGTGGTGACCATGGGCAACCGACCTGCAGAGGTCGACGCGCTGTTGGAGTCCGTGGCCAAGCAGGATCTGGCCGCTTCGCGCGTCGTGATTGTAGGCAATGGCTGTCGCCTCCCCGACTTCGCCGAGCGCCTCGCGATGCCCGGCGAGGTCACCACGATCGACGTCGACGAGAACCTCGGCTGCCCCGGCGGCCGCAACGTCGCCCTCGCCCGCCTCCGCGAGTACGGGGACGTGGACGTCGTCGTCGAACTGGACGACGACGGGCTCCTCGTCGACGCCGACGTCCTGAGCCGCGTCCGGGACCTCTACGCCGCCGACCCCCGCCTCGGCATCGTCGGCTTCCGTATCGCCGACGAGCACGGCGAGACCCAGCGCCGGCATGTGCCGCGAGTCGGGGCCGCCGACCCGATGCAGGGCGGGTACGTCACCGGCTTCCTCGGCGGCGGTCACGCCCTGAGCATGGCCATGCTCGCCGAGACCGGGGACTGGCCCGCCGAGTTCTTCTTCGCGCACGAGGAGACCGACCTCGCCTGGCGTGCCACCGACGCCGGCTGGAAGATCCTCTACGCGCCCGAACTGCTCCTCCAGCACCCCAAGACCTCGCCCGCCCGGCACGCCATATACCACCGCGTCACGGCCCGGAACCGGGTCTGGCTGGTCCGGCGCAACCTCCCGCTGCCCCTTATCCCGGTCCACCTGGGCGTCTGGATCGCCGTCACCCTCCTGCGCACCCGCTCGCTCGGCGGCCTCAAGGCCTGGTTCGGCGGGTTCGCGGAAGGCGTGCGGAAACCGGCGGGTCCCCGGCGTCCCATGAAGTGGCGGACCGTGTGGCAGTTGACCCGGCTCGGCAGGCCTCCGGTCATCTGACCCGCCCTCAACCGCATCCGGGGCGCGGGGAGAACGAGGCGCGGGGCCCCCGGTCGTTCACCTCCGCCGACCTGAGACCCCGCACGCCCTCGAAGCCGGCCGTGGCGGCGACACTCCCCCGAGTTGCGCGTCGACACGCGCGCGCCGTCGGGCCGGTTCCGATGATGTGATCACATCAGATCGCGCCAACGAATCGCTAACATATGGCCAACGGTTCTCCGCGTCGTCCCTGGTCACTGGCGTTCACTTGGCCTGAAGTCGTCGGACGAACGCGGGTTCCGGCCAGACCGACAGCCGATTCTCGCGGGAACCGTCAGGGAACAGGATGGCGGAATATCGTCGTGCCGAGGGCGGAATTCCGCCCGGACGGTATGGCGGCCCGGGCGGACGGTATGGCGGCCGGGCACGCGGGGTGGATGCGGAAGGGCGATGGGCGGCGTGATGCGGCGGCACGGGCTGCGGTTCGGACTGCTGGGCCCACCGGTCTTGTACACGCCGGACGACATACCGGATGGCCTACCAGACGGCCTAGCGGACGACGGCGACCTTCCGTACGACACCGTCCGCAGCCCCAAAGTGCGTGTCCTGCTCGCCGCCCTGCTTCTCGACGCGGGCCGGATCGTCCCCGTCGAGTCGCTCAAGGAGGCGCTGTGGGGCGGCGAGCCGCCGGCGTCCGCGCAGGCCTCGCTGCACAACCACGTGACCAGGCTGCGTCGACTGCTCGACGACCCGGAGCGGCTGCGGGCGGTGTCGCCCGGCTACCAGCTCAGGGTCGAGCAGGGTGAGCTCGACGTCCACGTGTTCGAGTGTCACGTCGCCGCGGCGCGCGGTGCGCATGCCGCCCGGAACTGGGAACGGGTCGTGCGCGAGTGCGCGGCGGCGCTCGCGCTGTGGCGAGGCGCCCCGCTCAGCGGCCTCCCGGCCGACCTGGGCGGATACGCCTTCGTGCGACGCCTGCGGGAGGCCCGGCTGCTTCTGCTGGAGTGGCGCTACGACGCCGAACTCGCCCTGGGTGGAGCCGACGGGCTCGGCGGACTCGACGGCCTCGACGGCCTCGACGGAACTCGGTTCGAACGCATCGTCCCGGAGTTGACCGCCCTTGCTGCCGAGTATCCGCTGCGCGAGGCATACCAGCGTCAGCTGATGCTCGCCCTGCACCGCACAGGCCGTCAGGCCGAGGCCCTCGCCGTCCATCGCGACCTGCGCGCCCGTCTCGCCGAGGAACTCGGCATCGAACCGGGCCCGGCCGTACGCGAGGCCCATGTGGAGGTGCTGGGCCCGACGGCGACCGACGGTCTCCAGCCCCCGGGCCGGCCCGCACCGCCGACCTCGTCTCCCAACCCCGTCTCACCGACCATCCCTGTCTCACCTCCCATCCCCGTCCCGACTCCGGCACCCGATCCCTCCTCCCGCCGCACCCACCACCCGGCCCAACTCCCCGCCCAACTCCCGCCACCACCAGCCCACTTCACCGGTCGCGGCGAAACCCTGCGCCAACTGCTCCGCACCCTCGCCGCCGACCGGCCCACCCCGTCCGACGCGCCCACCCCGCCCAACCCGTCCGCCGACCTCGCCACCGGCAACTACCCCGTCGTCGTCCTGAGCGGCATGGCAGGCGTAGGCAAGAGCGCGCTCGCCTTGCACGTCGCCCACGCTTTGAAGGAACGTTTCTTCGACGGTCAGCTCTACCTCCACCTGCACGGCGCCACCCCCGGCATGACCCCCCTCCCCGCAGGTCAGGCGCTCGTCGCCCTGCTCCGTGACCTCGGTGCGGAACCCCGGAACATCCCCGAACACCCGGACGCCGCAGCCGCGTTGCTGCGCACCCTGCTCGCCCCGACCCGCACCCTCCTCGTACTGGACGACGCCGCCACCGCCGCCCAGGTCCGCCCGCTGCTGCCGGCCGGCCCCGGCTGCGCGGTGATCGTCACCAGCCGCTCGCCCCTGACCGTCCTCGACGGAGCCCACCGCTTCCCGCTCGCTCCGTTGTCCGGCGAGGACAGCGCGGCCCTGCTGCGTGCGGCCTCCGGTCCCGGCGCGGGGCGTGCCGACCTGGACGCGGCCCACCCCCTCGTGGACCTCACCGGACGTCTCCCGCTCGCGCTGCGCGTCGTCGCCGCCCGCCTCGCCGCCCGCAGCGCCCTCACTCCGGACGCGCTGGCAGGGCAACTGGCCGCGACGGAGGGCAGGTTGTCGCACCTGGAGTACGACGACCTCAGCGTCCGCCGCTCTCTCGCCGTCGCCCACGACGCGCTCGCCGCCTCCGGACGCCAGGCCGACCGGGACGCCGCCCTCGCCCTCCGCCGCATCGGCGCGCTCGACCTCCCCTCCTACGGAGCCCCGCTGCTCGCCCGGCTCACCGGCACCGACGAACCCCGCGCCGAGGCTGCCCTGAACCGGCTCGTCGACGTCGCCCTCCTGGAGGAGCGGGCATACGGCCGTTACACCCCCCACGACCTGGTCCGGGACTTCGCCCGCGAACTCGCGGAACTCCCGGAACTCGCGGAGTCCGACGGCACCGCCGACTCCCTGCGCACCGCACTCCACCACTACGCCGCCGTAGCCGAACGCGCCCTCACCGCCATCCTCGGAGCGGGCCCCGACGAGGACGACCGACGCCGTCCGACGGCCGACCAGCCTCCCGCCCACGGGGCGCACGTCACGGAGGTACCCCCCTTCGCCGGCCCCGAAGAAGCCTTCGCCTGGGGCGACACGGAACTGGAGAACATCGTCGCGCTGGTGGAGGGCGGCAGCACCACAGGAGATGAGGAAGCGGCCACGACTGCCCTCGTCTCCACCCTCCTCCGCCTCCTCTTCCCCTATCTCCAGCGCAGGGGCCGCGTCGCCGAGATGGACGTGCTCGGGCGGACCGCGCTACGGGCGGCGCGTCGGCTCGGGGACGCGGCGGCCGAGGCGTACGCGCTCGGCGACCTCGCCGGCCTGCACTTCCTGACCGGCCGCCAGCAGGACGCCCTCGCCCTCAACGACCGGGCCCTCGCCATCTGGCGGCGGCTCGACCGGCTCTCCTGGATCCGGCGCTGCCTCAACAACCGGGGGCTGTTGCTGGAAGGCCTCGGCCGGTACGAGGAGTCCTGCGCGGCGCTGCGCCAGAGCCTCGAGTACTCGCGGCAGTTGGCCGACCGGCACGGTGAGGCCGTCACCCACAGCCACCTCGGCAACCTGTACGAGCACACCGATCCGCGGGCCGCCATCGAACAGCACCGCCGCTCGCTCGCCATCGGGGACGAGATCGGCGCCGTCATCGTGCAGCACTCGGCGCACTGCAACATCGGCTACGCCCATCTCGCCCTCGGCGAACCGGCCGCCGCGCTCCCGCACTTCGAGGAGAGCCTGCGCATCCCCGGCGGCCATGACGACTGGCACGGCGAGTCCCAGACCCGGCTCGGTCTCGTCCGCGCCCTGCGCGCGCTGGGCCCGGACGACAGCGCCCGCGCGCGGCGGGAGTGTGTCGAACTGCTGCGCCGCGCCGACGCCCGCGCCGACCGCTACACCGGCGGTCTGGCCCGGCACCAGCACGGTCTTCTGCTGCGGGAGCAGGGGGAGTGGGAGCACGCGCGCGAGGAGTGGCGGGCGGCCCTCGACGCGCTGGACGGGACGGACGAGAAGGCCGTCGTACAGGAACTCAGGAAACTGATCGGCGAGCCGGTCCCCGAGCCGGTCCGGAAACCGATTCGCGAGCCCGTCCCCGAGCCGGGCACCGGAACCGCCGGAGCAGCCGGAACCGCCGGACCCGGCTGATCGCACCGCGCCTGCTCGCACCGCCCCTGCTCGCACCGCCCCTGCTCACTTCGCGTCGGCATAGCACTCCACCACCGCCGCAGTGAACGGAAACCGCACCGGCGTCTCCCCGAACGTCAGCCGTCCGGCCAGGTCGGAGGCCTCCCGGATCGCGGCGACAACCGTCTCGGCCTCCTCCTCGGGACAGTGCACGATCACCTCGTCGTGCTGGAAGAAGACCAGTTCGGCCGCCATCCCCGCACAGGTCTGCCGCAGCGCGGCGAGCAGCAGCAGCGTCCAGTCGGCGGCGCTGCCCTGGACGACGAAGTTGCGGGCGAAGCGGCCACGCGCGCGTGCGTTGGTCGACGCGTACCCTGGCACCCATTCCTGGCCCGTAGGTTGTGCGCCGTCGTCCTCCGGGGCGATCGGGATGCCGGCCTCCTCAGCCGGCTCGCCCCCCGCCCCGGCCGCCGGCGGGCAGGTCCGCCCCAGCCAGGTCCGGACGAGGCGGCCCTCCTCGCCGGCCTTGGCCGCATCGTCGACGTACGCCACCGCGCGTGGGAAGCGGCGGCGCAGCGCGGCGAGGTTCTTCAGGCCGTCCCCGGAGGTCTGGCCGTAGACCGCGCCCAGGACGGCGAGCTTGGCCTGGGCCCGGTCGCCGGAGAAGGCGCGGTCGGAGACGGACTGGTAGAGGTCGGTCTCCCGGCCCGCCACCTCCATCAGCCCGGGGTCGCGGGAGATCGCCGCCAGCACGCGCGGCTCCATCTGGTCGGCGTCGGCGACGACGAGCCGCCAGCCGGGGTCGGCGACCACGGCCCGCCGGATGACCTTGGGGATCTGCAGCGCGCCCCCGCCGTTGGTCACCCAACGGCCGGTGACCGTGCCGTGCGCGAGGAACTCCGGCCGGAACCGCCCGTCCCGCACCCAGTCCTGCAGCCAGGACCAGCCATGGGCCACCCAGATGCGGTACAGCTTCTTGTACTCGATCAGGGGCTTCACGGCCGGGTGGTCGAGGCTCTCGATCTCCCAGCGCCGTGTCGACTTGATCCGGATGCCCGCCTGCCCGAAGGCCTTGACGACGTCGGCGGGCAGGTCGGGGCGGACCCGGCGCCCGAACGCGGCGGACACCTCGTCGGCCAGCTCGGCCAGCCGCCGGGGCTCGCCGCCGCCCGCGTACCGCTCGCCGAGCAGGTCGTGCAGGACCGCGCGGTGCACCTCCGCGCTCCACGGCAGCCCGGCCCGGTTCATCTCGGCGGCCACCAGCATCCCCGCCGACTCGGCCGCCGTCAGCAGTCGCATCCGCGCGGGGTGTTCGGCCCGCTCGTGCCGCCGCTGCTGCTCGGCGTAGACGGCGAGGAGGTCGTCGAGCGGCAGTCGGACGGCGGTGTCCTGCGCCTCGAACAGCGAGGACTGCGCGCCGGGCGCGGCGGAGCGCTGCGGCGGATCCGGCGGTACGGGGCCGCCGCGCAGCCGGGCCAGCGCGGCGGCCGCCGAACGGGGCTCGCCGGAGCGCCCCTCGTGGCCCAGGAGGAGGGTCTCGGCGTCCTCGACGTCGTAGCACCGCTCGACTCGCACCCCCGTGGCGAGCAGACGCGGATACACCTCGGCCGTGGAACGCCAGACCCAGCGGGTGACGTCGGGCCGCTCGCGCACGGCCCGCGCCAGGTCCGCCTCCCGCAGCACCGGGCCGGCGGGCAGCCCTGCCGGACCGAGGGGGGCGAGTTCCACGCCACCGTCCTCGGCCGGAGCGAGTGCCCACCGGTCGGCCATGCTGCGAGTGTGGCAGGGGGGTCTGACAACGGCCCCGATCGAACGCGCCAGGAACGCCCCCGACGCCCGGCGGCTCAGGAAGCTCAGGAACCCTCCTGCTTCTCCTGCTCCTCCGCGCGTGCCTTCACCAGTTCGGTCAGCGCCTTCGCCACGTACTTCTCGGTCTCCGACTTGTCGACGCCGAGGCCGCTGAGCACGCCCTCGCCGTTCTCGTGCTCCAGCAGGGCCAGCAGGAGATGCTCGGTGCCGACGTAGTTGTGCCCGAGGCGGAGCGCCTCGCGGAAGGCGAGCTCCAGGGCCTTCTTGGCGTCCGGGCCGAAGGGGACCAGTTCGGGCGCCTCCCCGGCGGTCGGCGGGAGTGCGGCGGTCGCGGCCTCGCTGACCGCGTCCAGGGAGATGCCCTGCTCGACGACCGCCTTCGCCGCGAGTCCCTCCGGCTCGGCGAGCAGGCCGAGGACCAGGTGTGCGGGCAGGAGCTCGGCGTTTCCGGCCGCCTTGGAGGCGTTGTGGGCGGCCATGACCACGCTCCGCGCGCGGGGGGTGTACCGGGTGAAGCCCTGACTGGGGTCGAGGTCGGCCGACTCCTTGGGCACGAAGCGCTTCTGGGCGGCCTGCCGGGTGACGCCCATGCTCCGGCCGATGTCGGTCCAGGAGGCGCCCGAGCGGCGGGCCTGGTCGACGAAGTGACCGATGAGGTGGTCCGCGACGTCGCCGAGGTGGTCGGCGGCGATGACGGCGTCCTGGAGCTGGTCGAGCGGCTCGTTGTGGACCTTCTTGATGGCGTCGATGAGGTCGTCGAGGCGGATGGAGGTACCAGGGCCGGTGGTGCCGGGTCGTGGAGTCGTCATATGTCAACCCTAGGTTGACAGTGCAGGACTGTCAACCCGAGGTTGTCACTCGCTCGCGCGCACATGGCACGATCGACCCGTGAGCAGCACAGTCGAACGAGCCTTCCAGGCCGCCCTCTACGAAACCGCCGACACGGCCCTCGACACCGGCGCGTCGCTCCTGGCCGCCGACCCCGCGGCGGACGCCGAGCTCGCGCGGCGGGGCGCGGAGTTCGTGGCGGCGCTCTGGCGGCGCGGTTGGCAGCCCGCGGACGTGGCGCGGATCGTCCGGCGCGACCTGGACGGCGTCCACGCACGCGTGCTCGCGACGCTGATCCGGGCGCAGTCGGCGGACGACCGTGCGCGCGGCCCCCGCTGGTCCGCGCAGCTCGAAGAGCTCGACGAGCCCACCGCGGAGCCCTCGCCCCGCGTCGACCGCTTCTCGCACGCCACCACGGTCCTGGAGCTGTACCGGCTGCTGCTGCGGCTGCCCGGCCTCGAACCGCTTCAGGAGCGTCAGCCGGGCCCTCGGTCGGGCCGCCGGTCGGACTCCCGCATGCTCACCCGTATCCGCGCGCTGCTCGCCAAGGCCGAGGCGACCGGGTTTCCGCAGGAGGCGGAGGCGCTCACGGCGAAGGCGCAGGAGCTGATGGCCCGGCACAGCGTCGACGAGGCGCTGCTCGACGCCCAGGCCCCGGACCCGGACGCGCCCGGCGCCTGCCGGATCGGCGTCGAGCCGCCGTACGAGCAGGCGAAGGCGGTGCTGCTGGACGCGGTCGCCGACGCCAACCACTGCCGGGCGGTGTGGAACGAACCTTTCGCCTTCTCCACGGTCGTCGGCTTCGAGGCCGACCTGGAGACGGTGGAGCTGCTGTACACCTCGCTGCTGGTGCAGGCGCAGTCCGCGATGGCGAAGGCGGAGGCGGCCCAGCGGGCTGGCGGCCGCAGGCGGACCAAGTCCTTCCGGCAGTCCTTCCTCGCCGCCTACGCCCACCGCATCGGCGCCCGGCTCGGCGAGATCGCGGCCGCCGCCGGGACCCAGGTGACCGACGACCTGTTGCCGGTGCTCGCCTCCCGCGAGGTCGCGGTCACCGCGGCCACGGACCGGATGTTCCCGGAGACGGTCTCCACCCGCCTGCGCGGCGTCACCGACGAGGCGGGCTGGACCGAGGGCGCCGAAGCGGCGGACCGGGCCAGGATGCACTCCCGGCCCCGGCTGCCGTGACACCCCGGCCGTAGGTCAGTCGCCGGCCTGCTGGAAGGCGCTGACGGTCGCGTCCGCCACGTCCGTGCTCTTCAGGGCGACGTCGCCGTACGACCACGCGAAGCTCTGGGTGGCCGAGGCGTTCGGCACCCCGTACTGCACCGTCTTGACGGCGAGGCTCTTGTCGCCGCCGTCCTCGCCGCGCACATAGGTGATCGTGAAGGTGGCGGTGCCCTGCGCCGGGAGGGTCAGCGCCTGGGCCTCGGCGGCGGCGTCGTTCGCCACGGTCGCGGAACTGTCGCCGGCCTGGAGCTCGATCTTGGGGAAGCCCTCCAGGATGCACTCCTCACCCTTGTTGGTGAGCGTGACGGTGACGTTGCCGCTGTCTCCGGCGGCGGGCGCGGCGTTGACGGGGCCGACCTCCTGGCCGAGGTCGCCGGCGGCGCAGGTGGTCCCGTTGGGGCCTGCGGACTCGGCGGCGCCCGCGGTTTCGGCGGACTTGCTCTCGTCGCTGCCGGAGCCGCTGTCGTCCCCGCCGCCACAGGCGGTGAGGAGCAGGGCCGCGGCGAGGGCGGCGACGGTGAGGGGAACGGCGCGCATGAGTGATCCCTAGGGTTACGTGACGGTGCTCGAAGGATCATCACGCACGCGTGCGGCGAATTCTCGCGCGCCCCCGGCCTCGTGACCGCTTCGCTACCCGAGGCCGGGTGTCACCGGCAGCCCGTCGTCATCCGAGGCCGGGTGTCGGCAGTCCTGACGGCCACTGGCCGCCCTCCGCCTTGGCGAAGGTCTCCTTGCCGACCGCGCCGGTCCAGGTGACCGCGAGGGCCTTCGTGTCGACGGAGTCGACCATGCCGGTCGTCCGTTCGCCGTCCGTCCCGCTGGTGCACTTGAGGTGGATCATCTGCATGCCCGCCTCCTCGCCGGCGGTCCCGCTGCACACGGTCCCGCCGGTCACGAAGAGTGCGGCCTGCTTCCCGGTGACGATCAGGGCGACGGCCTTGCCGTCCGTCGTGGCCAGCCAGCTGCCCTCCAACTCGGCGGAGACGGAGACGGAGGAGGAATCCGTCGCGCCGCTCGTCGCCCCTGCGCCTGCGGTCGACGTCGACGTGGACGCGGACGTCGTCGTGGGCGTGGCCGACGAGCCGGCGTCGGACCCCCCGTCGTCGCTGCACGCGGTCAGCACGAGCGTGCCCGTCAGCGCGGCGGCCACGGCCGCGGCCCGCACCGGCCGACGGGACATGCCTCGCGAGAAGATCGCCGAAGTCACTGCAAGCTCCCAAGCTGTAGCCGGACCGGCTCGGCCGACCGGAGGAGCCCGATCGACCGGGAAGGACCGCAGCAAGCTACCAGCAAGCCTCAGCAGAACCCTGGGGACGGCCTGTGATCTGGAGGGACGACGATCTGCGGCCCATGGGGACGACTGTGACCTATAGGGACAACGGCCTGTAGCTCCGAAGGACTACGGTCGGCCGCCTACCAGGACGACTTCCGGACCCCGGGCAGATACCCCGCGTGCGCCTGCTCCCGCAGCCCCACTCGGGACAGCCCGAACGTGCGGAAGTACCCGCGCGGGCGGCCGTCCACCTGGTCCCGATTGCGGACCCGCGTCGCGCTGGCGTCCCGTGGCTGTGCGCGCAACTCCCGCTGCGCCGCGTCCCGCTCGGCCTCCGTCGACGACGGCCGCCGGAGGACCTCCTTCAGTTCGGCCCGCCGCGCCGCGTACCGGGCGACGACCTCCTGCCGCTTGTCGTTCTTCGCGATCTTGCTCTTCTTCGCCATCAGACCCGCACCCCCCGCGCGCGGATGCGCGCCACGGCCGCCTCGACGCCGATCACGTCGACGGTCTTGATCCCCTTCGTGCTCAGCCGCAGCCGTACATGGCGGCCCTCGCTCGCCAGCCAGTACCGCTTGCTCTGGATGTTCGGGTCGAAGCGGCGTGAAGTGCGCCGGTGGGAGTGGGAGATGCGGTTGCCGAAGCCCGGCTGGGCGCCGGTCAGCATGCAGTGCGCGGACACGGGTGACGTACCTCTCCTCGGTCGATGCCAGGATCGATAGTGCTAATGGAATTCATTTTCAGTAAGATAGCAGCATGGCACGCAACGAACTCCGCCCGGTCATCAAGCTCCGGTCCACGGTGGGCACGGGCTTCACCTATGTGACCCGCAAGAACCGCCGCAACGACCCGGACCGCATGACTCTGCGCAAGTACGACCCCGTCGTCGGCCGTCACGTCGACTTCCGAGAGGAGCGCTGAACCACCGCCATGCGCAAGGGAATCCACCCGGCCTACGGTCTCGTCGTCTTCCGTGACCGCGCCGCGAACCACGCCTTCCTCACCCGCTCCACCATGAGCGGCGACAAGACGATCGAGTGGGTGGACGGCAACACCTACCCCGTCGTCGACGTCGAGATCTCCGACGTCAGCCACCCCTTCTACACGGGCGCGGCCCGCGTCCTGGACACGGCCGGCCGCGTCGAGCGCTTCGAGCGCCGCTACGGGAAGCGGGGCGGGGCGTGAGCCTGTCGGTCGTGATCGTCGGCGGGCTGCACGCCGACGCCCGCCGGGCGACGGTCGTGCGTCTGCTCGCCGACGTCCCCGGCAGCGTCGTCCTCCACCACGACCTTGCGACGGCTGCGACGGGCACGGTCGTGCGGACCGTCAGCGACGCCACCGGCATCCTCTCGGCCGGCGAGGCGCCCCTGGTCAACGACTGCGCCTGCTGCGCGCTGCGTGAGGACCTGGTGCCCGAGCTGCGCCGGCTGGCGGACGACGGCGCCACGCGCCTCGCGGTGGTCGAGCTGTGGGACTCCGTCGAGCCCAAGGCCATGGCCGAGGTGGTCGTGGCCGGCGGGCTCACGGTCACCGGCGTCGTCACCGCCGTCGACCCGGCGCTGCTCCTGCCCTGTCTCGGCAACGGCGACGACCTCGCCGACGTCGGCCTCGCCGCGGCCGCCACCGACCAGCGCACCGTCGCCGACACCTTCGCGCGGCAGCTGGAGTACGCCCCCGTCCTGGCCGTCGTCGACTCCGAGGAGGCCGACGACGAGGACCGCGAGCTGCTGGCGCAGCTGCACCCGACGGCCCGCCAGGTCAGGATCACGGCACCCGCCCGTGCGGATGCACAGTCACCGGAACTGTCGTATGCGCAGTCGCCGTTGGCGCGTGCCGTGCTGGCCGGCTTCGACGTCGAGTCGGCCGCCGCGGCCCAGCACCCGGCCTGCGCGCTCCTGCCCGCCGAGGCCGACGGGCACGGCGTGAGCACGTTCGTCTGGCACCGGCGCCGCCCGTTCCACCCGGAGCGGCTGTACGCGGCGCTGGAGGACCTGACCTGCGCGGCCGCCCGCAGCCGGGGCAGGTTCTGGCTCGCCGACAAACCCGACGTGCTGCTGCACTGGGACGCGGCCGGCGGCGCCCTGTGCGTGGAGTCGGCCGGTCCCTGGCTGGCGTCCCTCCCCGACGCGGCCTGGGACCTGGTCCCGCCGGTGCGCCGCGCCGCCGCCGCGCTGGACTGGCACCCCGAGCACGGCGACTGCTGCCAGCACCTGGTCTTCACGTCCCCCGGTCTCGACCGCGACGGCCTGGCACAGCTCCTGGAGTCCTGCCTGCTCACGGACGCCGAGTACGCCGCGGGACGCGCCGCCTGGAAGCGGCTGCCGCCCGCCTTCGACACCCTCCTGGAGGTCTGACCCCCATGTCCCCCACGTCCCGCAAGCCCGAGCGCAGGCCCGCCAAGCCCCGGCCCAACCCCCTCGACCAGGCGGACATCACCTACATCGACTACAAGGACACCGACCTCCTGCGGAAGTTCATCTCCGACCGAGGCAAGATCCGCAGCCGCCGAGTGACCCGAGTCTCCGCACAACAGCAACGCCAACTCTCCCGAGCGATCAAGAACGCCCGGGAAATGGCCCTCCTGCCGTACGCCCCGACCCGCTGACCCTGCCCCGACCACGTACCTGACGTGCAACTGGCCTGCGCCTCGCCTGCACGTGGTCTGCACCTGGCGTCCCCGCTCCCGCCCCCGCATGTCCTGTACGCGCCTAGCCTGTCCACCCGCTCCCCGCCCGGCCCCGCCGCCGTCCGTACATCTGATCCAGCCATCTCCGTACAGAGCCCTCATCATCTGTACGAGCACAATCGGACACCCTGTCCGTTGATCCCTGGCCACTCGCCTCCGTCGTCTGCCCGACGACCAGCCGATCCCGGCCTCATGCACACAGCCGCCGCCACCCGATCCGCGTCGCCGATCTCACCGTCGTACGCGGGGGGCGGCGGTTGTCGTCGTCCGTGGTCGGGGGATGCGGGGGCCCGGGGCGGCCCGCGTCCACCGGTGCGGGACACATCGTCGTCGGACCGACAGGTGTCGGGGGTTTTCGGCGTCGGCGGGAGGCCGCAAGCGCGCCCCGACGTCCGACCTGCCCGTCGCCGATCGCCCCTGACGCGGGCGGCGCGGCCCCACATCCGGAGGTGCGGCCTACCGCGGCGACCGGATGCCGGGCGTCCGCCGGAACCGCCTCTTTCAGGATGGTTTCGGCGGAGCCCGCGACCTGCCCTCCGCCGATCCGGTGCCGCGTCGACGGAACAGGACGGCCGTGTCACGCGTCTGTTCCTAGTACACGAGTGGTTTCGATCCGGACGACTTTCACGTGGGCCGCACGACGGCCGACGAGCCGAACGAGTCGGGTAAAGCGGGCGTCAAAGCTGTAACCGCGCAAGTACCCCGCGTGCACGTGCATCTGCTCATGCGACTGCACGTGAACGGGGTTATGATCCGGGACAGTTGACCACGGCACCAATGGCCACAACAGCCAGTGCACCACCAGGGAGCGACCTGTGGACCACCACGTTGACGGGGGGCATGACGTGTACAACGGCATGACGGCCACACAGCTGTACGGGGTTGCCTGGCAGAAGAGCAGGCACAGCAACTCGCAGGGTTCCTGCGTCGAGTTCGCGCGGCTGCCGGGCGGGGACGTGGCCGTGCGCAACTCGCGCTTTCCCGACGGCCCCGCGCTCGTCTACACGCGCGCCGAGATCGAGGCGATGCTGCTGGGCATCAAGGACGGCGAGTTCGACCACCTGATCGCGAGCTGACATCCCTCGACGTCATCGACGTCATCGACGCCCCCGGCATCTTCGACGCCCTCGCCGTCGCCGCGCACTTCGTGCATGTCGTGGGAAAATACCTACAACGCGCGTAGAACCGCGGCGTCAAGAAACGCCGCGGTTTGTCATTCGGCCGGCGTGTGCAGCCGGAACAGCGCCCAGACGACCTTCCCGCCCAGGCTGCCCGACAGCGGGTGCCAGCCCCAGCTGTCGGCGAAGGAGTCGACGAGGAAGAGCCCGCGCCCCGACTCGGCCGAGAAGTCCTCGCTGTCCCGGGGCAGGGGGCTGTCCCGACTGGGGTCGCGCACCGCGCACACCAACCGCTCGGTCCACCGCATCAGATGCAGCCGCACGGGCGGATGCTGCTGATCGGGCGCGCACGAGTGATCGGGCACGCGCGAGTCGCCGTCCTCGGACGACATCCCGTGTCTCAGCGCGTTGGTCACCAACTCCGAGACGACCAGACAGATGTCGTCGAAACGGTCGCCGACGTCCCACTGGCCGAGGGTCCTCTTGGTGAACTGTCGTGCCTCGCGCACCGCTTCGAAGCGGGCGGGCAGAGCGCAGGAGGCGGCGTTGGACACGGCCGCAGGATCCAGCGGCGGAAGGCCCTGCCGTAACGGCTCGAGCATGGTCGATCCATTCGTCCCCATGCGAGGCACTCCCGGGATTCGCGGTCGTTGCGATGCAGCGGTGGCGCGAGACCATGGTTTCTGATGCGCACTGCGGATGCAAGGGCAGATGCACGTGCACGTGACCGAAATGGACCCGCCCGTACCGCTTCTTGGCCATTTTTTCCGCCAACTTCTCGCTCATCGCGAGCACTTCTCTTGCTTTCCCCTCACTCTTCCCTCGCACTGCTCTGTGCGTATCCTTTGGCTTCTTTCCATCTCTGTAATCGGACGAGTACTGCTCGAAGTGTTTTAGTGGCAGACTGCGGCCCCTAAGACGGTTGGGGAGGCTGGCGAACGTGAGCGCGGGAGAGCCCGGATCGGTGGTGCGGCGGATGCTGCTCGGTTCGCAACTACGGCGGCTGCGTGAGGCGCGAGGCATCACGCGCGAGGCGGCGGGTTACTCGATCAGGGCGTCGGAGTCGAAGATCAGCCGGATGGAACTGGGCCGGGTGAGCTTCAAAACCCGGGACGTGGAGGACCTGCTGACGCTGTACGGCATCTCGGACGACGCGGAGCGCCAGTCGCTCGTCGGACTCGCCCGCGAGGCCAACGTGGCGGGCTGGTGGCACAGTTACTCGGACGTTTTGCCCAACTGGTTCCCCACCTACGTCGGCCTGGAGGGCGCGGCCGCGCTGATCCGCGCGTACGAGGTCCAGTTCGTGCACGGTCTGCTGCAGACCGAGGCGTACGCCCATGCCGTCGTCAGCCGTGGCATGAAGGGCGCGAACGCGGCCGACGTCGACCGGCGTGTGGCCCTGCGCCTGGAGCGGCAGAAGTATCTCGTCGCCGAGAACGCCCCCGACTTCCACATCGTCCTCGACGAGGCCGCCCTGCGCCGGCCCTACGGCGACCGCGAGGTGATGCGCGGGCAACTCCAGCACTTGATCGACGTTTCGGAGCGTCCCAACGTACGACTTCAGGTCATGCCGTTCAGCTTCGGGGGGCACTCCGGCGAGTCCGGCGCCTTCACGATCCTGAGTTTCCCGGAGTCCGACCTGCAGGACGTCGTCTATCTGGAACAGCTCACCAGCGCCCTCTATCTGGACAAGCGCGAGGACGTCGCCCAGTACGAGCAGGCGCTGAAGGAGCTCCAGCAGGACAGCCCCGGCCCGGACGAGAGCCGCGATCTGCTGCGCGGCCTGATCCAGCTGTCCTAGCCCAGGTTCCCGAACCCTGTTTTCGGCCCGGTACCTAGGGATTCCCCTAGAGGGTCCGGGATGCTCCTCAACTTGCTCCCCAACTCCCTTGAGTCACCCGTACGATGACGTGTGATCAGATGAGATCGGGTCAGTTCGTGATCCCGATCGATCGCGGCCGATCGCAGCAGGGGATTGAGGGATCACATGTCGTCGTCGTACTTCACCGACCTGGCCCAGCAGTACATCGACGGTGAGTGGCGTCCGGGTACGGGCGACTGGGACATCATCGTCTGCAATCCCTATGACGGCGAGAAGCTTGCCTCGATCACCATAGCCACCGTCGGCGAGGTCGACGAGGCCTACCGCGCCTCCGCCCGCGCCCAGAAGCAGTGGGCCGCGACCAACGCCTTCGCCCGCCGCGCGGTCTTCGAGAAGGTGCTGCGGCTGGTCGAGGAGCGCGAGGCGGAGATCAGCGAGATCCTCGTCAACGAGGCCGGCGGCACGTTCGGCAAGGCCGCCTTCGAACTCCACCTCGCCAAGGAGTTCCTGCGCGAGTCGGTCCACCTGTCGCTGCGCACCGAGGGCAGCATCCTTCCCTCGCCGATCGACGGCAAGGAGAACCGCGTCTACCGCGAGCCGGTCGGCGTGGTCGGTGTGATCAGCCCCTTCAACGTGCCGTTCCTGCTGTCGCTGAAGTCCGTCGCCCCAGCCCTCGCCCTCGGCAACGGCGTGGTGCTCAAGCCGCACCAGAACACCCCGTTCTCCGGCGGCACCGTGATCGCCAAGCTCTTCGAGGACGCCGGTCTGCCGCCGGGTCTGCTGAACGTCGTCGTGACCGACATCGCCGAGATCGGCGACGCCTTCCTGGAGCACCCCGTTCCGCGGGTCATCTCCTTCACCGGCTCCGACAAGGTCGGCCGGCACGTCGCCACGGTCGCCGCCTCGCACTTCAAGCGGGCCGTCATCGAACTCGGCGGCAACAGCGCGTTCGTCGTCCTCGACGACGCCGACGTCGACTACGCGGTCGACGCGGCCGTCTTCAGCCGCTTCGTCCACCAGGGCCAGGTCTGCATGGCCGCCAACCGGGTCCTGGTCGACCGGTCGATCGCCGACGAGTTCACCGAGAAGTTCGTCGCCAAGGTGCGGACCCTCAAGGCCGGCGACCCGCGCGACCCGCAGACCGCGATCGGCCCGGTGATCAACCCCTCGCAGGCGGAGGCGGTCTCGAGCGTCGTCGAACAGGCGATAGCCCAGGGCGCGAACGCCCTTGTGCACGGCACGACCACCGACAACCTCGTCGAGCCGTCCGTCCTGGCCGACCTTCCCGCCGACTCCGCCCTGCTCCGGCAGGAGGTCTTCGGCCCCGTCGTCTTCCTCAACACCTTCGACGGCGAGGAGGAGGCCGTACGCCTGGTCAACGACACCCCGTACGGCCTGAGCGGCGCCGTCCACACCGCCGACATCGAGCGGGGCGTCGCCTTCGCCCGGCAGATCGTCACCGGCATGTTCCACGTGAACGACGCCACCGTCCACGACGAGCCGCTCGTCCCCTTCGGCGGCGAGAAGAACTCCGGCGTCGGCCGCCTCAACGGCGAGACGACCATCGAGGCCTTCACCACCACCAAGTGGATCTCGGTCCAGCACGGCCGCAGCGGCTTCCCGTTCTGAGCGTCCGCGCGGCGGGGCCACGCGGCGGGGCCACGCGGCGGGGCCGTCACACCGAGGCCATAACCTGGGCGCATGTCAGCGATCCGCCTTCTCGTGCTGGGCGCCGTGCGCCAGCACGGGCGGGCCCACGGCTACCAGGTGCGCGGCGACCTGGAGTACTGGGGCGCCCACGAGTGGTCCAACGCCAAGCCGGGCTCGATCTACCACGCCCTGAAGCAGATGGCCAAGCAGGGACTGCTGCGCGAGCACGAGACGGCGCCGTCCACCGCGGGCGGCCCGCCGCGCACCGAGTACGAGATCACCGAGGCGGGCACCGAGGAGTACTTCAGGCTGCTCCGCGAGGCGCTGACCTCCTACGACCAGAAGACGGACGTGAAGTCGGCGGCCATCGGCTTCGTCGTCGACCTCCCGCGCGCGGAGGCGGTGTCGCTGCTGAAGGACCGCGTTCGCGGCATCGAGGCGTGGCGCGCGGCTGTCACCGAGCACTACGTCCCCGAGGACGGCCCGGAACAGCTGGGCCACATCGGGGAGATCATGAACCTGTGGATCCACACCGCCGACGCCGAGGCCGAGTGGACCCAGGGCCTGATCGCGCGGATCGAGGGCGGCGCGTACACCTTCGCGGGCGAGGGTGAGCCGTTCGTCGGCGTGCTGCCGGCGGGCGCGGAGAACCCGTACGCGACGGGGGAGCGGCATCCGGGGGACTCCCGCTGACCCGGTGATCCGGTTGGCTAATCAAGTTTGACGAGTGATGTCGGCAGGGTTACTTTGGGCGGGTAGTCAAGTTTGATTAGTTGACGAACTGGGGGGACTGCCATGGCTGACACGGCGATCACCGTCGAAGACGTACGCAAGAGGTACGGCGACACACAGGCACTGGACGGGCTCGATCTCACGGTCGCCCGAGGCACCGTGCACGGCGTGCTCGGACCGAACGGCGCGGGCAAGACGACCCTGGTCAGGATCCTGTCCACGCTGCTGCGACCGGACTTCGGACGCGTCGAGGTGGCCGGCCACGACGTGGTGCGCCAGGCCCAGGAGGTCCGCCTGCGCATCGGTCTGCTCGGCCAGCACGCGGCCCTCGACGAGGAGCTGAGCGGCCGGCAGAACCTGGAGCTGTTCGGCCGCCTCCACCACCTGGGCGCCCGCCCCGCGCGCGGGCGCGCCGACGAGCTCCTGGAGCGTTTCGACCTCACCGCCACCGGCCGCAAGCCCGTCAGCGCCTACAGCGGAGGCATGCGCCGCCGCCTGGACCTCGCCGCCTCCCTCATCGGCAACCGACACGGCACCGACCCGGAGGTGCTCTTCCTGGACGAGCCGACCACCGGCCTCGACCCGCGCGGGCGCGCCGAGGTCTGGTCCGCGGTCCGCTCACTGGTCGGCGGCGGGACGACGGTCGTGCTCACCACCCAGTACCTGGAGGAGGCCGACCAGCTCGCCGACCGCATCTCCGTCGTCGACCGGGGCCGGGTGATCGCCGACGGCACGGCGGACGAGCTGAAGACGCTGACCGGCGGCGACCGCATCGACGTCGTCCTGCGCGACGCCGGCCACCTGGGCGCGGCCCTCGCACTGCTGCCCCTGCCCAAGGAGGACGTCACCGTCGACCCCGACCGCCGTCTCCTCAGCGCTCCCGTCACCGACCGCATGGCCGCCCTCGCCGGCGTCGTCCGCGCCCTGGAGGAGGCCGGCGTCGAGGCGGAGGACGTGGCCCTGCGCCGCCCCACCCTGGACGAGGTCTTCCTCCATCTGACCGGCCACGACGACCGCACCAAGGAGCCCGTGTGAACACGTACCCGCTGGCCGATTCCTGGACGATGACCCGGCGCGAACTCGCCCACTGGACAAGGCATCCGGGCCGGGTGGTCGTCGGGCTCGTCTTCCCGGTGATGCTGCTGCTGATGTTCGGCTACCTGATCGGCGGCGGCCGCGGGGTGAGCGGCGACTACCTCGACTACCTGATGCCCGGCATGCTCGCGCTCACCATGGCCTTCGGCCTGGAGGGCACGATGCTCGCCGTGACCCAGGACCTGAACAAGGGCGTCATCGACCGCTTCCGGGCGATGCCGATGGCCGACGGCGCCGTCCTGGTGGGTCGTTCGGCGGCCGACATGCTTCAGTCGGTCCTGGGACTGGCCGTGCTGATCGTCGTCGGCCTCGCCCTCGGCTGGCGTCCCCAGGGCGGACCGGGGGCCTTCCTCGGCGCGGTGGGTCTCCTCCTTCTCTTCCGCTTCGCGATGCTGTGGATCGGCATCCATCTGGCACTGGTGGCCGGGAAGCCGGAGATGGTGCAGGCCGTGCAGATCCTGGTCTGGCCGGTCGGCTTCCTCTCCAACGCCCTCGCCACCCCCGCCGCCATGCCCGGCTGGCTGGGCACGGCCGTCGAGTGGAACCCGATGTCCCGGACGGCGACAGCGGTACGCGACCTCTTCGGCGGTCTGGGCGCGGACCCGGCCCATATCTGGGCGGCGGTCGGCTGGCCCCTGGCACTGCTGGCGATCTTCTTCCCCCTCGCAGTAAGAAAGTTCACCCACATGAGCCGCTGACCCCGCCGACCCCGCACGCCTCTCGCCGGCCGCCGCCCCTCCCGACGGCCGCGGAGGCCGCGGAGGCGCCGCCCGCACGAGACCGGCTGCCGCCGAAACCGTCGAGGGCGACCCCGCCCCTGATGCAGCCGCTAGTGGTGGAACCCGGTCGCCGCCTCTCTGTCCCTCGTCAACGGCTCCGACTGTTGCCGGAGATCCGGCAACAGTCGGGTCAGGTCCTCCACGAACAGCTCGGCGAGGTCCTCCGAGAAGCCGTTTCTGCAGACGACCCGTAGGACGGACAGATCCTCCCGGTTCGCCGGGAAGGTGTACGCGGGCACCAGCCACCCGCTCTCGCGCAGCCGCCGGGAGACGTCGAAGACGTCGTACGACGTCACACCCGGCGCCGTGGTGAAGGCGAACACCGGCAGCTCGTCGCCCCGGGTGAGGAGCCGGAAGTCGCCGAGCGCCTCCACCCGGTCGGCGATGCCCCGGGCCACGTCCCGCGTGGACTGCTGCACGGCCCGGTAGCCCTCGCGGCCCAGCCGCAGCAGCGTGTAGTACTGCGCGACGACCTGCGCGCCCGGCCGGGAGAAGTTGAGCGCGAAGGTCGGCATGTCGCCGCCCAGATAGTTCACGCGGAACACGAGCTCCTCCGGCAGGGCCTCCTTGTCGCGCCACAGCGCCCAGCCGACCCCCGGGTACACGAGCCCGTACTTGTGCCCCGAGGTGTTGATGGACCTCACGCGCGCGAGGCGGAAGTCCCACACCAGGTCCTCGTCGAGGAAAGGCGCGATCATCGCGCCGGACGCGCCGTCCACATGCACCGGGATGTCGAGGCCGGTCCGCTCCTGGAGAGCGTCCAGGGCCGCGCACAGCTCGGCGATCGGCTCGTAGGACCCGTCGAACGTGGAGCCGAGGACGCCGACGACCCCGATCGTGTTCTCGTCGCACAGCTCGGCCGCCGCCTGCGGGTCGAGATGGAACCGGTCCCCCTCCATGGGGACCTGACGGGCCTCCACCTCCCAGAAGTTGCAGAACTTGTCCCAGCAGACCTGGACGTTGACCCCCATCACGAGGTTCGGACGGGCAGCGGGGTAACGGTCGGCGTTGCGCAGCGACCACCGCCGCTTCAGTGCCATCCCCGCGAGCATGCACGCCTCGCTCGACCCGGTCGTCGAACAGCCCACGGCCGCCGAGGGATCGGGCGCGTTCCACAGGTCGGCGAGCATCGCCACACAACGCCGCTCCAGCTCGGCGGTGCGCGGATACTCGTCCTTGTCGATCATGTTCTTGTCCCGGCACTCCGCCATCAGCACCCCGGCCTGCGGCTCCATCCACGTGGTGACGAAGGTGGCCAGGTTGAGCCGCGAATTGCCGTCCAGCATCAGTTCGTCGTGCACCAGCTGATAGGCCGTCGACGGCGGCATCGGCGATTCCGGCAGCCGGTGCTTCGGCGGCGCCTCGGTCATTCCGCCGACCGGGTTGGCCTCGCCGTAGAAGGGATTCACGGACAGAGGACGCTCGTCGGGCTTCTGGGGGCCCTTGTGGAGGGGCATGGCTTGTTCTCCCAACTGGCGGAGCGGCGACCGCCGAGTGGCGTTCTGCCGCTTCATCGGATCGAGGGGCCTGTTCGGTTCACACGCTCAGCGCACCGCCGTTCCATCGTCGCGCAACTGCATCTGCGGCCGCCCAGTCACCAACAGCCAGGCGGGCAGCGAGGCGAAGCAGAGCAGGGCGATGATCGCGGGCGAGGCGACCAGGGCGGCGGCCGTGAACAGGCTCAACCAGCCCTGCCGGGTGATGGCCAGGAGCACGCCCAGCACGCCCCCCGCCACGCCCACCGCCGGGTGCACGCCGGACACGAGGGCATGGGCGGTGAGGCCGAGGGCGACGCCGACGAACACGGCCGGGAAGATCCGACCGCCCCGGAAGCCGCAGGAAGCGGCGACGAGCAGCGCCGCCAGCTTCACCACCGTCATCGTGGCGAACTGGCCGGCTGACCAGCCCTCGGGATCGGCCGCGAGCTCCCCGATCTCGTCCAGTCCCTTGAACAGCGTCAGATGGCCGCCCAGCGCCCCCAGCAGCCCCAGGACGAGCCCACCGGCCGGCAGCGCCAGCATCGGGTGTCCCAGGCGCGCGAACGCGCCGTGGACGTAGGGGAAGGCGCAGACGGCGCACAGGGCGAGCAGCGCGCCCACCGACGCGATCACCAGCACCGCCAGCAGATCGCTCCACCCGGGCTGCCCGAACGCGGGCAGGTCGAGGTCGAAGGTCGGATGGTCCACCAGGGTGGTCGTCATCGAGCCGACCGCGGCGGCGACCAGCGGTGCGAAGACGCTGTCCCACAGCGGCCCCTTCGTCTGCCGCCCCGCCAGCGCCTCGGAGATCAGCAGCGCCGCCGCCACCGGCGTCCCGAACAGCGCGCCGATCGTCGCCGCCTCCGCGAGCACGGACCACAGCCCGCCCGGCGCCCGGGGCAGCAGCCGGTGTCCCAGCCAGAAGGCGAGCCCGACGTTCACGGCGATGATCGGGTTCTCCGGGCCCAGACTCGGCCCGCCCGCCAGCATCAGCGCGGTCGCCACCAGCAGCCCGGGGAGCACGGCCGGCGGCAGCACGCGCGCGTCCAGCCCCAGCGTGGCCGGATCGGGCCCCGCATGCCCCGGCACCTTCCAGACCACCAGCCCCACCAGCACCCCGGTCGAGGTGAGCATGACGAGCATCCACAGCACCGAGTACCGGCCCACGCCCAGCGCGTCCGGCAGGTTCTCCCACAGCACGTGCTGCAGCAGCTCGGCCAACTCGCTCACCAGCACGAACAGCAGGCTCGCCAGCACGCCGACGACGAGAGCGGGCAGGATCAACGGCAGCAGGGCGCGTGCGGGGGTCGCCGGAGCGGTCGGTGCCTGCTGCGCGGTGTCCTGGGCCACGGGGTCACGATAAGCGGATGAAACGGACACGACATCCGGACCGGGCGGACGGGGACGGACGGGAGCGGACGAGGACGGACGTGAGCAGGCGGCAGCGGACGGGAACGGGCGCGGACGCGCGCCGGGACGCGCACACGGGCGGAATCGCACTTGCACCTCACGTGACGTGAGGGCCCACCGTGGAGCACGTACCGAGAAGGGAGCGGACGAAGTGAGCTACTCCGTAGGACAGGTCGCAGGATTCGCCGGGGTCACGGTGCGCGCACTGCACCACTACGACGACATCGGCCTGCTCGTTCCGAGCGGGCGCAGCCACGCGGGCCACCGGCGCTACAGCGACGCCGACCTCGACCGGCTGCAGCAGATCCTGTTCTACCGGGAGCTCGGCTTCCCGCTCGACGAGGTCGCCGCCCTGCTCGCCGACCCGGCCGCGGACCCACGCGCGCACCTGCGCCGCCAGCACGAGTTGCTGACCGCCCGGATCGAGAAGCTGCAGAAGATGGCGGCGGCCGTGGAGCACGCCATGGAGGCACGCAAGATGGGCATCGACCTCACACCCGAGGAGCGCTTCGAGGTCTTCGGCGACAAGGACCCCGAGCAGTACGCCGAGGAGGCGGAGCAGCGCTGGGGCGACACGGAGCTGTACGCCGAGTCGCAGCGCCGCGCCGCCACCTACACCAAGGACGACTGGAAGCGCATGCAGGCGGAGATCGACGCCTGGAACGCGCGGTACGGCGAATTGATGGACGCCGGTGAACTGCCGACCGGCGACCGGGCGACGGACATGGCCGAGGAACACCGGCAGCACCTGTGCACCTGGTTCTACGACGCCTCGTACGCGTTCCATCAGTGCCTCGGCGACATGTACGTGTCCGACGAGCGCTTCAAGGCGTTCTACGACTCCACGCGCCCGGGCCTCGCCGAGCACCTCAAGGAAGCGATCAGGGCGAACGCGGCGAGGCACGTGTCGTAGGTCCGGAACACGGTGTAGGTCCGGCACGCGTCGCAGGGCACACGCGTGTGGGCGGCCTGGTCCGGGGGCTACTCCCGGACCAGGATCACTGCGGTCCCGTAGGCGCACACCTCGGTGCCCACGTCCGCCGCCTCCGTCACGTCGAAGCGGAACATCAGCACGCCGTTGGCCCCACGCGCGTGTGCCTGTTCGATGAGCCGTTCCATGGCCTGGTTGCGGGTCTCCACGAGGGTCTTCGTCAACCCCTTGAGCTCGCCGCCGATCATCGACTTCAGGCCGGCGCCGATCTGACTGCCCAGGTGCCGCGAGCGCACCGTCAGCCCGAAGACCTCTCCGATGACCTGTTGCACCCGGAAGCCGGGTGCGTCGTTCGTGGTGACGACCAGTACGTCCGGCTGAGGGCCCTGCCCGCCGCCGTAATCATCGATGCCCATGTTCACAGGTTTGACCAAGCAGGAGCACAGTGCATCCTGGGGGAGGCCCTGGGAACCTGGTTCTGTGGCGCCGCGTTGATAGCTTTGGGCGGTCCCGCCGCCGCACCGCCGCCTTCACCCCTCAGGAGCCCGGAACCCGTGACTACCCTCGCCCTCGGCCCCGAGTGGATTACTCCGGACTATCTGATCTCGACGTTCGGCCTGATCGGCATCCTGGTCATCGTGTTCGCCGAGTCGGGCCTGTTCGCCTTCCTCCCCGGCGACTCCCTGCTGTTCACGGCCGGCCTGCTGGTCGCCGACGGCAAGTGGATCCACCAGCCGCTGTGGCTGGTGTGCACCCTGATCGTGATCGCGGCCGTCCTCGGTGACCAGGTCGGTTACCTGATCGGCAAGTTCTTCGGACCCAAGCTGTTCAACCGCCCCAACTCCAAGCTCTTCAAGAAGGAGAACCTGGAGAAAGCGCACGAGTTCATGGACAAGTTCGGCCCCAAGGCCATCGTCCTGGCCCGCTTCGTCCCCATCGTGCGCACCTTCGCGCCGATCGTCGCCGGCGCCGGCCGTATGAAGTACCGCACGTTCATCACGTACAACGTGATCGGCGGCATCCTCTGGGGCACGGGTGTGACGGTCGCGGGCTACTTCCTCGGCCAGATCGATCTCATCAAGAACAACGTCGAGGCGATCCTCGTCCTGATCGTCGTCATCTCGGTCGTCCCGGTGATCATCGAGGTCCTCAAGGCCCGCAAGGAAGCCCGCAACGCGCCTTTGGAGCAGCAGCAGCCCCACCAGCAGCAGCCCCCGGTCATGGACGACGCGACGACCCAGCTCCGCCGGATCGACCAGCACGATCCGTACGGCCAGCAGGGCCACAACGGTCAGAACGGCCACAACGGCCACAACGGTCAGAACGGCCAGAACGGCCAGCAGGGCCAGCAGGGTCAGACCTACGAGAACGACTACGACTACTACGGCCAGCAGCCGTACCCGCAGCAGCAGTACCCCCAGGAGTGGCAGCAGCAGCCCCAGCAGCAGCCGTACGGCGCCCAGCAGAACAGCCAGTACCCGTACGACGACAGCCGCGGCTACTGAAGCTCCCCAAGGGGCGCGGGGCCGTCAGAACCCCCGCGTCCGCTTGGCGGCCCGCCGCTTCTCGGGGGAGCCGACCCGCAGGAACAACCGCGACACCTCGGATCCCAGGTTCACCCCGATGGCGATGGCCATGGCCAACGCCGCGGCCTTGGTGAGCGACACCAACCCCGCGTCCACCTCGTTCTGCGCGATCGCCAGCAGCCCGAAATACGTGGCCGACCCCGGCAACAGGGGCCCGATCGCAGCGGTGGTGTACGGCAGGGCGGAAGCGAACCGGTAGCGCGAGAGCAGCTGCCCGAACAGCCCCACGACCCCCGCCGCGACGGCCGTGGAGGCGACCGGCGAGATCTCGCCCGCGTAGTGCATCGCGCCGTACACCGACCAGGCGACTCCGCCGTTCAAGGTGACGGCCAGCACGGTGGATCGTTCCTGCTGGAGCAGCACCGCGAACGTCAACGACACCAGCATTGAGGCGCCGATCTGCCACAACGGCCGCTTGGTGACGCCCAGGGCCGCGTCGGGGTTGAGATGCGCCCCGAGCTGCACGCCGACGTAGAGCATCAGCAGCACCCCGACGACGATGCCGACGAAGAAGTACATGACCTCCAGCAGACGCGCGGCAGCGGTGATGTAGAAGCCGGTCAGGCCGTCCTGGACGCCCGCCACCAGCGCCCGTCCGGGCAGCAGCGCGAACAGCCCGCCGGTGATGACCGCGGACGCCTTCACATCGACGTCCGCCACCGTCAGCGCGACGCCTATGGCGGCCGGCGGCATGGCGGCGACCAGGAACTGGTAGAACTCCGGCAGTCCGCGCCCCGCGCACAGCCAGGCCAGCCGGTCGCCGAGCATCGCGCCGAGCGCGGCCGCCACGAACACGACCAGGTCACCGCCGACCAGCACCGAGGCCGCGCCCGCCAGCAGCCCGCTCGCCGAGGTCAGCACCCAGGTCGGGTACGGATGCCGGTTGCGACGCATCGCCGCGAGCCGCCGGTAGGCCTCCTCGAGGGAGAGATGGGCCTCCGGGTCGCTGAGGTCGTCGACGAGCCGGAAGACGGCCGCCAGGCGCGTGTAGTCGGTGCCCCGCCGACGCACCGTCCGCGACGCCGTGACCGGGTCCTCCACCAGGGACGGCTGGTACGAGATCGACAGCAGCGTGAAGGTGACGGTCGGCTCGCAGCGGTCGAGCCCGTACGAGCGGCAGACCGCGAACATCGCGGCCTCCACGTCCTCGGCGCCTTCCCCGCCCGCGAGCAGCAACTCACCGATGCGCAGGGTCAGGTCGAGCACGCGCGGGACGGCCGGAGCGCCCTCCTCCGCCCTGGGCCCCGGCTCGGGCGAGGGCCGCTCGGTCACCGGCATCCGCAGCATCGTGCGCATCCGGTCCTGCCAGGGCACGTCCTTGGTCAGACTCACCAACGGCACCCCGTCGGGCGGTGTGAACGCGACCGGGGCGTCCCGCACGCTGTACGTGCGAGGCAGGCTGAACGCCGATCCCTCGGTCTCCCCGGCGGCCGGCGGGCCCACGTCCAGCCCCTCGGGAACGGCGAACTCCGACGTGGTCTCCGACTCGCCGCCGGCCTTCGTGACGGCCAGCCCGGCCGGGATCGCGAACTCGGACGTGATCTCCGGGTCGAAGGCACTCCTCGCCTCGTCCGACTGCGGCTTGCGCCCCTCCGCCTCCGACACCTCGCAACGCTCCCTGAACGACACCTTCCGTGGGCCTCAGTATGCGCACAGACACGCGAAAGGGCCGCACGCGTACGCGTGCGGCCCTTTACGCACCTCTACACAGCCGAGCCTCAGTGGCCGCCCTGGTCCTTGAAGCGCTTGTAGGACCGCTCGATCTCGGCCTCGGCGTCGGTACGACCGACCCAGTCGGCGCCCTCGACGGACTTGCCGGGCTCCAGGTCCTTGTAGACCTCGAAGAAGTGCTGGATCTCCAGGCGGTCGAACTCCGACACGTGGTGGATGTCGCGCAGGTGCTCCACGCGCGGGTCGGTCGCCGGGACACACAGCAGCTTGTCGTCGCCGCCGGCCTCGTCCGTCATCCGGAACATGCCGATCGCGCGGCAGCGGATCAGACAGCCGGGGAACGTCGGCTCGTCCAGGATGACCAGCGCGTCCAGCGGGTCGCCGTCCTCGCCGAGAGTGTTCTCGACGAAGCCGTAGTCGGTCGGGTAGGCGGTCGAGGTGAAGAGTCGACGGTCCAGGCGGATCCGACCGGTCTCGTGGTCCACCTCGTACTTGTTCCGCGAACCCTTCGGGATCTCGATCGTGACGTCGAACTCCACCGGTGGCTCCTCCATGATCAACACATAGTTCTGGTGGTTAAGTGTCCCTCACGCAGGTGTGTGATCGCGAAAGGGGCTGGTGTTCGTGCCAGAGCTGAGGCTTTGGCGGGCCGCGAGACCGCATGTGGTGCGGGTCGCGGACGCCGTACGACCGCGTCTGGCACGGGCCGCAGGAATCGTACGGCCCCGTCTCGCGCGCGTGACGGCGACCGCAGGACCGCAGCTCGCACGGATCGCCCAGGCGGCGAGACCGCAGCTCGCGCGGATCACGACGACCGGTCCGAACATCAGGTCCTGGCAGTACACCGCGGGTGCGGCGACCGCCGGGCTGGCACTGGCCGCCGGTGTGGTGACCGCCGCCGGCCCCTGGGACTCCACCGGTCAGCGTACGGCCGAGCGGGACCGGGCCGCCGCACTGGAGCGGACGGGTGGCACAGATCACGGACGTTCGGACGATTCGTCCCGGACGTCCGACACGGCGGCCGGAGCGCCCCGGCCCGCCCCCAGCGCCGCCGCCGTCCTGGCGGGCCTCGGCGGCACCGCCAACACCGTGAAGTCCGCCCCGGACGCTCTCCCGACCGGCACGGGTCTCGCGGGCGTCCTGGACCCCCTCCTGGGCGATCCGGCCCTGGGCGCCCGGCACACCGCCGCGGTCGTCGACGTGGCGACCGGAACGCGCCTGTACGGCGTGGGGGGCGGCGACGGGCTGACCCCGGCGTCGACCACGAAGATCGCCACCGCGGTCGCCGCGCTCTCCGCGATGGGCGGCGAGCACCGTCTCACCACCCGCGCCGTGCTCGAACCCGACACCAAGGAGCTCGTCCTCGTCGGCGGCGGCGACCCCACCCTCACGGCCCGTAAGAACGCCCAGGGCTGGGCCGGCCTGCACACCCTCGCCGACGCCACCGCGGCCGCCCTGAAGAAGCGCGGGATCACCAAGGTGACGCTCTCGTACGACACGACCCTGTACGCCGGAACCGAAGTTCACCCCATCGGGGTCAACCCCAACCTCGCCCTCGTCACCGCCCTGTCCGCCGACGAGGGCCGCACCGACGACTCCACCAGCGGCCCGACGGCCCGCGTGAGCGACCCGGCGGCCGACGCGACGGTCAAGTTCGCGAAGTTCCTCAAGGCCGCCGGCATCACGACCACGGCACCCGGCCCCTCGAAGGCGACCACGCGCGCGCAACGACTCGCCACGGTCTCCTCGCCCCCGCTGTCCACCCTGGTCGAACGGATGCTGACCAACAGCGACAACGACATCGCCGAGGCCCTCGCCCGCCAGACCGCCCTCGCGACCGGCGTCCGCGCCGACTTCGCCGGCGCCGGCAAGGCCGTCCAGGCGCAGCTGAAGAAGCTCGGACTGCCCACGGCCGGAGCCCGGTTCAAGGACGGCAGCGGCCTCGACCGCGCGAACCGGCTCACGGCGAACCTGCTGACCGCCCTTCTGGTCAAGGCGAGCGACCCCACGCGCCCCGATCTGCGCCCCGTCCTCACCGGCCTCCCCGTCGCCGGCTTCACCGGCACCCTCACCAGCCGCTACGCCGATGGCGCGGCCGGCGTCGTCCGCGCCAAGACCGGCACCCTGACCGGCGTGAACGCCCTCGCCGGCACGGTCGTCGACCAGGACGGCCGGCTCCTCGCCTTCGCCCTCCTGGCCGCCGACACGACCGACCCGGCGGCGGCCCAGGCGGCGCTGGACCGGGCGGCCACGGCGCTGGCGGGGTGCGGCTGCCGTTGAGGGCCGGGCCCACCACCCCTGAGCCACCCCCACCGCCGACCCTGACATCTCCCTGACCGGCCTCCTGCGACCTGCCCGTTACGGCGGTGCTCACGTACGGTTGACGCATGACGAGCATCGGTGGCGCTGCTTCTTCGGGGATGGTCGACTGGAATCTCGCGGTGGCGACCGCGACCCGGCTCGTACGGCCGGGACCCGAGGTCAGCCGTGACGAGGCGCGTGCCGTCGTCGCGGAACTGCGCCGACACGCCAAGGCCTCGGAGGAACACGTCCGGGGCTTCACTCGTATGGGCACCGACGACACCCACGACACCCCGATCCTCGTCGTCGACCGCCCGGGCTGGGTGCGGGCGAACGTGGCGGGCTTCCGGGAGATCCTCAAACCCCTTCTGGACAAGATGCAGGAACGGCGCGGGAGCACCCCGGGCGGCGCGGTCCTCGGCGCCGTCGGCGGCAAGGTCACCGGCGTCGAACTCGGCATGCTGCTCTCGTTCCTGTCCTCCCGGGTCCTCGGCCAGTACGAGACCTTCGCCCCCGCCACCCGCGAACTCCCGGCCGGCGCCAACGGCGGCGGCCGGCTGTTGCTCGTCGCGCCGAACATCGTCCACGTGGAACGCGAACTCGACGTGGAGCCCCACGACTTCCGCCTGTGGGTGTGTCTCCACGAGGAGACGCACCGCACCCAGTTCTCCGCCGTGCCCTGGCTGCGTGACCACCTGGAGGGCGAAATCCAGTCGTTCTTGGGCGAGACAGACGTCGACCCCATGACGTTCCTGGAGCGGATCCGGGAAGCCGCCCAGTCCCTCGCCGGCGGCCGCCCCGAGGGCGAGGAGGACGACGGCGGGCGTTCCCTGGTCGAACTCGTGCAGACGCCGGCGCAGCGCGAGATCCTCGCCCGCCTCACCGCCGTGATGTCCCTCCTGGAGGGTCACGCCGACTTCGTCATGGACGGAGTCGGTCCGGAAGTCGTCTCGAGCGTCGCCGAGATCCGTGAGAAGTTCCAGCAGCGCCGGGCCAAGGGAGCCTCCCGACTGGACATCGCGCTGCGCAAGTTGCTGGGCCTGGACGCCAAGCTCAAGCAGTACCGGGACGGCGAACGCTTCGTACGGGCCGTCGTCGACCAGGTCGGCATGGACGGCTTCAACCGGGTATGGACCTCCCCGAACACACTTCCGACCAAGACCGAGATCGCCAAACCGGCGGACTGGGTCGCGAGGGTGCACCGCAAGGCCGAGTCGTGAACCCCCGACCAGGGTGGTGAACCGAATCCGGCCGTCGGCAGGCGAACGCCCCCGCAATCACCCGTCCGAGGGACCGTGAGGCTCGTGCAGGCGTGCAATGCTCAGGGAACGGCCCGGTTCTGTCACCATCTACACACTCTGAGTGACCGAACCTCGGGCTCACCCCCGAAAACTTCATGAAGGGAACCGGACAATGGGTCCCCATCCTGCGGTCGCGGCGATACGCCTGGCGGTCCGCCGCGTACTTCACGACATCCTCAACGACCACCACACCCCCGAAGCGAGCCAGCACGAGCGCCCCCCGGCACCGCTCGTGCTCGTGGCGTGCTCCGGCGGCGCCGACTCCATGGCGCTCGCCTCCGCCCTCGCCTTCGAGGCCCCCCGGCTCGGCATCCGGGCCGGCGGCGTCACCGTCGACCACGGCCTGCAGACCGGCTCCGACCTGCGCGCCGCGGAAGTCGTCCTGCGCCTGCGCGAACTCGGCCTCGACCCCGTCGAGTCCGCCCCCGTGACCGTCGGCCGCGAAGGCGGACCCGAGGCCGCCGCCCGTGACGCGCGCTACGCAGCCCTCGACGCCGCGGCCGAACGCCACGGCGCCGCCGCAGTCCTGCTCGGCCACACCCGGGACGACCAGGCCGAAACCGTCCTGCTCGGCCTCGCCCGCGGCTCCGGCATCCGCTCCCTGTCCGGCATGGCCGCGGTCTCGGGGGCCGACGGCCGCTACCGCCGCCCCTTCCTCCAACTCGACCGGCAGACCGCCCGCAAGGCCTGCATGGTCCAGTCCCTGCCCGTCTGGGACGATCCGCACAACGCGGACCCGGCCTACACCCGCTCCCGGCTGCGCCACGAGGGCCTGCCCGCCCTGGAGAAAGCCCTCGGCAAGGGCGTCGTCGAAGCCCTCGCCCGCACGGCCCAGCTCTCCCGCGACGACGCCGACGCCCTCGACGCCTGGGCCGGCCAGGCCGAGTCCTCCGTACGGGACGCCGCAGGCCTCCTGGAGTGCGCCAAGCTCTACGCCCTGCCGCCCGCCGTACGCCGTCGGATCCTGCGCCGCGCCGCCATCGAGGCGGGTGCTCCGGCCGGTTCCCTCTTCGCCCGGCACATCGAGGAGGTCGACCGGCTGATCACCGGCTGGCGCGGCCAGGGGGTCATCAATCTCCCCGGCAAAGTCGTCGCTCAGCGCCAGGGTGGCAGACTGGTGATTCGGCAAGGCTGAATCCGGGCCCTCCGGCAGGACCGCTTGCGTGGTCGCGGGCGGTTCCGGTGGCCGGTGGGACAACCGAAAGTGATGCGGGTGGACGCGAAAGACATGGGCACCGACCTCAAAGAGGTGCTCATCACCAAGGAAGAGATCGACGCGAAGCTGGCCGAGCTGGCCGCGAAGATCGACGCGGAGTACGCGGGCAAGGACCTGCTCATCGTCGGCGTCCTCAAGGGCGCGGTGATGGTCATGGCCGATCTCGCACGAGCGCTGTCCACCCCCGTCACCATGGACTGGATGGCTGTGTCCTCCTATGGCGCGGGCACCCAGTCCTCCGGTGTGGTGCGGATCCTCAAGGACCTCGACACCGACATCAAGGGCAAGCACGTCCTCATCGTCGAGGACATCATCGACTCCGGCCTGACCCTGTCCTGGCTGCTCTCCAACCTCGGCTCGCGCGAGCCCGCCTCCCTCAAGGTGTGCACGCTGCTGCGCAAGCCCGAGGCGGCGAAGGTCGCCATCGACGTCGAGTGGGTCGGCTTCGACATCCCCAACGAGTTCGTCGTCGGCTACGGCCTCGACTACGCCGAGAAGTACCGCAACCTCCCGTTCGTCGGTACGCTCGCGCCTCACGTCTACGGCGGCTGAACCCGAAGGGCCCAAGCTCCGTACGAAGATCGGGAACCCCGACGGGCCTCGCGCCGTTGGAGCATGCAGACGGGTGCCCCAGCCGTCCCGTGCGGCTTCGCCCGACAAAGCTGGGGTACCGTCAGAAGAACTGTCTTTATCAAACTCACTATGGCAGGAGGGACGGGGCGACACCGCTCCGTATGGATGGACGTGAAGCGATACTTCCGTGGGCCGGTCATGTGGATCGTGCTGGCCGTCCTTGCCGTGGTCGTGTTGATGCAGGTCGTCGGCTCGTCCGGCGGCTACAAGACGGTGGACACCGGCCAGGTCATTGCAGCGATCAACGACAACAAGGTCGAGTCGGCCAAACTCACCACCGGTGACGAGCAGACCATCAAGGCGACGCTCAAGGACGGCACAAAGATCGAGGGCAGCTCGAAGATCCAGGCGAGCTACATCGGCGATCAGGGCGTGACCATTGCCAACACGCTGCAGACCAAGTACCAGGACAAGCAGATTCCGGACGGGTACACGGTTTCGCCGACGAAGCAGAACGCCTTCGTCGGGATCCTGCTGTCCCTGCTCCCCTTCGTCCTCATCGTGGTCGTCTTCCTGTTCCTGATGAACCAGATGCAGGGCGGCGGCTCCCGAGTCATGAACTTCGGGAAGTCCAAGGCCAAGCTCATCACCAAGGACACCCCGAAGACGACGTTCGCCGACGTCGCCGGTTCGGACGAGGCCGTCGAGGAACTCCACGAGATCAAGGAGTTCCTGCAGGAGCCGGCGAAGTTCCAGGCCGTCGGCGCCAAGATCCCCAAGGGTGTGCTCCTGTACGGGCCGCCCGGTACCGGCAAGACCCTGCTCGCACGCGCCGTCGCCGGCGAGGCGGGCGTCCCCTTCTACTCGATCTCGGGTTCCGACTTCGTCGAGATGTTCGTCGGCGTCGGCGCCTCGCGAGTCCGTGACCTCTTCGAGCAGGCCAAGGCGAACGCCCCGGCGATCGTCTTCGTCGACGAGATCGACGCGGTCGGCCGCCACCGCGGCGCCGGCCTCGGCGGCGGTCACGACGAGCGCGAGCAGACGCTGAACCAGCTGCTCGTCGAGATGGACGGCTTCGACGTGAAGGGCGGCGTGATCCTCATCGCCGCCACGAACCGTCCGGACATCCTCGACCCGGCGCTGCTGCGCCCCGGCCGCTTCGACCGCCAGATCGCGGTCGACCGCCCGGACATGCAGGGCCGTCTGGAGATCCTCAAGGTCCACCAGAAGGGCAAGCCGGTCGCGCCCGACGTCGACCTGTCCGCCGTCGCCCGCCGCACCCCCGGCTTCACGGGTGCCGATCTCGCCAACGTGCTGAACGAGGCCGCTCTGCTGACGGCCCGCTCGGACCTGAAGCTGATCGACAACCACATGCTGGACGAGGCGATCGACCGTGTGGTCGCGGGCCCGCAGAAGCGGACCCGGATCATGTCGGACAAGGAGAAGAAGATCACCGCGTACCACGAGGGCGGTCACGCCCTGGTCGCGGCGGCGTCTCCGAACTCCGACCCGGTGCACAAGATCACCATCCTGTCCCGTGGCCGTGCGCTCGGCTACACGATGGTGCTCCCGGACGAGGACAAGTACTCGACCACCCGCAACGAGATGCTCGACCAGCTGGCCTACATGCTGGGCGGTCGTGCGGCGGAGGAACTGGTCTTCCACGACCCGACCACCGGCGCGGCGAACGACATCGAGAAGGCCACGGCGACCGCGCGGGCGATGGTCACCCAGTACGGCATGACCGAGCGGCTGGGCGCGATCAAGTTCGGCGGCGACAACACCGAGCCGTTCCTCGGGCGTGAGATGGCTCACCAGCGTGACTACTCGGAAGAGGTCGCCGCGCTGGTGGACGAGGAAGTCAAGAAGCTCATCGAGAACGCGCACAACGAGGCCTGGGAGATCCTGGTCGAGAACCGCGACGTCCTCGACAACCTCGTGCTCCAGCTGCTGGAGAAGGAGACGCTGAACAAGGAGCAGATCGCCGAGGTCTTCTCCGCCATCGTCAAGCGTCCGGCCCGGCCCGCATGGACCGGCTCCTCGCGGCGCACCCCCTCCACCCGTCCGCCGGTGCTCTCCCCCAGGGAGCTCGCACTGACGAACGGCGCCAACGGCGCGACGCCGGCGATCTCGACCGCGAAGTCCACCGCGGTGGAGCCCAGCCCGGTGGCGGAGCCCAGCCCGGAGGACCGCCCCGAGAGCTGACCCGGCTCCGGTAGGCCCCACCAGGCCCGGAATGGATGCCGCGCCCCCCAGGTTCTAGCCTGGGGGGCGCGGCATTTCCGTATGTCTGGTTTTTATGCCGCAGATGAGGCGCGTGACCCATACGCGCGACCCGCACAGGAACGAGGCACGAGATGACCGACCCCGTGACGCTGGCCGGCGAGGGCTCCATTGGCGAGTTCGACGAGAAGCGTGCCGAGAACGCCGTACGCGAGTTGCTGATCGCGGTCGGCGAAGACCCCGACCGCGAGGGACTCCGAGAGACTCCGGCGCGGGTGGCGCGGGCGTATCGGGAACTCCTGGCGGGGCTGACGCAGAAGCCCGAGGACGTCCTGACGACGACGTTCGATCTCGGCCACGATGAGATGGTCCTGGTGAAGGACATCGAAATCGTAAGTCTGTGCGAGCATCACATGCTGCCGTTCCATGGCGTGGCCCATGTCGGCTACATCCCGGCGGACAACGGCAAGATCACGGGGCTGTCGAAGCTCGCGCGACTGGTCGAGGTGTTCGCCCGTCGTCTACAGGTGCAGGAACGTCTCACTACGCAGGTCGCGGACTCCCTCATGCAGATCCTCGAGGCCCGGGGTGTGATCGTCGTCATCGAGGCCGAACACATGTGCATGTCGGTGCGGGGGATCCGCAAGCCCGGTGCCAAGACCACGACGTCGGCCGTGCGCGGTCAGCTCCGGGACGCCACGACCCGGGCCGAGGCGATGAGCCTGATACTCGCCCGCTGACCAGCGTGGTGTTCCGTCGGGACGGTCGTCAGGCCGCCGACGCCGCGCCGTTCTCGTGGTTGTTGTCGTCCTCCGGGAGCTTGCACACGCGTTCCAGGAAGATGGCCGCCGCTATCACCGCGATGCCTGCCAGGACCGAGAAGCCGGCGTAGATGGCCTGGTCACGGCGGGCGGGGATGTCGAGGGACTCCAGAAGGAAGACGCCCGTGCCGCCGTACATGCCGGAGACGAGGGCGGCCACCAGGGCGCTCGCCTGGCCGAAGACGACCGCGCGGGCGGCCATCAGGGGGTCGACGCCCTTGGCCTCGGGGCGGCGCTCGCGCTGGGCCTTGAGGCGGGCGCGCAAAGAGAGCGCCGTCGCCAGCAGGACCACGGCGATCAGCGCGAGGACGATCGGGGCGGCCAGCGGGACGCTGGGGAGGGTCCCGATCGAGTTCCACAGGCGGGCCCCCGCCCAGGACAGGATCGCGGCCACGACGAACACGCCGGCCAGCACCCTGATGCGCAGCTCTCTCACGGTGTCCCTTCAACTCCCCCGAGCCCGCGGGCGTGAACATCACGCGGGCAGTGGTCTTCTCGGCCTCTCTTCCTGACCTTAACGACTAGTCGGGCAGGTGGAGTTCCAGGTCCTGGCGGGCCGCGACACCTTCGCGGGTGAGGGTGTCGAGGAGGGCGGCGACAGTGCCCCGGCCGGGCAGTTGGGCTTCGGGCTCCACGTCGTGCCAGGGGGCCAGGACGAAGGCACGTTCGTGCGCGCGGGGGTGGGGGAGCGTGAGGTGCGGGTCGTCGTCGACGACGTCCGCGTAGGCGACGATGTCGACGTCCAGCGTGCGTGCGCCCCAGCGTTCCTCCCGTACCCGGTGGAAGGCCTCCTCGACGGCGTGGGCGCGCTCCAGGAGGGAGGACGGCGGGAGGGTCGTCTTCAACAGGACCACCGCGTTGAAGTACGACGGCTGGCTGCCGGGCTCGACGCCCCACGGCTCGGTCTCGTACACCGGCGAGACGGCCTTGATGCGGACGCCGGGGGTGTCCTCGAGGGCGTCGATGGCTCCCTGGAGGGTCTCCAGGCGGTTGCCGAGGTTGGAGCCGAGGGCGATCACGGCCCGTTTGGGGTTGTGCAGGGTGGTGTCGGCGGCGTCGACCTTCTCGACGACGGAGGCGGGTACCGGCTGTACGGTCGGGTCGCTCTGACCCTCGGTGAAGGATGCGGTCATACTCGGCTCCGGGTGATGGTGACGGTCACGTCGTCGAAGGGCACGGTGATCGGTGCGTCCGGTTTGTGGACGCAGACCTCGACCTCCTCTACCCCCTCGTGCTTCAGACAGGCCTGGGCGATGCGCTCGGCGAGCGTCTCGATGAGGTCGACGGGCTCGCCCTGGACGACGGCCACGACCTCCTCCGCCACGATGCCGTAGTGCACGGTCTTCGCCAGGTCGTCGTCGGCCGCGGCCGGTCGGGTGTCCAGGCCCAGGACGAGGTCCACGATGAAGGTCTGGCCCTCCTCGCGTTCCTTGGGGAACACGCCGTGGTACCCACGGGCCTTGAGGCCGCGCAGCGCGACACGATCCACGCGAATCACTCCTGCAATCGTCGGTTTTCGGCCGGTGCGTACCGGGTGCGGACGGCACCCCGGCCTGTAACGAATCTACCTGCGAGCACTGACAGCCCCGGCCCCGACCGCGGTGGCCCGGATCGGAGCCGGGAGTTTTCACCGGGCGTTTCCCTTGGGGAACCCGGCGGCTCACGGGTTGGTAGCCGCCCCTACCCACGGGTTCGTGATTCCAACCACTTCTTGCTCCCGGTGGGCTCAGGACGAAGGGTTCTCGTCCTCGGCGTCCTCGGACGCATCGGTTTCGGCCAGCACCGGGGAGGCGTGGTGCGACCACAGCTTCCAGCCCTGAGCGGTGCGCCGGAACACGTTCGTGGCGACCACCAGCTGGCCGACGAGCGGGCCGAGCTCCTCGCCGTCGTCCGGCGCGGGGCCGCCGCTGAGGATGTTCTCGGTGCAGGTCACCAGCGCGGTGTCGCCGGTGACGGAGACATGCACGTCGGTGAGGAAGAACTGGATGTAGTCGGTGTTCGCCATGATCAGCGCGTACGACCTGAGGACCTCGCCCCGGCCGGTGAGCACCGGCCAGCCGGGGTGCACGCACGAGACCACGCCGACGTCCGCCGGGTCGTGGTACGTCTCGTCCACGCCCAGGTCGGCGGGGGTGAGCCAGTGGGAGGACACCCCTTCGAAGTCGCCCTGCTCCAGTGCCTCGTAGAAGGAGGTGTTGGCGGCCTCGACCTGCTCGACGTCGGTGTGGGGGGCGCTCACCGGGCTCCTTCCGCGCGGGGGGTCTCGGTCGCGATCCGCGTGTCGCCCGGCCTGTCGGTCCCTTCGCGCGCCCACTCCACGGCGCGGGCGACCCGTACCGCGTCCGCCGTCGCGCGGACCTCGTGCACACGGACCGCCCAGGCGCCCGCCTGCGCCGCGAGGGCGGAGACGGCGGCCGTGGCGGCGTCGCGCTCGCGTGCCGGCGGCGGTGCGCCCTTCGGGTCGGCCAGAACGCGGCCGAGAAAGCGCTTGCGCGAAGCGGCGACGAGCAGAGGGTGCCCGAGGGAGTGCAGCCGGTCGAGGTGGGCCAGCAGATGGAGGTCGTGGTCGGCCTCCTTGCTGAAGCCGAGGCCCGGGTCGACGACGATGCGGTCGGGGGAGATGCCGCCGGCCAGGACGGCGTCCACGCGCGCGTGGAGTTCGTCCACGACTTCGGCGACCACATCGGCGTAGACGCCCTTGACGTTGCCGCCTTCGAGGAAGCCGCGCCAGTGCATGACGACGAAGGGGGCGCCCGAGTCCGCGACGGCCGGGATCATCGCCGGGTCGGCGAGGCCGCCGCTGACGTCGTTGACGAGGGCGGCGCCGGCCGCGAGGGACTGGGTGGCGACGGAGGCGCGCATCGTGTCGACGGAGACGACGACGCCTTCGGAGGCGAGCCCGCGGACGACGGGGATGACCCGGCGCAGCTCCTCGGCCTCGTCGACACGGGTGGCGCCGGGGCGGGTGGACTCGCCGCCGACGTCAACCAGGTCCGCGCCCTCGGCGACGAGCTGAAGGCCGTGTTTGACGGCGGCCGTCGTGTCGAACCAGCGGCCGCCGTCGGAGAAGGAGTCGGGGGTCACGTTGACGACCCCCATGACCGCGCAGCGGTCCCATTCCGGAAGGCCGACGACGCGCCCGCGTCCGCTCTGCTTGCTCATACGTTCAGCGTAGGCCCCGGACGGAGCCGAGCCGTGGTGCGGCCCGGGCGGAAGCCCCAGGGCTGGGGGGCTGGGCTTCCGCCCGGACCGGTCTCGGCGGCCCGGGTCCGGCCTCTGCCGGACCGGCACGGCCGCGGCTATGCCGCCCGTACGTCGCGCTCCGCCACGGCGTGCGCACACGCGCGTGCCGGCTTGGAGCGACGGCGCAGGAAGCGGGGCATAGGCAGAGCGAGGTTGACGAAGCCCTCGGCCTGCATGGCGGCGAAGCCGATGCGGGGGAGGTCGCCGGAGGCCCGGTAGACCACGAAGCGGGGCTCCCAGCGGGGCTGGAACTTGGCGTTGAACTTGTACAGCGACTCGATCTGGAACCAGCGCGAGAGGAACACGAGCAGTCCGCGCCAGGCGCGCAGCACCGGGCCGGCGCCGATCTTCTCGCCGCGGGCCAGCGCCGAGCGGAACATGGCGAAGTTCAGCGACACGCGCGCGATGCCGAACTTCGGGGCGGCCTGGAGGGCGGCGACGATCAGCAGTTCGTTCATGCCCGGGTCGGCCGAGCGGTCCCGGCGCATCAGGTCCAGGGAGGCGCCGTCCGGGCCCCAGGGCACGAAGTGCAGGATGGCCTTCAGATCGCCGTACTCGCCGGGCTCGGGGTCGGCCTTGTGGGCGGTGGCGATGAGGCAGTCCCCGTCGGCGGCGTCGCCGACGCGGCCCAGGGCCATCGAGAAGCCGCGCTCGGTGTCGGTGCCGCGCCAGTCCTCCGCGGCCCGCCGGATGCGCTCCAGTTCGGCGTCGCCGAGGTCACGGACGCGCCGTACCCGGGTCTCGTAACCGGCGCGTTCGATGCGCTTGACCATCTGGCGCACGTTGCGCATCGCGCGGCCGGCGAGGGAGAAATCCGCTACGTCCACCACCGCCTCGTCGCCCAGTTCGAGGGCGTCCAGGCCGGTCTCCCGGGTCCAGACCTCGCCGCCCGTCTCCGAGCAGCCCATGACGGCGGGCGTCCAGGAGTGGGCCTTGGCCTCGTCCATGAAGCGTTCGATGGCGCCGGGCCAGGCCTCGACGTCGCCGATGGGGTCGCCGCTGGCGAGCATCACGCCGGAGACGACGCGGTAGGTCACCGCCGCCTTGCCGCTGGGGGAGAAGACGACGGCCTTGTCGCGGCGCAGCGCGAAGTGGCCGAGGGAGTCGCGGCGGCCGTGCTTGTCCAGCAGGGCGCGCAGCCGGGTCTCGTCCTCCTCGGTGAGGCGGGCGGCCGGATGCTCGGGGCGGAAGGCGAGGTAGATCGTGGTGACCGCGGTGATCCAGCCGAGTGCGCCCAGGGAGAAGGCGACGGTCCAGGACGTGTTGCCCGCGTAGTCGACCGGGCCCTCGAAGCCGAAGAGGCCGTACAGGACGTGCGTAATGCGATCGGCCAGGCTCGGGTCGCCGATCAGGCGGTTCGGGTGGACGCTGACGATGACCAGTCCGAGACCGAGGGAACCGGCGCCCATGAGGACGAAGTTGGCGAGCGCGCGCCAGCGGCTGCGCGGGTCGGGCAGCGCGGCGAACTGGTCGCGGTGCACCAGCAGTGGCACCAGGATCGCGACCGAGATGAGCGCGCCCACGACCGAGTGCCGGTACACGAACTGCGCCAGCGCGCCCGCCGGGAGCAGCACCACCGCGGCCCGCCACGCGCGCCGCTTGCTTCGCCTGAGGCCGTGCGCGAGCAGCAGCAACAGGACGCCGGCGCTGAGCGACAGTGCGGCCGCGAACGGCCCGAACGCACCGGGCAGCACCTCGGCGACGGTGTGCATACGGCTGTGCCGGAACCGCGGGAAGACGCCCGCGGCGACATCGAGCAGGCCCACGAGGGCACAGGCCCTGGCGACCAGGGCGGGAACGGACTCAGGGCGCGGACCTCGCACTATCCGCCGCACCCGGCTTGATCCGCGCGGAACCCCGCCCGACATTTCCGCATCTTCCGTGACAGACATCGCATCCCGTAGTTCCGCGAGAGACCTTGGATCCGGTGCCGATTCGGGCATCCGGCGACATTGCGCCCTCTAGGACGGTGTCTTGGGGACTGAGGTTCACTCAGCTCCTCAAAGCCACTGAAAAGGCGAAGGAAAGTCCGGGACAAGCCCTCGCGAAGGAGTCGGGGGAGCGGGCCGGGATCCCGGACGGAGAGCAGGCAGGAAACCAACGCATGGGTCTCACGAGCAACAAAGTGCTGCTGCTGTCAGTGCTGTTCGCCTTACTGCTGTTCTTCGGCACGGTCTGGCTGTGGCCGCGGCTGGCCAAGCGCGGCTGGCGGGCCGTCAGCGGGCGGATCGGGCTGCTGCTCGCCACCCAGTTGGCACTCTTCGCGTCCATAGGCCTCTCCGCCAATCAGGCGTTCGGTTTCTACGCCAGCTGGGCGGACCTGTTCGGTCAGGAGACGGACCAGGGCGTGGTCGTCGACCATGCGGCGGGCGGCGCCCCGGCGGGGCCGCTCCAGGTGGTCGACACGCGGCGCGTGGACGGCGGCGCCGGCGGGCGGCCGCAGATCGGCGGCCAGATCCAGAAGATCGCCGTCCAGGGGCGTACGACGCACATCGCCACGCCCGCGTACGTGTACCTGCCGCCGGAGTACTTCGCCCCGGAGTACCGCACGCGCACGTTCCCGGCGGCCGTAGTCCTCACGGGCTACCCCGGTACGGCAGAGGCGTTGGTCGACAAGCTGAACTACCCGCGCACCGCGCGGCAGCTCGCCAAGGACGGCCGCATGCAGCCGATGATCCTGGTGATGATGCGGCCGACCGTGGCGCCGCCGCGGGACACGGAGTGCGTGGACATCCCGGGCGGCCCGCAGACCGAGTCGTTCTTCGCCAAGGACCTGCCGGACGCCGTGACGGCCCACTACAGGGTCGGCAAGAAGCCCGGCAGCTGGGGCATCATCGGGGACTCCACGGGCGGCTACTGCGCGCTGAAGCTGGCGATGCACCATCCGGAGGTCTATGCGGCGGGCGCGGGTCTGTCGGCCTACTACAAGGCGCCGATCGACCCGACCACGGGAGACCTCTTCCAAGGGAACAAGGAGCTGCGCAATGAGGCGGATCTGCTCTGGTATCTGAAGAACCGTTCAGCCCCCAAGACCTCGCTGCTCGTCACCAGCAGCAAGGAGGGCGAATCCAACTACAAGGCCACGCTGAAGTTCATAGGGCTGGCGAAGGCGACGGGCCGGACGAGGATCTCGTCGATCATCCTGGAAAGCGGCGGGCACAACTTCAACACCTGGCGGCGGGAGATCCCGCCGACGCTGGAGTGGGTCAGTGGGCGGCTGAGCGACCGGTGAGGGCCGCGGTCCTCCCGACCCGGCGCCCCCGCCCGGAAATGATCTTGCCTCTTGTCGAATTCGGCGACCGCCCGGTTTCCTGATGCCATGTGAAGGCTTCGGTATGACTGTGTTTTTGCGGGGCGGGGCGCCAACAATCGCCTACGCGCGGTAAGTTTCTGGCCATGCCACGTGGACGTCACCGCCATTCCCCGCCTTTGCACAGGCTGCTGCCTCCCACGGCGATCGCAGGCGTTTCCCTTGTCTGCGCCCTCGGCCCCTGGGTGTTCACGGAGCAGACGCCGCTCCGAGTTCTGGCCGCGGCCGCCGCGGCGACGGCTGTCATCGGCGCGGTCGTGATGCGCCGCTGGGACATTCAGGCAGGCAAACAGGTCGCCGACCTCACACGCGCGCGTGCCGGTGACGAGTGGCGCTTCGAGGAACGCGTCGCCGAGCTGGAGAGCGACCTCGACGAATCGCGTGAGCTGCGGGTCAAACTGGAGCAGCGGCTGAGGGCCAAGCGCGCCGAACTGGCGGGCCTGCGCAACGAGCACGCCGCGCTGCTGCGCCGCTACGCCACCGCGGAGACCGAGCGTGCCACCGCCCTGGAGGGCCGCCGTCTCCTCGAGATAGAGGCGGCGCCCACACCGGCGCTGCCGGCCGCCCGCGCTGCGCAGGACGACGCTCAGGCGCTGGATGAAGCCCAGGCGCTGGACGAGGCCCAGGAGGCGGCCGAGGCCCAGGAGGCAGCCGAGTCGACCGAGTCCGTCGTCGAGTCCGGTGAGACGGACGAGTCCGCCAAGTCCGTCGAATCTGCCAAGTCCGTCGAGTCGGCCGACGAGGAGCCGAAGGCTCCGGCGGCCTTCTCCCCCGAGGGGTCCAAGCTGTTCCTGCGGGCGCAGGCGGCCCTCGCGCGGTTCGACGTCGACGGCGTCAAGACGGCGAAGAGCGACGGCCCTGCCGACGCCGAGGCGGAGGCCGCACAGGAGGACGAAGTACGGGGGAAGCCCGAGGCGGTCGACGAGCACGCGCGCGCGGCCGCCCCCCACCAGGCCGTCGAGGACGACGAGACCCCGCAGGACACGAGCCCGGCGAACGAGGTCCCCACCGCGGAGGCCGACGACGTGGAAGCGGACGTTCCGGAGGCGGTCCCGACCACCGCGAAGGCGGACGACGCCGACGCCGAGACCGTGCGGCCCGAGCCGCCACTGGACCCAGGCCCCGGTGGCGGCGCCCCGGTCACCGCACCCGCTCCCGCCGCCGCCCAGGCCGCGGCGCTCGTCCGCCGTCCCGCCGCTCCCGCGCAGCGGCCCTCCGGCCATTTCGCCGTGCCGACGGCCGTCGCCTACGTACCGGCCGCGCAGCCCCTGCGGCGGCCGACGGCCGAGGGCGGGTTCGACTTCTTCGGCACGAAGAGCGAGTCGACGTCCGAGGCCCTGGAGGCGGTGCAGAACGAGGACCTCGCCGACGTCGTCGGCCAGGAGGCCCTCGCGCTGCACAAGGCGGAGTCCGAGGCGGAGTTCAAGCCGCTGGACGAGGCGTCGCGCGGGGTGGGCCAGGTCATCGACCTGACCGCCCACGACGAGACCGAGCAGATCGACCTCCAGGGGCTGCGCAGCGCCGTCTCCTGACGCGCTACGCCATCCACCGGTCGGGCCGGGCGTCCAGGCGCCCGGTCCTCGACCGCTCCGCCTGCCCCCGGAGCAGCTCCGCGGCCTCCTGTGCGTCCCGCAGCCGGGCTGTGACGGTCTTTCCGGCCCCCGTGTCCACATGGACGTCCGCGAGGCGCCAGAGGCGCTGCCAGGGCCCCTGCGTCAGCCGTACGCTCTGCACCTTCGCGTGCGGCACGAGCGACAGCCTCCGCCGCAGCAGTCCGTGCCGGGAGGCGAACACGGCGTCCGTGACGGCGATTCCGTAGCCCCGCCACCACACCGGCACACACCGCCCGGCCCGGCGCGGCGGACGCGACAGCGAGGCCTCGGCCGGGACGGTCACCCCGGGCAGCACGCGCGCGACGACGCCCTCCGCGGCCTCGCGCGGGGCGACCGGCACGAGAACCGAGTTCGCGGAGCCGGCGACGTCCAGCTCGACGCGTACCCAGCCGAGCCGGCGCCACAGCAGCGGCTGGACGATCCGCACGGTCTGCACCCGGCCGGGCGGCACCGTCTCGTGCGTACGGTCCAGCAGCCCGTGGTCGATCCGCAGCCCGTCCGGCGACTCGCCCACCGTCCAGTCGTACTCGCCGACGAACCGTCCCACGCTGCTCGCGCCCGCCGCGCCGAGCAGCGGCACGCCGGTCGCCAGAACCGTCCACACGCTGTGGGTGGCCAGCCACAGCACCGGCGGCACGACGAGCGCGGCGGCGAGTGCGCCCCAGGTCGCGCCGGTCAGCGCCAACGCGAGCGCGAGCTTGCGCGCCGGTACGCGCAACAGCTCGCGCGCGGGCGCTTCGCCGACCTCGTGCGCCGTCTCCGGGGCGAAACCGGCCGCCCGCGCGAGCAGCTCCGCCCGCAGCGAGCGGGCCTCTTCCTCGCCCAGGAAGGCGAGTTCGTCCTTCTTCTCGACGCCGACCACGTCGAGCCGGAGCTTGGCGACGCCCGCGATCCGGGCCAGCAGCGGCTGACCGACGTCGATCGCCTGGATGCGTTCCAGCCGGATGTGAGCGGTGCGCCGGAACAGCAGCCCGGTCCGGATGCGCAGCTCGCTGTCCGTCACGGCGAAGTGGGTGAACCACCAGGTCAGAAAGCCGTAGAGGGAGGCCGCGGGGACGACGACGGCGAGCGCGATCAGCAGGGTGGTCGTGGTCAGTCGGGTCAGCTGTTCCTGCGCCTGGTTCGGGTCGTGGACGGCCCACCCGACGAGGACGGCGATGGGCGCCCACGCCCGCCGGAACGGCGTCACGGGGTGCAGCCGACGCTCGGCGATCAGCCGCTGCGGACGGGCGGCGGGCGCCTCGGGCCCGACTTCAGGCGCCTCCGGCACGTCCGGTACGCCGTCCTCGACGCCCGGCGTGGTCACAGCCCCGCCGATCGGGCCTCGCCGAGTTCGGTGAGCCGGTCGCGCAGCCGTTCCGCCTCGGCCGGGTCGAGGCCCGGGATGGTCGCGTCGGTCGCGGCGGCCGCGGTGTGCAGCTGGACGCTCGCCAACCCGAAGTGGCGCTCCACGGGACCGGAGGCGACCTCGACGAGCTGCATGCGCCCGTACGGCACGACGGTCTCCTCGCGCCACAGCACGCCCCGGCTGATCAGCAGGTCGTCGGCGCGCTCGGCGTACCGCCAGGAGCGCCAGTTGCGGCCGAGCAGCACCCAGCCCCAGCCGATGCCGGCCAGCGGCAGCAGCGCGAACGCGGCCCACGCGGGGCCGACCAGCAGGCCGAGCAGCAGCCCGGTGCCGACGGCCGCCAGCCCCAGCCACACCACCAGCAACAGTCGCCGCATCCGCAGCAGTCCTGGCGGCAGCCCCGTCCACACCGGTTCGGCCCCTGCCGTCTCCGCGCCCGCCGGGCTCCCCGTTTCCATACGGCCAGCGTACGTAGGAGAGACTGTTGCCCATGACTCCTATGACGGAGACCACGGTCGGGATCGGCGGTGCCGCGGAGAGCACCGACATGGTGCTCAACATCGGCCCCCAGCATCCCTCGACGCACGGCGTGCTGCGGCTGCGGCTCGTCCTGGACGGCGAGCGCATCCGGCACGCGGAGCCGGTGATCGGCTATATGCACCGCGGCGCGGAGAAGTTGTTCGAGGCGCGCGACTACCGGCAGATCGTCATGCTGGCCAACCGTCACGACTGGCTGTCGGCGTTCTCCAACGAGCTGGGCGTGGTCCTCGCGGTGGAGCGGATGCTCGGCATGGAGGTCCCCCCGCGCGCGGTGTGGACCCGCACGCTGCTCGCCGAGCTGAACCGGGTGCTCAACCACCTGATGTTCCTGGGGTCCTACCCCCTGGAGCTGGGCGGCATCACGCCGGTCTTCTACGCCTTCCGTGAGCGCGAGGTGCTCCAGAACGTCATGGAGGAGGTCTCCGGCGGGCGCATGCACTACATGTTCAACCGCGTCGGTGGCCTCAAGGAGGACCTGCCGGCCGGATGGTCCACGCGTGCGCGTGCCGCCGTCGCCGCCGTGCGCTCCCGCATGGACGTCTTCGACGACCTCGTGCTCGGCAACGAGATCTTCCGGGGCCGCACGCGGGACGTGGGCACCCTCGCACCGGAGCACGTCCACGCGTACGGCGTGAGCGGGCCGATCGCGCGCGGCTCGGGCGTCGACTTCGACCTGCGCCGGGACGAGCCCTATCTGGCATACGGGGAGCTGCAGGACACCCTGAAGGTGGTGACCCGGACCGAGGGTGACTGCCTCGCCCGCTTCGAGTGCCTCCTGGAGCAGACGCACAACGCGCTCGACCTCGCGGACGCCTGTCTGGACCGCCTCGTGGACCTGCCGCCCGGCCCGATCAACCAGCGGCTCCCGAAGGTCCTCAAGGCGCCCGAGGGGCACACGTACGCGTGGACCGAGAACCCTCTCGGCATCAACGGCTACTACCTCGTCAGCAAGGGCGAGAAGACGCCGTACCGGCTCAAGCTGCGCTCGGCGTCGTACAACAACATCCAGGCGCTCACCGAACTGCTGCCGGGCACACTCGTCGCGGACATGGTGGCGATCCTGGGCTCGATGTTCTTCGTGGTGGGGGACATCGACAAGTAGGCGTCACGGGTCGGCGTCGGCGAGCGGGTCCGCGATTCCCACCGGCTGGAGCAGCCAGCCGAAGTCGCCCAGTCCGCCCGGCGCGGTGAGCTCGGCGGCCTCCCCGGCGCTCGCGAGGGCGCGTACGTAACCGGTGGGGTCCGTGGAGGCGAGCGCGAGCGGGGGGCGTGCGCCCGCGATGCCCAGGGCGCGCAGAGCGGTGCGCTGGGTGAGCAGGCGCGCGGGCAGGCCCGGCTCGCCCGCCGCCGTTTCACCCGCCTCCGCGCACGCGTCCAGCGCGACGTGGGCCGTGATGTCGCAGGTCCCGTCCGGCACGGGCGCCGTCTCGCGCCCCTCCCGGAAGCCGGTGAGCGTTCCGAAAGGGGGGCGCGCGTCCGCCGAGTGCGCGTAGTCCACCGCGACCGCGAGCCCCCGTACGACGCACGCCACGGCGGACGCCCACGCGGTGTCCCGGGGGAGTCCGATCTCCGCCCGCAGCCCCTCCTCGGCCGCCAGCGGCCACCACCGCGCGAGCCACTGCGCCTGTGCGCCCGACACCGGCTCCCCGGGCCGCTCGGCCCCGTCGTCGCGGACGAGCAGCAGCCGAGCCACCCCCGTGGAGTCGACCTCCACGACCTCGACGGGGACGTTGTCGAGCCACTCGTTGGCGAACAGCAGCCCGGTGATCTCTCGCGGAGGCTCGGACAGCCACTCGATCCGGTGAGCGAGGCCCTCGGGGCGGTCGGCGATCTCGACGGCGCACGCGCGTGTGCGTGCGGCCACGTCGGCGGGCAGCGCGGCCAGGACAGCGGTGACCAGTTCGCCCCGGCCGGCGGCCATGTCGACGAAGTCGAGCGACGCAGGCCGGCCCAGAGCCTCGTCGACCCGGCACAGCAGCCGGGCCACGGCCGCGGCGAACAGCGGCGAGGCGTGCACGGACGTACGGAAGTGCCCGGCCGGGCCCTCGGCCCGCCGGTAGAAGCCGCCTGTGCCGCCTGCGTCGGCCGTGCCGCCTGCGTCGGCCGTGCCGCCTGTGCCGCCTGTGCCGCCTGCGTCGGCCGTGCCGCCTGTGCCGCCTGTGCCGGCCGTCCCGGCCGTGTCGCCCGTCCCGTACAGCGCGGACTGTGTCGCCGCTCGCCAACCGCGCCATTCGCCCGAGCCGGTCATCTCGTCCACCACCCGGCCAGACTAGGCGTACAGGTGATCACGGCATCCACCTTGCGGAGTACACGCGCCCGAACCGGATCGGTCCTCCGGTTGACCCGTGCACACATCCGGCTTCCCTACGCTGGGTTACGTGCAGCGCCTCTATGACTTCCTCCGCAGACACCCGACAGGGGTGGACGGCTTCTGGGCCCTTGTCCTGTTCGGGATCTCCGCGGCTGCCGGAACCGCCGGTCAGGACCGCGGCGGCACCGACTCCATGGCGCTGCTGGTGCCGATCGTGTTCCTGTTGTGCCTGGTCATCGCATTGCGTCGGCGTATGCCCGAGCAGATGCTCGTGCTCGCCGCCGCGCTCGGACTGGCTCAGCTGGTGCTGAACGTCGGCGTCACGGCGGCCGACTTCGCCCTGCTGGTGATCGTCTACACCGTCGCCGCGACCGGCGCCCGTTGGGCCTCCCGGCTCGCACTGGTCATGGCCCTGGGTGCGGCCACCCTGGCGCAGCTGCGCTGGCCGCACGAGAACTCCAGCGTGCCGGGCCAGGTCGCGGTCATCGTCTTCCAGACGGTGCCGTTCGCCCTCGCCTGGGTGCTGGGCGACTCCATTCGCACCCGCCGCGCGTACTTCGCGCAGCTGGAGGAGCGGGCGGCACGCCTGGAGAAGGAGCGCGAGGCGCAGGCGAAGGTCGCCGTGGCCGCCGAGCGGGCCCGCATCGCGCGCGAGCTGCACGACGTCGTCGCGCACAACGTGTCGGTGATGGTGGTGCAGGCCGACGGTGCCGCCTATGTCCTCGACGCGGCGCCCGACCAGGCGAAGAAGGCCCTGGAGACGATCTCCTCCACCGGCCGCCAGGCGCTGGCCGAGATGCGCCGTCTGCTGGGCGTGCTGCGCACCGGTGAGCACCAGGAGGGCGGCGAGTACGTGCCGCAGCCGGACGTCGAACAGATCGAAGACCTCGTCGAGCAGTGCCGCGGCTCGGGCCTGCCGGTGGACTTCAAGGTCGAGGGCACTGCGCGGCCGCTGCCCAGCGGTGTCGAGCTGACGGCGTACCGCATCGTGCAGGAGGCGTTGACGAACACGCGCAAGCACGGCGGACCGAACGCGGGCGCGAGCGTGCGCCTGGTCTACTTCGACGACGGCCTCGGCCTGCTCGTCGAGGACGACGGCAAGGGCGCCCCGCACGAGCTGTACGAGGAGGGCGGCGCCGACGGCGCGGGCCACGGGCTGATCGGCATGCGCGAGCGGGTCGGCATGGTGGGCGGCACCCTGGACGCGGGCCCGCGCCCCGGCGGAGGATTCCGCATCAGCGCCCTGCTCCCGCTCAAACCCGCGCACTGACGCCGACGCACGCCCCCTGTTGACACCTGTCACGCCCCCAAGAATCACTCGAACAACCATCCGAACGACTACTTGAACGACTTGAACCACCTGAAGCCCCTGAACCACCTGAACCATTTGACGGAAACAGAAGAGACGGAAGAGGACTCGATGGCGATCCGCGTGATGCTCGTCGACGACCAGGTGCTGCTGCGCACCGGGTTCCGGATGGTGCTCGCCGCCCAGCCGGACATGGAGGTCGTGGCGGAGGCGGGCGACGGTGTCGAGGCCCTGCAGGTGGTGCGTTCCACGGAGGTCGACGTCGTGCTGATGGACGTCCGTATGCCGAAGCTGGACGGCGTGGAGGCCACCCGGCGCATCTGCGCGGAGCCCGACGCGCCGAAGGTGCTGATCCTGACCACCTTCGACCTGGACGAGTACGCGTTCTCCGGGCTGAAGGCGGGCGCCTCCGGCTTCATGCTGAAGGACGTCCCGCCGGGCGAGCTCCTCGCCGCCATCCGCTCCGTGCACAGCGGCGACGCGGTGGTCGCCCCGTCCACCACCCGCCGACTCCTCGACCGGTTCGCGCCGATGCTGCCCGCCACCGGCAAGGAGGCCCAGCACAAGGAGCTGGAGCGGCTCACGGAGCGGGAACGCGAGGTCATGGTGCTGGTCGCCCAGGGACTGTCCAACGGGGAGATCGCGGCCCGGCTGGTGCTGTCCGAGGCGACCGTCAAGACCCACGTGGGCCGCATCCTGACCAAGCTGGGGCTGCGCGACCGCGTCCAGGTGGTGGTCCTGGCGTACGAGACGGGGCTCGTGCGGGCAGGCGGCCGCTGACCGACGTCACTGACCGGCGGACATTGACCGGGGGCCACCGACCGGCGACCGCTCCACTAGGGTCTGCGCATGCTCCTGTGGATCAACGGCCCTTTCGGGGGCGGCAAGACACAGACCGCACACGAGATACAGCGCCGTCTGCCCGGCAGTGTCGTCTGCGACCCCGAGCACGCCGGCTTCGGCCTGCGCCGCATGCTGCCGCCCGACCTTCGGGGGGACTTCCAGGACCTGACCTCCTGGCGACAGGGTGTCGTCGAGGTCCTCGACCTGGCGCTCGACAAACGCGACGGCGTGGTCATCGTGCCCATGACCGTGACCGATCCCGGGTACTTCGGGGAGACCGTCGGCATGCTGCGCGAACTCGGCCACGACGTACACCACTTCACGCTCCTCGCCGAACGCGAGACGGTGGTGAGGCGGCTGCGTGAGCGGGGCCTGGGGCACCTCCTCGGGTTCGTCGCCGGAAAGGGCGCGGGGCTGCGCCGGGAGAGCTGGGCCGTCCAGAAGCTCGACCACTGCCTCGAACGGCTGAGCGAGCCGGAGTTCGCCGAGCATCTGTGGACGGATCACTCGACCGTGCCGAAGACGGCCGACCGCATCGCCGTCCTCGCCGGGCTGACGCTCAGGCCCAACACCGAGGGCGCGTTGCGGACGAGGCTGCGGCAGGCCGGGGTCGGCCTGAAGCACATCCGCTTCGACTGACCCCTTGGAGCTCCTGCCGGGCTTACCGGGCTTACCGCGCCTACAGGGCCTGCGGGCCCTGTAGGGCCTAGCGGAGTATCCCTTCCAGGAAGTCGCTGCCCAGCCGGGCCACCACCGTCACGTCGAGCTGGTGCAGCACGTACCGGCCGCGCCGGCGGGTGGTGAGCAGGCCCGCCTTCTTCAGGACGGCGAGGTGCCGGGATATCTCGGGGGCCGTCATGCCCTGGGCCTGGGCCAGCTCGGTCGTCGTGTACGCGCTGCGGGCCAGCAGGCGGCAGATCCGCATCCGGACGGGATGGGACAGCGCGGTCATCCGTAGCGTCAGCTGCTCCACCGAGGGCGGCGAGGCCAGCTCCGGAGAGCCGACCGGGTAGTGCAGCACGGGCTGCCAGCCGTGCCGGTACAGCACCATCAGGTGCGGCCAGCCGAGGCTCGTCGGCACGAGCAGCAGGCCGCCGTCCCCGGTGGTGGTTCGGGCCTGGACCAGCTTGTCGACGGTGATGCGCGCCCCGGCCTCGTCGAGCGTGACAGCCGGGGACATCGCGGCGAGCGTCTCGGCCAGGCCCTTGTGACGCAGCAGGTCCGTCTTGTGACGGGCGTCGGCGGCGAGCGGGATGCGTACCCGGGCCCAGACATCGGCGAAGAACGCCTCGTCGCAGTCCTCCAGGAACTGCCTGAGCCAGGCACGCACGCGTGGTGGGTCGTCGAGCAGCCGTTGGGTGAACCGCACCTGGCGCGGCCCGCGCGCGGCGGCCAGTTCGAAGGCGCGGCGGCGCAGTTCCGGGTCGGCGAGGACGTGATTGCTCGGCAGTTCGTACCCGGAAGAGCAGGTGAACTCCAGGGACAGGTCCACGAACTGCTCGTCCGTCAGCTTGTCGATGAGGTCGAGCTCCTCGGCGAGCGTGGCCCCGGGGAGCGTGTCTCGGCCCGGGATTCCCGCGTAGGGCAGGAAGACGTCCGAGAACGTCGTCCGCCACAGGAAGTCGGCCTCGCACATCCGGTCGGCCAGATGGGGGTCGAGCCGGGCGGTGACGCCGGTGACCCAGCCCTGGAGGCCGGGATGGTGCCCCGGCTCGGCCAGCGCGTGCAGCGCCGTGCCGAGCTCGGCCAGGGGCGAGGGCACGACGGCGACCCGCTCCGGCCGCAGCCCCGCGATGTCGATGCTCAGGCTCATGTCCTCATGGTGCACCCCGCCACTGACAACGCGATTCCCGATTGACGGCCGCCGTCAATCGACGCGACGCGAGGCGGTCGCCGGGCGCAGCCTGAAGAGGCCGGGGCAGCCGCGGAGCCCCTTCACCTCCTCCTACGCCCTGATCACGTTCGTTCCGAGAGGGATCGGCCATGAGCATCACCCAGCAGTACGCCCTCGACGCCTACCGCGCCCGGCAGCACGGCGAGCCCGTCGTGCCCGCGCCGGGCGCCCACGACTGGCAGGTGATGCGTGAACTGCGCGACTACCAGCAGTTCCGCGCGGTCGTCGCGGGCCGCCCCGCCCACGGGCGGCTCTGGCGGGCCCTGGCCCGTCGGCTGCACCTCAGCCCACGCCCTACCTGCTGACCCCCTCTGCCCCCTCTGTCGCCTGTGTCGCCTGTGCCGCTTCGGAGGCCTCGACCACCTGGGCCAGCCGGGTCGCGAAGTCCGCGACCGCCGCCTTCACGTCGTCCGCCGTCCACGTCAGGCCGGCGGCGCGGACGGTGACCTCGGTGAGGGACAGACCGGGCCCGCCGCGGGCCCAGGCGGCGGCGAAGAGCATCGTGCCCGTCTCCTCGGCCTGGCGCGCCGCCGCCTCGGCCAGCACGTCCGCCTCGTACGGCAGCCAGACCTGGAACTCGTGCGTGTGCGGCACCTCCGGGTGCACGCGCGCCCACGGGACGTCCGCCTCGGCGAACCCCTCGCGCAACGCGGCTGCCACCACGCGCGCGTGGGCCACGTATTCCGGCAGCCGGGGCAGTTCCCGCTCCAGCCCGACGAGTGCCGACAGCGCGGTGGGGAACTGCTGGAAGAGCATGCCGCCGTAGCGGTGCCGCCAGGTCTTCGCCTCCTCCACCAGCGTCCTCGGGCCGGCCAGCGCGGCACCGCCGAAGCCGTCGAGGGACTTGTAGAACGAGACGTAGACGCTGTCCGCCAGACCCGCTATGTCCCGTAGGGGGCGGCCGAAGTGGTGGGTCGTCTCCCACAGGCGCGCGCCGTCGAAGTGCACGACCGCATCGCGCTCGCGTGCCGCCTCCACGACCTCGGTCAGCTCCTCCCAGGAGGGGAGCACGAAACCGGCGTCTCTCAGGGGCAGCTCCAGCATCAGCGCCCCGAAGGGCTCCTCGAAGGCGCGGACCTCCTCCGCCGTGGGCAGCCGGGGCTCGCGCGTCACCTGGACCGGGCGCAGCTCGCTGACGGTGGTGAACGCGCCCCGCTCCCACACCTCGGGGTGGCTCAGCGCGTGCAGCGCGACCGTGGGGTTCCCGGTGCGGCCCGCCCAGCAGCGCAGGGCGACCTGTTGGGCCATCGTGCCGGTCGGGAAGAACGCGCAGGCCTCCGTCCCCAGCAGCTCGGCGACCCGCTTCTCCAGGGCCTCCACGACCCCGTCGCCGTAGATGTCGCCGGGTTCGTCCAGGTCGTAGACCCGGGGCGCAGCCTCCAGCAGCAGCGTGAGCCGGTCACGCAGTGTGTCCCGGAACCCCCCGCGCGCGAGCACGCGTTCCGCCTTCCGGAAGGCGACCGCCCGCCGCTCCCGCAGGCGCTGGTGCGCCGACTTCTCCTCGCCCTGCTCCGCCGTGTTCGTCATGCTCCGGATGATGCCGTGCGACGGCTCGCACGGGCACGCGCATTTCAGGCGCCCGGACCGCACTCGGGGAGCGGGTGGGAAAGCCCACAGCCTGTGGACGACCGGACTCCCCTCGAACCAATCGCGTTAACATGACGAGAAATCGTCCGGTACCCGGAGCGGACTGGAACGGAAGGCCGTCGTCGCGTGAGTACAGCCCAACAGCCAGACCCCAGGGACCGCCCCGCGCGGCTCGCCGTCGGCGTCGTCGGCGCCGGCCGGGTCGGGCCGGCCCTGGCCGCGTCCCTCCAACTCGCCGGGCACCGCCCGGTCGCCGTCTCCGGCGTCTCCGACGCCTCCAGGCGACGAGCCGCGCTGCTGCTGCCCGACGTGCCCCTCCTTCCGCCCGCCGAGGTCCTCCGGCGCTCCGATCTGGTGCTGCTGACCGTCCCCGACGACAGCCTGCCCGGACTCGTCGAGGGCCTCGCCGAGACCGGCGCGGTACGGCCGGGCCAACTGCTCGTGCACACCTCCGGGCGGTACGGCGCGAAGGTCCTGGACCCCGCCCTGCGCGCGGGCGCGCTGCCGCTGGCCCTGCACCCGGCGATGACCTTCACGGGCACGCCCGTGGACGTCCAGCGGCTGGCGGGCTGCGCCTTCGGCGTCACCGCGCCCGACGCGCTGCGGCTGGCCGCGGAGGCCCTCGTGATCGAGATGGGCGGCGAACCGGAGTGGATCGCCGAGGAGAGCCGCCCGCTCTACCACGCGGCCCTCGCCCTGGGCGCCAACCACCTGGTCACGCTGGTCGCCCAGTCCATGGAGCTGCTCCGCGCGGCCGGCGTCGAGGCCCCCGACCGGATGCTCGGCCCGCTGCTCGGCGCCGCCCTCGACAACGCGCTGCGCTCAGGCGACGGCGCGCTCACCGGCCCCGTCGCGCGCGGGGACGCGGGCACGGTCGCCGCGCACGTCGCACAGCTGCGCGAGCACGCCCCACAGGCCGTCGCCGGCTACCTGGCGATGGCCCGCGCAACCGCCGACCGAGCGCTCGCCCACGGACTCCTGAAGCCCGAACTCGCCGAGGACCTCCTCGGGGTGCTCGCCGAGGAAGCCCACGGCACCCCTGGCGCCCCCGGTGCGCCCGGTACGCACGGCGCCGAAGGAGATGCCGGATGACCACCACTCTGCTGCGCACCGCCGACGAACTCCACGCACGCACGCGTGGCGGCCGCCGGACCGTCGTGATGACGATGGGCGCCCTCCACGAGGGGCACGCCACGCTCGTCCGCACCGCCCGCGAGCTCGCCGGGCCGGACGGCGAGGTCGTCGTCACGGTCTTCGTCAACCCGCTGCAGTTCGGCCAGGGCGAGGACCTCGACCGCTACCCGCGCACCCTGGACGCGGACCTCAAGATCGCCGAGCAGGCCGGCGCGGACGTCGTGTTCGCCCCGTCCGTGGACGAGGTCTACCCGGGTGGCGAGCCCCAGGTCCGCATCACCGCGGGCCCCATGGGAGGCCGCCTGGAGGGCAGCTTCCGCCCGGGGCACTTCGACGGCATGCTCACCGTCGTCGCCAAACTGCTGCACCTCACCCGGCCCGACACGGCCCTGTTCGGGCAGAAGGACGCCCAGCAGCTCGCCCTGATCCGCCGTATGGCCCGCGACCTGAACTTCGGCGTGGAGATCGTCGCCGTCCCGACGGTGCGCGAGGAGGACGGCCTGGCCCTGTCCAGCCGCAACCGCTTTCTGTCCGCCCGGGAGCGGCGCACCGCGCTGGCGCTCTCCCAGGCGCTGTTCGCGGGCCGCGACCGGCACGCCGCGCAGGAGGCGCTGCGGGCACGCGCGCGTGAGGTGCCCGCGACGCACGCGCGTGCCGAGGCGCTCAGCGCCATAGGGGAGTCCCGCGCCGCCGCCGACGCGCACGCCGTCGCCAAGGCCGCCCCCGGCAACCCCGCCGCCGTCCGCGCGGCCGCCCGCCTGGTCCTCGACGAGGCCGTCCGCCACGACCCGCCGCTGGAGCTGGACTACCTCGCCCTCGTCGACCCGTCCGACTTCACCGAGATCGACGACGACTTCACCGGCGAGGCCGTCCTCGCCGTCGCCGCCCGGGTCGGGACGACCCGGCTGATCGACAACCTCCCCCTGACCTTCGGAGCCGCCTCGTGACCAGCACAGGCATACGACTGCACGCGCCCGCGCCCGGGTGGAGCATCGCCGCGGACGTGGTGGTCGTCGGCTCCGGCGTCGCCGGCCTGACCGCGGCCCTGCGCTGCGAGGCCGCAGGCCTGAAGACCGTGGTCGTCACCAAGGCCCGCCTCGACGACGGCTCCACCCGCTGGGCGCAGGGCGGCATAGCCGCGGCCCTGGGCGAGGGCGACACACCCGAACAGCACCTTGACGACACGCTGGTGGCGGGCGCGGGCCTGTGCGACGAGGACGCGGTACGGATCCTCGTCACCGAGGGACCCGACGCCGTGCGCCGGCTGATCGCGACCGGCGCGCACTTCGACGAGTCCGAGGAAGGCGGCCTGGAGCTCACCCGCGAGGGCGGCCACCACCGCCGCCGGATCGCACACGCGGGCGGCGACGCGACCGGCGCGGAGATCTCCCGGGCGCTCGTCGAGGCGGTACGCGCGCGTGGACTGCGCACGATCGAGAACGCGCTCGTCCTGGACCTCCTCACGGACGCCGACGGCCGCACCGCCGGCGTCACCCTGCACGTCATGGGCGAGGGCCAGCACGACGGCGTCGGCGCCGTGCACGCCCCCGCGGTCGTCCTTGCGACCGGCGGCATGGGCCAGGTGTTCTCCGCCACCACCAACCCGTCCGTGTCCACCGGCGACGGCGTGGCGCTCGCCCTGCGCGCCGGCGCGGAGGTCTCCGACCTGGAGTTCGTCCAGTTCCACCCGACCGTGCTGTTCCTCGGCGCGGACGCCGAGGGCCAGCAGCCCCTCGTCTCCGAGGCCGTGCGCGGCGAGGGCGCCCACCTGGTCGACGCGGACGGCGTGCGCTTCATGGTCGGGCAGCACGAGCTGGCCGAGCTCGCGCCCCGGGACATCGTCGCCAAGGGCATCATGCGCCGTATGCAGGAGCAGGACGCCGAGCACATGTTCCTCGACGCCCGGCACTTCGGCGCCCACATGTGGGAGCACCGCTTCCCGACGATCCTCGCCGCCTGCCGCCTCCACGGCATCGACCCGGTCACCGAGCCCGTCCCGGTCGCCCCGGCCGCCCACTACGCCTCCGGAGGCGTGCGCACCGACTCCCGCGGCCGTACGACCGTGCCGGGCCTGTACGCGTGCGGGGAGGTCGCCTGCACCGGCGTGCACGGCGCGAACCGGCTCGCGTCGAACTCGCTCCTGGAAGGCCTCGTCTACGCCGAGCGCATCGTCGCCGACATCGCCGCGAGCCGGGCGGACGACCGGCTCCACGCGCGTGTGCCCGCGCCCGTCGAGCACCCCGAGCGTCCCGCGCACCCGCTCCTCGCCCCCGAGGCCCGGTTCGCCATCCAGCGGGTGATGACGGCGGGCGCGGGCGTCCTGCGCTCCGCCGAGTCCCTGGAGAAGGCCGCCGACCAGCTGCAACGGCTGCACACCGAGGCCCGCGGCGCCCTCGACGAGAACGGCAAGACGGCCGAGCCCGGCGTCGACACCTGGGAGACCACCAACCTCCTGTGCGTCGCGCGCGTCCTGGTCGCCGCCGCCCGGCAGCGCGAGGAGACCCGCGGTTGCCACTGGCGCGAGGATCACGGCGACCGCGACGACGCGAACTGGCGCCGCCACATCGTCGTCAGGCTGAATCCGGACCGCACGCTCGCCGTACACACCACCGATACCGCAGACTTCCCCCCTACCCGGCAGCACCACCAGGAGCAGTGACAGAAGTGAGCACCCCCGACCTTCCCCTCGCCCAGAGCGGCGGCTGCGGCGACGGCTGTGCCTGTGGCGCCGACGCAGACGCGGACTTCACCGACGCGGAGTACCTGGAGTGCGGGCTCGACCCCGCGCTCGCCCAGCTCCTGACCGACGCCGGGCTCGACCCCGTCGAGGTCGAGGACATCGCCAACGTCGCCATCCAGGAGGACCTGGACCACGGCGTCGACGTGACGACGGTCGCGACCATCCCCGAGGACGCGGTCGCCACCGCCGACTTCACCGCGCGCGAGGCGGGAGTGGTCGCGGGCCTCAGGATCGCCGAGGCGGTCGTCTCGGTCGTCTGCACGGACGAGTTCGAGGTCGAGCGGCACGTGGAGGACGGCGACCGCGTGGAGGCCGGACAGAAGCTGCTGTCGGTCACCACGCGCACGCGTGATCTCCTCACCGCCGAGCGCAGCGCGCTCAACCTGATGTGCCGGCTGTCCGGCATCGCCACCGCCACGCGCGCGTGGGCGGACGTCCTGGAGGGCACGAACGCACGCGTGCGGGACACCCGCAAGACGACGCCGGGACTGCGCGCCCTGGAGAAGTTCGCCGTCCGCTGCGGCGGAGGCGTCAACCACCGGATGTCGCTGTCCGACGCGGCCCTCGTCAAGGACAACCACGTGGTCGCCGCGGGCGGCGTCGCCCGCGCCTTCGAGGCCGTCCGGGAGACCTTCCCGGAGGTGCCGATCGAGGTCGAGGTCGACACCCTGCACCAGCTGCGCGAGGTCGTCGACGCGGGCGCCGACCTGATCCTGCTGGACAACTTCACGCCCGGGGAGTGCGCCGAGGCCGTCGGCGTCGTCGGCGGGCGCGCCCTGCTGGAGGCGTCGGGCCGGCTCACGCTGGAGAACGCCAAGGCGTACGCCGACACCGGCGTCGACTTCCTCGCCGTAGGGGCCCTGACCCACTCCTCGCCGATCCTGGACATCGGTCTGGATCTGCGAGCGGCTGAGTAGGGAACGGGGACCGGCCATGCTGCTGACGATCGACGTGGGCAACACGCACACCGTGCTCGGCCTGTTCGACGGTGAGGACATCGTCGAGCACTGGCGGATCTCCACCGACGCCCGCCGCACCGCGGACGAACTGGCCGTGCTGCTGCAGGGCCTCATGGGCATGCACCCGCTCCTCGGGGACGAACTGGGCGACGGCATCGACGGGATCGCGATCTGCGCGACCGTGCCCTCCGTACTGCACGAACTGCGCGAGGTGACACGGCGCTACTACGGCGACGTGCCCGCCGTGCTCGTCGAACCCGGCGTGAAGACGGGCGTGCCGATCCTGTTCGACAACCCCAAGGAGGTCGGCGCCGACCGCATCATCAACGCGGTCGCGGCGAACGAGCTCTACGGCGGCCCGGCGATCGTCGTCGACTTCGGCACGGCGACGACGTTCGACGCGGTCTCCGCGCGCGGGGAGTACGTCGGCGGGGTCATCGCCCCCGGCATCGAGATCTCGGTCGAGGCGCTGGGCGTCAGGGCCGCGATGCTCCGCAAGATCGAGGTGGCCCGGCCCCGGAGCGTGATCGGCAAGAACACGGTCGAGGCGATGCAGTCCGGGATCGTCTACGGCTTCGCGGGCCAGGTCGACGGCGTGGTCACCCGGATGGCCCGCGAACTGGCGGACGACCCGGAGGACGTGACGGTGATCGCCACGGGCGGGCTGGCGCCGACGGTGCTCGGCGAGTCCTCGGTGATCGACGAGCACGAGCCCTGGCTGACGCTGATCGGGCTGCGCCTGGTGTACGAGCGGAACGTGTCGCGCATGTGACGAGGGAACCCTGAAGCGGGTGGGGGCGGACGGGGCGGACGGAAGCGGGTGAGGGCAGGCCATCGACGGGGCCACCAGGGCGGATCCGGGCGCGCCACACCCACGCTCTGTGTCGAATTTGTCTGATTAGCGCGTATCGTCGCTGCATGCCCACGCCCTACGGATCCCGCGGCGGCATGGCGTTCGGTGCGGAGGAGCTGCGTGTGCTCCGCCGGGCCCTCGCCCTCGCCCTCCACCCCGGCCCCGTCTCCGCCGAGGACGTCCAGGACTGCCATCGCCTCGCCGAGTCCCTCGACGAGGCGATGGGCGAGGCCGCCCGGCTGCGGGCCTTCCTGGTGGCCGACCTCGCCCGGTACCGCGCAGCCCTCCCCGGCACCGCCGCCGGCTACCTCACCCTCCTCGAGGAGGTGCTGGCCACCGGCTACCGGCCCGACCCCGACGACCTCGCCGCGCTGCGCGCCCTGCGCGGCAACCCGACGGCCGCAGCCCTCCTGAGCCGCTGCCAGGTGCTCGCCGAACACGACGTACGCGCCCGTCTGGCCCGCCGTACGGCTCGTAGGGTCGTTCCGGTCGCCCCGACGGTCCCGGCGTCCCGTACGCGGCTCCTGGCCCTTCCCGGGGGCCTCTCCGCCGACGGCTGCGCCCGACTCTCCGTCGCCGCGGCGGATCCGGGCGAGCGGCCGGGCGAGCAGCCGCGGAAGAAGCCCGCCGAGAAACCGGCCGCACCCGCTCCCGGCTCCGTCCCCACCAAGCCCTCCGCACCCGAACCCGCCCGGCGGCCCGTCCCCACCCCGGGCGAGGTCTTCCCGCGCCGCAAACCGACCCCGCCGCCCGCCGACCCGCAGCAGCGGCGGCTCGCCGCCGGCTGACCCGGGCGCACCCCGCCCCGATGTCCCGTTCCTCCCTGGCTACTCTGGATCCATGGACTACGTCTCCGCGCTCGTGCCTCCCGTCGTCATGGCCGTGTTCTTCGTCGGTGTGATCAGGGTGATCGTGAAGACCCAGGGCGGGTCCAACAAGGCCAAGGAGGACGCGGCCGTGGACGCCGCACTCGCGCGCGCGGACGGCGCTCGCCAGGCCTCCGCGGGCCCCGACGCCTGACCGACCCGCGACGCTTCCGCCGCCTGCCCGGGCGTACGGCTTCTTTCGAAGCCGTACGCCCTTTTTGTTCCCATTTGCCAATGAAGGTGCACGTCCGGCACGCGATTGGCGAGATCTCCCACTATTGTTCTGAGCTGTGCCTCGCCCATTGGGAGAACTCGAAGACTCGGTCATGACGCGGGTGTGGAAGTGGAACCGCCCGGTCACCGTTCGAGAAGTCCTGGAAGACCTTCAGCAGGAACGGTCCATCGCGTACACCACGGTGATGACCGTTTTGGACAATCTCCATCAGAAGGGCTGGGTGCGTCGTGAAGCGGAAGGCCGGGCCTATCGATATGAGGCGGTCTCCACCAGGGCCGCCTACGCCGCCGCCCTGATGAACGACGCCTGGGCGCAGAGCGACAACCCCGCAGCCGCTCTCGTCGCCTTCTTCGGGATGATGAGTGAGGAACAGCGACTCGCGCTGCGCGACGCCGTACGCATCGTCCAAGGTCCGGAAACTGTCGAACCCGCAACTCAGAGGAGTGCGGAGAGTGCGGGGAGTACCGGCGGTAGCGGCAGTGGCGCGGAGAACCCCGCCTCGGCAACGGAGGGCGGCGGGCGATAGCGTCCGCACATGTCCGCAGAGAGTCCCTCCGCCGAGAACCCCGAGAACCCCGAGAACCCCGAAGTCACCGCTAAAGCCATCACCGTCCGGCGGGCCCGGACCGGCGATGTCCCCGCCGTGCGCCGTCTCCTTGACGCCTACGTCCGCGGGGGCATCCTGCTCGACAAAGCGACGGTGACGCTTTACGAGGACATCCAGGAGTTCTGGGTCGCCGAACGCGACGACAACGCCGAGGTGGTCGGCTGTGGCGCCCTGCACGTGATGTGGGAAGACCTGGCGGAAGTCCGGACTCTCGCGGTGAAGCGCGGGCTGAAGGGCGCCGGCGTCGGTCACCAGTTGTTGGAGAAGTTGCTCCACACCGCACGCTGGCTCGGTGTTCGCCGCGTTTTCTGTCTGACCTTCGAAGTGGACTTCTTCGGCAAGCACGGCTTCGTGGAGATCGGTGAGACGCCGGTCGACACCGATGTCTACGCCGAGCTGCTGCGTTCCTATGACGAGGGCGTCGCCGAGTTCCTCGGACTCGAACGAGTGAAACCGAACACCTTGGGCAACAGCCGGATGCTTCTGCATCTGTGATCGTCGACGTCCATTCCGGCCGACCTGCCTTGCCCGGGTTCCCTATGTCCGAAACGCGCACGTTTCCGGACGGGGGCGGGCTGCCGGTCTCTGCCGGGGGTTTGTGTTTTCCCAGCAAAAGCGGTTTGCTTTCCGACGTACTGCAGTACTGCATATAACAGGGCTCGGCTAAACGGCGGACGCCGCGGACCCCCGACCCCTCACGTTTTCGATGAAAGGAAATCCGGTGGCACAGAAGGTTCAGGTCCTTCTTGTCGACGACCTCGACGGCGGCGAGGCGGACGAGACCGTGACGTTCGCGCTGGACGGCAAGACGTACGAGATCGATCTCACGACAACCAATGCGGACAAGCTGCGTGGACTTCTCGAGCCCTACGTGAAGGGCGGACGTCGTACCGGCGGCCGTGCTTCGGGTGGCCGTGGAAAGGCCCGAGCCGCTTCCGGTGGCAGCCAGGACACCGCTCAGATCCGCGCGTGGGCCAAGGAGAACGGTTTCGAGGTCAATGACCGTGGCCGCGTTCCGGCGACCATTCGCGAGGCCTACGAGAAGGCCAACGGCTGAGCGCACGCACGCCGCAGTCGGACACGATGACAGTGCGTCGCCAGCGTGTCCATCAGTCGCACGAGATCGGGGGCGCCCCCACCGCCCCCCAAGGCCGACATCGTCGGCAGCGAGGCCTCGACCTCGCACCCTGCCACGGGGGGCCGCAGCCACACAGCGGCCCCCTGCACCGGTCCGGGGCGGTTCAGCCCGGGATCGCGGCCCGGCTCCCGGGCCGGGTTTCGCGCGGGAGGCGACGGCGCCTCGATGAGCGCGCCCGCGCCCATCGCCGTCAGATCCAGCGGCAGCGCGCCCCACTCCAGCCACTGCAGGATCCCGGGCACCTCCTCCGCGCAGCCCGCCGCCACCAGCAGCCGCATCCGGTCGCCCCGTACGGCCACCGGAGAGCCCGGCGCGAGCCGCCGGAGCGCCGCGAGGCCCGCCTCGACCGGTACGTCCAGGACGTCGAAGCGCTCGCCCACCAAAAGTCGTACCGGCTCCCCGGGCACCGTCGCCCAGCCCAGTTCGTTCTCGTACCAGCCGCGGACCAGGTCGGACCGATCCGCCGGATCGTCCGGGTCGAGCGGCCGTCGGGGGAGGGGAAGCGTGAGGATCGCAGAGGCGGCCGAGCCGGCAGCCGGGGGGACTGAGCCAACCATGCCAAACGCAACCGCCGAAAAGGCCCGCGAGTTACGCTGGGTGGCCTCGCGACCGCACAGCGTGTCGACAAAAGGCATGCGCGGGGGTGTCGTGAGACGCAAGGTTGTTCGCCCGTAGCGGAGGGAACCGGTGTGCACGGCATGGAGTGTCAGTGCCGGCGGGTAAGACATCCCTAGTGGGAGGGGGCGACACGCAGGAAAGGCCGTCTCGCGTTCGCCATCGGCGTACTGGCGACTGGGGTAACTGCCTGGCCTGCGGGAACATCGTCTCGCACCATCGGGTTGGAGCAGATGTCGGCGTTCGGGGTCAGGAGGCCATCGACGGTGTCGGCAGTTGGAATGAGCGGTCCCCGCTTGCGGGACTAAGCTGCGGAAGGACAGGGAGGGGAAGTTCCCCCCACTGCCTGACCGCTCTGAGGAGCGATTAACGATGTTCGAGAGGTTCACCGACCGCGCGCGGCGGGTTGTCGTCCTGGCTCAGGAAGAAGCCCGGATGCTCAACCACAACTACATCGGCACCGAGCACATCCTCCTGGGCCTGATCCACGAGGGTGAGGGTGTCGCCGCCAAGGCCCTTGAGAGCCTCGGGATTTCGCTCGAGGCGGTCCGCCAGCAGGTGGAGGAGATCATCGGGCAGGGGCAGCAGGCCCCGTCCGGGCACATCCCCTTCACCCCCCGTGCCAAGAAGGTCCTGGAGCTGTCGCTCCGGGAGGCCCTTCAGCTGGGTCACAACTACATCGGCACGGAGCACATCCTGCTCGGCCTGATCCGCGAGGGCGAGGGCGTCGCCGCCCAGGTCCTCGTCAAGCTGGGCGCAGATCTCAACCGGGTGCGGCAGCAGGTCATCCAGCTGCTCTCCGGTTACCAGGGCAAGGAGACCGCCACCGCGGGCGGCCCTGCCGAGGGCACGCCCTCGACGTCCCTGGTGCTCGACCAGTTCGGCCGGAACCTCACCCAGGCCGCTCGTGAGTCCAAGCTCGACCCGGTCATCGGGCGCGAGAAGGAGATCGAGCGGGTCATGCAGGTGCTGTCCCGCCGCACCAAGAACAACCCGGTCCTGATCGGTGAGCCCGGCGTCGGCAAGACCGCCGTCGTCGAGGGCCTCGCCCAGGCCATCGTCAAGGGCGAGGTGCCCGAGACCCTCAAGGACAAGCACCTCTACACCCTGGACCTCGGCGCGCTGGTCGCCGGCTCCCGCTACCGCGGTGACTTCGAGGAGCGCCTGAAGAAGGTCCTCAAGGAGATCCGCACCCGCGGCGACATCATCCTGTTCATCGACGAGCTGCACACGCTGGTCGGTGCGGGTGCCGCCGAGGGCGCCATCGACGCCGCTTCGATCCTGAAGCCGATGCTGGCCCGTGGTGAGCTGCAGACCATCGGCGCCACCACCCTGGACGAGTACCGCAAGCACCTGGAGAAGGACGCGGCCCTCGAGCGCCGCTTCCAGCCCATCCAGGTCGCCGAGCCGTCCCTGCCGCACACGATCGAGATCCTCAAGGGTCTGCGTGACCGGTACGAGGCCCACCACCGCGTCTCCATCACGGACGAGGCGCTGGTCCAGGCCGCGACGCTGGCCGACCGGTACATCTCGGACCGCTTCCTGCCGGACAAGGCGATCGACCTGATCGACGAAGCCGGTTCCCGGATGCGCATCCGCCGGATGACGGCTCCGCCGGACCTCCGCGAGTTCGACGAGAAGATCGCCGGCGTCCGCCGCGACAAGGAGTCCGCGATCGACTCGCAGGACTTCGAGAAGGCCGCCTCCCTCCGCGACAAGGAGAAGCAGCTCCTGGCCGCCAAGGCCAAGCGGGAGAAGGAGTGGAAGGCCGGCGACATGGACGTCGTCGCCGAGGTCGACGGCGAGCTCATCGCCGAGGTCCTCGCGACCGCCACCGGCATCCCGGTCTTCAAGCTGACCGAGGAGGAGTCCTCGCGTCTGCTGCGCATGGAGGACGAGCTCCACAAGCGCGTCATCGGCCAGATCGACGCCGTCAAGGCGCTGTCGAAGGCCATCCGTCGTACGCGTGCCGGTCTGAAGGACCCGAAGCGTCCCGGTGGCTCGTTCATCTTCGCCGGCCCGTCCGGTGTCGGTAAGACCGAGCTGTCCAAGGCGCTCGCCGAGTTCCTCTTCGGTGACGAGGACGCGCTGATCTCCCTCGACATGTCGGAGTTCAGCGAGAAGCACACGGTCTCGCGTCTCTTCGGTTCGCCCCCCGGATACGTGGGCTACGAAGAGGGCGGCCAGCTGACCGAGAAGGTGCGCCGCAAGCCGTTCTCCGTCGTCCTCTTCGACGAGGTCGAGAAGGCCCACCCGGACATCTTCAACTCGCTGTTGCAGATCCTGGAGGACGGTCGCCTGACCGACTCCCAGGGCCGGGTCGTGGACTTCAAGAACACGGTCATCATCATGACGACCAACCTCGGCACCCGGGACATCTCCAAGGGCTTCAACCTGGGCTTCGCGGCCTCGGGCGACTCGAAGACCAACTACGAGCGCATGAAGAACAAGGTGTCGGACGAGCTCAAGCAGCACTTCCGCCCCGAGTTCCTCAACCGTGTCGACGACGTGGTCGTCTTCCCGCAGCTGACCCAGGCGGACATCCTGCGGATCGTCGACCTGATGATCGGCAAGGTGGACGAGCGCCTGAAGGACCGGGACATGGGCATCGAGCTCTCCCAGTCCGCCAAGGAACTGCTGGCCAAGAAGGGCTACGACCCGGTGCTGGGCGCGCGTCCGCTGCGTCGCACGATCCAGCGCGAGATCGAGGACACGCTGTCGGAGAAGATCCTCTTCGGCGAGCTGCGTCCCGGTCACATCGTGGTCGTCGGCACCGAGGGCGAGGGCGAGACCCAGACCTTCACCTTCCGCGGTGAGGAGAAGTCGGCGCTGCCCGACGTCCCGCCGATCGAGCAGGCGGCCGGCGGTGCCGGGCCGAACCTGAGCAAGGAGGCGTAAGCCTCAGGGCCTTCGGGCCGACCGGCCTCAGCGGCCGACCAGAAGGGGCCGGTGCTTTCCAGCACCGGCCCCTTCGTCATGCTCGCGTGCGGTTACGACAGCTGGCCGTCGTAGTCGGGCAGCTTGTACGTCGTCTCGGCGTGGCCGCCCGAGAGGTCGGTGGCGCTGTTGCCGATGTTCGCGATGATCGTGTAGCCCTTGTTCTCGATGTCGACGCGCTGGGCGGTCTTGTAGGCGGCGACGTCCTTGAAGAGGTCGAGGAAGCCGCGCACGTAGAGGCCGGAGACCTGGTAGCCGACGTACTTGAGGTTGTAGTCGGTCACCCCGGCGATGATGCCCGGGCGGGCGGTGACGAAGAACAGCGAGACGCCGTGCTCCTGGGCGTACTTGGCGACGTCGAGGACCGGCTTGTTGGCCGGCTGGGGGTAGCTGAAGCCGAAGTCGGTCTCCAGGGTGGTGTTGTCGATGTCGAAGACGATCGCCTGCTTCTCGCCGGTCTTGGCGGCGGCGATGCGCTTCTTCAGGGCCGGCAGGGCCTGGTCCATCACGGCCTGGCAGTCCTGCTGCCAGGTTGCGTAGTCGACGTCCTCCGCGGCCGCTGCGGTGGACGCGGTGGCGACGGCGGAGGTGCCGGTGGCCGTCGCGGCCTGGGCGCCGGCCGGGACGGCCAGCGCCGTGACGGCTGCGGTCGCCACGGCGGTCATGGCTATGCGGCGCGTCCAGGTGCCTCGGGTCATGTGTGGGGTCCTCTCGCGTCCATGCACTGCGGGTGTCGTGGGCATGCTGATCGACCGGAGTGGCCTGAGGGGAACCAGCGGGTTACTGGACGGTAGATGCGGATGAGAGCCCGATCACAGACCCGTGCAGGTGATCGTGACCGGGGTCACAACTCGCGTGTGGGGCGGGGGAGTAGTCGCCGTCACATTCCGAAGTCCCTTGAGGTGGGCGGCCGGTGACAAGCCGCACAGGCGATTTGGTGCCTACTAAGCCGGATAGTCACACGCTGAATCTGGGCAAAAAGGACAATCGATCTGGGGCGTCGGGCCCCGCTCCCGCCTCCGGCATGGATCGGTGTCGGAGGTGTCCGGAAAGTGCGACCTGTCAAGGGATGGGAAGTTTTGTGCTGAAGTACTAGCTTCCGTCGTAGATCACACGTTTGGGGGTCTGTGGGCCTGGGGGTTACCAAGGGATGGCCACTGCGGCAGAGGTCGTGCCGGGTGGTTTCTTCTGTCCCCGTCCCCATGAGGTCTTCATGTTCAAGCGCGTCACGTTCCGTTCTTCCCGTACGTCCCTGCTCCGCACCCGCGTGGCCGTAGGGGTCGCCGCAGTGGGCGCCTCGGCCGTGCTGGGAACCGGAGTGGCGTCCGCCGCCGCCCCTGCCGCAGCGCCCGCCGCCAAGACGGCCGTCTCCGCCGCTTCCTGGATCGACCCGGTGAAGAAGTACACGCTGTCCGCCAGCTTCGCCCAGGCCGGCGGCATGTGGCAGTCCACCCACAGCGGTCAGGACTTCGCCGTGCCGAGCGGCACCAAGGTCATGGCCGCGCACGGCGGCACCGTCGTCAAGGCCGGCGGCAACGGCGCCGGTGACGGCCCGGCCTACGGCAACGCCATCGTGATCAAGCACGCGAACGGCGTCTACTCGCAGTACGCCCACCTCTCGCACATCAACGTGAAGGTCGGCCAGGTCGTCAAGACGGGTCAGAAGATCGCGCTGTCCGGCAACACCGGCAACTCCAGCGGTCCGCACCTGCACTTCGAGATCCGTACGACCGCGAACTACGGCTCGGCGATAGACCCGGTGAAGTTCCTGAACTCCAAGGGCGTGAAGGTCTGACGCTGATGTGATCAGGCGCCGTGGTGCGCCTGCGTCACCAGCCCCATGGCGACCTCGAGGACGGCTGCACGCTTGTCCTCGGGGTCGCCTTCGAGGTCCTGCAGGAAGAACATGCCGGCGTGCAGCGTGAAGATGGCGCTCACGCAGCGCACCTGGTCGGTCAGGGGGGCGTCCGGATCGATGATGATGTCGCGCAGGCTGCGCATGCGGTCCTTGAACGAGTCGCCGATCTGGAGTTCCCGCACCGTCGCCTGGTTCTCCTGCATGAAGCGGAAGAGCGGGGCCGCCTCGGACAGGGCCTTGCTGTAGCGCCGTACGAGCTCGTGCTTGGTCTCCAGGGTGTGCGGCTGGCCCTTGCCCCACTCGATCAGGTCTTCGATCGGCTTCGTGAGATCCGTGAAGATCCCGACGATGATCTCTTCCTTGGTCTTGAAGTGGTAGTACAGGGCCGCCTTGGTGACCTCCAAGCGCTCCGCGATCTCGCGGAGGGAGGTCTTCTCGTAGCCCTGCTCGGCGAAGAGTTCGAGTGCCACGTCCTGGATGCGCTGGCGGGTGTTGCCGCGCCGCTGCTGCTTGGTGCCGTCCATGGTGACGTCCATCCTCGTACTCCTTGGGCTCCCGCGGAAACTTACTTGCCGTCCGGCTAGTTCGCCCCCAGAAACTTACTTGACGACCGGCTAGTGACAGGTCTACCTTCCCCAGTGTAGTGAACTAGCCGGGCGGCAAGTAAGTAGCCGGTCGGGGTTGTACCCAGGGGAGTGGGGAAGATGGCGGACACACAGACAGTCGAGACCGGGGCGGAGAAGCAGCCCAAGAGCGTGCGGGTCGTCCTGCTCGCGCTGATGATCACGATGATGCTCGCGATGCTCGACAACATGATCGTGGGCACGGCGATGCCGACGATCGTCGGCGAACTCGGCGGACTCGAACACCTTTCGTGGGTGGTGACCGCGTACACCCTCGCGACCGCGGCCTCCACCCCGATCTGGGGCAAGCTCGGCGACATGTACGGGCGCAAGGGCGCCTTCATGACGTCGATCGTGATCTTCCTGATCGGGTCCGCGCTGAGCGGCATGGCCCAGAACATGGGCGAACTGATCGGCTTCCGCGCGATCCAGGGCCTCGGCGCGGGCGGTCTGATGGTCGGTGTCATGGCGATCATCGGCGACCTGATCCCGCCGCGGGAGCGCGGCAAGTACCAGGGCATGATGGCCGGCGTCATGGCGCTCGCGATGATCGGCGGCCCGCTGGTCGGCGGCACCATCACCGACAACTGGGGCTGGCGCTGGTCCTTCTACATCAACCTGCCGCTCGGCGTGGTGTCGCTCGCGCTCATCAGCGCCGTCCTGCACCTGCCGAAGAAGCGGTCGCAGTCGCGGATCGACTACCTGGGCGCCGTCCTGCTGACCGTCGGCATCACCTCCATCGTCCTCGTCACCACCTGGGGCGGCACGGAGTACGCCTGGACGTCCGCGCGGATCATGGAACTCATCGGGATCGGCGTCGCCTCGCTCATCGGGTTCGTGTTCTGGCAGACCAAGGCGACCGAGCCGATCGTGCCGCTGCACATCTTCCGCAGCCGCAACTTCACCCTGATGTCGATCATCGGCTTCGTCACCGGCTTCGTGATGTTCGGCGCGACGCTCTTCCTGCCGCTGTACCAGCAGTCGGTGCAGGGCGCCTCGGCGACCAACTCCGGTCTGCTGCTCCTGCCGATGCTCGGCGCCATGCTGGTCACCTCGATGGTGGCCGGTCGGGTTACCACGAACAGCGGTAAGTACAAGGTCTTCCCGGTCGTCGGCAGCGTCCTGATGGTCATCGGCCTGTATCTGCTGTCGACGATGGACACCGGGACCAGCCGTTTCACCTCCGGTGTGTTCATGGCCGTGGTCGGCCTCGGCATGGGCTGCCTGATGCAGATCACGATGCTGGTCGCGCAGAACAGCGTCGAACTGAAGGACATGGGCGTCGCCTCCTCGTCCACCACCCTGTTCCGTACGCTCGGGTCCTCCTTCGGCGTGGCGATCATGGGCGCGCTGTTCAACAACCGGGTCCAGGACGTCATGTCCGAGCGGGCCGGCGAGATCGGCTCGAAGATCACCGAACAGTCCGCGCAGTTGGACGCGGCCAGCCTGGCCAAGCTGCCCGCGGTGGCCCGGGAGGCCTACCAGCACGCGGTGTCGTCCGGCACGCACTCGGCGTTCCTGCTGGGTGCCGTGGTGGCGGTGGTCGCGCTGGTGGCGGCCGTGTTCGTGAAGGAAGTGCCGCTCAAGGGCGCGGGACCGCAGAAGGCGGACGAGCCGACCGACGGTGCAGCCGCTGTGCAGTCGCCGATGGTCGAGGTCTGACCTTGCGCGGTCCGGCGTGACGTAGCTCGCGCAGTCCGCGCAGTCCGCGCAGTCCGCACGGTTCGACTGCACGCCGCCCCTCACAGCGACCGAAGGCCTCCCGGTGGTGTCCGCCCCGGGGGGCCTTCTCCGTTCGGTTGCTGGTTGCTGGTTGCTGGTGGCAGGGCGCCGGTAGCCGGGAGGGCAGGGGAGGGCCGGGGCTGGAGCCACAGGCTGTTGCGCGGCACCCTCAACGGGCCGGCCGCAGGCCCCCGGCGAACCCACGACGGGCCCCAGGGCTCAGCACGCCATCTGCAGGCCCCCGGGCTAGGCACCCCTTCGCCCCCGCAAGCCCCACCGTCGGCCCCGCAAGCCCCCACGCCCGGCCCTGCAATCCCCGGCCCCGGCCCCGGCGAGTCCAGCCCCCGGATCCCGGTCCGGGCGAGTGCAGCCCCCGGATCCCGGCCCCGGGCCAGGCGGACCATGCCCGGGCCCCGCAAGCCTCACCCCCGGCCCTGCAATCCCCGGCCCCGGCTCCGCAAGCCTCACCCCCGGTCCCGGTCCAACCCCCGGTCCCGGCCCCGGTGAGTCCAGCCCCCCCCGGATCCCGGTCCCCGGAAAGTCCAGCCAGCCCCCGCCCCGCGCGTTCGCCGGCCTCAAGGTCTCATCGGGTAGCTTCCCGTGTTGGTCGGGGCGTGTTCGGGGAGCCAGAGGACGGCGACCGCGCCCTCGGCCGGTATGTGGTCCGGGGCTCCCGCGGGGCGTACGTTGCGGAAGGTCAGCCGGGCGCCCAGGACACGGGCCTGGCCCGCCGCGATGGTGAGGCCGAGCCCGTGGCCGTGCCCGGCGCGGTCGGCGCTGCCGGTGCGGAAGCGGCTCGGCCCCTCGGCGAGCAGGTCCCCGGGGAAACCGGGGCCGTGGTCGCGGACCCGGATGACCCGGCCCTCGACGGTGACCTGGATGGGCGGTTTGCCGTGCCGGGCGGCGTTGGCCAGCAGGTTGAACAGCACGCGTTCCAGGCGACGGGGGTCGGTCGTCACCATCGACTCGTGCACCACCCGTACCTCGACGTCCGGGTCCTTGGCCGCCACCCGCCGGGCCACGAACTCGCCCAGCAGGATGTCCTGCAGTTCGGCGCGCTCCGAGGCCCCGTCGAGACGGGCCACCTCCAGGACGTCCTCCACCAGGGTGCGCATGGCCTTCGCCCGGTCCAGGACCAGCTCCGTCGGTCGGCCCGGCGGCAGCAGCTCGGCGGCTGTCAGCAGGCCCGTCACCGGGGTGCGCAGCTCGTGCGCGATGTCGGCGGTGACCCGGCGCTCGGCCTCCAGCCGCTCCTGCAGCGTGTCCGCCATGGCGTCCACCGCGCTCGCCAGGTCGTCGGTCTCGTCGCGCACGACCCCGCCGATGGCGTCCCGTACCCGGACCTCCGACTCGCCCTTGGCGACCTGGTTGGCCGCGGCCGCGGCCTTGCGCAGTCGCCGTGAGAGCTGTCCGCCGATGAGCACGCCGAGTGCACTGCCGCCGAGGACGGTCGCGATGGAGCCGATCACCAGCGCCTGGTCGAGATCCTTGAGGATGTCCGTGCTGCGGTCGGTGAATCCGGTGTGCAGGGACAGCACATGGCCGTCCTTGACCGGCACGGCCGCCCAGATGTCCGGCTCACCGCCCGGGCGGTCGGAGACGAACGTGGCCCGGCGGCCCTCCCGGACCTTCTCCCGCAGGGCCTGCGGCAGCCTGGAGTCGTCGATCTTGATGTTGGGGAAGTTCGGCCGGCCCGAGTGCTCGTAGTTGCTCTGGGCGATCACGATGCGCTCGTCGGCGAGGTCGCGTGCGTTGTCCAGCATGGACACGCGCGCGGCGTTGTGCACGACCAGGCTGAGCGCGATCGCCACCAGCGCGCCGACCAGCGCGATCGCCGCGCTCAGCTTCCACCGCAGGCCCGTACGGATGCCGATGCGCTCCGTGCGAGCCGGCCTCAGGTGCCGGATCATCCCCCGCATACTCCCGTCCCCGCCCCTGCCCTTGCCCCGCTCAGGCCTTCAACTTGTAGCCGAAGCCGCGGACCGTCTCGATGCGGTCCTGGCCGATCTTCGTCCGCAGTCGCTGCACATGGACGTCGACGACGCGGGTGTCACCGCCCCAGCCGTAGTCCCACACCCGCTCCAGCAGCTTGTCGCGCGAGAGAACCGTGCCCGGAGCGGAGGAGAACTCGAGCAGCAGGCGCATCTCGGTCGGGGTCAGCGCCACCGGCTGCCCGGCCCGGCGCACCTCCATGCCCTCCGTGTCGACCTCCAGATCACCGAAGGTCAGCACGCCACCGGCGGCGGAGGCGTCGGACTCGGCGCGGTCGCCGCCGCCCGCATGACCGAAGCGGCGCAGGACGGCGCGGATCCGGGCGACCAGTACGGCGCCGTCGAACGGCTTGGTCACATAGTCGTCGGCGCCGGCCTCCAGGCCCAGGACGACGTCGATGGAGTCGGCGCGCGCCGACAGCATGATCACCGGCACCGTGGACTCGTCCCGGATGCGCCGGCACAGGCTCACGCCGTCCAGGCCGGGCACCATGACGTCCAGCAGCGCGATGTCGGGGCGGTCTGCGCGGAACGCCTCCAGGCCCGACAGGCCGTCGGGCATCGCGGTGACCACGAAGCCGTCCCGCTCGAGGGCGAGCTGGGTGGCCTCGCGGATGACGTCGTCGTCCTCGACGAACAGGACGTGGGTCTGGTCTGCCATCCCGGTGCTCTCAGTTCTCGTATGCGTATGCGTTCTCGTGTGCGTGTACGTCGTCAGTCTGGAGGGTGTCTGGCGGGCGTCTGTCGGCGTGCTGTCGAGGGCGCCCACTGGGTGGACGCGTGGAGCGCGGCGAGCGTTCATTTCCTCGTGCGTTCCCGTCGTCCCCCGCCCTGTCCTTGCTCCTCCGCCCGGTCCGATCCTGTCCGTCCTTGCCCGTCCATCCATTGGTCGGAACGAGCGGCCCGATCGGTTCACGCCGGCGGGAAGTTTTTTCGGGCGAGGATGTCCGGGCAGGTCAGCCGGTCTCCGGCACCGGCGTCGGCTCGTCGCCGACGCTGCTGTAGTCGTTGTGCCAACTGAACTGCTTGACGAAGCGGCCCGACGCCCAGCGGTACGTGATCACGTTCTCACCGGACGGGCTGGAGACCGGGTCGCCCTTCGCGTACACCTGCTTCGACACCACCAGGTCGCCCCGGTCTATCTCCGCGTAGACCGGGGGCTCCTCGGCCTGGAACACGTTCTCGTAGCCGTCGCCGTCCTCGCGGTAGACGTAGGAGCCGACTCCGACGCCGTCACCGCAGGTGAGCACGTTGACGATGAGGTCGTGGCCGGAGCCGCCGGTGAGGTCCCCGTAGGCGACGTCGACCGGGTACTCGTCGCCGATGCAGGGCGTCAGCTCGCGCTTGACCTCCGCCGAGACCTCGGGGTCGTCCTTGACGAGCTGGACCGCGTTCGTCCGGTCGGGGAGGGCGGTGGGGGCGACCGTCGGCGAGGCCGTCGCGCCCGCCACCGCGTCGGAGTGGGCCGGGCCCTCGTCACGGGCGCCGGTGCCGCCGGTGGCGCAGGCGGAGACGAAAAGGGCGAGGGCGGCGAGCACGGACATCGCCGTGATCGCCGCCTGGATGGTGCCTCGGGCCGGTGTGGGCCCGGCCTCTGTCAGGCCGCCGCGCAACGCTCCCGCTCCTCACGCTCCAGCGCGCGTGCGTCCAGATCGCGGGCTTCCAGCTCCTCGCGGAGCCGGGCGAGCGCCCGGTGCAGCGTGCTCTTGACCGTTCCGGCCGACATGCCGAGGGCGGCGGCCGTCTCCTCCGTGGACATCTGCTCCCAGTGTCGCAGCACCACGACGCTGCGCTGCTTCGGTGCCAGGACCTTCATCGCGTCCATCAGCAGGGCGCGGTCCGCGTGCTGCTCGGTGGAGTCGTCCACACAGGCGTCCGGGAGCTGCTCGGTCGGCACTTCCTCGAGCTTGCGGGCCCGCCACCACTCGGTCCGCGTGTTGATCATGACTCGGCGCAGATAGGCGTCCGCGAGCCGCTTGTCCGCGATCCCGTCCCAGCGACCGTACGTCCGGGCCAGCGCGGTCTGCAGCAGGTCCTGCGCGTCGACCGGGTCCGGGACCAGCCGCCGGGCGCTCCGCAGCAGCGCGTCCTGCCGCGTGCGGACGTATTCCTCGAACTCGAGCACGTCGCCCTGCGCCATGGTCAACCGCCTCCGATTCCCCGTTCCGACGGACGGTCGCCGTCGGTTCACTGCCCTGTGGTCTGTAGCCCGCGTCTCTCTGCCGGGTACGCAAATGAAGCTACGGAGGTGTTGTCACGGGGCTGTCCGAAGCAGCCTGCGGCCAGCGCTCAGCTGTCCGTCGGTTGTGTAACGGAAATGAGTTCGGGGTAGAGAAGTCGGCCGAATGGCCTGTCTATGGGCCGATTTGTACGGCCGCCGGGCGTGACATAAGCCCGGCGGCGACCGTGACGAAGCCGTGTGTCTGTGAAATGACCGTGCGTCAGGTCCGTGCCGACGTCCGTGTCAGGGGCCGTCGTACGGGCCGTAGGTCAGGTCAACGGCAGGCGGTACAGCCCGCCCGGCAGCGGCTCCACCAGTCCGTCCGCGACGAGCCCGTCCAGCGCACGCGCGCGTTGCACCGGTTCGTGCCACACGCGGTCGAGGGCCGCCTGCGGCACGGGCGTGTGCGCGTCCCGCAGGACGGCGAGCAGCTTGCCCCTGACCTGGCGGTCGGTGCCGGCGTACGTCTGGCCGCGGCGCGGCGGGCCGTCGTGCGCCGGCTTGCCCGCGAGCCGCCAGGCGCACTGCGCGGCGATCGGGCAGCGCACGCACGTCTCGTTCTTGGCCGTGCAGACGAGCGCCCCGAGTTCCATGGACGCGGCGGCCCAGCGCGCGGCGGTCGGCTCGTCGTCCGGCAGCAGGGCACGGGCCAGCTTGCGCTCGGCGGCCGTGGTGGCGTTCGGCGGGTACTGCACGCCCGTGACGGCGCGCGCGAAGACACGGCGGACGTTGGTGTCCAGGACGGCGTGCCGCTGGCCGTACGCGAAGGAGGCGACGGCCGCGGCCGTGTACTCGCCGATCCCGGGCAGCGCGAGGAGCTGTGCGTGGTCCGACGGCACGTCGCCGCCGTGCCGTTCCGTTATCGCCGCCGCGGCGCCGTGCAGCCGCAGGGCGCGGCGCGGGTAGCCGAGCCGCCCCCACGCGCGTACGGCCTCGCCGGGGGCCTCCTCGGCCAGGTCGGCGGGGCGCGGCCAGCGGGCGAGCCACTGCTCGTAGACCGGCAGGACGCGGTTGACCGGCGTCTGCTGGAGCATGAACTCGCTGACCATCACACCCCACGCGCCGGCGTCCGGGCGCCGCCAGGGCAGGTCGCGGGCGTGGTCGTCGAACCAGTCGATCACCGGGGAGTGCAGGTCCGCTCCGGGGGCGTCGGCGACGACGTCGGCGCGGGCGGGGCTGCTGTGCGGGGGCTTCGTGGGCGCAGTCATGGCCCTTCCGATCCTGCCATGCGCACCGGGGCACGCGCGCGTACCGCCACCCGACCGGGTATCGGTGCCGGAGCCGTGCCGAGGGCCCTTCACGCGTGCGTGCCGTGGCCATGGCCAGAGCTGCAACGGGTGCGATGGCCAACGAGCGGCGACCGAGCGATGGCCGGGCGGCGACCGCGCGGGCCGAAGTCGAGTACGGGAGAGGTGGTTTCCGGAATGATGATCCGGAAAAGTTGTCCTTCTGGCGGCGGGTGGGGCCAGCGAACGCGACGATCTCTCGTACAGTTTGCGCCGTGGGATCTCTGCGCAATCCGGTCGGTCCGCTCCCCTCCTCCATCTACTGGCGACGGAGGGTCGTACTGCTGTCCGTGTTCGCCCTGTTGGCGCTGCTGATCCTGTGGGTGGTGACCTCGGGCGGAGGCGGCGGCAAGACCAGCGCGAACGGGGGCAACGGCAAGAATCCCGCGTCCTCGATCACGCCGGGACCGACCGGCTCCGGGCCCGCGATCAGCCAAAACCCGGGCGGGCGCGACGAGTCGAGCGAAGGCGCGACCAGCGGGTCCGGCTCCGGGTCGGACTCGGGCGACGGCAGCGGCTCCGGTGGCTCGGACGGCGGCTCGACGGGCTCCGGCAGCACCGACGACGGCGCCAACGGCAGCGACAGTGGCGGCGGCAGCGGTACGGGGACGACGCTTCCGGCCGGGACGACACTGCCCAACTGCACCGCCAGCGTGGTGACGTTGACCCTGAGCAGCGTCCGCAACGACTACTCGCCGGACGAGACCCCCACCTTCCAACTGACCGCGAAGAACAGCTCGACCAGCGACTGCAAGGTCGATCTCGGGCCGAAGAACGCGGTGTTGACGATCACCCAGGCGGGCGGCGAAGACGACTACTGGTCGTCCGCGGACTGCCCCAAGGCGACCGGGAGCATGCTGTACCGGGTGCCGGCCGGGGACAGCATCACGTACCTCGTGAAGTGGGACCGCAAGCCGAGTGCGCCGGAGTGCGCGACCCCTCCGGCGGGCGCGGCCGGCGCGGGTACGTACCTGGTCGAGGCGAAGGCCCCGGGGTTTGCAAAGGCGCAGTCGTCCTTCGTGCTGAAGGACGACTAGGACGACCAACGCGACCAGGGCATGGACAGAGACGGCTGGCGTCTTGAAGGACGACTGACGCGTCCGTCTAGACGTACCGCTCCAGGATCGACGACTCCGCGAGCCGGGACAGGCCCTCGCGGACGCTCCGGGCCCGCGCCTCGCCCACTCCCTCCACCGTCTGGAGGTCGTCGACGCTCGCGGCGAGGAGCTTCTGGAGGCCGCCGAAGTGCTCGACGAGGCGGTCGATGATGGCGCCCGGGAGGCGAGGCACCTTCGCCAGGAGCCGGAAGCCGCGCGGGGAGACCGCCGTGTCGAGGGCCTCGGGGGAGCCGGTGTAGCCCAACGCGCGGGCCACCGTGGACAGTTCGAGGAGTTCGGCGTGGGTGAGCGCGTTCAGCTCGTACAGCGCCTCGTCGACCGTGCGGGAACGCTTGGCCGTGGGCTCGGGGACGTAGTCCCGGACCACCAGCTCGCGCTCCGGCTCCACGCCGGCGATCAACTCGTCGAGCTGGAGGGCGAGCAGTCGCCCGTCCGTGCCCAGTTCGACCACGTATTCGGCGATTTCGGTGGCGATGCGGCGTACCATCTCCAGGCGCTGGGCCACCGCGGAGACGTCCCGGACCGTCACCAGGTCCTCGATCTCCAGCGCTGACAACGTTCCCGCGACCTCGTCCAGACGGAGCTTGTAGCGCTCCAGGGTGGCCAGCGCCTGGTTCGCGCGGGACAGGATCGCCGCGGAGTCCTCCAGGACGCGGCGCTGTCCGTCGACGTACAGGGCGATCAGACGCATGGACTGGGAGACCGAGACGACCGGGTAGCCGACCTGCTTGCTGACCCGGTCCGCCGTACGGTGCCGGGTGCCCGTCTCCTCCGTGGGGATCGTGGGGTCCGGCACCAGTTGGACACCGGCCCGGAGGATCTTCGACAGGTCGGAGGAGACCACGATGCCGCCGTCGAGCTTGCACAGCTCACGCAGGCGCGTGGCCGCGAACTCCACGTCCAGGACGAACCCGCCCGTGCACATCGCCTCGACCGTCTTGTCGGAGCCCAGCACGATGAGCCCGCCGGTGTTGCCGCGCAGGATGCGCTCCAGGCCGTCGCGCAGGGCCGTGCCGGGAGCCACCGCGCTCAGCGCGGCGCGCATCAGGCCGTCGGCACCGGAACTCCCACCGGACTTTCCGGGAGCCGAAGCCCGGTCGTTGGCTGCCACTGCACTCCTCCGGTCACAGGGTCTGGGCGTCCCCGTTTCGCGTACTCGTTTCGCACGGACGGGCGAGACCAGGGCAAAGTCTACCGGCGGTCCTCCGTCTCCCGTGGGGCGTCTCGGCGACGGGAGCGCGGCAGGACCCGCAGGGCGTCCCCCATGTCCGCGACTTCCAGCACCTTCATGCCCGCGGGGATCTTGCCGGGATCGCCCGGCACGAGCGCGTGGGTGAAGCCCAGACGGTGGGCTTCGGCGAGCCTGCGCTGGACGCCCGTGACCCGTCTGACCTCGCCCGCGAGGCCGACTTCGCCGATCGCGACGAGGTTCTTGGGCAGCGGGGTGTCGCTCGCGGCGGAGGCCAGCGCGAGGGCGATCGCCAGGTCCGCGGCGGGCTCCGACAGCTTCACTCCGCCGACCGTCGCCGAGTAGATGTCCCGCTTGCCCAGCGCGCTGATCCGCCCGCGCTGCTCCAGAACGGCCAGCATCATCGAGACACGGGAGGTCTCCAGGCCGGACGTCGTACGGCGGGGCGAGGGGATCTGGGAGTCGACGGTGAGGGCCTGCACCTCGGCGACCAGCGGGCGACGGCCCTCCAGGGTGACCGTCAGACAGGTGCCCGGGACCGGTTCGTCACGACGGGTCAGGAAGAGTCCGCTCGGGTCGGCCAGGCCCGTGATGCCCTCGTCGTGCAGTTCGAAGCAGCCGACCTCGTCGGTGGCGCCGTAGCGGTTCTTCACACCCCGCACCAGACGCAGGCGCGCGTGCCGGTCGCCTTCGAACGACAGGACGACGTCCACCAGGTGTTCGAGGAGGCGGGGGCCGGCGATCGCGCCGTCCTTTGTGACATGGCCCACCAGGAGCGTGGACATGCCGCGTTCCTTGGAGGCGCGGATCAGTGCGCCCGCGACCTCGCGGACCTGGGCCATGCCGCCCGGCGCGCCGTCGATCTCGGGGGAGGCCACCGTCTGCACGGAGTCCACGATCAGCAGGGACGGCTTCACCGCGTCCAAGTGGCCGAGGACGGCCGCCAGATCCGTCTCCGCGGCCAGGTACAGGTTGTCGTCGATGGCGCGGATCCGGTCGGCGCGCAGCCGGACCTGGGACGCCGACTCCTCGCCCGTGACATAGAGCGTGCGGTGTTCGTCACTCGCCGACTTGGCCGCCACGTCCAGCAGCAGGGTCGACTTGCCGACGCCCGGCTCGCCGGCCAGGAGCACGACCGCGCCGGGGACGAGCCCGCCGCCCAGGACGCGGTCCAGCTCGGGCACGCCGGTGGGGCGGGCGGTGGCCTGCCGCCCGTCGACCTGGCCGATGGGCACGGCGGAGGTGGTGACGCGGCCCGGCGCCGTTGTGCGGACCGCGGGCGCGCCGTACTCCTCGACCGTCCCCCAGGCCTGGCACTCGGGGCAGCGGCCGAGCCACTTTGCCGTCTGCCAGCCGCATTCCGTGCAGCGGTAGGACGGGCGGTCCTTGGTGGTCTTCGTACGGGTGGCCATGGGGAAACCGTAACCGCCGACACTGACAGCCGGACGCGCCTGTGGACAACCGGGCTTCAACCGGACCCCCGGCCGCTCCCGCGAGAACGAGCACCCCCTGTGAATCAGCCACACCCCGTCACGAACGAGCCATGGGACCCCCCTTCCCTGTCCCCTTATGAGGGATCGTTTCACCCGTACGGATTAAAAGGACTCAAGGGACAAGAAGACCCCCTTCCGCGCCGCCTACGGTCGCACGGGTGATGAGCAGCAGCCCGGAAACCTCGACCCGCACGACCGGCGCACACCGGGCGCACCGGGAGGCGCGCGACGGCGCTGCGGCGCGCACGCTCGCGCAGCGGCCGCCCGCGCGCTACGAGCCCTACCTTGACGGTCTGTTCACCTACTGCCTGTCCGTCCTGTGCGACCACGACGCGGCCACCGCCGCTCTCGGGGACGCCCTCTCCTTCGCCGAGCGACGCGGCCAGCGCCTCCCGGACGCCGCGGGCGACCGCCGGGCCTGGCTGTACGCCTTGGCCCGCTGGGCCTGTCTGCGCAGACTCACCGAGGCCAAGCAGAAACGTCAGAGCACGCACGCGGCACGACGCAGCGGCGGGCGCCGGCCACCGGCCCCGAACCCCGCACCGCCCGTCACGTCCGCTTCCGACGAGGCCCAGGAGCAGCAGCGCCGTGGAGAACTCGCCCTGCTCGCCTGGCCGGAGGCCGCCGGCACCACCCCGGAACAGCGCGAGGCGCTGGAACTCGCCGTACGCCACCACCTTGCCGCCCATGAGGTCGCCGCCGTCCTCGGCAAGGATCTCGCCGCCGCCCGCGAGCTGCTCGCCTCCGCCGCCTGCGAGGTCGAACGCACGCGCGCGGCGCTCGCCGTCGTCGAGACCGGCGGCTGTCCCGGTGTGGTCCGCCTCACGGGCGAGAACCAGCTCGTGCTCAGTGCCGCGCTGCGCCGTGAACTCGTCCGGCACGTCGACGACTGTCCGCGCTGCCGCCGGGCCGCCGAACGCGCCGTCCCGGGCCGCTGGCCCGGCACCGGTGTCACCCCCGCCGAGCTGCCCGTCCTGGAAGCGCCGCGCGCGCAGCTGCACGTCGCCATGGCCCACGTCACCCGCGCGCGGGGCGCAGCCGTGCCGCGCTACGACCGGCGTGGGTTCCCGATGGACCCCAAGGACCGCGCCGCCCGCCGGGAGCGCCTACGCGCGCGTGCCGTGACGACGACCGTCGTCGCCACCGTCGTCGCCGCTCCCGTGCTGGCCCTGTGGGCGGCCTACCGCGGCACGCCGACGGGGGAGGGCGCCGAGGGACGCTCGGCCACCGCCAGTGAGGCGCAGGGTCCCGGCGGCCTCGACGGCGAGACGGCCGGCGGCTACGAGAACGCCGGGAACGCCAGCACCCGCCCCGGCAGCCGTTTCACCAAGGACGACGAACCGGACGTCTCGGTGGAGGTCATCAGCGTCACGGGACTCGGCAGGAGCGCCTCCGGCCGGCTCTCCGTGACGGCCGACCACAGTGGCGACACCACCCTCATCACCCTGAGCGCGCCCCCGGACGGCGACGAGCCGGTCCGCTGGTCGGCCGCCACCGCGGACCACTGGCTCTACCTGAGCCGCTCCACCGGCGCCCTGAAGCCCGGCGAGTCGGTGACGATCAAGGTGTACGTCGATCATCTGCGCGAGCCCGCCGGGCACTGGCACGCGCGCGTGGCGATCGCCCCGGCCGGCGCGGTCGTCTCCATCGAGGGCTACGGCACCGCCCCCGGCCCGTCGGACCCCGGCAACGGCCCCGGTCCGGGCCCCGGCGGCCCCGTCGACCCGCCCCCGTCCGGCGACCCCGTGCCGACTCCCACGCCCCCGTCCTCCCCGGATCCCACTCCGTCCGACCCGCCCCCTGCCACCGACCCGGAACCCACGCCCGGCGACCCGTCCCCGTCCGCCCCGGAGAGCCCGGCGCCGCCGCCCGCCGACAGCGACCCCCCGGGTCCGACAACGGCGTAGGCGTCCGGTCGCGGGCCGTGCGGGCTCAGCCGCGAGGGCCCGTCGGATCCGCCGGGTGCGGCGCCAGCAGCGGGAGCTGCGAGGCGAGGCGCTGCTCGCACAGCTCGACCAGGCGGTCGTAGCCGGCCTTGCCCATCAGCTCGGTCAGCTCCGGCCGGTAGGAGACGTACACCGGGTCGCCCGCGCCGTGCGCCGAGGTCGCCGACGTGCACCACCAGTGCAGGTCATGGCCGCCCGGACCCCAGCCCCGCCGGTCGTACTCGCCGATCGACACCTGCAGCACCCGGGTGTCGTCGGGCCGGTCGATCCAGTCGTACGTCCGGCGCACCGGAAGCTGCCAGCAGACGTCCGGCTTGGTCTCCAGCGGCTCGCGGCCCTCCTTGACGGCGAGGATGTGCAGCGAGCAGCCCGCGCCGCCCGCGAAGCCGGGGCGGTTCTGGAAGATGCACGAGCCGTTGAACGGGCGGGTCTGGCGGGAGCCCTCGTCGTCCTCCGAGACCCAGCCGCCCAGCGTGCCCTCGGCGTGGTGCTGCCAGACGTCGGGGGTGAGCCTCGCCACATGCTCGGCGACGCGCTTCTCGTCGTCCTCGTCGGAGAAGTGGGCGCCCAGCGTGCAGCACCCGTCGTCCGCGCGGCCCGCCTGGATGCCCTGGCAGCCGCTGCCGAAGATGCAGTTCCAGCGTGAGGTCAGCCAGGTCAGATCGCACCGGAAGACCTGTTCGTCGTCCGCCGGGTCCGGAAACTCCACCCACGCGCGCGCGAAGTCGAGGCCCTTCTCGTCGGCGGCGAGCTCAGCGGTGAGCTCGGCAGCGGGCGCCGGCGCCTGAGCTGCCTGGGCCTTCTTCGACTTCTTCGGTGGCTTCACCGGCTTCGCCTGCGAAGAACCGCCGGTTGATTTGTCGGTTTTCGCCTTGTTCGTCTTTGGCACTTGTCCAGGGTAAGTCGCCAGGACCCCCTTCGGGGACGGTCGAGGGCGCTCCGGGCAGTAGCGTTTCCCAACATGAGACTCGGTGTCCTCGACGTGGGATCGAACACGGTGCATCTGCTGGTGGTGGACGCGCACCCGGGCGCGCGCCCGCTTCCCGCGCACTCGCACAAGGCGGAACTGCGCCTTGCCCAGCTGCTGGACGAGCACGGAGCGATCGGCTCCGACGGCGTGGACAAACTGATCAACGTCGTCCACGACGCGCTCCAGGCCGCCGAGGACAAGGGCGTCGAGGACCTGCTGCCGTTCGCGACCTCCGCCGTGCGCGAGGCCAGCAACGCCGACGACGTCCTCGCGCGCGTGCAGGCCGAGACGGGCGTCGAGCTCCAGGTCCTCACCGGCGCCGAGGAGGCCCGGCTCACCTTCCTCGCCGCCCGCCGCTGGTTCGGCTGGTCGGCCGGAAAGCTGCTGGTCCTGGACATCGGCGGCGGTTCCCTGGAGATCGCGTACGGCATGGACGAGGAGCCCGACAAGGCGGTGTCCCTGCCGCTCGGCGCAGGCCGCCTCACCGCGGGCTGGCTGCCCGGCGACCCGCCCGAACCCGACGACGTACGGGCCCTGCGCCGCCACGCCCGCGCGCAGATCGCCCGCACGGTCGGCGAGTTCAGCCGCTTCGGCGCCCCGGACCGGGTCGTCGCCACGTCGAAGACCTTCAAGCAGCTCGCCCGGATCGCGGGCGCCGCCCGCTCCACCGAGGGCGTCTACGCCCAGCGGGAGCTCAAGCGCGAGTCCCTGGAGGCCTGGGTGCCCCGTCTCGCGGGCATGACGGCCGCCCAGCGGGCCGAGCTGCCGGGCGTCTCCGAGGGCCGCGCCAACCAGCTTCTCGCGGGTGCGCTGGTCGCCGAGGGGGCGATGGACCTCTTCGGTATCGAAACGCTCGAGATATGCCCCTGGGCGCTCAGGGAAGGCGTGATCCTGCGCAAACTCGATCACATGGGTTCGGCGTAGGCGCAGCGAGGGGGCGCGGGGAGCGGCGCGGGCCACCGTGCGTGCGACCCGGGCGCGCCCGCACCCGCCCGTGGTGAACACCACAACGGCGAACAGGTGCCCGGCACCCACCCGACCGCACCCCGTAATCTGTCCCCCATGGCAGAGCCAGTCGTGCGGATTCCGGATGCGAAGGTCGCCCTGTCGACTGCCTCGGTCTATCCGGAGTCGACGGCGACGGCCTTCGAGATCGCCGCACGCCTCGGGTACGACGGCGTCGAGGTCATGGTCTGGAACGACCCCGTCAGCCAGGACGTCGACGCGCTGCGCCGGCTCAGCGACTACCACCGGATCCCGATCCTCGCCGTGCACGCCCCCTGTCTGCTCATCACGCAGCGGGTGTGGTCGACCGACCCGTGGATCAAGCTCCAGCGAGCCCGCGCGGCCGCGGAGAAGCTCGGCGCGAGCACGGTCGTCGTCCACCCGCCGTTCCGCTGGCAGCGCCAGTACGCGCGGGACTTCGTCACCGGCATCTGGCGGATGGCGGACGAGACGGACGTCCGGTTCGCCGTCGAGAACATGTACCCGTGGCGCTACCGCGACCGCGAGATGCTCGCGTACGCGCCGGACTGGGACGTCACGAAGGACGACTACCGGCACTTCACGATCGACCTCAGCCACGCCTCCACGGCCCGCACGGACGCGATGCAGATGATCGACCGTATGAGCGACCGTCTGGGCCATGTCCATCTCGCCGACGGAAACGGTTCCGCCAAGGACGAGCACATGGTCCCCGGCCGCGGCAACCAGCCCTGCGCCGAGCTGCTGGAACGGCTCGCGCTGACCGGCTTCGACGGGCATGTCGTCATCGAGGTCAACACGCGGCGCGCGATGTCCGGCGCCGAACGTGAGGCCGACCTGGCGGAGGCCCTGGCCTTCACCCGGCTGCACCTCGCCTCGGCATCCGGGGCGTCCGCGACCCCCGGAGCGAAGGTGCCCCGCCCATGACCGGCGTCACCGCCCGCAAACGCGGCCGGCCCCCTCGCACGGAGTCGGCGGACACCCGCGCCCACATCCTGACCGCCGCCCGCGAGGAGTTCTCCGAACACGGCTACGAGAAGACGTCCGTCCGCGGCATCGCGAAGGCGGCCGGCGTGGACGCGGCACTGGTGCACCACTACTTCGGCACCAAGGAGCAGGTCTTCGAAGCGGCCGTCGAGGTCGCCTTCGCGCCCGCGCTCGACGCGCCGGAAGCGATCCTCGACGCACCCGTGGACCAGGTCGGCGAGCGGCTCGCCCGCTTCGTCTTCGGCCTCTGGGAGAACCCCACCACCCGGAAGCCGCTGCTGGCGATCGTCCGCTCCGCCGTGAACAACGACACCGCCGCCGCCGTCTTCCGCCGCCTGGTCGCCGCGCAGCTGCTGCGCCGCATCGCCTCCCAGCTCGACCTGCCGGACGCCGAACTGCGCGCCGAACTGGCGGCGGCGCAGCTGGTGGGCTGCGCGATGCTGCGGTACGTCATCAAGGTGGAACCGCTGGCCTCGGCGGACCTGGAGCTGATCATCGCGCGCGTGGCGCCTGTCGTGCAGGGACACCTGACCGGGCCGTGAGACGCGGCCCGGGGGTGAGACGTTCGTCCCGGTATGTGGACAGCGGGTCCGACCCCTGGATGACCGGCGTACGCTCGTTTGCAGTCAGAAGTCTCTGATCGCAGTCTCTGAAGGAGCGAGCGACGATGCCCGAGCTGAGGTCCCGCACAGTCACCCACGGACGCAACATGGCGGGCGCCCGCGCCCTTATGCGCGCCTCCGGTGTACCCGGTGCGGACATCGGCCGGAAGCCGATCATCGCGGTGGCCAACAGCTTCACCGAGTTCGTGCCCGGCCACACCCACCTCCAGCCGGTGGGCCGCATCGTCAGCGAGGCCATCACCGCCGCCGGAGGCATCCCGCGCGAGTTCAACACCATCGCGGTCGACGACGGCATCGCGATGGGCCACGGCGGCATGCTCTACTCGCTCCCCTCCCGCGACCTCATCGCGGACTCGGTCGAGTACATGGTCGAGGCCCACTGCGCCGACGCCCTGATCTGCATCTCCAACTGCGACAAGATCACCCCGGGCATGCTCAACGCGGCCCTGCGCCTCAACATCCCGACGGTCTTCGTCTCCGGCGGCCCGATGGAGTCCGGCCGCGCCACGCTCGTCGACGGCACGGTCCGCACCCTCGACCTCGTCGACGCGATCTCCGACGCCGTCAACGACAAGATCTCGGACGAGGACATCCTCCGCATCGAGGAGAACGCCTGTCCGACCTGCGGCAGCTGTTCCGGCATGTTCACCGCCAACTCGATGAACTGCCTCGCGGAGGCCATCGGACTGGCCCTCCCCGGCAACGGCTCGGTCCTGGCCACGCACACGGCCCGTCGGGCGCTGTACGAGAACGCGGGCCGCACGGTGATGGACATCACCCGCCGCTACTACGAGCAGGACGACGAGACGGTCCTGCCCCGCAACGTCGCCACTTTCGCGGCCTTCCAGAACGCCATGGCCCTCGACATCGCGATGGGCGGCTCGACCAACACGATCCTGCACCTGCTGGCCGCGGCCCAGGAGGCGGGCGTCCCGTTCGACCTGGACGACATCAACGAGGTCTCGCGCCGCGTGCCGTGCCTGGCGAAGGTCGCGCCGAACGTCGCCAAGGACCGCACGTACTACATGGAGGACGTGCACCGGGCCGGCGGCATCCCCGCCCTCCTCGGCGAACTCCACCGCGCGGGCCTCCTCAACGAGGACGTGAACTCGGTTCACAGCTCGTCCCTCGCGGACTGGCTGAAGACCTGGGACGTGCGCGGCGGCTCGCCGTCGCCGGAGGCCCTGGAACTGTGGCACGCGGCGCCCGGCTGCGTCCGCTCCGCCGAGGCCTTCTCCCAGTCCGAGCGCTGGGAGGCCCTGGACCTGGACGCCGCCGGCGGCTGCATCCGCAGCGCCGAGCACGCGTACTCCAAGGACGGCGGCCTCGCGGTCCTGCGCGGCAACATCGCCGTCGACGGCTGCGTGGTCAAGACGGCCGGCGTGGACGAGTCGATCTGGACCTTCGAGGGTCCGGCGGTCGTCTGCGAGTCGCAGGAGGAGGCCGTCGAGAAGATCCTCAACAAGCAGGTGACGCACGGCGACGTCGTCGTCATCCGCTACGAGGGTCCCAAGGGCGGCCCCGGCATGCAGGAGATGCTCTACCCGACGTCCTTCCTCAAGGGCCGCGGCCTCGGCAAGACCTGCGCACTGATCACCGACGGCCGCTTCTCCGGCGGCACCTCGGGTCTGTCCATCGGCCACGCGTCCCCGGAGGCGGCCTCCGGCGGCACCATCGCCCTCGTCGAGGACGGCGACCGCATCCGCATCGACATCCCGGGCCGCACGATCGAACTCCTCGTCGACGACGCGGAACTGGCCCGGCGCGAGGCCGCTCTCGGCGGCGTCTACGCCCCGAAGAACCGCGAGCGCAAGGTGTCCGCCGCCCTGCGCGCCTACGCCGCGATGGCGACGAGCGCCGACAAGGGCGCGGTGCGGGACGTGTCGAAGCTCGGCTGAGCCCGATCGCCCCATAGCGCAGGGGCCGCCTTCCGCCGCAGCGGCGGGAGGCGGCCCCTGCGCATGTCACCGGCGCGCTCTCACCAGTCCGCCGGATCCCGTCCGTCCACCGCGAAGACGGTCCCGTCGGGGGCGCCGGCGTAGACACGGCCGTCGACCGCCTCGGGCGCGGGCAGCGTGGCCACCACCTCGTCCGAGTTGGCGCCGAGCCGCAGCTCCGTCTGCCCGACGAGCTTGCCCTTCGCGGCGTCCACGGCGAGGAGACGTCCGTCGGCGGCGCTGAAGTAGACGTGCGAGCCGTCGGCGGCCGGCGCCGAACCCCGGCTCACCGCCGTCTGCAGGGACCACACCTGCTCACCCGCGACCGTGTCGACGGCCACCAGCGACCCGTCGAAGGCCAGCAGGTAGACCCGGTCGCCCTGCACGGCGGCACGCGGCTCCTGGAGCGTGACGCCCAGCTTCACCCGCTGCGTCTCCTGGTCCCGCGGGCGATAGCGGACCACGGCGTCGACCGATCCGTACGCACTGTCCTGGGACAGCAGGACGAGGCTGTCGTCCGAGGTGCCCACGAGGGTCAGCGTGCCCTTGAGCCGCTCCTCCCACCGCACCTGCCCGGTCGCCGGATCCACGGCCGTGATCTGCGTGCGCCCGCCGTCCGACGTACTGACCGCATACGCCAGCGGATCCTTGGGGAACGCCGTGAAGTACGGCTCGCTCAGCCCCGGAATGCGCCGGCTCCACGCCGTCTTCCCCGTCGCCGCGTCCACCCCGGTCACCGTGCGGTCGGCCGCGGTCAGCAACAGGGTGCCGCCGACGCTCCGGACGCCCTGGTAGGCCGCCACGTCCAGCTGCCAGCGCGTGGCGCCCGACGCCGGGTCGAGCGCCTCCACCCGCTTGCCCGAGTCCGTGACCACCTGCACCTGCACCAGCCCGCCCGCGAGCACCGGAGCCTCGCTCGGCCGGTCGCCGTCGGCGAGGGCGTGCCGCCACAGCACCCGCCCGTCGGACGAGTCCAGCGCGGACACCAGCCCCGACTGGACACAGAGCAGCCGCTGCGCGTCGTAGACGCACCGAGGCATGCCGTTCGTGCCGGTACCCGTACCAGCGCCGGTGCTGCCCTTCGCCGGTCGCACGCTCCAGGGGGTGAAGGCGGCCGACGCGGACTGCGAACTCCCCGCGTCCCCCTGCCCTTCCGGGCTCGGATCGACACTGCTCAGCAGCTGCGTGGCCACGAGCGCCCCGCCGGAGAGGACGACGACCAGCGCGCCGGCGGCGAGGGCGACCCGCCTGCGCCGACTCCGAGCCGCCCGCCCCGCCCGAGATCCCGAACCTGATCCCGAACCCGGTTCCGGTACGAGTTCCGGCTCCGCCTCGGACTTCCTGGGCTTCTCGGACGCCTCGGACCGCTCCTCGTGCTCCTCCAGCGTGCGCTGCGCCGGTATGAACGACTGCGTGTCGTACGAGGCCGCCACCGACCGCAGTTCCCGCATCAACTCGTCCGGCGTGGGCCGGTCCTCGGGCTCCTTGGCGAGGCAGCGCACCACCAGCGGCGCGAGGTTCTCGGGTACACCGGTCAGGTCCGGTTCGTCATGCACGACCTGGTAGGCGACGACGTACGGGCTGTCGGAGTCGAACGGCCCGCGTCCCGTCGCCGCGTGCACCATCACCGACCCGAGCGCGAAGATGTCGGCGGCCGGACCGACCTCCCGCGGCCGCCGGAACTGCTCCGGCGCCATGAACGGCGGCGTCCCGATCAACTTGCCGGTCTCGGTCCGCAGTTCGCTGTCCTTCGGCCGGGAGATACCGAAGTCGATCACCTTCGGCCCGTCCTCGGCGAGCAGCACGTTGCTCGGCTTCAGATCCCGGTGCACGACCCCGACGCGGTGGATGTCCCGCAGCGCCTCCGCGAGCCCGGCCATCAGCCGCCGCAACTCGCCCGAGCCCATCGGTCCGCTCCGCTTCACCTGCTCGGCGAGCGTCGAGCCGGGAATGAACAGGGTGGCCATCCAAGGCCGTTCGGCCTCCGGGTCGGCGTCGACGACGGGTGCGGTGAACGCCCCGCTGACCCGTCGAGCGGCCGCCACCTCCTGCCGGAAACGGCCCCTGAACTCGGGATCCCGTGCGTACTGCGCATGGACGACCTTCACCGCGACCTTCATCCCGGAGGTGCTCCGGGCCAGGTGCACCACGCCCATGCCGCCGGAGCCCAGACACTCCTCAAGACGGTAGTGACCGGCGTACTCCGGAAGTTCCGCTTCCGCGCCCGCCCCGGTGTTGCGCTGTGGCGTCATGGACCACCCCCGTGCTGTTCTTCCGCTCTTCCGCGCGCGCGACGCACGGAGCCTAGTCGATGACTCGTACGGGACCGAGGCGGCTTGCTAGCCTCCGTGTGCGAATCCTGCACAGGTGTTTTATTGCGTGTTTTAGGGGAATGAACGTGACCCCATGCCATTCATGGGGTCCAACGGGGGAGGTTTTTCATGTCTGTTGACCGCGTGGAAGAGGTCGAGAGCGGCGAAGCGACGGAGGCCGTCAGCACGGCCGCGGCGGCGTCCCTCACCTACTACCCGATCGCCCCGGGCGTCCGGCTGAACGTCCGCAGCGGCCCCGGCACCGGCTACTCGGTCGTCCGGGTCCTGGCCGAGGGCACGAAGGTCCCGATCTTCTGCCAGACCCCGGGCACCTCTGTGTCCGGCCCGTACGGCACGACGAACATCTGGGACAACATCGCCGACGGCCAGTTCGTCTCGGACGCGTACGTGAGGACGGGCAGCGACGGCTACGTCGCCCCGCACTGCGCCTGACCCGAAGCATCCCGGGTCGGCGCATTCCGAGCCGACGCATCCTGACCTGACGCATCCCGGGCCGACCCACCCGGGGAGCCCGCCGCCGTCCGGAGCCATAATCGTCCCGTGAGCGACGAAAACGGCACCCCGGACACCCCGGCGGGCTCCGCGGGTTCCGCGGGCACCCCGGGCGCCCCCACCGGCCAGGCAGGAAGCCAGACCGGTGACGGCCCCCGCCCCGAGACCCTCCGCTACTTCGGCACGACCTGGGTGAACCACGACCCCGGCCTCCAGGGCTACGCGGCCCGCCGCATCGCCGCGGCCGTCGGCTCCCTCGCCGCCGTCACGGTCTCCTGCCTGGTCCTGCGCTTCGCCTACGAGGGCATCGCGATCGCCGACCTCGGCAGCTTCGTGACCCTCCTGGTCGTCGTGATGTTCGCGGTCTGCAGCGCACTGGCCTTCCGCCACACCTGGGACGGCTTCGCCAAGCGCCCCGACCCCGACCGCCAGGCCTCCCTGCGCGGCCTGCTGGCCATCGGCTTCGTCGGCTCGCTGCTCGCCTATTTCTTCCGCACCTTCACTGAGGCGCCCGGCGAGAAACTCCTGCGCGAGGAGTACGACACGGCCCGCCAACAGCGCGAACGCCGCGCCACCCGCCGCACGGGCAACCCGTCGAAGAAGCGCCGCCGAGGCTGAGGCCCACCCCCCCCCGACAGCCCGACCCCCTGTCGACCCGCAGACCGGCCCACAAACCGAAAACCCGTTCCCCTCCTCACGCGCCCCCGTCACCATGACCCCATGACGGCTTCCTCCCACACGGCCGACACGGGCGACACGGCCGACACGGCCGACACGGCCGACACGGCCGACACGGCCGACACGGCCGACACGGCCGACACGGCCCACACGGCCCACACGGCCCACACAGCGCAGCCGGCCGCCCCGGCCGCCCTCGCGCAGACGGCCCACACAGCCCGAGCCCACTCCTTCAACGCCGCCGCAGCCCAGTACGCCGCCAACCGCCCCTCCTACCCGACCGCCCTCCTCGACGCGATCGAGGACCTCGCCGGACACCCCCTCACCGGCGCGCGGGTCGCGGACATCGGGGCGGGCACCGGCATCGCGACCGCGCTCCTGCCCGCCCGCGGCGCCCACGTCCTCGCCGTGGAACCCGGGGACGGCATGACCGAGCAGTTCCGCCGCACCCTCCCCGACGTGCCGATCGTCCGAGGCGACGGCAACCACCTCCCCCTGGCCGCCGACTCCCTCGACTTCCTCACCTACGCCCAGTCCTGGCACTGGACCGACCCGGCCCGCTCGGTCCCGGAGGCCCTGCGCGTCCTGCGGCCGGGCGGCGCGCTGGCGCTGTGGTGGAACACCTACGCCCTCGACGTGCCGTGGATCGCCGCCCAGACGGACCGCATCGGCGCGCGCTTCGCCGCCTTCGCCGCCCACCCGTCCGTCGAGGTCAACGGCAGCGGTGCCCGGGCCGCCCTCGCCGACCCCACCGGCCGTCTGGACTTCACGTTCCGCCTGGTCCGCTGGAGCCGCCACGTCCCGGTCGACACCCACCTTGCCAACATCGGCAGCCACTCGGTCTTCCTGGTCGCCGGTGAGGAACGCACCACGGCCTTCCTCACCGAAGAACGGGAACACCTGCGCGAGGTCTTTCCCGACGGAGTCGTTGAGGAGACCTACGAGGTCGAGCTACTGGTCGCCGCCAAGGCCTGACCCCGCGCGGCGGCCCACCCCTCCAGGGCCGCCGCACACGCGTGGTCCACATGCCGCAGTCCGCCCAACTCCAGCCGCACCTCGCGGTCGTGCGGCAGCGCGTCCAACGCGTCGAGCAGCTTCGGCAGCCGCAGAAACGTGGCATGCCCCAGTACCCGTACGACGAGCCCCGCCTCCCCCCGGTCCTCGGTCTCCACGTGCACATGGCTGATCTCCCACGCCGTCTTCGCCACGGCCAGGGCCAGCCCGATCAACACCCCCTCGAACAGGTTCCCCACGACGATCGCGACCGCCGTCACGCCGAGCACGACGACCTCGCCCCGATGTTCGTGCCACAGCTTGCGCATCTCCCGCACGGGCACGAGCTTGCAGCCGGCGTACACGAGCAGCCCGGCCAGCGCCGCCACCGGAATGACCTCCAGCACCCCGGGCACGACGGCCGCGAACAGCAGCAGCCACACCCCGTGCAGCACCCGCGACGCCTTGGTCCGCGCCCCCGCCTGCACGTTTGACGCGCTCCGCACGATGACGGCCGTCATCGGCAGCGCGCCCAGCACCCCGCACACCGCGTTGCCCGCGCCCTGTGCCATCAACTCCCGGTCGTAGTCCGTCCTCCGTCCGTCGTGCAACCGGTCCACCGCCGCCGCGCTGAACAGCGACTCCGCCGACGCGATCAACGCGAACGCCACGACGGTCCCGATCACTCCCACTTCCGTCAGCCGCCCGAAGTCCGACGGCTCCGGCAGCCGTACCGCATCCAGCAGCCCCTGCACCTGGACGCGCCGCACATCCAGGTCGAACACCCAGGTCACGCCTGCCGCCAGCGCCACCGCGACCAACGGCGCAGGAACCAGGCGCGCACCGCGCCGCCACCGCCCCCACAACAGCAGCACGACCATCGTGGCACCCCCCACTGACAACGCGACCGGGTCCACCTTCCCGGGCAGCGACACCAGCCCGCCGAGCTTGGCGAGCCCGCCCGCCGGCGCGGCCGCGTCCCCGAGGGCGTACACCTGCCCGGCGACGAGCACCAGCCCGATCCCGGCGAGCATCCCGTGCACGACGGCCACCGACACGGCCCGGAACCATCGCCCCAGCCGCAGCGCGCCCAGCCCGAGCTGCACCAGTCCGGCGGCGAGCACCAGCACCCCGAGCGCCTGTGGCCCGTACCGCTGCACGGCCTCGTAGACGAGCACGGTGAGCCCCGCCGCGGGCCCGCTCACCTGCAGGCTGCTGCCGGGCAGCACCCCGGCGACCAGCCCGCCGACCATGCCGGTGATCAGCCCCAGCTCGGCGGGCACGCCGGAGGCGATGGCGACGCCCACGCAGAGCGGGAGCGCGACGAGAAAGACGACGAGAGAAGCGAACAGATCGGCCTTGCCGACACCACGGCGCAACATGGCGGCACCTCCGGTAGGAAACGGGAGATGCGTGGGCGCGCCGCACCGGGGGAGGGCACGGCGACGACCATCCGCGAACGAGGACGGCCGCCCCCGTCCGCGCATGAATTCCATTGTCAGTTGAAACGACCGGCTCGACGCCCGGTTCCTGTGCCGAGCATGTGAACACGGAAGCGGATGAACCGGAGCCTCCGCTTCCAATCCCACCGCCACGCGCCTGCGCCACTTGACGCCTCAGCGCACCCCGAGCATTATTCATCGCATGATGAATTTTAACCCCGGCTCATACGCACACCCACCCGGCGAAGCCGACAGGCAGGCCGCCGTCACCGCAGCCCCCGCCGTACGAGCCCAAGCCCTGACGGTCGTCCGAGGCCCCCGCACCGTCCTGCGCACCCTCGACTTCACCGTCCCCCGCGGCCAGATCACCGGCCTGCTGGGCCCCTCCGGCTGTGGCAAGTCGACCCTCATGCGCGCGATCGTCGGCACCCAGGCCAAGGTCACCGGCACCCTCGAGGTCCTCGGCCGGCCCGCCGGCCACCCCACCCTCCGCACCCGCATCGGCTACGTGACCCAGGCCCCGTCCGTCTACGACGACCTGACGATCCGCCAGAACCTCGACTACTTCGCCGCGATCCTCGACCCGGGCCGCGCGGCAGCCGACCGCCGCGACGAGAACGTCACCCGAGCCATCGCCGACGTCGACCTGACCACCCACGCCGACGCCCTCGCCGGCAACCTCTCCGGCGGTCAGCGCAACCGCGTCTCACTCGCCGTGGCCCTCCTGGGCACCCCGGAACTCCTGGTCCTCGACGAACCGACCGTCGGCCTGGACCCGGTGCTCCGCCGCGACCTCTGGAACCTCTTCCACGACATCGCCGCGACCCGAGGCGCGACCCTGCTCGTCTCCTCCCACGTCATGGACGAGGCCGAGCGCTGCCACCGCCTGCTCCTCATGCGCGAGGGCGAGATCCTCGCCGACGCCACCCCCGACGACCTGCGCACCCGCACCGCCGCGGACACGGTCGAGTCGGCCTTCCTGCACCTGGTGGACGCCGCGACCCAGGCGACCCGCGAAAAGGAGACAACCCGATGACCACGACAACCCCCACCGCCCCCATCCCCACCAGGGCGCTGAACGCCTCCCGCACCACAGCCACCGCGGCCCGCGTCCTACGCCAACTGAGCCACGACCCCCGCACCATCGCGCTGCTCGTCCTCATCCCCTGCGTGATGCTGTTCCTGCTCCGCTACGTCTTCGACGGCAACCCCCGCACCTTCGACAACATCGGCGCATCCCTCCTGGGCATCTTCCCGCTGATCACGATGTTCCTGGTCACGTCCATCGCCACCCTGCGCGAACGCACCTCGGGCACCCTCGAACGCCTCCTCGCCATGCCCCTCGGCAAAGGCGACCTGATCGCCGGCTACGCCCTCGCCTTCGGCTTCCTCGCGATCATTCAATCGGCCCTCGCCACCGCCCTGGCGGTCTGGTTCCTGGACCTGGACGTCACGGGCAGCCCCTGGCTCCTCCTCCTGGTCGCCCTCCTCGACGCCCTCCTCGGCACCGCCCTGGGCCTCTTCGTCTCCGCCTTCGCGGCCTCGGAGTTCCAGGCCGTCCAGTTCATGCCGGCGGTGATCTTCCCCCAACTCCTCCTCTGCGGTCTCTTCGCCCCCCGAGACACCATGCACCCCGCCCTGGAGGCCCTCTCCGACGTCCTCCCCATGTCCTACGCCGTCGACGGCATGAACGAGGTCCTCACCCGCACAGACATGACAGCCACCTTCGTACGGGACGTCCTCATCGTCGGCGGCTGCGCAGTCCTGGTCCTCTGCCTGGGCGCAGCAACCCTCCGACGCCGCACAGCGTGACCGCCTCAGCCCGTCCGGCGTTTGAGGACGAGGGCGTTCAGGGCGAAGGGGGGTCTGGGGGCGCAGCCCCCAGGGATGATGGGGGTCCCCCCGCTCGAGCGAAGCCGAGAGTGGGGGAGGGAAGGGGCGGCGGGGGCGAAAACCCAACGTCCGCCCACCGGACACCAGCTCACCCCGCCACTCGCCGGTGCGAGGATGTACCCCGGACGACGCAACCCCCGGAGGGCCCCGCACCATGACCCAGAAAGTCGCAGTCCTCGGCACCGGCAAGATCGGCGAAGCCCTCCTCAGCGGCATGATCCGAGGCGGCTGGGCCCCCGACGACCTCCTCGTCACCGCCCGCCGCCCGGAGCGAGCCGAGGAACTCCGCACCCGCTACGGAGTCACGCCGGTCACCAACGCCGAGGCCGCCAAGACCGCCGACACCCTGATCCTCACGGTCAAGCCGCAGGACATGGGCGCCCTCCTCGACGAGCTCGCCCCCCATGTCCCCGCCGACCGCCTGATCATCAGCGGAGCCGCCGGCATCACCACCGCCTCCATCGAGGAACGCCTCGCCGCCGGCACCCCGGTCGTCCGCGTCATGACGAACACCCCCGCCCTCGTCGACGAGGCCATGTCCGTCATCTCCGCCGGCACCCACGCCACCGCCGAGCACCTCGCCCACACCGAGGAGATCTTCGGCGCCGTGGGCAAGACGCTCCGCGTCCCCGAGTCCCAGCAGGACGCCTGCACGGCCCTCTCCGGCTCCGGCCCGGCGTACTTCTTCTACCTGGTCGAAGCCATGACCGACGCCGGCATCCTCCTCGGCCTGCCCCGCGACAAGGCCCACGACCTCATCGTCCAGTCCGCGATCGGCGCCGCGACGATGCTCCGCGACAGCGGCGAACACCCGGTCAAGCTCCGCGAGAACGTCACCTCCCCGGCCGGCACCACCATCAGCGCCATCCGCGAACTCGAGAACCACGGCGTACGGGCCGCCCTCATCGCCGCCCTCGAGGCCGCCCGCGACCGCAGCCGCGAGCTGGCCTCGGGCAAGAAGGACTGACACCCGCCGGGAGGACAAGCCGGGGCGGTCAGACCCCGGCCGCCCCCGCGACGACGTCCTGCGTGCTCACCACCCGAGCGAACCCACCCCCGTGCAGGGACACCGCGGACGCCTGCGCGAGCTCGTCCGCACTCCGCCGCCACCCGAACGGCCCCTCCAGGTCGAACGTGTGCGTCGCGTCGTACGCCACGAGCACGTCGTACCCCAGGTTCCCGCCCATCCGCGCCGTCGTCTCCACGCACATGTTGGTCTGGATCCCGGCCACCACGAACTGCGAGATCCCCTCCGCGCTCAGCCAGGCCCCCAGATCCGGCGTCCCCAGGAACGCCGAGTTCACCGTCTTCGTGATGAGCAGCTCGGCCCCGGCGCCCTTCCCCCTCCTCTCCTCCACGTACTCCTTGAAGTCGTTCCCCCTATACCCCGCCCGCAACGGCGACCCCGGCTCGGACGAGTCATGCCGCACGAACACGACCGGCCGCCCCGTCCTCTGCCAGACGTCGATGAGCGCGGCGATGTTGTCATCGGCCCCGGGATTGTTCCGAGCCCCCCAGTGGTCAAGCTCCTCGAACCCCTTCTGTACGTCGACGACGACCAGGGCTGCGTTCGCTGCGATCTCTGCGATGTCCATGCCCACGATCCTGCCGCCGGCCCCGGACACTCCCCAGAGGACGAAAAGTCATCGATCGATGGTTTACTGCCACCCATGAAGCCTGCGTACCGGGTCGCCCTCGTCGCCTTCCCCGGCATCCGCGCCTTCGACGTCTCCGTCATCACCGAGGTCTGGGGCAGCGACCGCACCGACCGCGGCGCCCCCGCCTTCGACCTGCGCCGGGTCGCCACCGACACCACCACCCCCATCCCGATGCGCGGCGGTCTGGCCCTCCTCCCCGACCGCACCCTCACCTGGCTCTCCCGAGCAGACCTGATCCTCGTCCCCGGCCTGGACGACCACCTCACCTCCGCACCGGCCCCCGTCCTGGACGCACTCCGCCACGCCCACGCCCGCGGCACCACCCTCGCCGCCCTCTGCGGCGGCGCCTTCACCCTCGCCCAGGCAGGCCTCCTCGACGGCCGCCGAGCGATCACCCACTGGGACCTGATCGACCTCCTGCGCACCCACCACCCCCAGGTCACCGTCGTCCCCGACGCCCTCTTCATCGAGGACGACAACATCTGGACCGCCGCCGGCACGGCAGCCGGCATCGACCTCTGCCTCCACCTGGTCCGCCGCTCCCACGGCGCGGAAGCGGCCGCCACCATCGCCCGCTCCATGGTCACCGCCCCCTTCCGCACCGGAACCCAGGCCCAGTTCATCGAACACCCCACCCCGCGCGCCGACCGAGACGCCGACACCCTCGCCGCGGTACGCGAACACGCCCTGCGCCATCTGCACCAGCCACTCACCGTCGCCGACCTGGCGGCGCACGCGGGCATGTCCGCGCGCAGCTTCGCCCGCCACTTCACCGCGGCGACCGGTGCCACCCCGCTCCGCTGGCTCCTGGACCAGCGCGTCGCCGCAGCCCAGAAACTTCTCGAACGCACCGACCTCCCCATGCCGGAGGTGGCCCGACGCGCCGGCTTCGGCAGCGAGGTCACCATGCGCCAGCACTTCGCATCGCGCCTCGCCACCAGCCCACGCGCCTACCGAGCGGCGTTCAGCACCCCGTCCGACACCGACTCGGTCAGGGGCGGGAGCAACCCGATCGCGCGATAGGCGCTGTCCACGACCGGCCGGGCCATCTCCCGAGCCTTCTCCGCTCCATCCCGCAGCACCCCCTCCACATGGACAGGATCAGCGCACAACTCCTTGTGCCGGGCCTGAAGAGGCCTCAGGACCTCCACCACCGCGTCCGCCGTGTCCTTCTTCAAAGAGCCGTACGACGTATGAACGCCGCCCAAGATCTCCGGGTTCCCACCCGTACAGGCCGCGAGAATCTCCAGCAGATTCGCGACCCCGGGCCGCCCTTCACGGTCGTACACCACTTCCCGCCCGCTGTCGGTGACAGCCCGCATGATCTTCTTGCGCACCACGTCGGGTTCGTCCAGCAGATAGACGATCCCCGGCCCGAAGTCGTCGCTCTTGCCCATCTTCGACCCCGGGTCCTGCAGGTTCATCACCCGAGCCGCCACCGCCGGACGCGTCGCCCTCGGCACCACGAACGTGTGCCCGTACCGCTGGTTGAACCGCACCGCCAGATCCCGCGCCAGCTCCACATGCTGCGTCTGGTCGTCCCCCACCGGCACCTCGTCGGTCCCGTAGGCCAGGATGTCCGCCGCCATCAACACCGGATACGTCAGCAACGACAGCCGCACACTGCCCCCGCGCTCCCGCTCCCGCACGGCCTTCTCCTTGTACTGGATCATCCGGCGCATCTCGCCGTCCGTGGCCACGCACTCCAGCAGATACGACAACCGCGCGTGCTCGTCCACATGGCTCTGCACGAACACGGTGCACAACCGTGGATCCAGTCCCGCCGCCAGCAGCAGCGTCGCCGACTGCCGACTCAGCCGCCGCACCCGCGCGGGATCGTGCTCCACGGTCAGCGCGTGCAGATCGACGACACAGAACACCGAGTCCGCCTGATGCTGGTCGACCTCGGCCCACTGCCGCATGGCCCCCAGGTAGTTCCCCAGCGTCAGGTGCCCGGTCGGCTTGATCCCGCTGAATACCCGCTTCATCTCTCCACCTCCTGGTCGAGGCCGCCGCCCTGGCCTGCCGACCCCTGAACCCCTGGAGGGAGAAACAAGAACGGCCGCCGAAGCGGCGGCCGTTGAGTGCATACGTGAGTACACGGCCGCCGTCAGGCGGCCCACCACAGTTGGGTGCACGTACACGTAGTCATGGCCGTCAGAGTACGCCTTAGGGGTGCCATCAGCACTTGAGTTGACACACCCCGGCCGCATACGTAGTGTTCTCCGAGTTGTCCGACGTGAGCGCCGACTCCGGTCGGTCCCCGGACAGCCATTCCGCAAGTACTTGCCACTTCTCGACGTGCAGTCGTTTCGTCTGCCGTCGCGTCATTGGCGTGCGTATTCGCGAAATGAGGAATCCGCGTTCGAAAGGGCGCAGGACCCCGATTGGCTTCGGGAGCCGGGAATCCGCTAAAGTCTCACTCGTCGGAACGGCCCAAGGGCCGCGAAGACAACCCCCTCTGACTGGGAATCAGCGCCGAAAGGATCTGATAGAGTCGGAACCGCCGGAAAGGGAAACCGCGAAACAAAAGCGGGAACCTGGAAAGCACCGAGGAAATCGGATCGGAAAAGGATCTGATAGAGTCGGAAACGCAAGACCGAAGGGAAACTGCCCGGAGGAAAGCCTGAGAGTGTCTCGGGTGAGTACAAAGGAAGCGTCCGTTCCTTGAGAACTCAACAGCGTGCCAAAAAT